>CAZTTG010000071.1:0-32028 GCA_964615935.1 uncultured Planctomycetaceae bacterium | reverse complement strand
CCGCGCACAGGAAGCCCACCGCGTCGCGCGAGTCGCTGCTCAGGACCCACAATGCGTCCATCCCCATCGTCCGGGCCAGCACCGGGATGCGCACGACCCGCAGGTCGGAGGGCGGGGTCTGGTGGGGCAGCCAGCTCGATACGGCGGCCCACTGCCGCTCCTGATCGGCCAGGCCCTGGATGGCCGAGGTGATCCGCGGCCAGGCCAGGATCGCCGCCGAGAGGGCCGCCGCCAGCAGGAGCAGGCAGCCGCCGGCGCCGATCCAGACGTAGCCCGGGATCGGGGGCCGGCGTCGGGGGGGCGCGTCGAGGTCGTCGCCCCATTCGGTGGTGGTCATCGGCAGGCTCCGCGAGAGGTGGCGGTCGAGGCGCCGATTCTATATTGGGCCTCCGCTCGATTCGCTTCCGCGGTGGAATCGGATCTGCGCGGGCCTCACCCCCGCCGCGCCCCGCGGCGTCTCGGGCGATGCCCCCACCGCGGGGGGACCGCGTCGCGACGCAACGGTTACGGAAAACCGACCGGATTCCCCCTCGCCGCTCCCCCACCGCGGGCCGCCCCCGCGGGGGCCGTCCACTCAGCGATCGGGCAGCATCACGATCTTGCCGAGCACCTCGCGGTTCTCGAGCCGCTCGTGGGCCCGGCGCACCTCCGACATCGGCGTCACCTCCCCCACCACCGGACGCAGCTCGCCGCGGGCGGCGCTCTCGAAGATGCCCGGGAGGCAGCTCCGCGGGCCCATGGTCGAGCCCAGCAGCGACTGGTTCTTCATGAAGAGGTGCGGGAGCAGCACGCTCACCTTCGCCCCGGTGGTGCCGCCGCAGGTCACCAGCCGCCCGTTGCGCGCCAGCGAGCGCATCGAGCGATCCCAGGTGGCTGGCCCGACGTGCTCGACCACCACGTCGACCCCGCGTCCGTCGGTCAGGGCCCGGACCCGACGATCCCACTCGGGATCGCGGTGGTCGACGACCTCCTCGGCGCCCAGGTTCCGCGCGAGCGCGAGCTTGGCGTCCGATCCGGCCGTGGCCAGGACCCGCGCGCCGAGCTGCCGCGCGAGCTGGATCGAGGCCGAGCCCACCCCGCTGGCCCCCCCGAGCACGAGCACGCTCTCGCCCGCGCGCAGCGCCGCCCGGCTGACCAGCAGGCCCCAGGCCGTCAGGAACACCAGGGGCATGGCCGCGCCCGCCACCGGGTCCACCCCCTCGGGCAGGGGAAAGACGAAGCGCGCCTCGATGTCCAGGATCTCGCGATCGACGCCCGGGCAGTGCTCACCGCGGATCCCGTAGTCGTCGGAGAGGTGGTCGTTCCCCTCCCGATCGTGGGCCGATCCGCCCGAGGACAGCCCCGGCTCGATCACCACCAGGCGGCCGGGCCCGACGTGCTCCACCCCCTCCCCCGCGGCCAGGACCTCGCCCGTGCCGTCGGAGCCGGGGATGTGGGGCAGGTCCATCTTCACGCCCGGCATGCCGCGGCGCACCCACAGGTCGAGGTGGTTGATCGAGACCGCCAGCATGCGGACCAGCACCCGGCCCGGACCGGGCGGTCCCGGCTCGGGGATCTCGTCGAGGCTCAGGACGGAGGGGTCTCCGTGCTCGTGGATTCGGACGGCCTTCACGATCGCCGGCGGGGCCCGGCGGGCGCCCCGCGCGCGGCGAGCCTACTGTCCGCCTCCCCCGGCGTCCACGGAGCCGCGCTCCGCGATCGCCCTTCGGCCCGGCGGGCATCCGGGACGATGATGTTCTAGGATGGTGGCCTCGCCACCGCTCGCGCCAGATGCCTCGTTCCAGCCTCAAGAAGCGCCTCCTGATCTCCGTCACCAGCGCGGTCCTCCTCTTCGGCCTGCTCGAGGCCGGGTTGCGGATCTTCAACTTCAAGCACAGGAACTACGACAACCCGCTGGTCATCTGGAACCCGGAGCACGACAAGGAGCTGCGCTCGGGCATGGGGCTCCATGTGAGCCATCCGACCCAGCTCTGGGTTCCCCGGCCCGGGGCCCGGATCCCCGAGAGGTGGGCCGAGGAGGAGTCCGTCAACCAGGAGGGCTACCGCGGTCCCCCGATCCCGCTGGAGCGCACCAGCGGCGTCCTGCGCATCGCGACCCTGGGCGACTCCTCGAGCTTCGGTCACAGCGTCTCCCACGAGCAGACCTACACCGCCCAGCTCGAGCGGATCCTGGAGGAGGGCGGGCGCGAGGTCGAGACCCTGCTGGGAGGCGTGGTGGGCCATACTGCGATCCAGGGCGTCCATCGATATCGGGAGCTGATCCGGCCCTATCGGCCCGACGTGCTGGTGGCCGCCTACGGCGCGGTGAACGAGCACTACCAGGCGGTCGACGGCACCGATCGGGAGAAGACCGAGCGGAAACCCGATCCGGGGGGGATGGGGACGACGATCCGCTTGTGGATCCGGACCGAGGTACGCTGCGCCCACCTGGTCGCCAGGCTGGTGGATGCCTTCCGCGACAAGTCCTACCGGCAGAGGCGAGCCCTGGCGGCCAGGGAGCGGCGCCTGCTGGCCCTTCGGGCCGCCGAGGCGGGTCGGCTCGACTGGAAGGGCCACCGGCGCGTCACGCCCGAGGAGCTCCGGGACGCCTTGCTGGAGCTCCGCCGCGAGGTCGAGGCGGACGGCGCCCGGCTGATCCTGATCAGCATGCCGCACGCCCCGGGCATCGAGGAGGCGTCCCCGGTCTTGAGGCAGTACAGCACGGCGGTCTTCTACGTCGCCGGCTCGTGCGGCCTGGGCCTGATCGACGCGCGCCGCTCCTTCCGGGCGACGATCGTCGGGGGCCTCGATCCCGGCAGCCTGTTCGCGGATGGCTTCCATCCGACCTCCCTCGGCCACCGGATGATCGCCGAGGCCCTGGCCGAGGTGATCGAGGCCGGAATCGGGCCCGAGTGAGGCGCCGGCGGGACGGCGGAGCAAGTCGGGCCGCCGCCGGGTAGCATGGGCGCCTCCCCCACCCGTGGAGCGCCCATTGAAGTTCGCCATCTGCAACGAGACCTACGGGGACTGGTCGATCGAGCGCACCTGCGAGGACGTCGCCGCCTGCGGCTACGCCGGCATCGAGATCGCGCCCTACACCCTGGATCCCGATCCCACGCGCCTCGACGAGCGCCGCGCCGCCGAGGTGGGCCGTATCGCGCGCGAGGCGGGCCTCGAGGTCGCCGGCCTGCACTGGCTCCTGGTCCGACCACCGGGCCTGCACCTGACCGGGCCCGACGACGCGCTGCGCGCGCGCACGGTCGCGCTCCTCCGGCACGAGGCGCGCCTGGCCGGCGCCATGGGCGCCGGGGTCATGGTCCTGGGCAGCCCCGCCCAGCGCAGCGTGGTCGAGGGCGACTCTCCGGAGGACGCCTTCGCGCGCGGGGTCGAGGCCTGCCGCGCGGTGTGCCAGACCGCCGGATCGGCGGGCGTGACCCTGGCGATCGAGCCCCTCTCGCCGAAGCTCACCGACTTCCTGGTGAGCGCCGCCGAAGCCCTGCGCTTCATCGCGGCGGTGGACCACCCCGCCTGCCGCCTGCACCTCGACGTGGCCGCCATGTCCACGGAGGGGCGATCCTACGGGGAGATCATCGCCGAGGGGGCCGAGGAGCTCGCGCACCTGCACGCCAACGACCCGAACCAGGGAGGCCCGGGCTTCGGCGAGGTCGACTACGCCCCCATCGCCGCGGCCCTGACCGGAATCGGCTACGACGGCTGGGTCTCGGTGGAGGTCTTCGACTACACCCTCGGGGGCCCGGAGATCGCCCGACGCAGCCTGGAGTACCTGCGGCGCGTCTGGGGGGGAATCCCGGAGGTGCGGTCATGATCGCTCGGATCGGGCTGGCCCTGCTGCTGGCGGCCTCGGTCGCCTCGGCCGAGCCGCAGGCGGAGAAGCCCAGCTTCGTCTTCATCCTGATCGACGACCTGGGCTGGCGCGACGTCGGCTTCCAGGGCGAGTGCTTCTTCGACACCCCCCGGATCGACGCCCTGGCCGAGCAGGGGATGGTCTTCACCAGCGCCTACGCCAACGCCCCCAACTGCGCCCCGACCAGGGCCTGCCTGATGTCGGGCCAGTACACCCCCCGGCACGGGGTCTACACGGTGGGCTCCTCCGAGCGCGGCAAGGCCGAGCACCGCCGCCTGATCCCCGTCCCCAACCGGACGGACCTGGCCGACGAGATCGAGACCCTGCCCGAGGCCCTGAAGTCACACGGCTACGTCTGCGCCTCCATCGGCAAGTGGCACCTCGGAGCCGATCCCCGCTCGCAGGGCTTCGACGTCAACGTCGGCGGCTTCCAGCCGGGTTCCCCCCCGGGCGGCTACTTCAGTCCCTACGAGAACCGCCACCTCGAGGACGGGCCCGAGGGCGAGTACCTGACCGACCGCCTCACCGAGGAGGCCATCGAGTTCCTGCGCGAGAACCGGGAGCGGCCCTTCTTCCTGTACCTCTCGCACTACGCGGTACACACGCCCACCCAGGCCAAGGAGGAGCTGGTGGCCCGCTACCGCGATCGGCCCGCCCGGGGCACCTCCAGCCACGTGAAGTACGCGGCCCAGGTGACCAGCGCGGACGAGAGCGTGGGGCGCGTCCTCGACGCCCTGGACGAGCTGGACCTGGCCGAGCGCACCGTGGTGGTCTTCTTCTCGGACAACGGCGGGTACGCGAAGGTCACCTCCATGAGGCCCCTGCGGGGCGCCAAGGGCATGCTCTACGAGGGCGGCATCCGCGTGCCCATGGCGGTGCGTTGGCCGGGCCGGATCCCCCCCGGCTCGCGCTGCGACGAGCCGGTCATCGGCATCGACTTCTACCCCACCTTCCTCGAGCTGGCGGGCGCCGAGCCCCCCGAGGAGCACGAGCTGGACGGGCTCAGCCTGGCGCCGCTCCTGCTGGGAACCGGGCGGCTGGAGCGCGAGGCGATCTTCTGGCACTTTCCCGCCTACCTCCAGGCCTATGTCAAGAGCTCGCGCAGCTGGCGGACCACCCCGGCCGGAGCCGTGCGGGCAGGCCGATACAAGCTCGTCGAGTTCTTCGAGGACGGGCGGCTGGAGCTGTACGATCTCCTGGCCGACGTCGGCGAGACTCGCGATCGCTCCGGCGCCATGCCCGAGAAGACCGCCGAGCTGCACCGCATGCTGCGCGAGTGGCGCGAGGCCGTGGACGCGCCGGTGCCCACCGAGCCCAACCCCGAATACGAAGACGATTGAGCCATGATGCGTGTCCCCCTCACAGCGCTGTCCCTGCTGCCGATGCTGCTCTGCGCGGCTCCGGCCGGCGCGCAGGAGTTCCAGAGCGGCTGGCACCTGCGCCACGACCGCGTCTGGATCGGACCGGAGTACTACGCCAACCGCCTGCTGGACTGGCGCATCGCGGATGGTCGGCTGGAGTGCGTGGAGGGGCGATCGCAGAAGCCCATGCGCACGGTGCACCTGCTGGTCCGCGACCTGGGGGCGGAGCCGGGCGATCTCCGGATGAGCGCGCACACCGGCTCCGTCGAGCCGTCGGAGGAGCGCAGCCCGGACACCTGGACCGGCTTCCTGATCGGCGTCGGCGGCGACCACGTGGACTTCCGCACCAGCGCGCTCTGCCACCACTGGCCGGGCGAGGACGGGGGCCTGATCTGCGCCGTGGACGGCACCGGGCGGGCCGTCTTCCGGGACAACTCGAGCCTGGCCGGTCCGCGAGGGGCCCGCGGGGACATCCCCACCGAGGCGTGGCCCCTCCTCGAGCCGGACTCCCGGAAGGGGCCGGGATTCGGGCCCGGCCAGGCGCCGGAGCTCTGGATCGAGCTCGAGGCCGAGCCGGACGGCGAGGGCTACGCGCTGGTCCTGAGCGCTCACGCCTTCGATGGCGGACGGCTCCTCCATCGCGCGACCCTCCGGGGCGTCGATCCCGAGCAGCTCTCGGGCAACGTGGCCCTGGTCTCGCACGGGAGCCCGAGCGGCCGGAGCCCGGGCTACTGGTTCCGCGACTGGCGCGTGGCCGGCTCCAAGACCCGCGACACCCACGCGCGCGCCTTCGGACCCGTGATGGCCGTCCAGCACACCCAGAGCGGCGGCGTCCTGAAGATGACCGCGCAGATGGGGCCGCTCGGCGAGCGCGACGAGCGCACGGCCGAGCTGCGGATCGTCGAGGAGTCCGACCAGGACCTGCGAACCGTGGCCACCGGAACGCTGGCGGAGCACAGCTACACCATCCCCTTCCGGGTGGAGGGGTGGGACCCGTCCCGCGAGGCGCTGTACCACATCGCGTACGAGGAGCAGCTGATCGACGGCAGCACTCAGCCCTACGACTACTGGGGCGTCATCCCGGCCGATCCAGCCGAGAAGGACGAGCTCGTGGTGGCCGCCTTCACCGGACACCACATCTCCGCCAAGGGACAGGGCCACTGGAACGGCGACCACATCTGGTACCCCCACGCCGAGCTGGTGGAGGCCGTCCGCCACCACCAGCCGGACCTGCTCTTCTTCTCCGGCGACCAGATCTACGAGGGCGGGCTGGCCGGCATCGTTCGCAATCCCCCCGAGACCGCCTGCCTGGACTACCTCTACCACTGGTACCGCTGGTGCTGGGCCTTCGGAGAGCTGAGCCGCTTCACGCCCTGCGTGTGCATCCCCGACGACCACGACGTCTACCACGGCAACATCTGGGGCGCGGGCGGGCGCAAGGCCATCGCCGCCGAGGGCCGCAGCGCCCAGGACAGCGGCGGCTACCGGATGGACCCGCTCTTCGTGAACGCGGTGCACCGCACCCAGACCAGCCACCTGCCCGATCCGGCGGACCCCCGGCCCATCGACCAGGACATCTCGGTCTACTTCGCCCGCATGGAGTACGGCGGGCTGAGCTTCGCCATCCTGGCCGACCGCATGTTCAAGTCCGCGCCCTCGGTGGCGGTCCCCGAGGGCAAGGTGGTCAACGGCTGGTTCCAGAACCGCGACTTCGACCCGGTGACCGGGGCCGACGTTCCCGGGGCGGTGCTGCTGGGCGAGCGCCAGCTCGACTTCCTCTCCCGCTGGGCGGTGGACTTCTCGGGCGGCGCCTGGATGAAGGTGGTGCTGTCGCAGACGATCTTCGCCAACGTGGCCACCCTCCCCGTGGAGGCCGCCGGCGACGGGGTGGTGCCGGGCCTGCGCTACGCGGACCCCGGCGAGTACCTCGAGGGCGACGTCTTCGCCGCCGACGCGGACTCCAACGGCTGGCCCCGGACCGGCCGCGACCGGGCGCTGGCGGCCATGCGGCGGGGCTTCGCCTTCCACATCGCCGGCGACCAGCACCTGGGCAGCTTCGTGCACTACGGCGTGGAGGAGCACAACGACGCCGCCTTCGCCCTGTGCGTGCCCTCCATCGCCAACGTGTGGCCGCGGCGCTGGTTCCCGCCCGAGCCCGGCCGCAACCGCCCCCAGGGCGCGCCGCGCTACGCGGGCGAGTTCCGGGACGGCTTCGGCAACCGGGTGACGGTGCACGCGGTGTCCAACCCGGTCCGCTCCGGGCGCCACCCCGAGGCCCTCCACGACCGCGCCCCGGGCTACGGGATCGTGCGCTTCCGCCGGGCGACGCGCGAGATCGAGGCCGAGTGCTGGCCGCGCTGGTCGGATCCCTCGGGCCCCGACGCCGAGCAGTACGCCGGCTGGCCGGTGACGGTGAGTCAGCGGGACAACTTCGGCCGCGCGGCGGCGGCCTGGCTGCCGGAGATCTCGGTGAGCGGCGTGAGCGACCCCGTGGTGCAGGTGATCGACGAGCGCGACGGCGAGATCCTGTACGCGCTGCGCATCGCCGGCCGCACCTTCCGACCCTGGGTGTTCCGGGAGGGGACCTACTCGCTGCGCGTGGGCGAGCCGGGCACCGATCGCTGGCGGACCGTCGAGGGCCTGCGGGCGGCCGAGACCGCCGAAGGATCGATCGAGATCGGGTTCTAGCCGACATGCGCACCACCGCGAGAGAGCGCGCAGGAAGGGTCATCCCGCGGCGCATCCTGTGGCTCGTCGGTCCGGCGCTCCTCGGAGCGGTGGGCTGCCGCGAGGCTCCCCCCGACTCGCCGACCCCGGGCCTCGTCCGGCTGGACCTCTCGGCCGAGGGTCGGCCCGATGCGGAGCGGCTGGTCGCGAGCCTCCGCGTACCCGAGGGGCTCGCCCCCTGGAGCGTGCCCGAGGGCGGCGGGAAGGTCGTGCCCCTGGAGAAGGGGGGCGCGAGCGGAGCGGAGCGCGCCCTGCTGCTCGCCGGCACCGGCGAGCACGAGGTGCGGATCCCCCTCGACCTGGGGACCGCTCGGATCGACGCCGTCTCGATCCTCCTCCGCAGCCCGGACGACCTGGCCCTGCGCGTGGGATTGCTGTGCGGGAAGAGGACCGTCTCGGCCTCCAGCGATCGCTTCTACGTGCACGGGGCGGAGGAGATCCAGGTCGCCCGGTCCTTCCTGGCCTCCTCCAGCTCTGAAGTCGACGCGCCCGATTCGCTGACCCTCCGGCTTCGATGCGTCTACCACTCGGTGGAGCTCCTCGGCGTGGACCTCCACCAGCGCCCGCTCCTTGGCCCCCTGCCCTCGGCCGGCGCCGACCCCGAGCTGATCGAGGTCGGCGGGGACCGGCGGCGCGGGTGGGGACTCTCGAGCAGCGCGCCCGCGGTCGGCCGGTTCCGGGCCCCGACCGGCGGACGTGTGGCCTTCGCCGCCGCCCGGCCGAAGGGGCTGCCGAGGGGCCAGGCCCCGGCATCCCTGCTCGCGCACCTCGTCTCGCCCGACGGTGACCAGCGGGTGGAGCGCCTCCCGCTCCCGGAGTCCGACGCCGGCTGGAGGGCGTACGATCTGCCGCTGGACTGCCCCGCCGGGACGCTGGTGACGCTGCGCCTGGCGCTGGAGGCTCAGGGCGGTGGGGAGGTCGCCTGCGCGGTCTCGCAGCCGCGCGTCTTCGCGCCGATGCCGGACCCGCCCACGGTTCTGCTGATCACCTCGGACACCCACCGCGCCGACCACCTCGGCAGCGCCGGTCTGGGGATCGAGATCCGCACCCCCAATCTGGACGACCTGGGGGCGCGCGGGGTGGTCTTCGAGGACTGCTTCGCGACCTCGAACGTGACCACCCCCTCGCACGTGTGCGTGATGACCGGCATGCACCCGCGAGACACCGGCATCATCGACAACCACGGCCAGCTGGGCGAGGAGGCCTGGACCCTGGCGGAGCGCTTCCGGGAGGCCGGCTTCGCGACCTTCGCCGCGACCAGCGTGCTGCACCTGAGCCAGCGCGGGGCGGGCCTGGGCCAGGGCTTCGACCGCATGAACTGGCCATCGGGCCAGCGGATCGCCGAGGAGACCATCGGGCGGCTCCTGGGCTGGCTGCCCGAGGCCGAGGGGCAGCCGCTGTTCGCCTGGCTGCACCTCTTCGACGCGCACGGTCCCTACCGGCCGCCGGAGCCCTGGTCGCGGGAGTACTTCCCCGCGGACGCCGACCCCTTCGATCCCGCGCTCCCCGAGCCCGACTTCCCGCTCCCCCGCTGGGAGCAGCGCGTGCGCGACCCGCGCTGGCTCCTGGCGCAGTACCGCGGCGAGGTCAGCTATCTGGACCACGAGCTCGGCCGGCTCCTCGAGGTCCCGCGGATCTCCGAGGCCGTGCTGGCGGTGACCGCCGACCACGGCGAGTGCCTGGGGGCCCAGGGGATGTACTGGGGGCACATCAGCGTCTATCCCGACACCCTCCACGTCCCCCTCATCCTGTCCTGGCCGGGCGCCCCCGCCGGAGCGCGGATCAGCGAGGGCGTCAGCAACGTGGACCTCGGACGCACGCTGCTCGACCTCGCGGGCCTGGAGGAGACCCCCTTCCCCGGCCGCGACCTGAGCGGCCTCTCCCTCGGCGAGGGCACCTGGGACGAGGGCCCGCGCTTCGCGATCTCGTCCCTGGGGCACGCGGCGTCGGTCACCGTCGGCCGCTGGCACCTGGTGCTGCACCTGCGCAGCTACGCCCGCAACCGCCTGCTGCAGGAGAGCTTCTTCGACAGCCACCGAGCCGAGCTCTACGATCTCGAGCGGGATCCGGGCTGCCAGCAGGACCTCTCGGAGGCCGAGCTGGATCGCGCCCGAAGCCTCCGCACCCTGCTGATAGAGTTCATCTCCGGGTCCCCGGAGGGGGGCTTCGTGCGCAAGGGAGTGCACAGCGACGAGCTGCAGACGGAGCTAGCGGAGCTGGGGTACGCGGCCGACGAGGGCGCCACGGCCGCCGGCGAGCTCTTCGACGCGGACTGCCGCTGCGAGCAGTGTCGTCGCTTCGACTGAGCGCCTATCGGGGAGCTCGCTCGCGAGAGCCGTCGCGGATCCGGCGTGCGAGCAGGTGAAACAGCTTCTGCTCGAGGGTCAGACCGTACCAGCCCCGGGCCAGGCGCCAGCCGGCGAGCCTCGCGAGCAGGCTGCGCAGCACCTGGGGGCCCTCGCTCACGTGCCGGTCGTAGATGGCGGCGGTCTGGATGTAGCGCCGCCAGCGCTCGCGCACCCGCGGCGGGAGCGGGTTGCCCTCGGTGTGCCACTTCCACTCGAAGAAGCGGCTCCAGCCCTCCAGGTCGCGCGGCATGGACCAGCCCAGCCGCAACGCCTCCTCGTAGTCCTCGGTGCCGGGCAGCGGCCGAAAGGGATACACCTCGGCGCAGCAGCCGGGGAATCGGTGCTTGGTGCGGGCCGCCTGGCGCAGGGTCTCCTCCATCGACTCCGGCGTCTCCCCCGGGAAGCCGATGATCCAGAAGGAGCCGGCGGTGATCCCGCGGTCCACCAGGCGCGAGAGGGCCACCGGCACGTCCCCGACGTTGATCCGCTTCCGGATGCGCTCCTGCATCGCCGCGGTGGCGGTCTCCACCCCCAGCCACAGGAGGTGGCAACCCGAGTCGCGCACCAGGTCGAGGGTCTCCTCCCGGTAGCGCATCACCGTCTCGATCTCGATGGTGGCGTTCCAGTGCAGCCGGGTGCCCAGCTCGGCCAGCTCCTGCGCGAACTCGCGCGCGCGCCGCTCCGACACCCCCCAGTTGGCATCGCTGAAGCGCACCACGTCGAAGCCGAAGCGCTCCTGGAGCTCGGAGATCTCCCCCGCCAGGCGCCGCCCGGGCAGGGCCTTCCAGCGCCGTCCGCTGACCCGGGGGCTGCAGCAGTAGGTGCAGGGCTCGGGGCAGCCGAAGCTCGAGAAGTAGCTGAAGCTCACGGGGGGGCGCGTCCCCGTCCAGCTCAGGGGGGACGGCAGCCGGTGGCGCACCTTGACCGAGCTCGTCCTGAGCTGCCGGTCGGCGTAGCGCCCGAAGTCGAGGAGCTGCCAGGGCACGGGCGGGAGCCGCTCGAAGCCCTCCACCGGCCGCCGCGCGGTGCGCACGAGCCCGCCGTCGCGCCACAGGGCCAGGCCGGGGACCTCCTCAAGATCGCAGCCGGAGGCGATCGCCCGCACCACCTCCAGGAAGGTCAGCTCGCCCTGCCCCAGGGCGACCGCGTCGGCGATGCCGGCCTCGAAGTACAGCTGCGGGGCGACCGAGGGGAACCAGCCCCCCCACACGATGGGCAGGCGCGGATGGCGCTCGCGCACCGCGCGCGCCACGCGGTAGCCGTCCAGGACCTGGTAGCCCAGGATGCTCGAGCAGGCGAGCAGCAGCGCCCCCTCGCAGGCCTCGAGCACCTGCTCGAGGTAGTCCTCCTCGACCATCGCGTCGAGCAGGACGATCTCGAAGCCCTCGGCCGCGGGTCCGCCGGCGATCTGGAGGAGCTCGAGGGGCAGGAGGTCGGCGCTGTAGGGCTCGCCCCGCGACGGGTCGTCGCGGCGCGGGAGGAAGAGCACCAGCTTGCGGCTCGCGTTCGGGAGGATCACGGCGGGAGTGGCGCCCCCATCCTATCCGGCCAGCGGAGGCGTGGCCGCGGAATCGCGGACCCCGGCCCCGCTCGCGCTCTGGCCTGAGCCGTCCAGGGCGGCCGCGATGGTCCGGTAGGTGGCCTCGTAGTCCTCCAGCCGGCCGCCGTAGGGATCGCGGACGTCCACCGGTCCGCGCTCGGCCAGGAGACCCACCCGCGCGATCCGCGCCCGCGCCTCGGGGTGCAGCCGGAGCAGGCCGTGGCGGCTGGCGTCGTCGAAGACCAGCACCAGGTCGGATCGGTCCAGGAGCTCGGCGCTGACCGGCCGCGACCGATGGTCCCGAAGGTCCACTCGCAGCGCGCGCGCGGCCGCGACCGCCTCGGCCGGGCAGGGCCGGCCGGCCTCCTGCAGGGTCCCGGCCGAGCCGACCTCGACGCCGGCGGGCAGCGCCCGGCGCGCGAGATGCTCGGCGAAGGGGCTGCGGCAGATGTTCCCCTTGCAGACGAAGAGCACCCGGCCGGCGCGGTCCAGGGCGCGGCGCGCCGCCCGGCTCCTCCTCGAGCGCCAGGGCGCGAAGCGGTGGGGCACGCGCCGGAGGCGAGCCCCCAGGGCCCCGCCGTAGATGGAGAGCATCCGGCGCAGCTCGGCCAGGGCCGGGGCGGGGTCGTCCCGGGCGAGGGTGTCCCAGCGCTCCCGCAGGCGCAGGAGGTTCAGCGCCTCGGCCGCCGCGCGCGGGATGGAGACCCCCGCCGCGTCCGGGTCCGAGCGCTCCGCCCGCAGACCGCGCCACAGCCAGGTCGAGTCCATCAGCAGGTTGCGGCAGAAGAGGCCGGTGCGGTACTCGCGCGGGAACTCGCGCCGGCCCTCGACCAGGAGCTGGTAGAGGGCGAAGGGGAAGTCCGCCCCGCAGGCGACCGCCAGGGGCTCGTGCACGCGGCGGTGCTGGAAGGCCATGAGCACCTCGCCCTCGAGGGCGAGCAGCTCGACGCCCACCCCGTGTCCCGGGCACCGCTCCTGGATCAGCACCTCCCCCTGTCGCAGGAGGGCCTCCAGGTAGGTCGAGAGCTGCCTCGCGGTGGCGGCCTTGCGCACCTGGTGCTCCCACTTCCGGCGCCCGAAGGCGAAGGAGGCGCGCGGCTTGAGGACCAGGCGGCGCCCCAGGACCTCGAAGACCTCCTCGGGCTGGACGGGAGAGTCCACGCACATCTCGCGCGGCACGGGGATGCCCAGGGAGTCGGCCAGCGAGCGGGTGGCGGCCTTGTCGCAGCACACGCGATAGGCGCGCTCTCCCAGGAGGTGGATCCGGGCCAGGTGCTCCAGCTCGTCGCGCCGCTCCTGCAAGGCCACCACCGCCGGATCGTTGGTGGGCAGGACCAGGTCGAAGCCCTCGCGCGAGAGCAATGCGGCGAGCTCGTCGGGCCAGCCGTCATTCCCCTCCCCCGGGGGGGAGAACCGCGTGCACCCGCGAGAGATACCTCGATCGCAGCTCCGGCAGTCCCGGAGTGCACCAGGCGGCGTGCACCTCGATTCCCTGTCGGCCCAGGGAGCGGATCGCGGACAGGAAGCTGCGGGTGTCCTTGCCGAGGACGAGCACCTTGCCTGCCGGGTGCCCGCCGCTGCCGGTGGGCCTTCGCGTGCCGCGATGGTATCCGGATCGCCGCGAAGCGGGGCTGCTACAATCGCGAAGGCCCGCGTCGGCGGCACCCGGCGCATCCCCTGGCAGCTCTCCATCCTGACGATCGCGTCCGAGCCCGACGCCGACGGCTACGAGGTGGTGATCCTCGACGCCAACCTGTACTCGCAGGAGGAGGCCCACCGCCGCGCGCTGGAGGCCTGCGGGGGAGCCCTGCTCTTCGGCACCACCGGCGTGCGGGGCTTCCAGGTGGCCGACGTCCTCGACTGCTCGACCCGGGTCCGGGCCCGCTTCCCCGACCTCCCCATGGTGATCGGCGGCTGGTTCGCCTCGGCCGCGCCGGAGCTCCAGCTCGGCACGGGCCTCTACGACGCCCTGGTGGTCGGCCAGGGCGAGATCACCTTCGGCGAGCTGGTGCGGGCGGTCGACGCGGGCGAGCCCCTCGAGTCCGTGCCGGGCCTGGCGCTGTGGCGGGACGGCGAGGTGGTGCGCACCCCGCCCCGCCCGGTGGTGGGCTGGGACCGCCTGCGGGGCGTCCCCTGGCACCTGATCGACATCGAGCCCTATCGCGCGCACCAGCTCCGCCGCCGGGGGGGCCGCGAGGTCGAGCGCATGCCCACCCCGCCGGGCTTCCAGGGCCGGCCCTTCTTCGGCATCAGCTACTACTCCAGCTTCGGTTGCCCCGAGCCCTGCACCTTCTGCTGCGCCCCGGGGATCTCCAACCGGCGCTGGAAGGAGATGCCCGCCGACCGCCTCCTGGACGATCTGTGCGGCCTGCAGGAGCGCTGGGGCTTCGACGCGGTGCGCTTCTACGACGCCAACTGGGGCGTGTCCGAGCGGCGCACCCGCGAGTTCGCCGAGGGCCTGATCGACCGCGGCCGGCGTCTGTGGTGGTACTGCCTCATGCAGTCCAGCTCGATCCTGCGCTACGAGCCCTCGACCCTGGACGCCATGCGGGACTCGGGCATGTACGTGGTCGGCATCGGCGGCGAGACGGGCTCCGAGGAGACCATGCTCCGGATCGGCAAGCACACCGACAGCGAGGACAACCTGCGGGCCGCCGTCGAGATGGATCGCCGGGGCGTCTGCTCCTGGGTGACCTACATCATCGGCTATCCGGGCGAGCCGGCCGACTCGATGATGGCGACCATCGACCAGTGCCGCCGCATCAGCGCCGCCGCGCGGCTGGCGCGCGCGACCATGTGGCCCTACCGGCCGATCCCCGGCACGGCCCTCTACGCCGAGGCCCTGAAGCTGGGCTACCGGCCGCCGCGCACGCTCCGCGAGTGGGGGACCATCGGCGAGTTCCACCTGGACGAGACCTGGCCCGGGAAGATCCCCGCCGAGGTGGCCCGGGCGCGCAAGCTCTACGAGCACTTCTCCACCCTCTCGATGGGTCTGGCCCGCGGCCGGCTGGGGTGGTGGGAGAAGCGTGCGCGCCGGCGCATGGCCACCGGCGATTTCAGGGGGGGGCTCCTCGAGGCGCGGGCCTTCGATCTGGTCCACCGGGTGTCGAGCCGGCTGTTCCCGGCGCGCGGGCGGCGCGAGATCGAGCCCGGCCACCGGACCAGCGTCCAGTCGGAGAGGACCGGATAGCCGGCCGCCGGCCCCTCAGCCGCCCTCCTTCGCGCTGGCGAAGAACTGCCGGGCGGCCTCCTCCATCTCCTCGGGAGTGAGGTCCGCGATGTGGGTGGCGATGCTCCAGGCGTGGCCGAAGGGGTCGAAGAGCAGCCCGTAGCGATCGCCCCAGAAGGTGTCCATGGGCGGCATCCTGGCGGTCGCTCCGGCCTCGACGGCGCGCTGGAAGGCGACGTCGACGTCTTCCACGTAGAGGTGGATGCCCACCGAGGTCCCGCCCAGCTTCTGGGCCGAGACCCAGGTCTCCATGTGGGGCATCTCGTCGGCCAGCATCACCAGCGAGTCGCCGATGCGGATCTGGGCGTGCATGATGCCGCTGCCCTCGGGTCCGTCGTGCCGCTCGACGACCTCGGCGCCGAAGGCCTTCTCGTAGAACTGGAGCGCCTGGGCGCAGCCGCGGACGATCAGGTGAGGGGTCACCGTGCGGTGACCCGTGGGGATGGCATCGACCATGGGTTCCTCCGGGTGGTTCCGGTCGGGCGCGGGATTCTGACCGCAGCCGGCGGGGGTGGCAAGGGGAGACCGACGGCCGGCGCCGGCCCGATCGGGCCACCCGCTGCGAGGGGAATGCCGTATCCTGGGCCGGGAAGGGGGGACCCATGCGTGCGATCCTCGGAGCAGCCCTCGCCGCGCTCGCCCTGGCCCCGGGAACGGCCCGGGCCCAGACGCTGACGGCGATCCACCGCAGCACGGTGGCGATCGGAAGCGCGGCCGTGGACCAGCACGGGACGCCCTTCACGGTCACCGGGCTCAGCGGCCTCACCCACCTCGAGGGCCGCGACTTCGCCGCGGTGATGGACAACTCCGACAAGATCGTGCTCCTGGAGATCACCCTGGGGCCGGGCGGCGCGATCAACGCGGCCTCGATCGTGGCCGGGCTGAGCCTGGAGCACTCCCGCGACTGGGAGGGCATCGCCTGCACCGACGCGGTGCGCCACAGCGCCTACCTGTCGGAGGAGGGAACCCCGGGGATGCACGAGTACGATCTCGCGGACGGCTCCTGGCTGGCCACGCTGGCGACGCCTTCGGTGTTCTCCTCGAGCCTGCCCGGCCGCGGCTTCGAGTCCCTGACGCGCTGGTGCAACGGCGCGCAGCTCTGGACGGCCAACGAGGAGGCCCTGACGGTCGACGGCCTTCCGGCGACCCCCGGCGCGGGCACGACGGTGCGCATCCTTCGATACGACGCGAGCGGGCCGCTCCCCTTCCCCGCCTCGCAGTACGCCTACGAGGTGGATCCCATGCACGGGCCCACCTTCCCCGGCGGGGACGGCCAGAGCGGACTGGTCGAGCTGGTCCAGCTCCCCGGCGGCGCCCTGCTGGCGCTGGAGCGCTCGCTGGCCCTGGCGCTGCCCTTCTTCGAGAGCCGCCTGGTCGAGATCGACCTCGCCGGGGCGACGGACGTCAGCGGCCTCGCCGGGCTGACGGGAGCGAGCTATGCGCCGGTGGATCGGCATCTCCTGTGGAGCGGCGGCCTGTCCAACCTGGAGGGCCTGTGCGCGGGTCCGGCCCTGCCGGGGGGAGGTCTGGCGCTGATCGGGGTGGTGGACGACGGGGCTCCGCTGAGCCAGAACGCCCTGGTCTCCTTCGAGCTCCTCGGCCCGGGGCTGGCGGTCTGCGCCTGCTCGCCCCCGGTGACCTACTGCGCGGCCAAGCCGAGCTCGCTGGGGTGTCTGCCCGAGGTGATCTTCACCGGCTCGCCGTCGGCCTCCGACCCCTCCCCCTTCGAGATCCGCGCGGTGAACGTGCTGAGCGGCAAGAGCGGGATCTTCTTCTACGGCCTCGCGGGCCGCGCCGGGCTGCCGTTCCAGGGCGGTCTCCTCTGCGCGGCGCCGCCGCTGAGGAGGACCGCGGTGCAGAGCAGCGGCGGGAATCCCCCGCCCACCGACTGCTCGGGCGCGCTGGGGATCGACTTCAACGCCTGGCTGCAGGGCGGCTCGGACCCCGCCCTGGCGGCCGGGGTGCTGGTCGACGGCCAGTTCTGGTACCGGGATCCCCTGGATCCGGCGGGCTTCGGGACGGGTCTCTCCGATGCGATCGAATTCGAGGTCTGTCCATGAACATGGGTGTGCCGCCCGAAAACCACCGATTCGAGCCGAAACCGCCGCGCGGAGCGCGCGTCCCCATGGGCGGAGGGGGGCCCGTGGGATGCGAATCGGCGCAGCGAGCCATGACCGGGAGGAAACCACCCGTGAAAAGACCTTCCCGATTCCGCGACGCCTGGCGGCTCCTGGCCGCGGCCATCCTCGTCGTCCCGCCGCGGCCCAGTCGGTCTGGCGCGTGGACGCCGGCGCTCCGCCCGGGGGCAACGGCGCGAGCTGGGCGACCGCCTTCGACTCCCTCGACGACGCGCTGCTCGCGGCCGGGGTGGACGACCAGATCTGGGTCGCCGCCGGCGTCTACCGCCCGAGTGTCGAGGTCCACCCGGGGGACCCGCGCTCGGCGGCCTTCGCGGTGCAGGCCGTCGGGCTGTACGGCGGCTTCGACGGGACCGAGACCTCCCTGGACGAGCGAGCCGGCCTCTTCGACCAGACCCGGCTGTCCGGCGACCTGGGCGCGCCGGGGGATCCCGCGGACAACGCCTACCACGTGCTGTTCGTGAACAACCCCAGCGGGATCCCGGCCGGCTGGACCGTCGTGGACGGCTTCGACATCTCCGGTGGCAACGCCGACGGCTCCTGGAACGACGCCCGCTACGGAGGAGGCATCCACTGCTTCAACTCCGCCCTGAGCCTGGCCCACTGCACCCTGCGCGAGAACCGGGCCTGGTGGGGCGGCGGGCTCCACGCCCAGCCGGGAGTCGTGCAGGTGAAATGGTGCACCTTCGCCGACAACGCGGTCACCGGCCGGGGCGGGGCGATCTGGGGCATGTCGCTGGGCCTGAAGGTCTACAACAGCACCTTCGCGCGCAACGCGGCCAGCGGTCGCGGAGGCGCCCTGTACGTCAACTCCATCGCCAACTCGCCCCCGGGCTCGCTGCCGGTCGTGGTCTTCGCCAACTGCCTGCTCCACGACAACCGCGCGGCGCGCGGCGGGGCGGCCTACGTGGGAGCCGGCAACTACGGCTCGGGAAAGGCGACCTTCAGCCAGTGCACGGTGGCCTACAACTACGCCGAGGAGGCGGGGGGCGGGATCCTGGCGCGCACCAACATGCCCACCCCCGCCGAGGTGCGGATCCACAACTCCATCGTGTGGGCCAACCACGCTCCCAAGGAGCCCCAGCTCCGGGGACGCATCGCGGTCGCCTGGTCCGACGTCCAGCATCCGCTCTCGAGCGGGCTGGGGAACATCAGCGCCGACCCGCTGTTCATCGACCCGGCCGGGCGCGACCTGCGACCGGGCGCGGGCTCCCCGGTGATCGACGCGGCGGACAACGGGAGGGTGCAGCCGGACGTGCTGGATCTGGACGGGGACGGGAAGCTGATGGAGCGGACCCCGGTTGATCTGGCCGGAAAGCGCCGATTCCTCGACGATCCGACGGTGCCCAACACGGGGGTGGGAGGGGCGCGGGTGGTGGACATGGGGGCCCCCGAGCGGTGAGCTCGGCGCGATGGCGCGCCACGCATCGAATCCACCTCCATCGAGAAGCCGGGCTAAGCCAGAGACCAAGCCGAAGTTCCCTCGCGGGTGGGGATCCTCGGACTAAGGTCCATCGACCCCGGCGATCCTCCTCCCGTGTCCAGCGACCTCATCCGCATCCTCGCGATCCTGCTCGCGCTGCTCGTCCAGCCGCTGCCGGACGACTCCATCGCCTTCCGCCCGCGCGCGGGCAGCGATCTCTCCAAGCTCTTCGAGGTCGAGCTGGACCTCGAGGTCGTCCTCTCGATCCAGCAGGCCGTGTTCTTGCGCGGGCGGCTTCATGCGGAGGCGGAGCTCGCCGTGACCGACGAGTACACCCGTATGGGCGACGGCAAGCCCCTCGAGCTCACCCGGAGCTTCGATCGCCTTCACGCCGGGTGGGTCCTCGAGGATGACCGCAGCGGGGTCGGGCGCTACGGGATCGATGTCAGCCAGGGATCGCTCCGGCTCCTGCCCGCGCTGCTCTACACCGAGGTCGAATTCACCTGGAACCCGGCGGACGAACGCTACGACGCCCGCTGGCACCGCGCGCGCCACGGCGACCGCTCGATCGAGGGCCTCTTCGAGGACCTCGACCTGCGGGCCCTGCTGCCGGCCGGGCCCGCCGAGACCGATGGCGACGGCTGGGACGTCCCCCTCGGGAGCCTGGCCCCGGTCTTCCTGCCCGGCGGAGACCTGCACGGTCACGACGAGTACTGGGACGAGCTGGGCGTGTACGAGCTGGGGCGCGAGCTGAGACATGCCTTCCTCGCGGCCTTCGAGAACGCCGCCCTGAGCTGCACCCCGGACGGGGTCTACGAGATCGACGGCCGGAGCTGCGCATCGGTCCTGCTCGACTTCGATGCCGGACACGCGCTCCAGGTGGAGGAGGCCCTGGGCTTCCTCGGCCTGGCGGACCAGGGGGCCGAGCTCGACCTCTGGATCGGCTGCGAGGGCGAGCTCCTGTGGGACCTCGAGGCGGGGCGCTACCACTCCCTCGACCTCGAGGCCGAGCTGGAGTCGCGGCTCCGCCTGCCGGAGTACGACGTGGAGCTGGAGACCCGCGGGACCGGTACCTGGACCGCCCGGACGCGGTAGAGGAGCAGGACATCGGGTAGAGTCCCCTCCCGGCAGGCGAGCTCCGGGGACCGGGGCTCTCGACGGACCGCGATCCAACCGAAGGCAGGTGACCGCCGTGCTCCTCAGCCTCCTCCTCTCGACCGTCCTCCTCCTCTCCGACGACCTCGAGAAGCGCGAGCCGAGCGCCGAGGCGCCCGCCCACTCGGCCTTCGCCTGGGAGTCCGCCGGCGGGCTGCGCTACGTCTGGTGGCTCCCCGAGGGCTACGCCGCCGATCAGCCGGCGAACCTCACGGTGATCCTCCACGGCACCGGCCTCGACTACCGCTGGGGCTTCTGGAACAACAAGCCGGGCAGCTTCCGGCCGGAGGACGTCGTGGTCTCGGTGGACGGGCCCAGCCCGGGCCAGGGGGACAGCCGTCTCTTCCTGGGGGAGCCGGCAGACGCCGAGGCCTTCCGCGACCTCCTGGCCGAGATGCGCGAGACCTTCGCCCTTCGCAGCGTCTTCCTCTACGGCCACAGCCAGGGCGGCTTCTTCGTCGTCTACTACGCGGGCGAGTTCCCCGAGACCGTGGACGGCGTGGTGGCCCACGCCTCCGGGGCGTGGAACTGGTCCAAGATGGGGCGGAAGACGAAGGAGGTCCCCATCGCCTTCATGCACGGCTCGGCCGATCCGGTGGTCCCCTACCGCCAGAGCCCGGGCAGCCGCGACGCCTACGACGAGGCCGGCTTCGAGCTGCTGCACCTGCGGCGCATGCCGCGCTACAACCACTGGCCCAACGCGGTGCGCGCCAACGAGGCCCTGGGCTGGTGCGAGGGCATGGGCACCGAGGATCCCGAGCGCGCCCTGGACATCGCCGAGGAGCTGGCGCGCCCCAAGAAGGCGGACGAGTACCAGTACACCACCCCGGCATCCTTCTCCGGCGCCCGCGACCTGCTGCGGCGCTTCGAGAAGGGCGCGGCGCGGCGCTTCGACGAGGTGTCCTCGAAGCTCGAGACCCGGGCGAAGCGTGCGATCGCCGCCATCGAGAAGGAGGGCGCCAAGCACGTATCGGCCCTGAAGCGCTCCGCAGGCCGCAAGCTGACCCTGAAGGGCAACGAGTCCCTCGGCCACCTCCTCCCCCTGCGCGAGGACTTCCGCGGGGTGGACTCGGTGGAGGCCTGGCTGAAGGGCATCGGCTTCGACAAGCTGTCGGAGAAGCACTCCCGCGCCGCCTCGGACGTGCTCGAGGCCTGGTACGGGGACGGCTCCGGGGCCGACAAGCTCGAGGCCATCGTCGAGGCCCTGCCCGAGGCCTTCCTCTTCGACGGCTACCCCCCGGACATGGACGCGAAGCTCGGCGAGTGGCAGGAAGGAGCCGATCGCCTCGGCGTCAGCAAGAAGGCCCGCAAGGGCTTCGAGAGCATCGAAGCCTGGCGGAGCGGCTGGAAGGACGGCCGGCGCGCCTACGAGAAGATCTGGAAGGACTGGAAGGGGCTGTGATGCGTAGCTGTCTCCTCGTGGCGGCCTTGGCCTCGGCATGTATTTCGAACGAGAGTGAGAGCCCTGATGTGGAGGGCTGCGACCGAGCGATCGCGGTGACCGAGCTCCACATCATCGAACAGGCCGTGCTCCTCTTCGCCTCGAACAACGACGGCCGATACCCGGGATCGCTGGAGGTCCTGATCCGGCCGGACGCGAACGGCCACAGGTACCTGGACGTGGATGCGGTGCCCCTCGATCCTTGGGGCAGGCCCTACGTCTACGAGCCGCCGCTGCACGGGGCTCCGACGTTCGACTATCGGATCTACACCAGAGGTCGGGATGGAGAGCCCGGCGGCCGCGGCGAGGACGAGGACATCGACAACCGCACCATCAAGCAGCCCAGCCGGACGTGAGCGCCGCGCCTACTCGTCCCGCGCCACGAAGCGGCCGCCGGTCGACTCGCTGATCTCCTGCCAGCGGCGGCGAAGGAAGCCGCTGTCGCGCACCAGGACCACGTCCAGGGCCACGGCCCGGAAGCGATTGCGCTCCGCGAAGAGGGCCGCGAAGAGGTCCACGTTCCAGCCGATGCCTCCGGTCGGCGAGCCGTCGTGCAGGACGATGAGCGTGTCCGAGCGCGGGTCGGAGAGCGCCAGCAAGACCGCCTCCCACAGGTCCCCGACTCCGCTCTCCTTGCGGCCCTCGAAGAACTTCAGGGCCTGGGCCACGCTCGCGGGCTTGGCCGGGACCAACTCCTTCTTCCAGGGGATGGGGCGGTCGGTGTAGGGGATCAGGTTGAGCTCGGCCTCCGGGGCCAGGCGTTCCAGCGCGGCGCGCAGCTCGCCGTCCACCTGCTGCTTGCGCGTGCGGCCCTCCTCCACCTCCTCCCACATCGAGCCCGAGAGGTCGATCAGGAAGGCGATTCGCTCGGAGAGGATCGGCAGGCCGGCGAAGGAGACCGTCCCGGTCGCGGCCTCGCGGTCCGGCTCGGCCTCCTCGGGGGTCCAGCCGTCCTCCAGCCCCTTGACCCATCCCTTCCAGGGCCGGTGGTCGAGGCGGTGCTTCAGGCCCGAGAGCCGCTGCAGGTGGCCGACGATCAGCCAGCGCAGGCGCAGCTCGGTCTCGATCTCCAGGGCGTCGACCAGGCCCCTGGCCGCGTTGCGCGAGCCGTCGGCCGCCAGCAGCGCGAGCTCGCGCTGAGCAACCGCGCGCACGCTCGAGGCCTCGTCCTGCAGGGCCATCAGCAGGATCGGCGGCGGGTCGTAGCGCACCGGGCCGCCGCGCAGGTGGCGCCAGGCGACCAGGGCGGCGGCGCGCACCACCGGGTCGTCGTTCCGGAAGGCGCGGTCGGCCCGCTCCATGGTCGCCGCGCCCGGCTCCATCGCCGCCCGGGCGACCAGCGCCGCCCCGCGCACCCCCGCCTCCCGGTCCTTGCCCAGCGCCTTGTCCAGGGCCGACCTCAGCTTCTTCGAGCCGGCCTCGCCCAGCCGGCCCGCGGCCGCCAGCCGCTCGAGGCTCCAGCAGAGGTTGCGACGCACCTGCGGGTCCTTGTCCTTGAGGGCCCGGGCCAGGGCCTCGCCGTCGACCTCGACCGGCAGGCGGCCCACCAGCTCGGAGACGCGCAGGCGCACCTGCGGCTTGCCCGAGGCCAGGCCGCGCTTGCCGAGCAGGAGCTCGATGGTCTCGGGATCGCTGCAGGCCCCGAGCTGGAGCTGCGCCTCGTCCGCGATCTGCGAGCGCCGGTCCTCGAGCGCGTCCAGCGCGATCTCCCAGGCCCCGGGCGTGCCGAGCTTCGCCAGCTCCTGCAGCGCCTCGCGGCCCGGCCGGAAGTCCCTCTCGCGCAGCTTCGCGCGCAGCTCGTCGAGCTCGTCGGGACCGGAGGCCGCCGACAGGCAGAAGAGGGCGGCCAGCGCCAGCGTCCGTGCGATGGCAGCCCTCATCGGCGGTTCTCCACGCGGTAGCGATCGTCGGATGGCGGCGCGAAGACCTCGTGGCGGCGCAGGTCCTCCTCGAGCATGTCGCGCAGCAGGATGGGATCGCGCTCGCGCTCCCCGCCCCGGACCAGCTCCTCGTAGGCGTCGCCTCCATCGGCCAGGAAGGAGTTGGTGGTCAGCCGATAGCGGCCGCGCGGATCGATGGGCTCGCCGTCGATCTCGACGCCGAGCAGCCGCAGGGCATCCCCCTCCTCCACCGCCAGGCGGACCGCGATGCCGCTGAAGTCCAGGCCCGAGTGGCCGCCCTCGAGCATCTGCTCGAAGACGCTCGCGATCTCCGCGCCGGAGAGCGTCATGGTGACCAGATCGTTGTCGAAGGGCATCAGCTCGAAGAGCTGCCGCCGCGTCACCTCCCCGGCCGGCAGGTCGGCGCGCGTGCCCCCGCGGTTGTGCACCGCCACGTCCGCGCCCGTGCGGCGGCGCATGGCGTCCACGATCCAGCAGTCGGCCGGGGACGAGGTCCACGTGCGCGTGCGCACGAGCGGCGCGGAGAGCCGGCCCACCACGCGGTCCATGTGCTCCCGGCTGCGCTGCTCCAGCTCGGCGCACAGCTCCTCGACCCGCGCGACGCGGTGAGCCGGCTCCGGCTCGCCCTCGAGCTCGATCGCCCGCGCCCGCGCCTGGGTGAGCTCCAGCGTCTCGGCGTCGAAGCGCAGGTCCACCCGTCCGATCGAGCTGGCGCGCCCGCCGGCCTGCACGATCAGGGTCGAGCCCACGCGGGCCCCCTCCTCCAGGAAGGTGTGCGAATGACCGCCGATGATGAGCGGCAGGTCGGGATGCGCGGCCGCGAGCCGCCGGTCGCCCTCCACGCCCAGGTGGGTCACGGGGAGGATCAGGTCGATCGCCGGCGAGCGCTCGGCGAGGGCGCGGCGCGCGCGCGTCAGGGTCTCGGCCGGCTCATCGAAGCGGAGCAGGGCGCGGGTGTCGGGGTGGGACATCTCCGGCGTCAGGGGGCTGAGCAGGCCCACCAGGGCGATCCGCACCCCGGCCACCTCGACCACGCGCCAGGGCTCGACCCAGTCCACGGGCTCGCCCGTGTCGGCCTCCAGCAGGTTGGCGCAGATGGCCGGCGCCTCGAGCTCGGAGAGCAGCTCGCGCAGGGCGGCCAGGCCTCGATCGAACTCGTGGTTCCCCAGGGTCATGGAGTCGTAGCCCACCGCGACCAGGGCGCGCAGGAAGCCCCGCCCGCCGTCCAGGGAGCCCTCGGGCGTTCCCTGGTACCAGTCGCCGGCGTCCACGACGAGCACGCCGCGACCGGGGCCCACGTGCTCGGACCGCACCCGCGAGACGAAGGCCGCGATCCGGGGGAGCCCGCCGACCTCGGGGGGATCGGGCACCCGGCGCCAGCGGGCCGGCCGCGGCAGGACCTGGCCGTGCACGTCGTTGGTGTGCAGCACCACCAGGTGGATCTCCTTCCCGGTGGGCGGGGATGCGCAGGCGAGGGCGCAGGACGCGATCAGGACGAGGGGGACGGCCCACGCGGTCCAGCGGCGGCCCGGTCTCGAGAGTTGGCTCATGGCGACTTCGGGCTCGGCCGGAACCTACCGGCCATCGAGCCCGTCCAGCATGCCCTGCGCGGCCCGGATCGGGAAGCCCCGGCCCCACCGGGACCCGTCCGCCGGCGGCTCAGCGGGGGGTGAGCTCCCGGGAGAGGATCTCGCCCATGATCGTGTAGCCCCGCTCGTTGAAGTGCATCCGGTCCACCTCGCCGTGCAGCCGCTCGCTCCGCGAGGCCTCCCGCAGGTGCGGCGTGAGGTCGACGAAGCGCATGTCCAGCGCCTCCACCATTCCCGAGACGCGGCGGCGGATCTCCCCGGATCGCGCCCCGATCTCGGCGGCGGGGTACTCCTCGGCCCGATCCTCGTAGGTCCGGATGCGGACGGTCTCCGAGGCGATCTCGTGGTAGCAGGCGATCGGCGAGGGCACGTAGGCCAGGGTGACTCGAACGCCTCCGAAGCGCTCCCGCGTCCGGACGAGGCAGCGCTCGAGGATCCGGATCGCGAAGGCGATCTCCTCCTCGTCGAGCTCCATGGCGGGCGACTGCACGGTTCTCCCCAGGGAGACCACCCGATCCCCCACCCGCACGAGGTTCGAATCCTGCGGCGCCGGCCTCCGCTTCCCGAGCCCGACGTGGCCGTCGTCCATCCGCCTCCCCTGGAGGACTTCCAGGAGGGTGTAGGGGAAGTACAGGATCCCGGGGAGGCCGTTCCAAAAGCCCTTCCGGGCCCGCGCGGCGATCGCCCGGTCGAGCTCCTCGTCGGTGAAGCTCTCGAAGGAGCGGCCCTCCAGGCCGAAGTACCGCCGCGCCGCCCGCAGGTTGTTGTTGAGGTCGTTGCCCTCGTAGAAGCTAGAAGCAGACCAGCACCTCCTCGGGCCGGCCGAAGCCCATGCGCGCCAGGGCGGCGAAGCGCTTCTCCACCAGGTAGGCCATGGCGGCCACGCTCCCCGCCCCGCTGTGCCCGAAGCTGACCACGTCCCGACCCGTGCGCTCGTGGATCAGGTGGGTCGAGTGGAAGGGCGGGTTGCCGCTGCGGTCCACCTCGGCCAGCCAGTCGCCGTTGCCCTGCGCGTAGGAGTCTCCCAGCACCAGGACGTAGTCGCTCGGCCGCAGGCCATCCCAGGAGCTCTGCCCCAGGATGAAGAGCGGCGCGGGGAGCTGCACCCGTAGCGAGAGGGACGCGCGCATGGCCACCAGCGGCATGACCACGAGCTCCGCGAGCAGGTAGCCCACGGCCAGGGCGAGGAGTCTTCGGCGTCTCCTCGCGCGCCTCTCCGCCCTGGACGGTCGGGGTGCTTCGCTCATCGCATCGGCTCGGATCCCGACCGGCTCCGCCGCCAGCGTGTCGCGAGTCGACGCGTTCCTGTTGCGAACGGCTCCGCGGCCCGGGATGGGTCGCCCCGAGGGCAGGTAAGATGGGGCCCGATCACGATAGTTCGAAGGACCAGCCGTTGGAACGGAGGAATCCCATGTTGAGCTGGATTGCCGGCGCGGTGCTGGCGCTCGTCGGGCAGGACGATGCCGCCGCGGGCCAGGAGACCGCCACGAACGAGGCCACCAAGGCCCTGGTCGGCCTGACCGACCAGCTCTCCCAGGCCGAGAGCTACCGCTTCACCTCCCTGAACGAGAGCGAGGGCGGGGGCGGCTTCGGCGGATTCGGCGGCCGCGGCGGCCGAGGGGGCGAGGGAGAGGGCGGAGGCGAGCGCCGCGCCCCCGAGGTCCGCGAGCCCACTCCCATCCAGGGCGTCTACAAGAAGGGCCTGCCCCTGCAGGTCACCGTGGGCGAGCTTCTGGCCTACAAGGAGGGCGAGCAGATCGTC
Organism: uncultured Planctomycetaceae bacterium; assembly: GCA_964615935.1. Classification (GTDB taxonomy): domain Bacteria; phylum Planctomycetota; class UBA1135; order UBA1135; genus CAZTTG01. The sequence continues at coordinate 5,570 of CAZTTG010000071.1, read as the reverse complement.
TACCGGGACGAGGCGGGCGAGTGGCAGGCCATGGAGCCCTTCCAGCCGGGAGGCTTCGGCGGTGGCGGCTTCGGCCGCGGTGAGCGCGGCGGAGCCGGCGGCGGAGGCCGCGGGGGCGAGGAAGGCGGAGTCGGCGGAGGCCGCGGGGGCGGCGAAGGCGGAGCCGGCGGTGGCCGAGGCGGCGAGGAAGGCGGCGAGGGCGGCGATCGCCCGCGCCGGGATCCCGGCCAGCGCGGCGGCTTCAGCGCGCGGCGCTCGCTGTTCTCGGTGATGGGAGTGAGCGCGCCCCACGCGCTCCTCGGTGAACTCGGCGCCAAGGTGTGCGAGGTCGAGATGCAGGTCGCGGCGGACGCGGCCGCGCCCGCCGAGGGCGAGGCGCAGCCGGCGCCGCCCGCCCGCGTCTTCACCGGCAAGCTCACCGAGGAGGGCGTCCAGAGCCTCGGCGGCGGCGGCATGTTCCGCGGCCGCGGCGGCTTCGGCGGCGGCCGTGGAGGCGGCGGCGAGGGCGGTGGTCCCCAGATGGAGTCCTCGGGCAGCTTCACCATCGAGGCCCAGGGGCGGAGGATCACCTCGATCCGGCTCGAGATCACCCGCTCGGGCACCTTCGGCGAGCGCAGCTTCGAGCGGACCACCATCCGGACGCTCACCTTCGAGGAGGTGGGTGAGGCGGAGCTCGAGGTGCCCGAAGAGGCCCTCGCCCAGTTCGAGATCTGATCCACCCGCGCGCGCCCGTGGGCGGGGGAGGGCGCCGTCCTTCCTCCGCCCGCTTCGTGGAGTCCCCATCATGAGAACCATCCTCGCCGCGATCCTCCTGCCCCTCCTCTTCGCCGGCCCCGAGGACGAGAGCCCTCCGCGCCTCACCGAGGCCCTGGTGGCGCCCCTCGAGTGGCGCAACATCGGGCCCGCCAACATGGGCGGGCGCGTCACCGACCTGGCGGTGCACCCCGAGAGCCCGCGCATCTTCTACGCGGCCACCGCCTCGGGCGGGCTCTTCAAGACCACCAGCGGCGGCATCGCCTTCGAGCCGGTCTTCGACGGAGAGGGCTCGGCCTCGGTGGGCGCGGTGGCCTTGGCGCCCTCCGCGCCCGAGACCGTGTGGGTGGGCACGGGCGAGGCCAACCCGCGCAACTCGGTCTCCTGGGGCGACGGGGTCTACCGCTCCGACGACGGGGGCGAGACCTGGACCCATCGCGGCCTCGAGGGGTCGCGGCACGTCGGGGGCATCGCGCTCCACCCGAAGGACCCCCGGACGGTCCTCGTCGCGGCCATGGGCAGCACCTGGGGGCCGAGCCCCGAGCGGGGGCTCTACCGCACCCGCGACGGCGGCGAGAGCTGGGAGCGGGTGCTCTTCGTGGACGAGGAGACCGGCTGCATCGACGTGCGGATCGATCCCGATCGGCCCGAGGTGGTCTACGCCGCCACCTGGCAGCGGCAGCGGGACGAGTTCGACGGGGGCGATCCGGCCGTGCGCACGGGGCCCGGCTCGGGGCTGTGGCGCTCCACCGACGGCGGCGACTCCTGGGAGCGACTGCAGGGCGGCCTGCCCACGGCGAGCATGGGCCGCATCGGCCTGGACCTCTACCGCGCCGACCCGCGCATCCTCTACGCGATCGTCGAGACCGAGCGCACCGGCGAGCGCGGGGCGCCGCCGCGCTCGGAGGAGCGCGTGTCCCTGGGCATCAAGGGCCGGGACGCCGAGGAGGGCGGCTTCCTGGTCGAGTCGGTCACCGAGGGCGAGTCCGCGGCCCAGGCCGGGCTCCAGGTCGGGGACGTGATCCGCGGGCTCGACGCCGCCGAGGTCGACGGCCGCGCCGCTCTGGTGTCCGCCATGTCCGGGTACGCGCCGGGCGACGAGGCCCAGGTCGTGTACCTGCGCGAGGGCGAGGAGCTGACCGCGGCCTTCCACTTCCTGGGCCGGCTGCTGCGCGGCCGGGCCCGCAGCTTCGCCTCCTCACAGGGAGGGCAGGTGGCCAACGCACAGGACGAGCAGGGGGAGAACGGCTTCGAGAGCGGCGGCGTGTTCCGCTCCGAGGACCGCGGCACGACCTGGAAGCGCGTGAACAGCATCAACCCGCGGCCCTTCTACTACAGCCAGGTGCGGGTGGACCCCACCGACGAGAAGAAGGTGTGGGTCCTGGGCATCTCGATGCACCGCTCCCTCGACGGCGGCCAGAGCTTCGAGACGGTCGCCCGCTCGGTCCACGCCGACCACCACGCCCTGTGGATCGACCCCCTTCGGCCGGACCGCGTCCTTCTCGGGGGCGACGGCGGCCTGTACGCGAGCTGGGACGGCGGCGAGGTCTGGGACCACCTCGACGTGCTCTGCATCGGCCAGCTCTACAACGTGGCCGTGGACACGCGCACGCCGTATCGGGTGTACGGCGGCCTGCAGGACAACGGGAGCTGGGGCGGTCCCAGCGCCACCCGGGGCCGCGGCATCGGGGTGGGCGACTGGATCAAGATCAACGGAGGCGACGGCTTCCACTGCGCGGTCGATCCCACCGATCCCGACACGGTCTACAGCGAGAGCCAGAACGGCTCCATCATGCGCCTCGACCTGCGCACCGGCGCGCGAGCTCGCGTCATGCCGCCGGGCGACCGCCGGGGGCAGCGCTTCAACTGGAACACTCCCTTCCTGCTCTCCCCCCACAACCCGAGCATCCTGTTCTATGCCGGCAGCCGGGTGTACCGGTCGATCGACCGGGGCGAGAGCTCGGTGGAGATCAGCCCCGAGATCTCCCGAACCGAGCGAGGCAGCGCCACGGCCCTGGCCCAGTCGCCGCGGGACGAGAACCTCCTCTACGTCGGCACCGACGACGGCGCCCTGTGGGCCAGCCGCGACGGGGGCCGCGAGTGGGTGGACCTACGCGAGAAGCTGCCGGGGATCGAACAGCCGCTGTACGTCTCCGACATCGAGCCCTCCCCCCACCGCGCGCGCTCGGTGTACCTGACCCTGGACGGGCACCGGTCCAACGACTTCGCGCCCCACGTATTCTTCAGCGACGACGCCGGGGAGAGCTGGGAGGCGATCGACGAGGGCCTGCCCGAGAGCTCGGTGCGCTGCATCGCCGTGGATCGCATCAACCGGGGCCTGCTCTTCGTCGGCACCGAGCAGGGCTGCTTCGTCTCGATCGACGCCGGAGAGCACTGGACCGCCTTCGAGAGCGGCCTGCCCACCGTCCCGGTCCACGACCTCGTCATCCACCCGCGGGAGGCCGACCTGGTGGCCGCCACCCACGGCCGGGGCGTGTGGATCGCGGACATCGGGCCGCTGCAGACCCTGGACTCCGAGACGCTCACGCAGGAGGCCCACCTCTTTCCGGTGCAGTCCGTCACGCGCTGGAGCGCGCCCCCGGGGCCCGAGTGGAGCGGCGAGCGGCGCTTTGCCGGCGAGAACCCCGCGAGGGGCGCGGCCGTCTACTACTACCTGCGGGAGGACCGCGGGGAGGCGGTCGCGCTGACCGTCCGGGACGCCCTGGGAGCGACCCTGCGGACCCTGGAGGGCCCCGGCGAGGCCGGGCTGCACCTCGTCCGCTGGGACCTGCGCGCGCGGCGCGGACGCGGTGGCGGGGGCGGAGCCGCCTTCTTCCGCGGCGGGATGGGCGGCGGGGTGGAGGTCGGCGACTACTCGGTCGCGCTGGAGATCGGCGACGAGCCGCCCGTGCGGGGGATCCGGGTGCTCCCCGATCCCCTGGAGGCCGCCCCGGCGGATTGACGGGGGGCAATCCGCGGCCGAGAGGGTAGACTGCTCGGCCTCCGCGTTCTGGCAGGGCGCGGAGACGGCTGATCTTCGGCCACCGAGCTCACATGCTCTTCACGGTCCCCCCCTGGAGATCCCCTATGTCCATCCTGATCCCCCTCCTCCTCTCCCTCGCTCCCGCGCCGGCGCAGGAGCCGGCCGCCGCCCCGGAGATCCGGCAGGCGAGCGAGCCCGTCTTCGCCGAGGGGCAGCTCATCGTCCGCTTCGAGCGCCCCACCACGATCGTCGAGGCCGCCGCCCTGCTCGAGGGCCAGCCCTTCGCGGTCCACGAGGCGCTCATGCCTCAGCTCGACATGTACCTCGTGCTGATCGCCGACGGAGCGAGCCTCGACGAGGCCATCGAGCGCCTCGAGGCCCTGCCCGCGGTGATGTACGCGGTCCCCGACGCGAAGGTCGAGCAGCGCCAGACCCTCCCCGACGACACGCTCTTCTCCAGCCAGTGGGGCATGCACAACACCGGGCAGGGCGGCGGCACGGCCGACGCCGACATCGACGCGCCCGAGGCCTGGGACCTGGGCACGGGCAGCCGCGACCACGTGATCGCCATCGTCGATGGCGGCGCGCAGCACGCCCACACCGACCTGCTGGCCAACCGCTGGGAAAACGACGCCGAGGTCAACGGCACGGGCGGAGTGGACGACGACGGCAACGGCTACGTGGACGACAAGTACGGCTGGAACGCCTACAGCAACAACGGCAACATCCCCAGCGACTCCCACGGCACCCACGTGGCCGGGATCGCCGGCGCGCGTGGCGACAACGCCAAGGGCGTGGCCGGCGTCAACTGGGACTGCGAGATCATGCACGTGGCCGGCGCCAGCGGCACCACCTCCACGGTGCTCAAGGCCTACACCTACGTGCTCACCCAGCGCGACCTGTGGGTCTCGAGCGGCGGCGCCAAGGGCGCCAACGTGGTGTCCTGCAACTCCAGCTTCGGCATCGACTTCGCCGACTGCAACACCCCCACCTACAAGCCCTGGAACGACGCCTACGACCTCATGGGCCAGTCGGGCATCCTGAACGCGGCCGCGACGATCAACGGCAACTACAACGTGGACGTGATCGGCGACGTGCCCACGGGCTGCTCCAGCGACTGGCTGATCGCGGTCACCAACACCGACCGCAACGACAACCGCGCCTCCGCCGGCTACGGCGCGACCACCATCGACCTGGGCGCGCCGGGGACCTCCGTCAAGAGCACGGTGCCCAACAACTCCTACGCCGACTTCTCCGGCACCTCCATGGCCACGCCCCACGTCACGGGCGCGGTGGCCTTCCTGCACTCGGTGGCCAGCCCGGCCTTCCAGAGCCACTGGGCCGCCGCCCCGGACCAGGCCGCCCTGGTGCTCAAGGGCATCCTGCTCGACAGCGTGGACGTGATCCCCTCCCTGAACGGCAAGACCGTCAGCGACGGGCGCCTGAATCTGCACCAGGCGGCGCTCGCCATCCAGAGCTGGGGCTGCTCCGGCTCGGTCTCGACCTACTGCACGGCCAAGGTCAACTCCCAGGGCTGCACCCCGGCGATCTCCGCCAGCGGCACGCCCAGCGCCACCTCGCCGAGCTCGTTCGACATCGGCGCGTGGAACCTGATCAACAACAAGAACGGGATCCTCTTCTACGGCCTCAACGGGCCCGCCGGCACTCCCTTCCAGGGCGGCTACCTCTGCGCGACGCCCCCGCTGAAGCGCACGCCGGTGCAGTCGAGCGGCGGCAACCCGCCCCCGGACGACTGCTCGGGCCTGCTGTTCCTGGACTTCAACGCCTGGATCCAGGGCGGCAGCGATCCCAACCTGCTCCCCTCCGTGCAGGT
>CAZTTG010000070.1:0-32371 GCA_964615935.1 uncultured Planctomycetaceae bacterium | reverse complement strand
GGCATTCGGCCAATGCCGCCACTCCACGCACCTATGTCAGGAGCCCTGCATTGGGGTTGCTGTTGTTGCCTATGACGCCGACGCCGCCCCCCGCCGTGTTGTGGCCGAAGATCGCCCGCCCGTAGGCCCCGTCCTGCACCACCGTCAGGCGAGCCAAGGGCGAGGTCGTGCCCATGCCGACGTTGCCCGAGGCGTCGATGTTGAACTCGTTCCCCAGGGGGTAGAGCATGCCGAAGGTGGGGATCGAGGAGGCGTTCACGCAGTTGAGCGGGTTGGCCTGGTCCATGATCGAGTCCACGCAGGTGACGACCGGCGCGCCCGGAGCGTGGGGCCCGGCGGGGGTTCCGCCGCCGTAGCCGGGACCCCGCGCGGCCGCGGTGCCCGGCCCCGGCGCCACCGGGGCGCGGCCGCCGGAGGTCGCGGGTGGCGCACCGGTCCCGGGCGCCGCCGGTCGGGCCGCTGGTCCGGTCTCGGCCTCGGTCGAATCGACCCCGGGATCGGCGGACGGGGCGCCCGTCCAGGACGCGATCTCGGGCAGCCCGAGGTCGACCGGCTCGAGCAGGCCCTGTCCCAGGTTGTGATAGAGCAGGTCGCGCTCCTTCGTGCGTACCTGCAGGTCGGGGTAGCCGTCGGAGTCGTAGTCGATCCAGGCGGCGCGCTGGTCCCAGCCGATGTGATCGATGCCGACGTGGGCCGTCTCGAAGGCACCCTCTCCCAGGTTGCGCATGAGTCGAGCCGGCCCGAAGGCGGTGCCCACGAACAGGTCCAGGTCGCCGTCGCAGTCGAAGTCCTCCCAGGCGGCCGCCGTGGGGGTCTCGATCCCGCCCAGCCCGGCCGTGAGGGTGGCGTCCTCGAAGGAGCCGTCGCCCCGGTTGCGCAGCAGCAGGCCGGTGCCGTCGGGGGCGACGGCAAAGGCGTCGAGCAGCCCGTCGCCGTCGCAATCGCCCCACCAGAAGCTCGCCAGCGGTTCGGCGGGCGCCTCCGGGACCGGGGCGGGCAGGACCTGCGGGGTGCTGCCTTCCGATGATTCGGTGGACTGGGCGCCGATCGCCACCGCGACCAGGGCCGTTCCGACTGCTGCGAGGTGATTCATCGTGGCCTCCTGTGCCAGTGGAAGGCAAAGGGGCCTTCCGGAGAGCCACGCTGCCAGGGATGGTCCAGTCGGTCCATCCCCCTGAACAGGGGGGGTGGGCGCCGAACGGATCGCAGGGCGGGCCCTGGATATGACCAGGCAGAAACCCTCCGAGGCAGACCGCTGTCAGTCAGTCACCGGTCACCGGTGGGAGCGGGTGCCCCGCCCCCCAGGGTGACTCAGAAAAAGCCATCAAGATGCCGGATCGAATACTGGCCGGGAGGACCGAGGGCCCGCACGGGCTTGTTCGCCGACACGGACCCCTATGAACCGCAAACAGCGGCTACTTCGCCCTGCCTCCTGCCGAGGACGGAGCCGGGTCTCTTCTGGACGAAGGGGCGTTTCCCCGTTCCCTGGCCGACGAAGGGCTCGGTCTTGCTTCGGTTTCGGCGGCTGGTTTCGAGTTTCCCTGGACCGGCCGGTTCTCCGGAAAGAGGCGCAAACCCTCTTTGGGTCTGGGCCCCTTCGGATGAGGTTGAGCGGGCTTTTCGTCCACCGCGCCGTTGCGGCTGGGAGGTGTCGGCTTCTTCACCGGCTCGAAAAGCCGCCCTTCGCGGGTTCTGTCGATCGAGCGCGGCTTCGAGCCCTCGGTCTTCTGCCCGGTCTGCAGTTCCTCGACGATACGCTCCCACTGGGATCGGCGGTTCTTCGGCTCTGCGCCGCGACGGTCCTCGCTCGCGCGAGGTCTCCGGTCTCGCCGCTCGAGCTTCGTCACCTGCGGTCTCGCCGCCTCGCTCCCGCCCTCGGTCGCGCCGGGCTTCCGATCTCGCTGCGCCATCTGCGGTCCTGCCGCCTCGCTCCGGCCCTCCTCCTTCGCCCATCTCACCGCATGGCGGGCCTCCTCCGGGTCCTCGAGGTTCCAGCCCATCCGCGCGGCCGTGCCCTCGTTGGGCGTGAAGTCGGGGTTCAGGGTCCCGTTCTCCACCAGGATCTGCCGGAGCTCGTCCGGGTACTGCGTGCCGTAGGGCTCTCCCCGGACCGCGGGAACCCAGGCGAAGTTCTCGCGAATGGGCTCGTGGTCGGTGAAGCCGCGCCGGACTCCGTTGACGAAGTAGTCGAAGTCGGCGTCCAGATCGCCGCGCACGACGACGCGATCGAGGTCGCTCTCCTCGACCCAGATGCGGGCCGGGCCTCTCGGGGTCACCTGCACGGTGATCCCCTCGGGATCGGTGACGAGGCGAAACTCCTCGGGCACCTCGATCACGGCCCGTCCGCTCCGGAGCCGGCTGGATCCCCGGAAGTAGGTCCCCGATTCATTGCCCTCGAGGCAGACGAAGCGGATCTCCTTGGAGGGGTCCTCGGGGTGGGGCTGGATGAAGGACTTAGCGCCGGTTCCGCCGTAGTCACCTTCCGAGAAGATTCCGTATCCACTCGGAGAGTTCGTCCGGCCATGGACACCCGAGACCGCGCCGCTATCTTGCCAGGCGTAGCCGAAGACACCGGAGGAGTCCCCCTTTCCGTAGGAAACTCCCCAAACGCCGACACCCACATCGTCAACATTACCCGAGTGCGAGAACCCGCCTTCGACGCCCACCCCCCCATCAGCGAGTGCATCGCCAAAGACACCGATGTCAACTGCCGGCAACCAAACCGAACCTGTCGACGAGCCCCACACTCCTATCCTCCCTTCACCCTTCACACCGATCATCGAGTTCTCGCCAAAGACACCGGCGCCGGTGACATGGCCCGAGGCCGAGTAACCCCAGACACCGTAGCTCTCCCCTGAAGTCGAGGCACTGGATCCGTAGACGCCGTAACCGACCTTCGAGGTCTCCGTGTGGAGCCCGGCCACGCCGCACGCGCTCTCGTCCTGAGTCTCGCCGAGGACTCCGCTGCCGTGAACCATGGCCCAGGAGGGACCCACTCCCTTCACGCCGAGCACTCCGGAGCCGCTCTGCGACTCCCCGAAGACGCCGGTCTTGCCCCCGATGCCGGTGACACCGTAGCCATTGGCTTGGAAGGCCTCTCCGATGACACCGACGGCGCCGGGTTCTTCCGTCACGCCTACCACTCCCGCTTCTTCGTCATAGGCGTAGGTCAGATCTCCCAGGACGCCCAGCACGCCGCGGCCGCCGGCTGCCCGGCCCTCGACTCCGACGGCCTGCAGGTCCGTGGCAGTGGTCTCGCCGCGGACGCCAGCCCCGCTGCCCGAAGCGGTGCGGCCGAGGACGCCGTAGGCCTCCCCTGTAGTAGAGAGGGTCTCCCCGAAAACGCCGGTGGTGTCTCCCGTAGCGTGGGGCGCCTCACCCAGGACGCCGATGCCGTCCGCCGAGAAGGACCGTCCGTGGACGCCCATTGTGGCGCCCGTCGACGCGGTGACGAGGCCGCGGACACCCGTCCCCTGATCCGACACGGACTTTCCCGACACGCCGTAGACCTGCTCGGACGAGGACGACGCGTACCCGTAGACGCCGGCCGCGCCCGACGCATCGGCCGCGTTGATGCCTCCGACGCCGAAGCCGCTTGCGGACGAGGTGTAGCCGCACACGCCGCTGTCGGCGAAGGTCGCGGGGTAGTCTCCCACGGCGCCGTGAACACCGGTGCCCTGAGGCGAGAGTCCCTGGACGCCCATGGCGAGCGGGGAGTCCGACATCGTCGTTCCCTGGACGCCGGTGGTGGCTCCCGTGGCGTGGGTCGTCTCGCCGCGGACACCGACGCCGTCGAACGAATCGCTCTCGCCCTGCACGCCCACGGTTGCGCCGGTCGAGGCCTGGGCCCACCCCTTGACGCCGATGCCCGAGTCCGCGCTGGTCACGCCGAGCACGCCGACGCCGGTGCCGGTCAGGGAACTGGCATCCCCGCGAACACCCGTCCCCTCGGACGATTCATCGATTCCGTAGACACCCACCGTGGGGCCAGTCGGGCTGCTGCTGTGTCCGATGACTCCGCGGCTGGTGGGGGAAGAGCTCGATCCCCAGACACCCGCGTTGCCGCCCGAAGTGGCGGTGGCTTCGCCGTAGACGCCTACGCCCTCCGTGGAGTGCGACCGGCCGTAGACGCCGTAGCTCGCCCCCGAGGTGGCGGTGGTGGTGCCCAGCACGCCGGTCCCCGTGGCCGCGGTCGCCTCGCCCTTGACGCCGAAGCCACCGGCGCTGCAAGACGCGCTCCCCAGGATGCCGACGCCGCCGTTCTGCGTATTGAAGCCGGTGATTGCCCGCCCCGTGGCCGGGTCCTGCACCACCATCAGGCGAGCCGAGGGCGTCGTCGTCCCGATGCCCACGTTGCCCGAGGCGTCGATGTTGAGCTCGTTCCCGAGGGGGTAGAGCATGCCGAAGGTCGGGACCGAGGATGCGTTCACGCAGTTGAGCGGGTTGGCCTGGTCCATGATCGAGTCCATGCAGGTGACGACCGGCGCGCCCGGAGTGTGGGGCCCGGCGGGAGTGCTGCCGCCGAGGCCGGGGCCCCGGGTGGCCGCGGCGCTGGAGCCGGGAGCCACCGGGATGCGGCCGCCGCTGACGGAGGGAGGGGCTCCGGCTGCGGGCTGCGCCGGCCGGGCCGGAGGTCCGGTCTCCGCCTCGGTCGATTCGACCGCGGGATCCGCGGGCAGGTCGCCGAGGAAGGCCGCGATCTCGGGCAGCCCCAGGTCGACCGGCTCGAGCAGGCCCTGTCCCAGGTTGTGATAGAGCAGGTCGCGCTCCTTCGTGCGTACCTGCAGGTCGGGGTAGCCGTCGGAGTCGTAGTCGATCCAGGCGGCGCGCTGGTCCCAGCCGATGTGATCGATGCCGACGTGGGCCGTCTCGAAGGCACCCTCTCCCAGGTTGCGCATGAGTCGAGCCGGCCCGAAGGCGGTGCCCACGAACAGGTCCAGGTCGCCGTCGCAGTCGAAGTCCTCCCAGGCGGCCGCCGTGGGGGTCTCGATCCCGCCCAGCCCGGCCGTGAGGGTGGCGTCCTCGAAGGAGCCGTCGCCCCGGTTGCGCAGCAGCAGGCCGGTGCCGTCGGGGGCGACGGCAAAGGCGTCGAGCAGCCCGTCGCCGTCGCAGTCGCCCCACCAGAAGCTCGCCAGCGGTTCGGCGGGCGCCTCCGGGGCCGGGCTGGCGTGGGCCCTGGCGGTGCCGTCATTCGGTGATTCGCTGGACTGGGCGCCGATCGCCACCGCGAGCAGGGCCGCTCCGACCGTTGCATGGATGGTCATCATCATCTCCCGTGACAGGGTCGCTCGCGACGCGTGCGCGCGGGTCTTCCGGAGCGTCCATACGTCGCTCAGGAGACCACGCTGGCACGGACCCTCCGGTCGAACCATCCCCCTAAACAGGGGGGGGGTGCCGCCGACCTGCCCGGAGCCCCGCGGATCGCCACCGGCCGCGGGCCTGGGACTCACTCCCGGCCGTCGATTCGGTCCATTCGGGGTTCCGGAATCCGTCGGATCCAGTACGCCATCAGCTCCGCGCGAGAGGAAACCCCGAAGTGCCGGTAGATGGCCATCACGTACTCGTGCACGGTGTGCCGGCTCAAGGCGAGCTGGACCGCGATCCGCTTCTCGCTCCCGCCTTGCAGCAGGAGATCGAGCGTGTCGCGACAGCGCGGCGAGAGCCCGTGGACTCCCTTCTGCCCTTCGGTGGCCAGGCGCGTGCCGACGAGCGGAGCGATCGCATCGTGGAGCCAGCCCACGAGGCGGATCTCGCGCCGGGTGAAGGCCCGGTCTCCGACGGGACGCATGACGGCCAGCATCTCGATGGATCCCGGAGCTCGGCCGACGCGGATGGGCCCGATGAAATGGTCGCAGTCGGCGAGGCTCATGTAGTCGCTGTAGCACTCGGAGGTGTACCAGCTCCGATCGTCGACGATGTCGGGACGAGCGAAGGACCAGCTCCCCAGACGGAAGACGCTCTCCATCGCGCGTTCGAGGCCGATCATCTTCCCCTGGTCGTCCCGCCAGCGATCGAAGTGGGACTGGCAGCGGTCGTCGAGCCAGCCGACCTCGGTGCACGAGACCATCTGGGGCGCGATGGGATTCTCGGTGAACTGCAGTCCCTGCCAGGTGCCGATGTGCGCGCAGGCCAGCTCGTTGGCCTGGCGGACGAAGTGCTCGCGCCAGGCCGCCGGGTCGGCCCACAGCTCGGTGCACTCGCCAGCGATCCTCACGATCGCCCGCACGTCCTCGGATCGGATTCTCGTGGACTTGCCCACCGGAATCATCTCTTCGCTACCCGTAGCCAATGTACCGGAAGGTGTGGATGCGCGCGAGGGTCGGACCATCCACCCGGCCCCGACACGCGAGTGCTGCCCTCCAGGGAGGCTGAGGGCCGCCGGAGGCGCCCTCAGCCCCGGCGCGCGCGCCCGATCAGGGCGTCCGCCAGCCGCCCGGCGGCCGCGGGGGCGTGGCGGAAGAAGAGCGAGGGCTCGACCAGCTCGAGCTCGGTGAGCCTCGGCCTGCCGGCGTCGTCGCGCAGGAGGTCGACGCGCGCGTAGAGCAGCTCGGCCATGGGGACGCCCGCGGCCCGGCGCAGCGCTCGCCCGGCCAGGCCGGCGATCCGCTCGACCAGCTCCCGCTCGTCCGGCGAGAGCTCGAGGGGCTCGTCGCGGGCGCCGAAGTCGTCCTGCACGCGGAAGTCGCCCGGCACCGGGACCTTGCGGACCGCGTGGCTGAAGGCCCCGTCGAGGAAGATGGCCGAGAGCTCGCCCTCGGTCTCGACCCGCTCGAGGTAGGGCTGCAGCATCATGCCCTCCCGGGCCAGGGTGCGGTCGAGGTGCGCCTGGGCCCGGGTCAGCTCCTCGGGGCTCGCCTCGAGGGGCAGCGCCTCGCGGGCGCAGGCGCCCACCATGGGCTTGAGCAGGGCGCGCCTCCAGCCGCGCTCGGCGAGGACCGAGCGCAGGTCCACGTCCGTGCCCGCCTCCATCCACACCGTGGGGATCACCGGAACGCCCTCGCGCTCCAGCACGCGGAGGTAGCGCTTGTGGGTGTTCCAGCGCACGACCTCGGGCGGATTGAAGAGCCGCGTGCACCTCGCGGTGCGCTCGGCCCAGTCCACGTAGGCCTCGCGGCGCTCCATGTAGTCCCAGGTGGTGCGGATGAGGCAGGCGTCGAAGCCCGCCCAGTCCACCCGCGGGTCGTCCCAGACGGGTAGGGCGAGGTCCACGCCGCGCTCCTCCAGAGCCCGGTGAAGAGGCCGGTCGTCCACCTCCCAGTCGGGGAGGGCGGAGCAGGTGGCGAGGGCGATCCGCATGGACCCGAGGATAGCGGTTCGGGCCCGGTCCTACTCCAGCTCCACGTGCAGCTCGACCCGGGGGTCGCCCCCCAGCTCGACCGTCATGGGCTCGGCCCGCTGCTGGCCGCGCTGGGCCTCCAGCCGCCAGGTGCCCGAGGCGAAGCGGCCCAGCTCCATGCGGCCGTCGGCGTCGGTCGTCCCGGCGCCGGAGAAGAAGCTCATGAGGGCGCCGCCCAGGTCGCCGGCGTCCTCCTCGCCGTCGGGCCGGCGCAGGCGCACCACCGCTCCCGAGAGGGGCTTGCCCCCGGGATCGGTGACCAGGACGGCCACCTCGATCCCCTCCTCGAGCTCGACGTCCAGCCGGTTCTCCTCGCCGCGGGCGATCTCGACGTCCCGCCTCACCGCCTCGGCGTAGCCGGCGCGGCTGGCGCGGATCTGGTAGGTCCCCTCGCGCAGGCCGAGGATCTCGTAGCGGCCGTCCTCCCCGCTGCTGCCGCGCTCGGGCGGCACGCCCACGACGTCGGTCCGGACCGCCAGCAGGGTGGCGCCGGACACCGGCCCGCCCTTCGAGCTCACCACGCCCTCGAGCAGGAGCGCCGGCTCGAGGCGCACCTCGAAGTTGCGCTCGACCTGGTTGTAGCCCAGGCGCACCGGGATCGGGCCGGCCGGGCCGTGTCGGCGGCGCTCGCCCGGGGGCGGCCGCACCACGACCTCGTAGTCGCCCTCCTCCAGGAAGCGGAAGACGGCCTCGCCGCGCTCGTCGGTGCGCTGCCGCACGCGCCGGCCCTCCCGGCTGAAGAGGCTCCCCAGCAGGCCGCCGGAGTCCGAGATGTCGGCGCGCTGCAGGAGCACCTCGGCCCGATCCACGGGCTCGCCCGCGACCGCGTCCACCACCAGGACCTCCAGCCCGGACTCGGGGAACTCCAGGTCGTAGGCGTACTCGGGCGTGTTGGGCACGTCCACGTCCAGGCGCGCGCGCAGGTCCTCGCCCTCTATGCGCACGTTTTCGATGTTGAACTGGTACTCGCCCGGCGAGAGCCCGGGGAACTCGTAGGTGCCGTCCGGCTCGATGGAGGTCACCTTGAAGTCGACCCCCAGCAGGCCGCCGGCCTCGAAGCTCACCGCGCTCACCGTGCCGCGGTCCACGGGCGCGCCGCCCACCGTGACCAGGCCGTGCACCCGACAGCCCCCCAGCGAGGTGTCCACGATGTCGAACTCGACCATCTCGCCCTCGGGCACGCGCACCAGGTCGAAGTTGAGGGAGCCCAGGAAGCTCATGGGATTCAGGGCCTCGTCGCCGCGGGTGAGCACCATGAAGTAGCCGCCGGGCGCCATGTGCTCGATCCGGTAGTCGCCGGTCTCCTCGGTGTGGCCCTGGTAGATGCCGCCCCCGCCGCCGGTCCCCATCTGGGGCGAGACCGCCACCACGATGCCGTCGGTCACCGGCTGCCCCAGCCGGTCGGAGGCCTTGCCGTAGATGCCCGAGCCGGCGGAGAGCACGATCTCCACCTCGGGCACCGAGCCGCCGGGCTCGAGCTCCAGCACCTCCGACTGGCCCAGGGCATAGTCGCGGTGCAGGGCCGTGATCCGCTGCCGACCGAAGCCCACGCCGGAGAGCTCGAAGCGACCGTCCTGCCCGCTGAGCTCCGCGCCATCGCCCATCAGGCCCACGGCCGCCGCGTAGCTCGCGATGCCCGGCGGCAGGGAGCTCATGGCGCCCATCATGCCCGCCTGGCGCCGTCGTCGGCGCTCCTGGGCCTCGCCGCCTCCGCCGCGCGGGCCGCGGCGCCCGGGACCCGGGCCGCGCTCAGCGCTGAGGGGGAAGACCTGGGCCCCGGCCACGGAGCGCCCCTCCTCGTTCACCACCCGGCCGCGCACCAGGCCCCCCAGCTCGATCTCCACCACCAGGCCCTCGGTCGTCTCCCCGGCCGTGATCTGGACGTCCTCCAGGTCGGACTCGACGAAGCCGGGCGCCGAGAAGGTGAGGTCGACCGAGCCGGCGCGCAGGGAGTCGATGTGGAAGCGGCCCTCGGGGTCCTCGACCAGCTGTCCGCCGGAGAAGGGATTCCACCGGCCCGGCGCCTGGCCCTGCGCCTCGATGCGGTCGGTGGTCGCGATCGTGAAGGAGGTCACCGGCTCCCCGTCGGCCGCGTTCTTCACCACGCCCGCCGCCGACCCGCCGCGGGCGAGCACGATCTCGATCTCCTCGCCGTGCTCGTCGGGGTTCCAGTCGAAGCTCTTCTCCTGGTAGCCGGGCTTGTAGGCGGTGATCTCGTAGTCCGGATCGCCCGGGAAGGCCCCGGCCTCGAAGCGGCCGTCGCCGCCCGTCTTCGGGAAGTCGAAGCCCTCCAGCGCCTGGATCAGGAGCGGCGCGAAGGTCACCATGCCCCCCAGCTGGCTCCAGTCGACCGGGTTCCAGCGCACGGCCACCCCGGCCACGGGCTGGCCCGCCTCGTCGACCACCCGCCCGTGCACCACCGGGCCGCGGGAGAGCTCGAAGTCGCCCATCGCCACGACGGTCCCGGAGTGACAGGAGGCGCGCGGGCCGCGGGAGCCCACGTGACCGGGGGCCCAGCCCACCAGCTCGACCTCGCCCGGGGGGACCTGGTGCAGGGCGAAGCCGCCCTCGGCGTCGGTGATCCCGCCGCACAGCTCGAGGATCTCCTCGACGAAGCGGAGGTGGCGCAGGCCCAGGGGAACCGCCGCGACCAGGGCGCCCCTCAGCGGGACGTCTCCGAGCTCGGGGTGCGGGTCGTGGTCGCCCGAGATGGACACCACGCGCCCCTCGAGCACGGTGCCCTGGCGGGTCGTCACCTTCACCACCGTGTCCTCGCCGGGCCGCACCGAGAGGTCGAGCGCGTAGCTCAGGGTGAAGCCCTGGCCCACGGCGGCCAGGTCGTAGCCGTCCCCCGCCGGGATGCCGGAGAGGGCGAAGGCGCCCTCCTCGTCGGTCTCGCCCTCGGCCTCGTAGAAATCCCCCTCGAGCAGGCGCGAGAGGAACACCATGGGCCCGGGCACCAGGGCCACCCGGGCCCCGGCCGCGGGCGAGCCGTCGGGGTGCACGACCCGGCCGACCACCCGACCTCCGCGCCGCACCCAGAGGTCGATCGGCCCGCCGCTGCCCGAGGGCGCCACCCGCGCGAGCACCGCGCCGTCGGGGACCGAGTGCGTGCCGCGCGCCTCCGCGAAGTACTGGCCCGCCCGGACGCCGACCAGGGCGAAGTGGCCGCCGGGGTCGCTGGTGGTGGTCGCGACGGGGCGCACCCGCTCGGCCATCTCCTCCCCCATGCCCGACAGGCGCAGGAGCCTGCCGATCACCCCGACGCCGGCGGGGGGCAGGGCCAGGAGGTCCACGCGCGCTCCGGCCACGGGCTCGCCGCCGGCGCGCTCCAGGACCCTCCCCTCGAGGCGACCCTGCCCGCCCAGGCGCACGGAGGCCAGGGCCGCGGCGCCGGCCCCCACGGCCGAGGAGCGCGCCGCCTCCGGCTCCTCGATCGCCACGCTCGCCTCGTCGAGGAGGGCGCTGTCGCCACCCTCCCCGGCCGAGGTCGCCGCCGGGGCGGAGGTTCCTCCTCCCCCGAAGCGGCCGAGGGTCAGCCAGAGGACCAGGGCCAGGCCGGCGAGGAGGGCGAGCACCAGGAGCGGTGCCAGGGCCCCGGCGCCCCTGCGCCGGGAAGGGTTCGGGTGGGTCATGGGCATGGGGATCCTCGAACTGCCGAGACGCGCGCACCTGGACGATACCGGCCAGAGCGTTCAAGAGCCGTGCCGTCGGTCCAGGGGCGCCGATCGGGCCTGGCAGCGCGCCGCGGCGGGCAGTTCCGACGAGGTGGGCAGGATGCGCCCACGCGCGGAGCCGGGCTCGAGCCCGCGCTCCGCCACGGGCGCCCCCCGCACCGCGCTCGCACCCGCGGCCCCCTCAGGGCTCCCCGCCCGGATCCGGCCCTCCGGGCTCGGGCTCCGTGAAGAGCGGGTCGCGGCGCAGGCCGCACCGATGGCCGTACCACTGCAGGAAGGTGCGCAGGGTCTGCAGGGCGTAGCGCGTGGCCGAGCCCAGCTCGATGCTGGAGGCCTCGTCGAAGTAGCGGACCGGCACCGGCACGTCGCCGATCCGGAAGCCGAAGTGCACCGCCTGGATCAGGAGCTGCGAGTCGAACACGAAGTCGTCGCTGTTGTTGCGGTACGGCACGGTCTCGAGCACGCGCCGGCCGTAGGCCCGGAAGCCCGAGTGCCACTCGCCCAGGTTCTGGCCGGTCAGCAGGTTCTCGAGGAAGGTCAGGCCCCGGTTGGCCAGGTACTTCGTCCTGGGCATGCCCCCCGCCCGGGCCTCCTTGCGCGTGCGGATGCGGTTGCCGAGGAGCAGGTCGCAGACCCCCGCGCGCAGCACCTCCACCGCGGGCGGGATCATGCGCGCGTCGTACTGGTAGTCGGCGTGGAGCATGATCACGAAGTCCGCGCCGCGGCGCAGGGCCTCGTCGTAGCAGGTCTTCTGGTTGCCGCCGTAGCCGGTGTTCGCCGGGTGCTCGATCAGGACCACCGGCAGCTCGCGGGCGACCCGGACCGTGTCGTCGGTGCTGCAGTCGTCGACGACGATCACCTCGTCGACGAGGTCGAGGGGAATGTCGGCGTAGATCCGCTCGAGGGTGTTGGCGGCGTTGTAGGCCGGCATGACCACGATGGTGCGGGCGTCGGCGGGCATGGGGTCATTATGCATGGGGCGTGGACCGGGGGCACGGGTGGATCCGGCGGGCCTCCTCGAAGAAGCCGCCAAGGAGCCAAGACCGCCAAGACCGGAGGAGAGGCGGCCCGGGGGGCCGGAGCCGGGCGCGGAGCCGAGCGGGCTCGGGCGCCGGGGGCCGCGGGGGCGTATCATTCGCGCCGGTGATGGACATGGGCGAAGAGCGCGGTGGAGGGAGCGCGGCCGGTGCGCGGCGCGGGATCCTGGCGTGGGCCCTGCCCCTGCTGGTGGCCATCCTGGCGGCGATCCCCTTCCTGCCGGCGCTGTCCGCGGGCTGGGTCAACTGGGACGACCCGGTCAACTTCACCGACAACCCGCACTACCGGGGCTTCTCGGCCGAGAACCTGCGCTGGATGTTCACCGCCCTGCACGCCGGGCACTACATGCCGGTGACCTGGCTCTCCTGCGCCCTGGACCACGAGCTGTGGGGCATGGACCCGAGGGGCTACCACCTCACCAACATCCTGCTCCACTGCCTGAACGCGGTCCTGGTGTTCCACCTGATCGCGGCCCTCCTGCGGCGCACGGCGGCGGGCGCCACGGGCGCGTGGGTGGGGCTCGCGGCCGCGGTCGGGGCGCTGCTGTTCGCGGTCCACCCCCTGCGGGTGGAGTCCGTGGCCTGGGCGACCGAGCGGCGCGACGTGCTCTCCAGCTCCTTCTTCCTGGCCTGCATCCTCCTGTACCTGCGCGCGGCCGAGGACGGGCCCGCGCGGCGCCGATGGCTCGCGCTCTCGGTCGCGGCCTGCATCCTCTCGCTGCTCTGCAAGGCGACCGGCGCGAGCCTGCCGGTCGTGCTCCTGGTGCTCGACGGCTGGCCGCTCGGCCGCCTGCGCGGGGGCCAGGGCCGGTGGCGGCGGTGGCGCGCCGCGCTCGTGGGGAAGCTGCCGTTCCTGGTCCCGGCGGTGGCCGCCGCCGGCCTGGCCGTGCTCGGCCAGGCCCGGGGCACCCAGGAGCTCGCCGGATGGGAGGAGTACGGCCTGCTGCCGCGGATCATGCAGACCGCCTCGGGACTCCTGTTCTACCCCTGGAAGACCCTGTGGCCCGCGGGCCTGGCCCCGCTCTACGAGATCGACCGGACCGCCGATCCCCTGGGCGCGGCCCGCCTGCTCTCCATGCTGGCGGTGCTCCTGCTCACCGGCGCGCTCCTCGCCGCGCGCCGCCGCTGGCCCTGGGCCCTGGCGGCCTGGCTCGCCTATGCCGTCGTGGCCCTGCCGCTGATCGGCCCCGTCCAGACCGGGATCCAGGTGCAGGCCGATCGCTACTCCTACCCCTCCATGCTGCCGGCGGCGGCCCTGGCGGCGGCGGCGCTCCTGCGGCTCCCCGCGCGGCGCGTCTCCTTCTCGGTCGCGACCGCGGTCCTGCTCCTTCTCGGCGCGATGAGCTGGGGGCAGACTCGCGTGTGGACCAGCTCGGAGTCCCTGTGGCGGCGCGTGGTCGAGGTGGAGCCGGCGAGCTACACCGGCCACCAGATGCTGGGCGTGGTGCTGCACCAGAAGGGGAGCTTCGAGGAGGCGGCGGAGGTCTTCCGCCGGGGGCTGGCTGCGCGCGAGGGCCAGGAGGTCACCGAGCTGCGCTACAACCTCGCCCTCAGCCTGCTGCGTCTGGGCCGGACCGAGGAGGCCTGGGGCGAGATCGAGGCCACCCTCGACGCGGAGCCCGCGCACCGCGGCGCGCTCGAGGTGCTGCGCGAGCTGGCCCGGGCGCGCGGCCAGCCGGAGCTCGCCCGGGCCCGGCTCGAGCGCGCAGTGGCGCTGGAGCCTGGCAAGGCCGGGGCGTGGCAGCAGCTGGCCCGCTTCCACCTGAGCCTCTCGCGCTGGGGGCCGGCCGCGGAGGCGGCGCGGCGCGCGGTGGAGGCCGATCCGTCGGACGGCGTGGGCCACAACCTCGAGGGGCTGATCCTGCTCCAGCAGCATCGCTTCGCGGAGGCCGAGGCCCCCCTGCGCCTGGCCGTCGAGCGCGGGGAGCAGCCCACCTTCTGGATCAACCTCGGGATCTGCCTGGTCGAGCAGGGGCGCGTGGCCGAGGCCCGCGCCGCCTGGGTGGAGGCCCTGAAGCTGGACGGGGACAACCAGACCGCCCGGAGCTGGCTGGCGCGCCACCCCGGCTGAGGGCGGCGCCGACCCTCAGCGGTCGCCCAGCCGCTTCTGCCGCACGAAGTTGGTGATGAAGCGGAAGGCCGACTCGTCGAACACGTGGTCGGCCGCGGTGGTACTGCTCTTCCACCACTTCTCCTCGCGGAGGGCGCGCAGCTCCTCGAAGGAGAGCCCCATGTGGTCCACCGCGAAGGCCTGGCGCTGCTCGGGCGTCTTCAGGCCCCGGGCCGACTCCAGGCCCTGCAGGTCGAAGTGGTTGACCGAGTCGAGGATCAGGCCGTGCCCCACCTCGAACCAGACCGCCAGGTCGCCGCCGCCCCAGCGATCGGCGCACTCCGGGCTGTCGATCAGGACCTCGCAGCGCTCGGGGCGCAGCACGTCGATGAGGTGGGCCCCCTCCAGGTGGTAGTAGGGCCGCAGTCCGTCCGGGAACACGCCCTCGAGGTAGGGGCTCGCCACCGCGCAGGGCTCGGCCAGGACGTCGTCCATCACCGAGCCCTCCATGTGGTCGGGCAGCATGCGCACCACCCCGGGCTCCACCAGCTCGATGGTGTGGCCCAGGGACCAGCAGGAGGCGAAGAGGTAGCCGCCGCACAGGACGAACCACTGCAGGCGCTCGACGTCGGCGTCGACGATCTCGCCGGTGCAGTTCGACACGTAGATGGCGTCGGGGTGCAGCTCGTCCTCCGTCAGGTGGGCCTGCTGGGTCATGCGGTGGGCGATCCCGATGCGCGCCAGGAGGCCCTGGATGTGGTCGCCGCGGCTGTCGAGCACCACCACGTCCAGGTTGGCGTAGACCTGGGAGGGCGACACCGCGTAGCCGTACTTCTCCCGCTGCTCGCGGGCCTCCTCGGGGGTCGCGAAGCGCACCCCCTTGCCGTTGGCGTCCCACCACTCCTTCCACGTGGCGGACCGACGATCGAGGTCGGCGCGGGTGAGGGCGCGGAGGTACTCGTGGGCGGTGCGCGCCACCGCGGGCTCGGAGTCTTCGAGCGCCTCGATCAGGGTGCCGATCGCCTGGCTGGCGTAGGTGTGGGTGAGCCCCACCACGGCGGCGCCCCGCAGGCGCCAGTCGTCGCTCTCCCGGTAGAGCTCGCGCAGGACGGGGATGCCGGAGAGGTCGCGGGTCTTCCCGATCGAGACCGCCGCGCAGGCGGCGACCCGCCAGTCGGGATCGTTCACGGCCGCCTGCAGCTCCTTGCGGACGTCCCGCACCTCGGGACGGCCGAGGGACACGGCCGCCGCCCGCCGCACCTCGGGATCGGGATCGCCCAGGAGGTCGCGCATCATCCAGCGGGTGATGTCGTGCTCCACGCCCCGCGCGCCCGCCAGGCTCTTCAGGGCCGCGCGGCGCACGCGCGCGTCGGCGTCCCCCATGGCGAGCTTCACGGCGAAGTCCAGGGGCAGCTCGTCGGCGTGGAGCGAATCCGGCCCGAAGTCCTGGCCCGAGAAGCGCCGCAGGGCGTGGGCCGCGGCCGTGCGGGTGGCCGGGTCGGCGACCGCGAGCGCCCGGCGAAGGAACGCCCAGGCCATCTCCTCCAGGGGGCGAGCGCCCTCACGCTCCAGGGTGGCGAGCGCGGCCACCAGCTCGGCCAGGCGCCGCGCCGCCTCGCTCACGTGCGGAACCGACTGGGTCGAGAGCTGCTTGCGGAAGAGCTCGTCCACCGCCTCGGGGCCGCCCTCGGCCAGGGCGCGGGCGGCGATCGCCCGCGCGGCGGCGACCAGGCGGCGCTCGACCACCGAGGAAACCTCCGGCCGCGTGAGCTGGTGGAGGATCGGGGGCAGGTAATCCGGCTCGGGGGCGCGGGCCACCGCCTCCAGGGCCGCGCAGCGGACGATCGGGCTCTCGTCGACCAGGAGGCTCTTCAGCCGCTCGACCCGCCGCGCGGCCGACACCCCCGCGAGCGCCCGCGCGGCGACCGCGCGCTGGCTCGCCTCCTTGGACTTGCAGGCGCCCTCGATCGCCGCCGAGGCCGCATCGCCGCCCTCGCAGGGCAGGATCTCGGCCAGGGCCAGGCAGGCGCGCTCGCGGTCACGCCGGGAGCCGACCTTCTTGGTCAGGAGCTCCAC
Organism: uncultured Planctomycetaceae bacterium; assembly: GCA_964615935.1. GTDB lineage: Bacteria > Planctomycetota > UBA1135 > UBA1135 > CAZTTG01. The sequence continues at coordinate 16,195 of CAZTTG010000070.1, read as the reverse complement.
CGCGAGGACCGCGTCCACCTCCCCCATCGAGCGGGCCGCGGTCCGCCTCAGGCGCCGCACCTTTCCCGCGAGGGCCGCCTTGGAGAGGGCCGTCAGGGTCGAGCGGCCGGAGAAGTCGGACAGGGCCGCGGCCGCCCGGTCGGCCACCTCCCAGTCGTCGTCGCCCAGGGCCTTGATCAGGGCCTTGCCGGCCTTGTCGTCGCCCCGCTTCCGCAGGGTCTCGACCGCCCCCAGGCGCACCTCGGCGTCCTTGGACTTGATGTCCCGATCGGGGTTGGCCTGCAGGAAACCGGTGAAGCCGGCGGCGACCGGGATCGAGAGGACCAGGGCGGCGGCGATCCATCGTCTCATGGCTGTGCTCCCAGCGAAATCAGCGCCAGCTCACCAGGCGCAGGCCGTGGCCCTCCCGGAGGGACTGGTCCCCCTCCTCGAGGAGCACCACGCTGTTGCCCGGCTTGCTGCCGATGCTCCTGACGATACCCGGGTCCGTGTCGTGGCGCAGGACGTTCGTGATCCAGAACTGCTCCGGGAACTTCTCCGGGGAGCCCAGCCACCAGCGCTCGGGGATCAGGTACTCGGTGGTCTCGAGATTCCACAGGTTGACCATGCAGTAGGTCGGGTGGAGGTCCTTGAAGAAGTCCCGCCGGACGAAGCGGTCGTGCCCCGGCGAGCGCTTCATCCCGGTCAGGGGCTGGCGCGTCACCTCGCGGGTCACGAGCCCGTTCTGGTCGTGGATGAAGCGGTCCGAGTAGTAGCCCAGCGCGCCGATCGCCCCGGCCACCAGCGAGGCCCTCTCCTCGGTGTAGCTCGCGACGGTCTCGCCGATGCTGCGCCAGATCCAGGCGCGGTCGTGCATGCCCTTCCAGGACTGGTACTCGCTGCGGTACACCTTCGAATTCCAGCGGAAGTGGCACCGGGCGCGCAGCTCCTCGGGCACCGCGTGCAGGTCCCACGCGGGGAGCAGGGACAGGAGGGCCAGCACCCCCGCCGTGGAGAGCGCTCCCCTCCAGCCCAGCCCGAGCCGGGCGAGGGCGGCGCCCAGCAGAAGGAAGGCGAAGGGCACGGCCGGAAGCAGGAGGCGCCCCATGGCCATGAAGTCCCCCCCCGCCATGGCCGCGTAGCTCATGGGCACCGTGGCCAGGAGGAACAGGACGGCGCCGAGGCCGTTCCGCGGCCGGCCCAGGAGCAGCAGGCTGGAGAGGAGCGCCAGGGAGAGGCCCGGGAAGGTCAGGAGGTACTCGCCCACGTACAGAGCGCCCCGCCTGCGCGTCGACTCGCTCAGCACGCTCTTGGCCCGCACCGTGTTGGGCAGCCAGTCGCCGTAGTAGGAGAGGCGCCAGAGGACGTGGATCGCGACCCCGGCGAGCACGACGGCGCCGGTCCAGAGCACCGCGCGGCGCGCGCGCCCGTCCCCCCTCGAGAGGGCGACCAGGAGGGCGGCGGCGAGCGCCAGGCCGACCAGGAGGATGCCGTCCGGCCGCAGGCTCACCGCGACCAGCCCGGCCAGGGTGGCCTGCAGCCACCGCGGTCGATCGGGACGGCCCACCAGGCGCTCGAAGACCAGGAAGAGGGCCAGGGCGAAGGGCATGGTCTCCATGCCGCTGGTCGCCCAGAGCCCCAGGGGCGGGAAGGTGCCGAGGAGCAGCGCCACCGCGAAGGTGGCCGGCGCCGAGAGCCCCAGGCCCCGACGCGCGAAGGCCAGCACGGCCGCCAGCAGGGCGAAGGCCGAGGCGGCCGAGACCCAGCGGATGGGGACGGTCACCTCCCAGCCCAGGCGCTCGAAGACGGAGGCCAGGAGCACCCACAGGAGGTTGCTGTAGCCCTCCACCGCCTCGGGCGTGGGCGCGCCCTGGGCCACGTGCCGGGCGGCGTTGTACACCAGCCCGTCCCCCCGCGCGAAGTTGCGGGCGAAGCGGAAGGAGATGTAGGCGTCGTCGCAGACCCAGTTGAAGCGCCAGACCAGGAGCCCCAGCGGGAGGGCTGCGGCCAGGAAGGTCCACAGGGGAAAGCGAGGGCTCGCGCCGGGGGTCTGCTGGGGGGCGTCCAAGGGGAGAGGCGGGGCTGGGCTGCCCCAGGCTACGGAGGCGCCCGGCGGCCTCCGAGTCCTTTTTCGGGCGCCGCCCGCGGGGAGCGTAGGATGGGCCCATGGTCCGCACCGCGCCCACCGCCCCGCCGCCGCGACGGCTCCCCTGGCGGCTGGGCCTCTCGCTGACGGCGGCGCACCTGGCGCTCGGGCTCTGGGCCCTGGCCGCGTGGGTGGGCGGACCGTTCCAGGGCGAGGGCATCCTCGACGGGAGCGAGGTGCTGCGCCTGGCTGTCGAGGGAACGGCCGGCGCCTTCGAGACCAAGAGCCCCCTCTACCCCTGGCTCCTGGGCCGGCTGATCGAGCTCACCGGCGAGGTGCCCTGGACGGTCGGGCTCCTGGGTCTCGGCGTCTCCACCGCCACCCTCTGGGGCGTCGGGCTCCTCTGCGTCCAGGTGGGGAGCCCGCGCGCCGCGCCCTGGGCCATGGGCGCCTGGGTCCTCTCGGGCTCGGTCTACGCCTTCGCGGTCCAGCCCCTGCCGGTGGGCCTGGCGACCGCCCTGCTCGTCGGCGGAGCCCTGGCCCTGCATCGCGCGGGCGATTCGCGCGCGCCCGTGGCCCGCGCCTCGGCCGCGGGCCTCCTGCTGGCGGCCTCGGTCTTCTGCCGCGCGCCCCTCCTGATCCCGGCGGTCCTGCTCCTCTCGTGGGAAGCCATCGCGGGCCGCGCTCGGAGCGCCCTCCTGGCGGCCGCGGGCGCGGCCCTGTTCGCGGTCCTGTGCCTGTCCGCCTTCGGCCCGCGGGCCTGGCCGGAGGGGTCGGCGCTCAACCTGCGCCAGGGCAACGGCGCCGAGCGCACCGGGATCTCCGACCTGCGCCCCGGGCCGGCCTACGACCGCGTCCGGTACGAGGCCGCCTTCGCCCCGGCCGAGGAGGTCGGCGGCGAGCTCGACCTGGAGGGCCGCCAGCTCGCGCTCCTCCGCCGCGAGCTCGCCGCCGATCCGGCGGGGGCCGCGGTCACCCTGCTGCGCAAGGCCTTCCTCTTCTGGCACCGGACCGAGCACCACACGGCGGCGGACTTCCGCCACGGCCTCTCGGGCTTCGCGCCCCTCGCGCTCCTGCTGGCGAGCTTCGGGCTGATCGCGCCCCTGGCCCTGGCCGGGCTTCGGCGCGGGCCCCCGCCGCTCCTGTGGCTGCCGGCCGCCGGCGTCTTCCTGGTCAACCTCGCCTACCTGACCAGCTCGCGCTACCGCTTCCCGGCCCTGCCCTTCCTGTGCGCGGCCGCCGGCCTGGCGCTCGCCTCGCGCATGCGCCGGGGGCGCTGGATCGCGGCCGTCGCGCTCGTCCTCGCGCTGAACGCCAACCTCTCGGGGATCGAGCTCGTCTTCCGCGGCGACGGCTGCGCCCAGCAGGGCCACATGCTGCTCGGGCGAGGCGGAGCGCCCGAGGCCGCACGCGAGGCCCTCGAGCTCGCGGTCGCGGCGGGCGAGGATCCGCGCGCGAGCTACGACCTGGGCCTCTTCTGGGAGCGGCTGGGCTGGGAGCTCGGCACGAGCGAGCACCTGGGGAAGGCGCAGAGGCAGTACCAACGCGCCCTGGAGCTCGACCCCCTCTATCCCCAGGCGGCCGAGAACCTGATGCGGGTGCTCCGGGCCCGGGGGCGGCTGGAGGACCTGGTCTCCTTCGGCCTCGCGACCATCCGGCGAAACCCCTACGCGGGCAAGGTCCACCTGATGCTGGCGGAGACCGCCGAGAGGCACCCGGAGCTCGCTCCGGAAGCGGACCCGCGGGCGCTGCGGGCGCGGGGCCACGGCATCCTGGCCCTGCGCTCCCTGGCCCAGAACGCCCTGGAGGAGGCGCGGCGATGCGCCGGGAAGGCGCGCGACAGCGGGCTGGAGGACCCGCGCCTCGAGGCCCTGCTCCCGGCCGGCTCCCCCCGCTAGCGCCCCGGCTCAGTCGACCTTCTCGTCCTTCTCGTACTCACCCGTGGCCGCTTCGTCGAGGCTGCCGTCCTCGTTCCAGAACGTCCAGGTCCCCTCGCGCTTGCCCAGCCGCATGGCCCCCTCGCAGCTCCTGGTGCCGTCGAGGTGGTAGTAGGTCCAGGTCCCCTCGTGGAGGTCGTTGGCGAAGAGCCCCTCGGCCATCAGCTGGCCGTTGGGGTGCAGGAGCTTCCACGGCCCCGTCCGGACGCCGCCCTCGACCGCCCGCCCCTGCTGGTCGATGCGGGGCGCGAGCTCGAAGTCACCCTGCCACATGAGCTCCCCCGACTCGTGCCAGGCCGACCACGGGCCGTTGCGTCCGCCGCGCAGGAACTCCCCCTGCTCCCGGATCTGCCCGCTCTCGTAGCGGTACACCCACTCCCCCTCGGCCTTGCCGTGCTCGTAGCGACCCTCCTGCAGGCGCACTCCCTCCGCCGTCCAGCGGCCGTACTCCCCGTGGGCGTTGCCGTCGACCAGGGTGTTCCGCTCGGCGATGGCGCCGTTCTCGTGCCACCGCACGATCTCGCTGGGCGTGCCCCCCGAGAACCGGATCTCCTCGGCCTTCACGCCGCCGGGGTACCAGCCCACCCAGAGGCCGTCCTGCTTGTCCTTCGCGTACGAGCCCTCGGAGCGCTTCTGGCCGTCGGCGTGCCAGGAGGGCCAGGGGCCCTCCCTCAGGCCGTTCTCGTAGCGACCCTCCTGCATGAGCTGGCCGTTGTCGTGCCACATCTTCCAGGTGCCGACCTTGGCGCCGTCCACCCACTCGCCCTCCTCCTTCACCGCGCCGTTGGTGTGCCAGAAGGTCCAGCTCCCGTTCTGCTTGCCCTGCCGGAAGCTGCCCTGGGCGTGCAGCTGCCCGTTGTCGTGGTAGAGCTTCCACTCCCCGCGCTGCAGGTCGCCGCCGTACTTGCCCTCGGTCAGGATGGCCCCCGAGGGGTACCAGGTGGTCCACAGGCCCTGCATGAGGCCGTTCTTGTAGTTCCCCTCCCCCTGCTTCTGGCCGCTCTCGTAGTAGATCGTCCACAGGCCGTCCTTGAGGCCGCCGGCCATCGGCCCCTCGGCCTTGACCGTGGTTCCGTCGGCGAAGTACTCCTTCGCGTCGCGGCTCCCCGCCGGTTCGGGATCTCCGTTGGAGCAGCCGCCGAGGGCGGGGGTGAGGAGGAGCAGCAGCCAGGCCGATCGGCTCTTGATCCTGTTCATGGAGCTTCTGCGGAGAGGGTCGGGGTGGTGGTGGGAGTGGCGCGGCCGCGGCCGGGGGAGGCCGCCGGGCCGGGTCTCGGGTCCCTACGCAGCGCGGCGGCGAGCGTGGGACGCTTCGGCTGGATTGGAACCGGAGCGAGGGAGCGGGGGATTGTAGAGGGGCGCCCCCGCTTCGCCCAGGGCTCCCGCCCGACGGGCGCGACCCGGACCCGCAGGGGGTCTCCCCCCCCTTTCGGCCGGCGAGCCGGCCGCACTCCAACCCGGGATCCCGCCGACCGTACGTCGAGCCTCCGGGTTCGGATCGGGGCGCCCCCGACCCGATCATCGGACCGGTCGGGAGGCGGCCGGCCGGCCGGCGCGTTGGCTCCCCCCCTCCCCGGCTGCTAGCCTGATCCCCGCCCCACCCCGAGCACCCGCATGCAGCCGAGCCCCCGATCCACCCGACGCCTGGCGATCCCGATCCTCCTGGGGGGTCTCCTGGCCTCCTGCGGCGGCGGGGACGGCCCCGCCGGGCGCGGGGGGGCGGGACGTCCGGGCTGGAGCGCGGTGCTCGTGACCCTGGACACCACCCGGGCCGATCACCTCGGCTGCTACGGGCACGGGGGCGACCTGACCCCCAGCCTCGATGCCCTGGCCGATGAGGGCTCGCTCTTCGAGCTGTGCATCAGCTCGGCGGCGGTGACCCCGGTCTCCCACGCCTCGATCCTCACCGGCCAGCATCCCTACACCCACGGGCTGCGGGTCATGTTCGCTCGGAGCGGCTTCCGCCTGGGAGAGCAGTGCGACACCCTGCCCGAGATCCTGAAGGAGGCCGGCTTCCGCACCGGCGCCTTCCTCTCCGCCTACCCGGTGTCCGAGGACTTCGGCCTGGAGCGCGGCTTCGACGCCTTCGACTGGCCGGGATCCGGGGAGGAGGACCAGGGCATGAGCCTGAGCGAGGGCGGCACCACGGCGTCCTGGGACGTGGGCCAGCTCCAGCGCCGCTCGGACAGGACCACCGACCGCGCCATCGCCTGGATCGACGAGCAGGGGGACCAGCCCTTCTTCCTGTGGCTGCACTACTGGGATCCCCACGACCCCAACAAGGTGCCCCCGGCGGACTTCCTGGAGCGCTTCCTGCCGGGCGTCACCCAGATCCTGCCGGGCATGCGCGATCGCCTGTACGAGGCCGAGGTCGCCTACGTGGACCGCGAGTTCGGCCGGCTGGTGGAGCACCTGAAGGGGATCGGCCGCTTCGAGGACACGGTCTTCGCGGTGACCGCCGACCACGGCGAGGGCCTGGGGGAGCACGGCTGGCACGCGCACCGCATCCTCTACCAGGAGCAGATCCACCTGCCCCTGATCGTGCGCTACCCGGGGGGTGCGCGCGGGCGGCGCGTGGCCGATCTGGTGCGCGCCATCGACATCCAGCCCACCGTGCTCGAGCTCCTCGACCTGCCCCCGCCAGGGAGGGTCGAGGGCCGCAGCCTGGTGGGGCTGATGGAGGGGCGCCCCGAGGAGCCCCGGCTGGCCTACGCCGAGCAGCTCAACCGCTGGGACGCCAACGCCAAGATGGTCGAGAAGCGCCCACAGGACGCCCTGCTCCACAGCGTGATGGACCGGAGCTGGAAGCTGATCTACCGACCCGAGGACCCCGGCCGCAGCGAGCTCTACAACATCGAGGAGGACCCCGAGGAGTCGCGCAACCTGTACCGCCAGCGCCCTGAGGTGCGGGCCCGGCTGGAGGCCGAGCTCGAGCGGCTGGAGGAGAGCTTCGGCATCTGGGTGCGCGAGCCCTTCCCCGAGGTCGAGGGAGGGGTGCTCCCGAACGAGAAGGCCCTGCGCGCCCTGGGCTACCTGGGGGACGACTAGGGCGCGCTCCGACCGCCATGAGCCGATCCCATCCCCTGTTCCTCGCCCTGCTGGCGCTCCCGCTGGCGTGCTCGGAGCCCTCCGAGGGCGGCGGAGCGCGCCCCAGCGTCGTGCTGGTCACGCTCGACACCACCCGGGCGGACTACCTGGGCTGCTACGGTCGCCCCGGCGATCCCACCCCGCACCTCGACGCCCTGGCCGCCGACGGGGCGCTCTTCGAGCTGTGCATCAGCTCCTCGGCGGTGACCCCGGTCTCCCACGCCTCGATCCTCACCGGCCTCGAGCCCTACCAGCACGGCCTGCGGGTCATGTACGCGGGCTCCGGCTTCCGCCTGCCGGAGAGCGTCCCGCTGCTCTCCGAGGCCCTGAAGGCCGAGGGCTACCGCACGGCCGCGCTGCTCAGCGCGTACCCCGTGTGCGAGGACTTCGGCTTCGATCGCGGCTTCGACCACTTCGACTGGCCGGGCCCCGATTCCGGGAGCGCCACGCGGGTCGAGGACGGCCGCATGTCGTGGGACACGGCCTCCTTCCAGCGCCGCTCGGACGTCACCACCGACCTGGCCATCGAATGGCTGAGCGAGGTCGAGGGCCCCTTCTTCCTGTGGGTGCACTACTGGGACCCCCACGACGGGGGCTCCCAGCCGCCCGAGGACTTCCTGCGCCGCTTCGAGGTGCCCAGCGGCGCCGTCAGCAGCCAGTCGAAGGCCTTCTACGCGGCCGAGGTGAGCTTCGTCGACGCGCAGTTCGGCCGGCTGGTCGATCACCTGCGGGAGACCGGGCGCTTCGAGGACACGGCGCTGGCGGTGATCTCCGACCACGGCGAGGGTCTGGGGGACCACGGCTGGCACTCGCACCGGATCCTCTACCAGGAGCAGATCCACCTGCCGCTCATCCTGCGCCTGCCGGAGGGTCCGCGGGGCCTGCGCCTGCCGCAGCTGGTCCGCGGCATCGACGTCTACCCCACCATCCTGGAGGCCCTGGACCTGCCCTCCCCGGGCCGGGTGGAGGGCCGCAGCCTGGTGGGGCTGATGGCGGGGCGCGCCGAGGAGCCCCGCTCGGCCTACGCCGAGCAGCTCAACCAGTGGGACCTCAACGCCCGCATGGTCGAGCGGCGACCGCTGGACGGGCTGCTGCACCTCGAGATGGACGCGCGCTGGAAGCTCATCCACCGGCCCGGGCATCCGGAGCGGGGCGAGCTCTACGACCTCGCCGCCGATCCCGAGGAATCGCGCAACCTGTACTCGCAGCGCCCGGAGGTGGTCGCCCGGCTGATGGAGAGGATGAGGGCGCGCGGCGAGATCTTCGTGCACGAGGCCTTCCCCGAGACCGCCGACGGCAGCCTCCCGAACACGGCCGCCCTGGAGGCCCTGGGCTACGCCGGCGCCGAGGAGGAGACCGAGGAGGGCGGCGGGTAGGGCCGCGCCCCCCTGTTAGGGGCAGGGGTCGTTGGCCGCCCCGGGAGTCCCGGTGTCGGGGTTGCCACCGCCGATGGGCGTGGTGGAGTGGCACCAGTACCCGGGATCGTCGTTCAGGGTCGCGTCCAGCACGCCGGCGGTGAGGCTGATGGAGCGGCCGTAGCTGTCCGGCCACAGGATGCCGTCGTCGTAGGCGATGCGGTCGATCTCCTGGGCGCTGGCGTTGCTGATGACGATCTCGTCCGCGCCGTTGCCGAGATAGAAGCCCGCGTACTCGTAGTCCACCGCGATCCCCCCGTTCTGGCCGGCGTTCGCGTTGCGGCCCAGGACGAAGTAGCTGCCTGCGGGGATGATCACGCCCGCGCCGCCGTTGTCGATCACGTGCACGTCGCTCCCGTCGTCGGACAGGATCCACCCCTCGATGTCGATGGCCGCGTCGGTGACGTTGTGGACCTCCACCCACTCGCCATCCGTGTCGGAGACGAAGGCCGGGTCCTTCATGAACTCGCAGATCACCACGTCCCCCACCCCCGGAGGTCCTCCTCCGGACAGGGGGCAGAAGTGCACCTCCAGGGCGCTGGACAGCCCCACTCCGGTGCCGTCCAGGTGCTGGGGATCGCGGAACCAGAACTGGTAGTAGCGCTCGGTCCCCGGCATGGTGGCGTCGATGGGCACGGCGTAGCTGGTCTTGCCCGTGGCGTCGATGAGCTGCACCGGCAGGCGCTTGACCGGGGGCTGGGCGTAGAGGAGGTGCCCCATGAACGGGATCGAGGCGGGGGCCAGCCCGTAGAAGCCGATCCCCGGCTTGTTGGGCACGGCGCCCAGGAGCCGGATGGAGAAGTCGTTGGTCAGGAGGCTGGGGGTCCCCTCCCACAGGGCGATGGGGATGGTGCCGATCGAGGTCACCTTGCCGGTGCCGTAGAAGATCGGGTCGGGGCAGGGCGGCGGCTCGGCGGCGTTCCGCTCGCCGGGCGTCCCCAGGTCCCCGCCGGCCCAGGCGGTGCTGGCGTCGGCGAAGTTGGCCGCGGTCGGGGCGCCGAAGAGGTCGACGCGCTCGGCCGAGACCCCGGGCACCACCGGGATGGCGGAGGCCCCCCAGGACACCTGCTCGACGGTCGCGCCCCCCTGGGTCTTCACCAGCAGGGAGTCGTTGCCGTTGGAGAGGTAGAAGTCGTCCCAGGGGCCGCCCAGGCCCAGGAAGACCTGGCCGTTGCGCGACCGGCGGCCGTCGGCTCCGACGACGAAGCGCTCGTCCGGCGCCAGGAGCACGCGGCTGGCCACCGTGAAGGTCTTGCCCCCGGTGGTGAAGCGCATCCCGTAGACGTCGCGGTCCTCGCCGGCGACGTTGGCCAGCTCGAACCAGTCGCCGTAGACGTCCTGGGAGCCGGCCGGGTCCACCAGGAGCTCGCTGACGCAGACGTCCTGGGTGCCGGCCGGCGTCCCCGGCTGCTCGAAGGTGGCGAAGTCCACGGTCTCGCCGCCGGCGTGGCGGGTCACCGTGAAGGTGGCGCCGTCGGAGGCCACCGACACGTGGCCATCGGCCACCACGAAGCTGCCGTTGTCGTTCGAGGTGGTCGTGTCCCCCGGGGTGGTGCACCACTGCACCCGCGTGGCCGTGGGGTTGCTCCAGTGCTTGATGGTGGTCTCGGTGGGGTGGCCGTAGCCGTTGTCCAGGCCGGCGGAGTGGACCACCAGGCTGGGCGCCAGGGTGTTGACCGCCCCGGTCTGCGAGCTGGTGTTCGAGCCGTGGTGGGCCGGCACCGCCATCTCGACCTGGCCGTGGGCCGACACCGCCGGGCCCTCGACGTCGGGCGTGCCCAGGCCGCCGCCGGTCACGTCGCCCCCGATGTAGCAGTCGAAGTCGCCGTAGCTCACCACCACCGCGATCGAGCGCGCGTTCTCCTCCTGGGTGGCGCCGTTGACGCTGACCTGGCCGCCGATGTACTGGCCGTTGGCGCACAGCACCTGGACCGTGGCGCCCCCGCCCAGGTCGATCACCTGGCCCGCCGTGAGGGTGGCCCGCACGCCGGAGACCGCGGCGAGGTACTGGGTGACCTGGGAGTTGGAGGGCCGGTTCACGTCTCCCCGGTCGTAGGCCGCGACACTGGGCTTGTAGCCCGCATTGAGGACCTCGTCGAGCCCGCCGCAGTGGTCCTCGTGGTAGTGGGTCAGAACCGAGTACTCGAGGTCGCCCACCCCCAGGCCCTGCAGCAGGGGCACGATGGATCCGGTGCCGTCTCCGGGCCTGCCCCCGTCCACGAGCAACCCGTCGCCCGTGGGCCCCTGGACGTAGACCGACAGGGCCTGGTCCACGTCGATGACGTGGACCTCCACGTCGCCGGCCGCGGCCGGCAGCGCCAGGAGGAGCGCGAGGGACAGCCGCCTCGGGCGGAGCCGGGGGTACTTCATGGGGGCTGGGGGGGCTGGGGGTGGGTGCGAGCCACCTCTGTTATAGCACCCGGGGCCCGATTGGGCGGCCCGGCCCCGCCGCATGAAGGGGCGGCCGAGGCCCGCCCGGGGCCCGATCCACGGCGCCCCGGGCGGGAACGCGGTCCGGAGGGCGCGTCGGGGCCCGGCTCCCATCGGGAACCCGACGCGGTCCGCCCCCGCGGCCGCCGGGATCCCCCTTGCGGGCCCGGCGCCGCTCCGGAGCGCGTTGTGCCGCAGATCAGCGGCAGGGATCGTTGGGCAGGCCCGGGGTGCCCTGGTCCGGGTTGCTCCCGCCCAGCGCGACGCTGGAGTGGCACCAGTTGGCGCCCAGGTCGTTGGCCGCCGCGTTCTGGGCCGCGGCCGACAGGCTGATCGAGCGGCCCGCGCTGTCGGGCCACTGGACGCCGTCGTCGTACTCGATCTGGTCGATCAGCAGACCGCCCCGGTTGTAGAGCAGGACCTCGTCGGCGCCGTTCGACAGGGTGAAGGAGGAGTAGCGGTAGTCCACCACCACCCCGCCGTTCAGCAGCGGATCGTCGTTGATGCCCAGCACGAAGTGCTCGCCCGGCGTCAGCTCGATGCGCTGCCCGCCGTTGACGATGAGGTGGTAGTTGCTGCCCCGGTCCCGGAGCACCCAGCCCTCGATGTTCACCACGTGGTCGGTGGCGTTGTAGAGCTCGATCCACTCCCCCTTGGAGTCGGACACGAAGGCGGGGTCCTTCATGAACTCGTTGATCAGGACGTCGCCGCGCTGCCAGACCGAGGGCGGCGCGCTCCCGGCCGGCGGCAGGCCGATGGTCGCGGTGACCTGGACGCCCCAGGTCGACGCCATGGGCGGCCCGCCGCGGACCTCGGCCCGGGCGCTCCAGCCGCCCACGGCCCGGGCCGCCGCGGCCGGCCATCGCTCCGACCAGGAGCCGTCCGAGCCCAGCCGGATCATCTGGGCCGCCCGGGCGCCGCCGGGCCCGGCCCCCTCCCACAGCAGGAGCCGGCCGACGCCGAAGGCCGGCCCCCCCTCCAGCCGCAGGCAGAGCCCGCCGTCGCCGCTGGCGAAGGCCACCAGCTCCGGCCCGTCGGACGGGGCGGGCGGTGCGGCGGGATCCCCCGCCCAGGCCGCTCCCGTGAGCACCGCCATCCCCAGGATCCAACCCAGCGGGCCCGGCCCGCCCTTCCACTCGCTGAATTTCATTCGCTCTCCAGTCCTTACAACAGGGTGTCTCGCGACGTGCGCCCTCCGCTCGAGGCGGAGTCTGGGGCGGGGACCGGCCCTCCCGGCTCCGGTTGCGACTCGGGTCGGATTTCCCCGGGATCCGCGCCCCGGCCCCTCGCGGGCCGCTCGGGCGGCGGGGTTGACCCGCCCGCCTCCAGCCCCTGCAATGGCCGGATCATGAAGCTCCTCATCCGGCTCCTCGTCGTCCTCATCGTCCTCGCGACCCTCGGCTGGTTCTTCGGCGGCATCCTGCTCGACAAGGCGGCGGTGGCGGCCGTGGAGGAGGGCGGCACCTATGCCCTGGGTGTCGAGACGCGCCTGAAGGGCGCCGACGTCGGCGTCCTCTCGGGCCAGTACGAGCTGGTGGGCCTGGAGATCGACAACCCCCTGGGCTTCGAGACCGAGCGCTTCCTGACCCTCGGCGGCACCCACCTCGAGCTCCCCCTGACGGCGCTGACCTCCGACGTGATCGAGGTGCCGCTCCTGAAGCTCAGCGGCATCGAGCTCTCCCTGGAGCGGCTGGAGGGCAAGAACAACTGGGACGCCATCCTTGAGAGCCTGGAGCGCTTCGGCTCGGGCGAGGCCGAGCCGGCGGAGGAGCCGAGGGGCGGCAAGCGCTTCGTGATCCGCGAGCTCGTCATGGAGGACATCACCCTGAACGCCAGGCTGATGACCAGCTCGAACCTGAAGGTCCCCTCGATCGTCCTGCGCGACCTGGGCGCGGAGGGCGAGGGCTACACCACCTCCGAGCTGATCTCGGAGGTCGTCCAGACCCTGCTGTCGGCCTCGCTGCGGATCGACGGGGTGCCCCCCGAGCTCCTCGAGGGCCTGGGCGGCCGCCTGACGGACCTGGGCTCGGACTGGTCCGGCCAGCTGGAGCAATCGCTGGGCGACCTCACCGAGGGGCTCGGCGAGAGCCTGCCCGAGGGTCTCGGGGACAAGGTCAAGGAGGGGCTGGGAGGCCTGCTCGACGACTGAGAGGCCGCGCCTCCGCGATTCCGACTACCGCTCGCCCCCCCCGGCGCCCTCCGGCTCGTCCCCCTCCCCCGCGTAGCCGAGGCCCCGGAGGCGGTCCGAGACCTCGCCGTCCTCGAGCTGCTTCTTCATCTCCTGGTGGTACTGGAAGTTGAAGCCGCTGGGCAGGGGACCGGCCGAGTCGGCCCATCCCTCCAGCACCGCGCGCATCCCCTCCGCCCGCTCCCGCGCGGCGGCGTCGCCTCCCATCAGGAGGTTCCTTCGCTCGCCCGGGTCGGCGTCGAGGTCATACAGCTCCTCCAGCTCCAGGTAGGGCGTGCGGACCAGCTTGAAGCGGCCCTGGCGTACCGCCTTCGACTTGCGCTCGCCCATCCACACCATGTCGGCCTTCTCCTGGCGCGCGGGCTGGGTGGCTCCGCTGAACACCGCGGCCGGCTCGAGCGGGCGGCCCTCGAGCGCCGCCAGGAAGCTGCGCCCCTCGACCCGCTCGGGCTCCGCCAGCCCCAGGAGCTCGACCAGGGTGGGCAGGAGGTCCGCGTTGGACAGGGGCGTGGCGATCTCGCCCCCGGCGCCCTCCCCGCCCGGCAGCTTGAGGATCAGGGGGATCTGGACGGTGGTCTCGTACACGCACAGCCCGTGGTTCCAGAAGTCGGCGTGCTCCCAGAAGGTCTCGCCGTGATCGGAGGTGAAGATCACCAGCGAGTCCTCCCACATCCCGCGCCGCTTCAGCTCGTCGAAGATCCGGCCCACGTGCTCGTCCACGTAGCTCACCTCGCCCGCGTAGCGCGCCGCCAGCTTGGGATCGATGTCCCGCGGCTGGCCATCGCAGCCGGTGACCAGCTGCCGGCTGAGGCCGTGCACGATGACGTTGTCCAGGCCCTCCTCGCGGCCGGTGATGGCCTTCTGCTGGGCGGCCACCGCGCGGCGCTGGTCGCGCAGGTCCCCCTTGATGTCCTTGGCCGCGGGCAGGTACATGGTGTCGTAGGGCGCCGGCGGGTCGTAGGGGTGGTGGGGATCGAAGTAGTGCAGGAACAGGAACAGGCTCTCGTCCCCCAGGTCCTCGAGGAGGGCGATGGCGGCGTCGGTGGTGGAAGCCGCCCGGCGCTGGTTGGGCTCCAGGTCCTCGTAGCGGATGCGCTCGTCGAAGTCCTCGTCGTAGTGGTCGAAGCCCTGGTCGAAGCCGGTGATGCTGGAGAGGGCGAAGGAGCCGATCACCGCCGCGGTGCGGTAGCCGGCCATGCGCATGAGCTCGGCCAGGGTCTGGTTGGCCGGGTTGACCGTCCAGCCGTTGCGCACGATGCCGTGGGTGTGGGGGTAGTTGCCGGTGAAGAGCGAGAGGTGCGAGGCCAGGGTGGTGGGCGCCGTGGCGGTCAGGTCGCGGAGGCGGATCCCCTCGGCCGCCAGGGCGTCGATGGCGGGCGTCCTCACCGTCGGGTTCCCGTAGCACCCCAGGTGGTCGGCCCGCAGGGTGTCCACCGAGATCAGCACGACGTGCCCGCCGCGCTGCTCCGGATCGGGCCGGGGGGCCGGCGAGCAGCCCGGACCCGGGCCGGCGGCCAGGACCAGGGCGAGGATCGCGGTTCGGGTTCGGGAGGGCATGGGAGGCTCGGCCGACACTCTGGCAGAGGCCTACGGGCGAATCAACGCGCCCGCGAGCCCTCCGTCCCCGATTCCTCCCTCCCCGCCTCCCGCTCCCCTCGCCGGCCGGCCGCCGCTACCATGGCCGCGTGAAGTGCCCGCTCCTCGCAGGCCCCGCTCGAGGGGGTGTCGCGCTGCTGGCCCTGCTCGCGGCGGGTTGCCTCGGTCCCTCCCCCGAGGGGGAGGGCTGGACCGAGGTCTCGCGTCGGAGCGGGATCGCGGTCTCCCTCCGCCAGGGCTCCCGGCCCTCCTTCCCCGAGATCCGCGCCGAGTGCACGGTGGAGGCCCCCCTCTACGAGGTGGTGGCGGTGATGCAGGACGTGGCCCGCTACCCGGAGTGGTCGCACAACTGCCGCGAGTTCAGCCTGATACACCTGGACGAGCAGGGGATCCACACCCTCTACAACCGCACCTTCGCCCCCATGCCGGCGTCCCTCGTGATCAGCGACCGGGACGTGGTCCTGCGCACCGAGCTCTTCATCCTGGAGCCCGACCGCCGGATCGAGGCGCGCTTCCGGGCGGTCGAGTCCGAGCTGAAAAGGAAGGTTCATGGAGTCGTGCGCATGTCCTCCCTGGAGGGGATGTACCGCGTGACCGCCCTGGACTCCGAGCGCACCCTGGTCGAGTACCGGGTGGACCTCGACCCCGGCGGCTCCCTGCCGGACTGGGTCAAGCGCTTCGCCAGCCGCGACCTGCCCAGCAAGACCCTCTCCGGCCTGCGTCGGCAGGTGGACGCGACCCGGGGCGAGTACGCCGAGACGGTCGAGCGCTGGACGCGGGAGGGCTTCGAGGTCCCCCGCGCCGAGCCGGGGTCGCGGTAGGGTCTGCGGCGGAATCCCTCGAGGCCGACTGGACGTCTGCCCGGCCACTGGACAGAGGACCCGTCTCCGCGCGGGGGACGTGACCAGGCCCAGCGGCGACTGGACGTCTGCCCCACCACTCGACAGGGGACCTGTCTCCGCGCGGCCCACTGGCCGCGCCCGGCGCCGAGTGGCGCCGGGAGCCACGCGAGGTGCGCGCAGCGCACCGAGCATGTGGCGTTCGTCATCAGGTCTTTCCTCCGCCGGGAGGCATTGCCGCGCGCAGCGCGGCATCCATCTGGTCTTCCACCCCCCGGAGGCATCCCACGCGGGCACCGCGTGTCCTCGGCGAACCGTGGGGTGCCTTCGTTGCGTCCCTCCTCCCCTCACGGCTGGAAGGAAGGCCCGTGGGGGCAGGAAGCGAGCTGTGAGCGCCTGGCCGAGGTGCCGCCTGGCGCAGCTTCGCTGCGCCGGCGCACCGAGGAGTCCGCTCGGACCAGCCACCCCGCCCGAGGGGGACTCACCCCTGTCCAGGCAAGGGTGTGTCAACACTCACGGCCCGAGCAGTGACCAGCGGACCTCACAGCTGGCAGACTCCTCGGTGCGTCCCGCCCCGCCGGGCCCCCCCCGACCCCCCCAACGCCCGGCGCCAAACACAACCCTACAACCCCCCCCCC
>CAZTTG010000069.1:0-34531 GCA_964615935.1 uncultured Planctomycetaceae bacterium | reverse complement strand
TCGTCACAGCCTCCCGGGACGCCCGCGGGGTTCCTGCCCCCACGAGCGATTCCTGCTGCCGTGAGGCATGGCCCACGGAGCTGCGGCGTTGGACGGTTCGACCGATGATCACGCCACATGCTCGGTGCGCTACGCGCACCTCGCGTGGCGTTACGGCGCCACTCGGCGCCGGCGCGGCAAGTGTGCCGCGCGTGTAGGTCCTCGGCCCAGGGCGAAGGCTGGTCCTTGGTCGGAGCCACCAGGCCCAGAGCGGTCCGCTGGCCGCGCCCGCTCCGCGGGCGCGCCGAGGAGTCGACCCTACCCCCCCCTCGCAGCCCGCTTCTCGATCTTGGCCCAGGTGTCCCGCAGCCCCACCGTCCGGTTGAACACCAGCGCCTCCGGCCGGGAGTCCTTCGAGTCCGCGCAGAAGTAGCCCTGCCTCTCGAACTGCCAGGTCCCACCCGGCTGCGCTTCCGCCAGATGGGGCTCGAGCTTGCACCCGCTCAGCACCTCCAGCGAGTCCGGATTCAGATGCCCCTTCCAGTCCTCCTCCTGGGCCGGGCTCGGATGATCGAACAGCCGATCGTACAGCCGCACCTCGGCCTCGATCGCGAGCGGCGCGGGCACCCAGTGCAGGATGCCCTTGACCTTGCGGCCATCGGGCGTGGTCCCCCCCCGCGACTCGGGATCGTACGAACAGCGCAGCTCCACCACCTCCCCGCTGGCGGGGTCCTTCACCACCTCCTCGCACTTCACGTAGTACGCATAACGCAGCCGCACCTCCCGGCCGGGGGCCAGGCGGAAGAACTTGCGCGGCGGGTCCTCGCGGAAATCCTCGCGCTCGATGTAGAGCTCGCGCGTGAACGGCACCTGCCGCGTCCCCGCCGAGGGGTCCTCGGGGTTGTTGATCGCCTCGATCTCCTCCACGCGGTCCTCGGGCCAGTTCTCGATGACCAGCTTCAGCGGCCGTAGCACCGCCATGGCCCGGGGGGCCCGCCGGTTCAGGTCCTCGCGCAGGCAGGCCTCCAGCAGGGCCACCTGGTTGACCGTGTTGGCCTTGGCGATCCCCACGCGGTCGCAGAAGTCCCGGATGGCGTGGGGCGTGTAGCCCCGCCGGCGCAGACCGCACAGGGTGGGCATGCGCGGGTCCTCCCAGCCGTCCACCCGGCCCTCCTCGACCAGCTCGCGCAGCTTGCGCTTGCTCATCACGGTGTAGTCGAGATTGAGGCGGGCGAACTCGATCTGCTGGGAGTGGAAGATGCCGAGCTGCTCCAGGAACCAGTCGTAGAGCGGACGGTGGTGCTCGAACTCGAGCGTGCACAGGGAATGCGTGATGCCCTCGATCGAGTCCGAGACGCAGTGGGCGTAGTCGTACATCGGGTAGATGCACCACTCCTCCCCCGTGCGGTGGTGGCGCGCCTTGCGGATGCGGTAGATGGTGGGATCCCGCAGGTTCATGTTGGGATGCGCCATGTCGATCCGCGCGCGCAGGACGGCGGCCCCGTCCTCCAGCTCGCCCCGCCGCATCCGCTCGAAGAGCTCCAGGCTCTCCTCCGCCGGGCGATCGCGCCAGGGGCTGTCGCGCCCCGGTTCGGTCAGGGTTCCGCGGTGGGCCCGGATCTCCTCGGCGCTCAGCTGGTCCACGTAGGCCGCGCCCTGGCGGACGAGCTGGACGGCGTGCTGGTAGAGCCTCTCGAAGTAGTCCGAGGCGTAGAACAGCCGGTCCTCCCAGTCGAAGCCCAGCCAGTGCAGGTCCTCGGTGATCGCGTCGACGTACTCGACGTCCTCGGCCAGCGGGTTGGTGTCGTCGAAGCGCAGGTTGCACAGGCCGCCGAACTCGGCGGCCACCCCGAAGTTCAGGCAGATGGCCTTGGCGTGGCCGATGTGCAGGTAGCCGTTGGGCTCGGGGGGGAAGCGCGTCTGGACGCGGCCCTGGTGCTTTCCGGCGCTCACGTCCCGCGCCACGAGGGCCCGGATGAAGTCGGAGGGGGGCTTGGTTTCGGGAGGTGTCATGGGGGCGAATCGACTTTCGGACGGAGCCGCGGAGATTCTAATCCGGGCAGGACGGCCGCATCGAGGCCCCCGGGGGCCCGCGCACCTCAAGCGATCCCGCCGGATGGGCCGACCAGGAGGACATGAGCGGCGCAGAGCCCAGGGAAGCCGACCCCGGGGCGGACCCGGAGGCCGGGCCGGAGTGCCGGCAGGCCCGGGAGCGCATCCGGGCCTTCCTCCACGGGGGGCTGGGAGCCAGGCGGACCGCGGCCCTGCGGGCCCACCTGGCCGCCTGCCCGGTCTGCGAGCAGGTCTACCGCGAGGGGGTCCAGCTCATGGGCCGGATGGCCCGCGACCGGCCCGAGGTGGGGGGGCGGAGCTCCTCGGAGCGACCCGTCCGGCGCCCCCGGCTGGCCTTCGGGGCCACCCGCCGCGGCAGCCGGCTGCGCCTCCTCCTGATGCCCGCCCTGGCCATCCTGCTGCTCACGCAGCTCGATCGCATCGGCGAGCGCGCCCGGCCCTTCGCCCTGCGCTCCCTGGAGGGTGCGGTCCACTCGGAGCGGGGCCTCCTCGACCCCACGGGGGGGAGCCTGCGGCTGACCGGCGGCGACTGGTGCCGGACCGGGCCGGACGCGTGCGCCCGCCTGGAGGGGCCGAACAGCCGGGCGGAGCTGGGTCCGCGGACCGGTCTGGTCATCGAGCGGGCGCGGCCGGACCGCCTCCGCCTCCAGGGCGGAACGCTCACCCTCTCGGGAGCCGCCCTGCTCTCCTGCCGGGCCGGGGTGGTGGAGGTCCTGGAGGGCGCGGCCACGGCCGAGCTCACCGAGGAGGGTCTGACCCTCCACTGCCTGCAGGGCGAGGTGCTGGCCCTCACCAGCGCCGGGGAGCGGCGGCTCGCCCCGGGCGAGACGATCGAGATCCCCTCTCCGACCCTGCGCGTGGGGGCGCTTCCCCCCCGGGTACACTGACCGGCGATCGGACCGGCGGTCCGAGCGGTGCATCCCATGTCGGCCAGCGTCCGGGCGATGAACGCGGCCGCCGCGCTTCGCCAGGAGCCGCGGCGCCACAGCGGTCTGCGGATCGCGACGGTGCGGGTTCTGGTGAAGCTCACCTCGCTCCTGGGGGGACGCGCACGCTACCGGCGCGCGCACCTCGCGCGCGGCCGCTTCCTCCTGCGCGAGGAGCGCGTCGGCGTCCCCGACCTCCCCCGCGGTCTCGAGGGCTTCACCATCGTACAGCTCTCGGACCTGCACGCCGGCGCCTTCCTCGGCCGGGGCGGCCTGTCCGAGGTGGTCGAGGAGGTCAACCGGCTCGGGCCCGACCTGGTCGCGATCACCGGCGACCTGATCAGCTCCCACTGGACCCAGGCCCTGCCCATCCTCGACGATCTGGCCGGGCTGCGCTCGACCTTCGGCACCCTGGCGGTCTTCGGCAACCACGACTACCGAGACCGCAGCGAGCACCGCATCGTCGAGGCCTTTCGCGAGCGAGGCATCCGCTTCCTGCGCAACGAGTGCGCGCGCTTCGACACGGGCGACGGCACCCTGGCCGCGGTGGGCGTCGAGGACCTCGAGGAGGCCCGGGTCCTCGACCTCGAGGCCGCCCGGTCCGGCCTGCGGGAGGGCGACGTGGAGGTGGTCCTGTGCCACAACCCCGCCGGAGGACCGGCCCTCGCGCGTCCCGGATGCGTGGCGGTCCTGGCCGGCCACACCCACGGCCACCAGATCGACCTGCCCGTGCTCCGCCGCGCCGGCCCGCCCCACCCGGGGCTGCGCGTCGAGCTGGGCTCGACCGCCCTGGTGATCAGCCGCGGGCTGGGGGTGGTGGGCCTGCCCCTGCGCGTGGGAGCGCCCGCGGAGGTGGTGGTGGTCCGACTGACGAGGCGGGAGGGCTGAGGTTGCAGGGGAGCCTGGCCCTCAGGGAAGGCGTGCTCTGGGTGGGCCGGCACGAGCTCACGGGCCACGTCCGCCCCTTTGACCTCGACGGTGCGCCCCTGGGGCCGGGCTTCTCCTTCCGAGGCCCGGGCCGGTCCCGGGCCTCGGTCGAGGGGCTGGACGTCGACGGCGACCACCACCTGTGGGTGGCGGACGGGGCGGGCTCGACGGTGCGGGCCTTCACCCTCTCCGGACGGGAGGTGCGCACCCTCGGCCGACGGGAGGAGGCCAGCCGCGACGCGCGCGGCAGCCTGGGGCGGGTGGCCGATGTGGCCGCGCTGGAGGATGGGGAGGAGCCGCTGCTCGCCATCGCCTGCGGGGGGCGGCGGCGGCACGCCGTCCAGCTCTTCCGTCCGGAGGGCGGGTGGGTCGCCTCCCTGCGGTCGCAGGGCGCGGCCGGCGAGGCCTTCCACGGCGCGCGGAGCGTGACGGGCTGCGGAGCGCTCCTCTTCGTCTGCGAGGCGAGCGCCGGGCGCATCCAGGTCTTCCGCTGCCGGGAGTTCCACTTCTCCATCGCGGTCCCCACCCGGCCGGGTGCTCGCTTCGAGCCCACCGCCCTCGCGCCGCTGGACGACGGCCGCCTGGTCGTCACCGCCGGAGGCGAGGACGGAGCCCTGCTGCTCCTCGACGGGGGGGGCCGGCTGATCCGGGTCCTGGCCGAGGGGGGGAGGGGCGCGGGCCGCCTCTTCGAGCCCGCGGACGTGGTCGCGGATTCCGCGGCCGCGGGGCGCCCCGCGCGGATCGCGGTGATCGACCGGGACGGGGAGCGGGTGCAGGTGTTCAATCTGGACGGGACCTGCTACGGGGCCCTCGAGGACATGCCGGGAAGCGGACATGGGACGCGCTGAGAGGGATCCTTCCCGCCGGGTGGTGGCCGCGATGGTGGCGACCGCTGCGGCCCTGCTCGCCCTCGTGGTCCTCGTGACGGCTCTCCTTCGCGGCGGGCCCGGCGATCCGCCGGGTGGCCCGCCGGGCGCGGCCGGCGGGCCCTGGATCGCCGCTCCCGCCGATCTCTCCGGGGCCGGGCGAGCCGCCGAGGATTCCCCGGCCCGCGCGGCGGACGGACGCGAGGGTGCGCTCCCGCTCGGCCGGGAGGCCGCGAGCGCCCCGACGGGCGCGGCCTCCTGGCGCACCTGGCGCGGGAGGGTCGTCGAGCTGGGGAGCGAGCGGGCGGTGGCCGGCGCGCGGGTCCGGCTCGAGGGCGAGGATTCCGCGCTCAGGGCGGAGGCGGGCACGGACGAGGGGGGGGCCTTCGAGCTCCTCTGGCCCGAGGGCGCCCGAGCCCGGATTGAGATCGCCCACCCCGACTACCTCGAGCTGCGGCGGCCTCGCGCCGACCTGGACTCCGAGGCGGCCCCCTTCGAGCTCTCGCTCGCGGCCGGGATCCGCGGCCGGATCCTGGTGTCGGGCGCTCCGCCCCCCGAAGCCGCCGAGGGCCAGCCCGAGGCGGCCGTCTACCTCAGGCGCCGCGGCCCGGGCCCGGAGGGCGAGGAGGTCCGCCTCGTCGCCCATCCCGGAGCCGACGGCCGCTTCGAGTTCCCGCACCTCTGGCCGGGGGAGTACGCCCTCGCGGCGCGCGCGCCCACCGGCGGGGTCACCGCCCAGGCGGGGCTCCTGCTCGCGAAGGGGGAGCGCCTCGAGGTGGATCTCGAGGTCGGCCCGCAGTGCCTCGTCGAGGGCTCTGTGCGGTGGCACGACAGCCACGAGGCGGTCGAGGGGGCGGTGGTGCGGGCCGAGCCCATGGTCGCTCGCGTGGATCCGGAGGCGCTGGAGCTCCTCTCGAGCGAGGCGGCCACGGACGCCCTGGGCCGCTATCGCCTCGAGGGGCTCGGTACCGGGGAGTACCGGCTCACCGCCCGGACCCCCTGGGGCGCCGAGTTCGACTCGCGGGTCCATTTGTCCGGCCGGGGCGAGCGGATCGAGCACGACTTCCGGGTGGGCGGCCTGGCCTCGGTGGAGGGCGCGGTGATCGACCCCCTCGGCGGGGCGGTGCCCGGCGCTCGGGTGGTGGTCCTGCGCCAGGTGGAGGAGGCTCCGCCGCCGGAGGTCCTCATCGAGGGCGAGGCGGCGATCCAGGAGGGCGGTGCGGGCCGCGCGATCGAGGCCGACGCGGCCGGCGGCTTCCTCCTCGCCGACCTCCTCCCCTACGAGCAGCTGGTCCTCGTGGCCCTGCCGCCGCCCGATCGCGCGGGCGAGCTCACACCCAGCCGCGGCCTCTCCCTGCAGCTGCGGCCCGAGCAGGAGCGCTCCGGCGTGCGCCTCCAGCTCAGCGGCGGGGCGCAGCTCACCGGCCTCGTGCGCGCCGAGCACGGGCAGCCGGTGGAGGGCGCGCGGATCTCGCTCGTCTACCCCACCCGGGTCGGCGACCTGAGCGGACCCTCCGCGCTCACCGATCGCGAGGGGGCCTTCGCCCTCGAGGGACTGCCGCCCGGGGGCGCGCGGCTGGAGGTCGAGGCCGAGGGGTACGCGACCGCCCGGCGCAAGGCGAGGCTCGCGGCGGGCGAGCCGGCCTGGATCGAGCTCGAGCTCGAGCCGGCCCTCCCGCTGGAGGGGGTGGCCGTCGACGAGCGCGGCTTCGCGGTCGGCGGCGCGGTGATCCGCCTGATCCTCCAGGATCCGGGCGGGGCCCGGGAGAGCGTCCTGCGGGCGGTCACCGGCCCCTTCGGCGACTTCCGCTTCGACAGCCTCCCGACCGGCCGGTGGAGCGTGGAGACGAGGGCCGCCCAGTGGGAGCTGGGCCACTGCGATCCCGGGGAGGTCCTGGCACCCGAGCACCGCTGGCTGACGGTCGTGCTGGTGGACCGCGAGCTGGCCGCCCGCGCCTCGATGGTCGGCCTGGTCGTGGTGGGCAAGGAGCGGGACGAGCCCCAGGGGCTTCGCCTCGAGGGCCTGCGGGACGGCCTGGTCGAGGTCGATCGCGGGCGCTTCGAGATCACCGGGCTGCGGCCGCGGCGGACGAAGCTCGTGGCGCGCGCCCAGGGCTGCGTGCCGGTCCGGATCGGGCCGGTGGACCTGCGGGCCGGCACGAGGGTCGACCTGGGCCAGATCCAGCTCGAGCGCGGCACCGAGGTCCTGGTGCGGGTGCGGGACGCCGCCGGCCGCGCCGTCCGCGGCGCGAAGGCGGTCCTGTTACCCCGGCCGGCGCGCAGGGGGGGCGTCGGCCGCGCGCCCGTCGTGAACCTGCGCGAGCAGAAGGGGGGGCGCTACGCGAGCGGGATCGTCAGGCCGGGGAAGTGGGAGCTGCGCGTGGCGGCCGAGGGGTGCGAGCCCCACCGCGGCGAGGTGCGCATCCGGCAGCGCGAACGGCAGCGCATCGACGTCCCCCTGAAGAGGGCGAAGTAGGAGGGGCCGTGCCGCCGGAATCCGCCCTCGAGCCCGTGGCCGCCATCGACCTGGGGACCCACAGCGCGCTGCTCCTGGTGGCCTGCCGGGGCGAGGACGGCGTCCTTCGGGAGCTGGCGCAGGAGTGCCGCAATCCCCGCCTGGGCGAGGGTCTGGCCGCCGACGGCGCGATCGCCCCGCGGGCCGCCGAGCGCGCCGTCGGGGTGCTGGCGGACTTCCTGGCCCGCGCGCGCGAGCTGGGCGTCGAGGCCCGCGACCTGCGGGCCGTGGGGACCGCCGTCCTGCGGCGGGCGTCGAACGCCGGGGCGTTCCTGGAGCGGGCGCGGTCGGAGCTGGGCCTTCGGGTGGAGGTCCTCTCCGAGGAGGAGGAGGCCCGCCTGGGCTGGCGGGCCGCCCGGCTCGCCGGGGCGGGCCCCGGAGCGGTCGTCCTGGACGCCGGGGGCGGCAGCACCGAGCTCGTCTTCGAGGGGGGCCGCGAGCGGCGGTCGGTGCCCGCGGGAGCGGTGGTCCTGACCGAGACCTGGATGGGGCTCGGCGGGCGGCCTCCGCGCCGGGAGGGGGGGTGGCCCGCCCTGGTCCGCGACGCGCGCGAGCTGGTCGGGGGCCTCCCCCAGGGGGTCGCCGCCGCCGGGGGAGAGCCGGCCCTCCCGGCCGTCGTCCTGGGCGGAACCGCGACCAACCTGGCCTGCCTGGAGCTGGGATTGGAGGCCTTCGACCACCGGCGCGCCGAGGGGGCCGTGGTCCCGGCCGCCAGCGCCCTCCGCCAGGCCGAGCGGCTGGCGGCCCTGGGCCTCGCCGAGCGCCGGGCCCTGCCCGTGGAGGCCGATCGGGTCGAGGTCCTGCCCGCCGGCCTGGCCTGCCTGGGGGCGGCCCTGGAGCGGGTGGGCGCGAGGGAGGCCCGGGTCTCGGGCCGCGGCCTCCGCTTCGGGGTGGCGCTGGAGCTCCTGGAGCGCGCCTGAGGGGGCCTCGGCCGGGCGAGCGGCCTGTCGGGCGCCGGGTTTCGCTTCTCCACCCGGGAAGACTCCGGATCGACGTCCCAAGATCCCGATAGCCCCCGACCCGACCTGGAATCCCGGGGTAGCGTTCCCTTGGGGGGGTGCTGCCCCTGTCCAGGTAAGGCGTCCGGCCCCGTCCATCCCCTTCCCGTGGATCGCGGCAGGGCGATCGTCTCGGAAAGGTACCCATGTTCAGCACGCTCGCCATCGGCCTGCTCGTGCAGGCCCAGCTCTCCCTCGCGCCCCGGGTGGCCGACCTGGCCCTCGAGGAGTGGGCCCGCCAGGAGCAGGAGGCCCTCGAGGAGGAGCGGGCCCTCCAGGAGGAGGAGGCCCTCCCGCCCGAGGAGGAGCCCCCGCAGGAGCCCCCCGCCCCGGCGATCCTCGCCCTGCCGCCCATCGGGCCGCCCGTTCCGCCCCTCCCTCCCCCCGGCTCGATCGACTGGATGGACCGCCGCAACCGCAGCGCCAGCTCCCAGGTGCACCTGGGCGACGGGGACGACGGGATGGCGGACTTCACGCCCGGGGCGTCCAAGAGCGGCTCGGGGGGGCGCTCGCGGATCTCCGGCACCGCCATCCGCCAGCAGTGGAACGGCCAGTCCCTGCTCTTCTTCGAGCTGAAGATGGACCCCGGAACGGGCTTCTTCGAGAAGTTCCTGCTGCACGTGCCCTGGCCCCCGCCGGTGGCCCCCCGGCCCATGCTGGTGGTCTTCCACAAGTTCGGCTCGAGCCACTGGGACGTCTGGCAGAACACGACCTTCATCCAGGAGGCGCTGGCGCGGGACTGGTACCTGGTGTGCCCCCTGGGCGCCTCGAAGAAGTCCTTCGCCTCGCTGGAGAGCCAGCTCAACATCGAGACCGTCCTCGACTGGGTGACGGGTATCTTCAGCGTGGACCCCGATCGCATCTACGGGGTGGGATTCTCGATGGGGGGGGGCGCCGTGACCAGCTACGCCGCGCGCCACCTGGACCCGGCCCGCCCGATGCTCGCGGCCATCGTCGACCACTCCGGCGGGGTCGACCTCTCGCACACCTACTACAGCGACGCGCCGGCGCGCTACATCCTCGACTTCTGGTTCGGCGACGGCTCCGCCGGCTCGGCCGATCCCTGGAGGATGGCCCGCTCCTCGGTGATCCGCTTCGATCCGAGCACCCTGCAGGTGCAGGCGGGCTGGGACCTCGCGCGCAACCTGGTGCAGCTGCCCGTGCGGATCGTCCGCGCGCAGACCGATCCGATCGGCTACCTGTCGGTGCAGAGCGACGTGCTCGACTCCCACATGAAGGCGCTGGGGGTTCCGCCCGGGGCGAGATACGGCTACTACGTGATGCCCGAGACCGGCCACTGGTGGGGGATGCTGGACGAGCCCGCGACCTGCGACTGGTTCGCGCAGCAGAGCCTGAGCATCCCCGACGCCGCCAGCCTGCTGGCCGACCGCAACGGTACCTGGTACCACCTGGGGATCGAGCAGGAGGTCGAGGGGCAGTTCACGCCCATCACCTACGAGCTCGACCCGGCGACCAACTCCCTGAAGCTGTCGGGGACCGCCAACCTCCGGCAGGTGGCGCTCGACACCCTGGCGGTGGGCCTGGACCCGGCCGCTCCGCTGCAGGTCGAGCTGTCGACCGCGGACGCCCTGGAGGACCAGGTGCTGCTGCGCGGCTGGCCGACCTGGCCCTCGGCCGTGCTGCGGGACGGCCTCCCCGAGACCAACTGGACCTTCGATTTCGTCACCGGGGAGTTGCGGCTGCTCGAGTACGACGGCGGCCCTCACGTCTGGCAGATCCAGCCCTGAGGATCGCTCCGAGCCGGCCGCCCGGCTGGAGCCCACCCCGCCGGCCCGGGAATCGAGCAAAACTGGTCCACCCCGCCGTGGGCGAGGTAAGATCCATGTGTCGTCCCTCGGTTCGGGGTCGGGGCTCCGGGCGGAGGTCGGTTCGTACGATCAGGCACCCTGAGACAGGGAGGGTGAATACATGCTGACCGCCATCGCGCTCGCCAGCGGCCTCCTGCTCCAGGTCGGCTCCCCGCCGCCCTCGGAGTCGAAGGTCCCCCGCCCCCCCGCCTCGAGCGAGGTGGAGGCCGGCGGTCCTGACGAACGCGGTCAGGCCTCGCGCGGCGGTCGAGCGCAGGGCACGCGGGCGGACCGCCGCCGGCCGCGATCCCTGGCCGACCTGGTGGATCCGGAGGACCTGGCGAACTTCGGCATGGCCCACGGCGGTCGCAACGGCTTCGGGGTCTCGGTCAACCCCCTGCCTCCCCTGCCGGGCCTGGCCCACCAGCTGGGGCCCTACGTGATCTTCTTCGACAAGTGGAGCACCGGCACCGGCTACAAGGAGAAGTTCCTGGTCTTCGAGCCCTCGCCCCCGCCCGTCACGCCCCAGCCGATGCTGGTCATCTTCCACAAGTTCGGCTCCAACCACCTGGACGCGTGGGATGACACCACCTACGTGCAGGAGGCCGCCCAGCGCGGCTGGTACCTGGTCTGTCCGCTGGCCGCGGAGAACATGAACTTCGCCTCCATGCCCAGCCAGGCCAACACCGAGCTGGCCCTGGGGTGGATGACCAACAACCTGCTGATCGACCCCGATCGGACCTACGGCATCGGGTTCTCGATGGGGGGCGGCTGCGTGACCAGCTTCGCGGCGCGGCACCTCGATCCCCTGGCTACCCGTTTCGCGGCCATCATCGACCACACCGGCGGCGTGGCCCTGAACAACACCTACTACCACGACCAGCCGGTCCGCTTCGTCCTCGACTTCTGGTTCGGCGACGGGAGCCCGGGCTCCGCCGATCCCTGGGAGATGGCGCGCTCCTCGGTGATCGACTTCGATCCGATCAGCCTGTCGGTCAACGCCGACTGGGACCTGGCGCGCAACCTGCTCCACATGCCGCAGTGGGTCGTGCGCGCCTCGAACGAGCCCATCGCCTACCTGAACACCCAGTGCGATGTGCTCGACGGCCACCTGCAGACCCTCGGCCTGCAGCCCGGACCGACCTACGGCTACTACATCATGAACTTCACCGGTCATGAGTGGAGCATGCTCGACGAGACCAGCGCCTGCGACTTCCTCGCGCAGTTCAGCCTGCAGATCCCTCAGGGCTCCAGGACGCTGGCCGATCGGGACGGGGTGTTCTTCCACTTCGACGTGACCCAGGACGCGGCCGGGGCCTTCACGCCCTTCGACTGGTCGATCGATCCGGGCGGAAACAAGCTCACCATCGAGGACACCGCCAACCTGAGCCGGCTGGCGGTGGACCTGCTGGCGGCCGGGCTGGACGTCGCCTCGCAGCTCGAGGTGGATCTCTCCACGACCGACGGGCTGGGCGATGAGATCCTGCTCCCGGGCTACGCGACCCAGCCATCGGCGGTCCTGCGCGACTTGCTGCCGACCTCGAGCTGGAGCTGGAGCGGTGCGACCCAGGAGCTCCTCCTGATCGAGACCGACGGCGGCAGCCACGCCTGGGTGATCCAACCCTGAGCGCTGCACCGGGTCCTCGAGGAGCGGGCCCTGGCCGGGCTCTTCGAACGCAAGACCGCCATCCTGCAGCACCTGCGGCGATCCGCGCCGAGCCGACTGAAACACCGACCGGCCGGTTGAAACGGACGCGTGAAACGGACGCGGCTAGGCTCGGCCGGTGACTCGCGGGAACTGAACCGGTCCAGCCTGTTGCTAGGCTGAAAAGCGCTTGCGTGATTCAAGTTGGGACACCGTTCGACGGGCGACAGTTTCGGGGAAACTGCTGGTCCGATCGCCGAGCGGACCCCTATTATTGAGTGCGGACGGCCTGACCGCCGTCCTAAAAAGCGAGAGTCCATCGGGAGGTACCGAGCTTTGCGAGCGGCTGGGTACCCGGGAAGCTTGATGGATCCTCCTCTCTCCCTCGGGCCGGTGATCGGCAAGGGTCACCGGCCCCCTTCGTGGGCGCTCCGCGAGCGTTCTCGAGAGGGAGTTCGCCTCGCGCTCAGGCGCTCCTGAGCCAGACCTCGAAGCGCGCTCCGCCACTCCCCGGTACGTTGCGCGCGCGCACCTCGCCGCCGGCGCTCGACACGAGATCGCGAACCACCGCCAGGCCCAATCCCTGGCCATCGGCCTTGCCGGCGGTGACGCCCGCGTCGAAGACGCGCGGGAGGATCTCCTCGGGGATGCCCGGGCCGTTGTCCTCGACGCGCAGCACCAGTCCTCCCTGCGCGCCGCGGCTGGCAAAGAGCTCCACGATCAGCTCGCACCGGCGGGTACCGTCCGGTTCACTCCTGGTCCCCTCCCGGTCGGAGGGTGCGAGCGACTCGCGAGCGTTCTGCAGCAGGTTCTGCGCGATGCGACGGAGCCCCACCTCGTCGATGTCGCCGCCGGGCTCGGGCAGGTCCTCGTCCACCAGTCTCGTCAGGTGCACTCCCAGGTGGCGGGATGCCCGTCCGAAGCCATCGGTCACGTCGCGGATGACGAGCTCGGGCCTCCAGCCCGGCCGCGGCGATCGGGTCTCCCCGGAATCGCCCTCCTCGACCGCGTCGAGCAGCAGGCGGCCGACGCGCTGGCTCTCGCGCTCGACCCTCTCTCGCGCCCACACCAGCTCCTCGGGGGTGAGCTCGTGGCCCAGCTCGTCGATCACGTTCTGGGCGCTGCCGAGCGCGTGGAGCAGGTTGCGAAGATCGTGCTGGAGGCCGCGTCGGTCGCGGCCTCGCGCGTCCTGGGGATCGGCCGGCAGGGGCGCCGGCAGGCGGTCGGAGGGGGGGGCCTCGACGGAGGTGGCGGCGAAGGCCACCAGCAGGCCCTGGATCCGGTCGATCTCCTCCTCGCGCGCCTGGACTCCGCCGAGGGCCAGGGCCACGCGGTCCGGCCCGCGGCCGCAGGCCAGGATCCGCTGATCCTGCGCCACCTCGCCGTCGAGCTGCCCCTCGAGCACCCCCACGACCAGGCTGTCGCGGGGGAGCAGCTCGGGAGGGCCGTGCGTCCTCACCCGGCTCCACCCCCCCGCCCTCGCGCGGGGGCGCCACAGTCCGGCCGCCGTCGCTGCCCCGGAGATCAGGGAGGCCTCCAGGAGGATCCGATCTCGCAGGGCGGGATCGGTGCACACGACCAGCGTCTCGATGAGGGTGGCGAGGAGGGCGTGCTCGCGCGGATGAGCCATTGGATCTGGACCCGGGTCGGGCTGTGCCGACCCCCTCCCCGGGGCGCCGGCAGCCGCACACCTCGGCCTTATCGGCCGGCGGGCCCCGGATCTGTTGTCCCGGCCGGAGCCGGACCCGCCGCCGGGCCGCCCCGCCCCTGCCCCCCCGCTTGACCCCACCCCCCGCCCCGGCTAGATTCGCCCGGCTCCGCCGGCGGAGTAGCTCAGTTGGTTAGAGCATCGGAATCATAATCCGAGTGTCGGGGGTTCGAGTCCCTCCTCCGCTACCAGCCGCAAGTCGGGCAGGATCAGGGTGTTGCGGCTGTGGGCGAACAGGCGCTGGCGGGATGCTCCCGGGCCGGCTCCGCGATCGGGTTCAGTCCGGGGGGCACAGTCGATCGGTTCGCGCGCCATGGATGGCTAGGTCGTGGCGGGGCGGTCGAGGGGCTCGCCGGGCCGGGATCCGTCCGACTCGTTCGCCTGCCACCCCGTCGTGGCCGGCCTGCCGAAGCGCACCACCAGCGCGGGCACGATGAGCATGTTGAGGAAGGTCGACGACAGGAGCCCGCACAGGATGACGATGGCCATCGGGGTGAGGATCTCCCGGCCCGGCTGCTCGCCGCCGAGGGCCAGCGGCAGGAGGGCCAGCCCCGCGCACAGGGCGGTCATCAGGATGGGAGCCAGCCGCTCGGTCGCGCCGCGTCGGACCGCCTCGGAGAAGTCCGAGACTCCCTCCTGGCGATGCAGGTGACGGATGTGCGAGATCAGCATGATGCCGTTGCGCGCGGCGATGCCGAACACGCTGATGAAGCCCATGATCGACGCGACGGACAGGACTCCGCCCGAGGCGTAGACGCCCGCCACGCCGCCGATCAGCGCCAGCGGCAGGTTGACCATGACCAGCAGCGCGTCACGGTGCGAGCGGAAGGCGACGTAGAGCAGGAGGCCGATGCCGAGGACGACGGCCAGGCCCAGGACCCTGAGGCGCTTGCGGGTGGCCTCGGCGCTCTCGAACTGCCCGCCGTACTCGACGTAGGTACCCGAGGGCAGGTCGACCCGCTGGGCGATTCGCTCGCTGATGTCCGAGACGACGTCCCCCAGCGCGCGCCCGGCTGCGTTGCACATCACCACGATCTTGCGCTGGGCGTTCTCCCGGGTGACCATGTTCGGCCCCACCTCGCGGCTGATCGCGGCCAGGGCCTTCAGCGGGACGCGGGCGCCCGACGGGGTATCGACGAGCACCGCGTCGACCATCTCGGCGCTGGCGTGGGCCCGCCCGTAGGGCCCGTCCAGGGAACCGACGCGCAGGACGAGATCGAAGGCGTTGCGCCCCTCGCGCACCTGCGTGACGGTCTGGCCGCGGAATGCCGTGAGCAGCGCCTGCCCGACCTCCCGAACGCTCAGGCCATGGCGCGCGATCGCCGCGCGATCGTACTCCACGCGATGGACGGGGATGTCGTTCTGCCGCTCGACCGTGAGATCGACCACCCCCGGAACGTCGTGCATGATCTCCTCGACCTGTCGGGCCAGGGCGCGCAGCTCGTGCAGGTCCTCGCCGAAGATCTTCACCGCGATGTTGGCGCGCGTTCCGGAGAGCATGTGATCGATGCGGTGCCCGATCGGCTGGCCGAAGGTGGCCTGGACGCCGGGGATGGCGGCGACGTCCGCGCGCAGGGCTTGGAGGAGCTCGGCGCGCGAGCGCGTCTCGAGCCCGAGCCGCGCGGGGGCCTCCATGTCGAGGGTCAGGTCGATCTCGCTGCCCTCGGTGTTCATGCCGTGGGCATCGGCCTCGCCCCGGCCCGTGCGTCGCCCGATGGCCTCGATCTCGGGGTGGGCCATGAGCGTCTCCTCGACGATGTGGGCCAGGCGATCGCTCTCCTCGAGGGAGATGCCGGGCACGCTGACCAGGCCCACGACCAGCGCTCCCTCGCTGAACTCCGGGAGGAAGCTGCGACCCATCCTCGCCGTACCCAGCGCGGCGGCCAGGAACAGGACCACGGTCGGCGCGATCACGAGGATTGGATGCCGCATGGCCGCCGCGAGCGGCCGGCGATAGAGGCGCTTGAGGATGCGCACCAGCCAGGGATCGCCGGTCCCGAGCACCGTCCGGCTGGAGGGCAGGAGGTAGCTGCAGAGGACGGGGGTCAGGGTCAGGGCGACGAGCAGCGAGGCCGTGAGCGAGACGGCGAAGGCGATCCCCAACGGGCGCAGCAGCCGGCCCTCGACCCCGGAGAGGAACAGCAGGGGGACGAAGACCAGCAGGATGATCAGGGTGGCGTAGACGATCGACGAGCGAACCTCGATGCAGGCCTGGAGCACGACCTGGAAGATGGAGCGGCGGTCGGCGGGCGGCAGGATGGCGTTCAGCCGCAGGCGCCGGGTGATGTTCTCCACGTCGATGATCGCATCGTCCACCAGGGCGCCGATGGCGATCGCCATCCCCCCCAGGGTCATCGTGTTGATGCTCGCGCCGAAGGCGCGCAGCGTCAGCAGGGCCGCCACCAGCGAGAGGGGAATGGCCAGCAGGGTGATCAGGCTGGCCCTGAAGCTGGCCAGGAACAGGATGACGATCAGGAACACCATGATGCTCCCGTCGCGCAAGGCATCGATCGTGTTGCTGACGGACGCGGTGACGAAGTCCGCCTGGCGGAAGAGGCTCCGGTTGATCACCAGCCCGTCGGGGACCGTGGCCTCGATCTCGTCGAAGGCGCGATCGAGCCTCTCGGTGACCTCGAGCGTGTTCGTGCCCGGCTGTTTGAGGACGGCGATCACGATCGCCGGCTCGATGATCGGCTCCCACTGGGGGCCCCGGCGCGAGGCCCAGCCGGTGCCGCGGCGGATCCCCGAGCCGAGCACGGCCGTGCCCAGATCCCGCACGCGGATCGGGGTGCCCTCGCGGACGGCGACGACGGTGTCACCGATGTCCTCCACGCCGCCCAGGAGCCCCACCCCCTGGAGGATGGACTCCTGCCCGCCCTCGACCAGGAAGCCCGCGGCCACGTTCTCGTTGGACCGCCGCAGCGCGTCGGCGACCTCCGTGATGGACACGTCGTAGGCCTGGAGCCGGGCGCGTGACAGGACGACCTGATACTGCTTCTCGTCGCCCCCGAAGAGGGCCACCTGGGCCACCCCGGGCACCGACAGCAGCCGCCGGCGGATGTCCGTTCCGGTGAAGGTCCGCAGCTCCAGCAGGGAATGCCGGTCGGAGGTCACCGAGGCGAAGAGGATCTCGCCCATGACCGACGACAGCGGCGCCAGGATGGGCGCCCCGACGGTCTCCGGGAGACGGTCGGCCACCAGCGCCAGGCGCTCGGCCACGGTCTGGCGCGCTCGGTACTTGTCCGTGCCCCACTCGAACTCGATCCAGATCGTGGAGAAGCCCACGGCCGTCGACGAGCGCACGCGGCGCACGTCGGCGGCCCCGTTGACCGCCGTCTCGATCGGGAAGGTGACGTGCGCCTCCATCTCCTCGGGCGTCATGCCGTGCCCCTCGACGAGGACGGTGACCGTGGGCGCCGTCAGGTCGGGGAAGACGTCCACGGGCATGCGGCGGGCGATGTACGGACCGCCGAGCAGGAAGGCGGCGCAGACGATGACCACGGCCAGGCGGTTGGAGAGCGACCAGCGAATCAGTGCGTCGATCATGATGATCCGGCTCCCGGCTCAGTGACCATGACCGTGGCCGAAGGAGGCCGGCGAGAGCGCGGCGAGCTTGATCGCGTAGGCGCCCCGCGTGGCCACGCGCTCTCCCTCGGCCAGCCCCGAGACGATCTCGACCCATCCGCCGTCCCGGATGCCGGTCTCGATCTCCCGCCGCTGGAAGGTCTCACCCGAGAGCATCACGAAGACCAGCGGGCGGCCATTGTCGAGCACCAGGGCCTCCTCCGGGACGGCCACGCCGTCGGCCACGTGGCGGGTGGTCAGGAGCACGTCGGCCACCATTCCGTCGCGGAAGACCCCATCCGGATTGGGGAGCTCGAAGCGGATCGGCACGGTCCTCGTCGCCGGGTCCACGCGGAGGCCGACGTCCACCAGCTCGCCGCCCATCGCCCGGAGGTCGAAGCGCCGGCCGGGGAAGGCGGGCAGCTCGAGGAGCGCGGAGGGGGTCTCGGTCAGCTGGTCGAGGTCGAACTCGGAGAGGCGGGCGACGACCCAGACCCGCTCCAGGTCCACGATCTCGCACAGCTGCGCGAGGGCCTCGACGTGCTCGCCCTCGACCAGCTCGCGCCTCGCGACCCGGCCCGAGATGGGCGCGACCAGCGGGATCGCCAGGGCGGCCGCCTCCGCCCGCGGGAGGAGGCCGGTGGCCCGGCTGCGCTCCATCAGCTCGTCCATCCTCGTGGCGGATGCCCGGTGGGAGTCCAGCAGCGCCCGGGCGGCCTCGTGCTCCGCCTCGGCCACCTGCAGAGCGCGCACGGCCTCGTCGCGCTGCTGCTCGATCCCGACGCCCTTCTCCTTCAAGAGCTCCTCCCGCGCGAGCGCCGAGCGGGCGAAGTCGAGCCGCGCCCGGGCCTGCTGCAGGTTCCGCTCGGCCTCCAGCCCCGCGGCGGCCAGCTCGAAGCCGCGCTGGAGGAGCTCGGCCTCCAGGGTCTGGAGCTGGGCGCGGTTCGCTCGCAGGGCGGCCATCTCCGTCGCCGGCATGGGCGGCTCGACGAGCCCCAGCACCTGCCCGGACTCGACGCGATCCGGGACCCGCGGCAGCCGCCCCGAGGGGGGGGGCAGCAGGCGCCCCGCCACCGGGGCCGATGCGACCGCGGTGGCGTTCTGGCGCGCGGTGATCACCCCTGGTAGCAGCAGCCGTCTCGTCAGCGGGCGGCGCTCGACCCGACCCAGGAGCATCTGGACCTTCCACTGCTGCTCGAGGAGGAAGGACACGGCATCCGCGGGTTCCCCGGCCTCGGACTCCGCGGCCGCCAGCGCGCTCTCCCGATCGGGGTGGACGACGACCGGCGGGAGCGGGATCTCCTCCTGCACC
Organism: uncultured Planctomycetaceae bacterium; assembly: GCA_964615935.1. Lineage (GTDB taxonomy): Bacteria > Planctomycetota > UBA1135 > UBA1135 > CAZTTG01. The sequence goes on along the minus strand of CAZTTG010000069.1, from coordinate 16,210 downwards.
TGGTCGCTCCGCACGACGATCGAGGCCGCGTGGCTGCCGGGCGCCGACAAGGCCCCCACGGGAATGAAGAGGCCGTCTCGCGCCGGTCTGGGGGCCTCGAAGCGGGTCGAGTCGGACCCCCTCACGAGCACCAGCTCGAGGCGGCCGCTGCGCACGGGCTCCCCGGTCGCGAGTACCGTGAGGTGCGCCAGGAATCGCGCCTCGAGGCCCGGCATCAGCCGGGGATACTCCATGAAGAGCTCGACCTTCTCGGTGAGCACCGTGACGCTTCGCGGCTCGGGCTCCTCGCCCTGCGGGCCGGGTGGAGCCCCGCTCGCCGGATCGGCACCGGGAGCGCAGGCCTGCGCGCACAGGGCGACCGCGCAGACCGCGAGGATCTGGCCGAACAGGAGTCGAACGCTGGTCTTGGACATGATGGGGCCTCGGCGAGTGCAGCAATCTCAGGAACCGGATCGCGGTGACCAGGCGCCGCCGGGCTCGGGCCGACGACGCACGCAAGGACGGCGCAGGCCCTGCCTGGCCCGCGCCCGTGGTGGGGTCACGCGATTCGGGGAGGTCCCCGGGGCCGCCGGCAGCCCGGCAGCCGCAGCTCGGGTGGGGGTGGCTCGGGTGGCGGAGCCGACGAGATCGCTCGCGGCGAGGGAGGGTCCGGGCCGCCGGCCGACAGAATGGCCAGGGGGAGCGGACCGTCTTCCTGTGCTGACACTACGAACAGATCGGGCCCGTGGTCCAGGACCGAGTGGGGATCGTGGTCACCCGGGTCACCGTGCTCATGGTGCCCGTGGCCGCGATCCTCCTCGCCGTGCCCTTCTCCGTGCTCGAGGCACGCCACCCCGTCCGGATCGGGGGCGGCGGGGCCGTGGTGCTCCTCGTGCGCCAGGTGCGCCGGGATCCAGAGGATCCGGCAGACCACGAAGATCGCCAGGGGCCAGAGCCCCCAGCGCCGGCCTGTGCTTCGCCTTGCTCGCATGGTTCGAGCCGGCCCTGGCCCCGGCCCGCGGGAGGGCGAGACTCTATCGGTGCAGGGAACGGCGGACAAGCGCGGTCGGCACTCACGCGCGGTGCGTAAGGACACTGTTGGGCAGCGGGTGGGGTCGATGGACCGCGCGGCGGCCCGAAGGACGGCCCCGTGGCCTGTCCGAGGCCGCTCCCGCCCGCCCCGCTACGGCTCGACGATCAGCCGGATCGGGTGGCTCAGCAGCGTGTCGAAGGTGTTGCCGATCTCCTCGATCACGAGCTGCGCGAAGACGTCCCCGGTGGGGAAGAAGCCGTCGGGCACGGCCCAGCTCAGGTGGCCGCAGTCGTCGGTGTCGTCGAGCTGGGTGAAGACGGCGGTGCCGAGGTCCGGCCACAGGATTCCACCCAGGTAGGGCAGCGGGTTCGCGGTGGGGCTCCAGACCAGCCAGGTGCGGCTGGCGGCGGAGGCGTCGGCCGCGAAGAGGGATGCCCGCCGGCCGGGCCGGATGCGCCCGTAGCCGCCGAGCTCCGGCCGCAAGCCGTTGAGGCCCAGCTTGCCGGGCTCGAGGTGGGAGAGGTCCTCGTGCGGGAAGTGGCCCAGCCAGCCCGCGGCCCATCCGAGCATCCGGTCGGCGCGCGTCTCGCGCATGCTGGCGCAGCCGTTCTTGGGGTCCACCAGGAGCCGGGCGGCGGTCGAGCCCTGGGCCGAGAGCGCGTCGAAGAGCAGGATCCCGTGCAGCGCCGAGTGCAGGTCGGGGGTCGGTTGCCAGAGGGGATCCGGCGGCGTCGTGGAGCAGGGGTCGGACGGCGCGTAGAAGCTCTGCGCGGTCCAGCTCGGATCGCCCCCGTAGACGCCCAGCACGGCCGCGCTCCGGACTCCCTGCCGGCCGATCCCGATGGGGGGCGGCTGCCGGGCGAGCCAGGCGGGCGACATGCCGAGCTTGACCGGGAGCAGGGAGGGGTCCGTGTTGAAGGTGGCCGGGTCCGTGCCCCCGAAGACCCACTGCTCCGGGATCGAGGCCGGCGTTCCGCAGGACCACCAGGTGTCCGGGCTCAGCAGGGTCGGCGCGACGAAGGCGACCGTGCCGTCGAGGTGGCTGCTCTCGCGCTCCACGGGATCCGTCGACTGGGGATCGATGCGGTCCGGCGTCAGGCAGGCCTGCAGGAGGAGGTTGCCCCCGGCCGAGGTCCCGATGCCGCCCACCCGGTGCGGATCGACGTTCCAGTCGCCGCTGCGCCCCATGGCCCTCGCGAACTGGATCGCGCGCGCCACGTCGTCGAGGGGAACCGGGTGCACGTGCTGGAAGTCGGGGATGGCCTGACCGGTCGCGTCCTTGACCGCCTTGCAGCAGCCGTCCTTGAGGGCGGCCAGGCGGTAGTCGACCGAGATCACCGAGAAGCCCGCCTCCAGCGCCCGGACGAGCATCAGGTCCTGCGCCTTCGTCGGGGTGGGGACCCTGTAGAACTCGCTCTTGCGCCCCGCCGACCAGCCGCCTCCATGCACGTCGATCAAGACCGGCGCGGGCTCGGGTGATTCCACCAGGAAGGCGTCCAGCCTCTGGCAGGCGTGCGGGCCGTAGGGCTGGTCCAGGAGCACCCGCTCCACCAGCACGCCGTGCACGCGGACCGGCGCGATCGACGCGCGCGCGTCGCAGTCCGGGTCGACCGACTGGGCGAGGGCCGCGGACGCCAAGAGGATCGGTGCGAGCCGCACGACGAGCGTCGGCGCGCGAGAGGGAGAGCGGATCATCGCCTCGATCATATGCGATTCCGGGATGGCCGGGGCCGGGCATTCGCCCCTCCCGACCGCGGGGAGAGTCCGCGTCCGCGCCGGCGCGGGAGCCCCCGGCTTTCGGGTTGTCCCCTCGCCGGAGGCCGCGTATCAAGGGGGAAGGCGCCCCCCCGCGCGGCCCGGCCCGGACCCGCGGAGCGAGCGCCCTTCCGGAGAAGGCGAAGGACCGTGGCTCGCACCAACTCTCCGACCGAGGGCTCGACCCCATCCGGATCCCCTCCGGAGGCCACTAATCTGATCGAGGCCGCCCTGGAGGGCGACGAGGACGCCCGGCGCGCGCTCTTCGCGGTGCTGTACGACGAGCTCCACGGGCTGGCCCACGCGGCCATCCGCGGTGAGCGCCCGGGCCACGTGCTGCAGACCACCGCGCTGGTCAACGAGGCCTACATGCGCCTGGTCCGCGACGAGGACCGGCGTTGGGAGAACCGCGCCCACTTCTTCCGCATCGCCGCCGGAGCCATGCGCCGCATCCTCGTGGACGAGGCGCGGCGCTGCCGCGCGCTCAAGCGGGATCCCGGGCCGGGCCTCGTCTCGCTCCAGGCCCTGAGGGACGTCGGGGAGGCCTCGGCCGGCGACGGGGATCCCTACGCCGAGCTGGAGTCCCTCGAGTGCGCCCTCACGAAGCTGGGCTCCGACCCGCGGCGCGAGCGCAAGGCCCTCATCGTGGAGCTGCGCTTCTTCGCCGGGCTGACCCTCGAGCAGACCGCCGAGGTCCTGGGGATCTCCGCGCGCTCCGTCAAGCGCGAGTGGACCTTCACGCGGGCCTGGCTGCGGCGAGAGATCGACGGCGCCGCCGGAGGCGAGCATGGCAGACGATCGGGACGAGCGCATCGAGGAGCTGTTCCACGAGGCGCTGGAGCGCGAGCCCGGTGCGCGGGCCGAGCTCCTCGACCGGGCCTGCGCGGGCGAGCCCGGGCTGAGGGGGGAGGTGGAGAGCCTGCTCGCCGCCCACCTGAGGGCCTCACAGCATCCGGTGGAACCGGCCTGGGCCTTCCCGTGCCCGGCGCCCGGCGACGAGCCGGGGGAGCCCTCGGAGCTGCCCTGCGAGCGCCTCGGGGACTACCGGCTGGTGCGGCGCCTGGCGGAGGGGGGCATGGGCGTGGTCTACGAGGCCGTCCAGGAGCGCCTCGATCGGCGCGTGGCCCTCAAGGTGATCCGCCCCGAGTGCCTGGGATCCCCCGAGATGCAGGCGCGCTTCCAGCGCGAGGCCCGGGCCGTCGCCGAGCTGCAGCATCCCGGCATCGTCACCGTCTTCGAGGCCGGCGAGGACCGGGGGATCCGCTACTTCGCCATGGAGCTGGTGGAGGGCCGGGGCCTGGACGAGATCCTGCGTGAGGCGGCCTCGGGGGGGGAGGCGTCCGTCGAGCCGATCCTGCAGTGGGTCCTGGAGGTCGCCGAGGCCCTCGACTTCGCCCACCGCCGCGGGATCATCCACCGCGACGTGAAGCCCTCCAACGTGCGCATCACGCCCGAGGGCCGGGCCAAGCTGATGGACTTCGGCGTTGCGCGGCATGACGCGCGCGCCACCCTGACCCTCACCGGCGCGTTCCGGGGGACGCCCTACTACGCCTCCCCCGAGCAGGTGCGCGGGGAGAACCAGGGGATCGACGCACGCACGGACGTGTACTCGCTGGGCGTGACCCTCTACGAGGCCCTGGTGGGGCGGGTCCCCTTCGAGGGCGACACCACCCAGCAGGTGTTCCACCGGATCCTGGCCGCCGAGCCGGAGCCGCCCCGTCGCCTGCGGCCCTCGATCTCGCGCGACGAGGAGACCCTGATCGGCAAGGCCATGGAGAAGGAGCGCGGGCGCCGCTACGCGAGCATGACCGAGCTGGCCGACGACCTGCGCCTCCTGATCGCCGGCGAGCCGATCGCGGCCCGGCCTCCCGGCTGGCTGCGGCGCTCCACCCGCTGGGTGCGCCGCCACCGGGTGGGCACCCTTCGCGCTGTCGCGGGCCTGGTCCTCCTGGTGGGCGGCCTGGCCGCCGCGACCGCCTGGCAGTGGAGGCAGGGGCAGATCCACGCCGCCTAGCAGAGGTTCCGCCCGATCGTCGAGGCCTTCGGCTTCCCCGATTCGCTCGCGCGCCTCACCCCGGGAGTCTGGTGCCTGACCGCCGACCCCGACGATCCGATCGGCCACCTGCTCCTGGCCCTGCCGGCCATCGAATCGGGCGCGTTGCAGGAGGCCGTGCGGCAGCTCGAGGAGTGCATCGCGCACTGCGATCCGCGAGGCGAGGACCGGCTGGCCGGGTACTGCGACCTGCTCGATCTGACGGAGGTGGCGGAGGACTGCCTGCGACGGGCTCTCACGGCCGCCGACGGGCAGCCGCCCCACATGCTCTACAACACCCTGGGGGCCATCAGCCTGCTCCGCGGCGAGAGCGAGGACGCGCTGGCGTGGAACGAGAAGGCCCTCGAGGTCGCCCGGGAGCAGGCCCCCCTGCACAGCCAGAACATCCTGGCCGGCATCGGCCGGGCCCACGCGCGCCTGGGCCGCATGGATGAGGCCGTGCAGGCCTGGCGGGCCGGCCTCGAGGTGGAGGAGCTCGACGCGAACCTACACCTGTGCCTGGCCGAGCTGCACCTGCGGAAGGGCGAGATCGACGAGGCCCGGGAGCGCGCCGAGATCGCGACCCGGGCCTTCGCGCCGACGCGCTCCCTGGGCACGGCCCGGATCCACGCCCTGATGGCCTGCCTCCACCTGCGGCGCGGGGAGAGCTCGAGCGCGGCGCACCGGCTGCTCGACGCCCGCCGGATCAGCGAATTCTCCGCGCGAGACCTGGCCCGGGTCGCCTTCCTGGCGGCGGCCTTTCCGGGGGGAGCCCCCCACGAGGTCTGCAGCCTGGGCTGGTCCACGAAGTACGAGCTGAACCGCATCCTGAGGTACGTCGAGGCGACCGCGGTCTTCGACGGGAGGGACCCGCCCATCCGCCTCAGCGCCATGGGCGTCCGCGAGTGGCTGTACGGGGAGCCCGAGAAGGCGATCGCGCTCCTCGAGCAGGCCATGGCCGAGAGGAGCGGGTGGCCCGCGGCGGCGAGGGTCCACTACTGGTCGGAGGACGCGCGCGATCTCTACTTCCTGGCCATGGCCCACTGGCGGCTCTCGGGCGAGTCGCCCGAGCACGCGGAGCAGGCCCGCCGCTGCTACGACGAGGCCGAGGCGGAGTGGCTCGAGAAGGAGCCCCCGCTGGAGTCCCTCGACGTGCTCGCGATCGTGCGCGCCAAGGCCCCCGAGGTGATGGGCCTCGACGGCTGATCCGCGGTGCCCGGGCTCAGGGCTCGTCCGAGCGGGACCTCCTGCGGTAGTCCAGGGTGATCCTCTTCCAGCGGCGCTGCTCGGCGAGGCGCAGGCGCACGTCGTCCTGCCGCGCCTGGAAGGCGAGCTCGCGCTGGAGCTTGCGGTAGCTCTCCAGGCGGTCCGGATCGAGGGAGCCCTCCTCCAGCGCCCGCAGGACCGCGCAGCCCGGCTCGGACTCGTGGCGGCAGTCGCCGAAGCGGCAGCCGCCGACCAGCTCCTCGATCTCGGCGAAGGCGTCCCGCAGGCCCGCCTCGCCGTCGGCCAGGCCCAGCTCCCGCATCCCCGGGGTGTCGATGACCAGGGCGCCCTGCGGCAGGAGGAGGAGCTGGCGGTGCGTCGTGGCGTGGCGGCCGCGGTCGTCGTCCTCGCGGATCTCGCGCACGGCCAGGACCTCCTCGCCGAGCAGGTGGTTGATCAGGGTGGACTTGCCCACCCCGGAGGAGCCCACCAGGGCGACGGTCCGCCCGGGCCTCAGGTGGGGCTCGAGCGACTCCATCCCCTCGCCGGTCCGGGTGCTCAGCGCGCACACCGGAACGCCGACGGCGGCGCCCTCGACCTCCGCCCGGCGTCCCTCGACGTCATCGCACAGGTCGGCCTTGCTGAGCACGATGACGGGGCTCGCCCCGCCCTCGTAGATGGCGGTGAGGTAGCGCTCGATGCGCCGCGGGTTGAGGTCCCGGTTCAGCGAGCTGACCAGGAAGACGGTGTCCAGGTTGGCGGCCACGACCTGGGGCGACGTCCGCCGGCCGGCGGCCTTGCGCGCGAGCGCGCTGCGGCGGGGGAGGACGGCGTGGATCAGGGCGCGGCCCTCCCCCGGCGGCGCCAGGAGGAGGATCCAGTCCCCGACCGCGGGGCGCCCCTCCTCCCCGGCGGCCTCGCGCCGCAGGCGGCCGGCGAGGGCGGCCGTCCGCTCGCGTTCGGCGGTCTGGACGCGGTAGACGCTCTTGTGCTCGGCGACGATCCGGGCGGGCTCGCCCGAGCCGGCCCCCAGCTGCTCGAGGCCGGCCTCGAAGTGGGCCGACCATCCGTACTGCTCCAGTCGATTCAACTCCGACTCCTCGGTTCCGATGCAGGCGCGGTGGGACCGCGCGCGGGCTGCGAGCGAACCGCTACGGTTCGCGGACGATACATCGGGGGGCCGGAGCGGCCCGCGAGGAGTCGGGCGAGGGGGTCTTGCCTAGCCGCGCTGTTCCTCGAGAGCAGCTCCAGCCGGTCGGACAATGGCCTGTTCGTTTCGCATGGGAGCCGCTCCTTTCCCGGCGAGGATTCGCCGACGTCCTCCAGGATGACCGCCCGGCGCGATCCCGTCAACGACCGAGGTCCTCCCGCGGGGGGAGGGGCAGGCCGCCGCGGCTCCGGAGGGGAGCCCGCGCGCGACGGCCCGGACCTGGCGGCCGGCCCTACCGCGCGCGCTCGCCCGCGACGTAGGTCCCGCTCGCCGCGGGCCGGGGCTCGCCGGTGTCGGTCCAGAAGGACCAGGGACCCTCGCGCAGGCCGCGCTCGAAGCGACCCCGGGACTCCACCACGCCGTTCTGGTACCAGAAGACCCACTCACCGCCTCGCTCGGCCGCTCCCGTCTCGCCGTTCCAGCTCCGCTCTCCCCGCGAGTGGATCTGACCGTTGCGGTGGAACTGGCTCCAGACACCCGTCCGCCGCCCGTCGCGGTAGCGGCCGCGCTCGCGGATCTCCCCGTCGCGGTGCCAGTACGTCCACTCCCCCGTCTTCGCTCCCCCCACGAGGGTCTGCTTCCCCGCCGAGCGCAGCACGCCGTTGGGGTGATGGGCGGTGCATCGACGGTCGCAGCCGCCGAGCAGGAGGAGGAGCAGCAGGGCCGGGAGCGCGCGGGTGGGCATGGGGGGCCGCCGGGCGTGGTCCCCGGGCGGCGGGGCGCTCTTCTCGAGCGTCCACGGCAGTGTTGCACGAGCGGCGTGCCGGTCAAGGCCCGGGTGGGGGCGCCCGCGGCCGACGCGGGCTTTTGCCCTGGTCCCCGCCCGGCCCGCCGCTACATTTGGAGGTTCGTGCAGCAGACCGCACCGTGCGGCACCCGCCGCCGGCTTCTGCTGGGGGCGGCGCCCCAGAGGGCGCCTGAGAAGCACCCCTCGAACCTGATCCGGATCATGCCGGCGTAGGAAAGCAGGACACTCGATGAGCAAACGACCGACCGCGGCCCCCCCCGAGCGGGCGGAGGCCGAGCGGAGCCCCGGGGGCGCGAGGCCGCTGGAGGAGAGCTTCCCGCGCTCCGAGAAGATCCACCGCACCATCGAGCACGGAGGTCACTCCCTGCGGGTGCCCTTCCGGCGCATCCACCTGGACGGGGAGCCCGGCCAGCTGGACGTCTACGACGTCTCCGGACCCCAGGGCGTCGACCCGCGCCTCGGGCTGCCCCGCCCGCGCGAGGCCTGGGTGGGGGCGCGGCGGTCCCGGGGCGGTGGCTTCGCGCAGATGCACCTCGCCCGGGCCGGCGTGATCACCGAGGAGATGGCCTTCGCCGCCGCCCGCGAGGGCTGCGACCCCGAGGTGGTGCGCAGCGAGATCGCGCGCGGCCGGGCCATCCTGCCCGCCAACGTGAAGCACCTCGAGCTGGAGCCCATGGTCATCGGCTCCCGCTTCCGGGTGAAGATCAACTCCAACATCGGCAACAGCGCGGTGGGCTCCTCGGTGGAGGAGGAGGTCGAGAAGATGCAGTGGTCCATCCGCTGGGGGGCGGACACGGTGATGGACCTCTCGACGGGCCAGGACATCCACGAGACCCGCGAGCGGATCCTGCGCAACTCGCCCGTGCCCATCGGGACGGTGCCCATCTACCAGGCGCTGGAGAAGGTCGACGGCGAGATCGAGAAGCTCGACATCGACGTCTTCCTCGAGACCCTGGTGGAGCAGGCCGAGCAGGGCGTCGACTACTTCACCATCCACGCCGGCGTGCTCCTGCGCCACGTGCCGCTGACCAGCGCCCGCCTGACCGGCATCACCTCGCGCGGCGGCTCGATCATGGCCCGCTGGTGCCTGGCGCACCACCGGGAGAGCTTCCTGTACGAGAACTTCGAGCGCATCTGCGAGGTGATGAAGCGCTACGACGCGGCCTTCAGCCTGGGGGATGGCCTGCGACCGGGCTGCATCGCCGACGCCAACGACGAGGCCCAGTTCGCCGAGCTGGAGACCCTGGGCGAGCTGACGCGCGTCGCCTGGGAGCACGAGGTGCAGGTGATGATCGAGGGCCCCGGGCACGTCCCCCTGCACCTCATCCAGGAGAACGTCGACCGGGAGCGCGAGGTCTGCGCCGAGGCGCCCTTCTACACCCTGGGCCCCCTGCCCACCGACGTGGCCCCCGGCTACGACCACATCACCTCGGCCATCGGGGGCGCCCTGATCGGCTGGCACGGCACGGCCATGCTGTGCTACGTCACCCCCAAGGAGCACCTGGGCCTGCCCGACCGCGAGGACGTCAAGCAGGGCGTGATCGCCCACCGCATCGCCGCCCACGCGGCCGACCTGGCCCGGGGCCACCCCCAGGCCCGCGCCTGGGACGACGCCATGAGCCGGGCGCGCTTCGAGTTCCGCTGGGAGGACCAGTTCAACCTCAGCCTGGACCCCGAGACTGCGCGCGCCAGCCACGACGAGAGCCTGCCCGCCGAGGAAGGCGCCGACGCCGCCCGCTACTGCTCCATGTGCGGGCCGCGCTACTGCGCCATGAACATCACCGAGGAGACCCGGGCCCTGACGCGACGTGAGGAGGCCCAGGAGGAGGCCGGGGGGGGCGCCCCTGAGCGGACGGCTCCCGATCGATAAGCGCAGCTAATCGGTTGGGCCGGTTCTTTTGGCCGCCGGTGCGGGGCTCCGTTCCCGATCCTTAATGTCGGGCGGGGCCTTCGCCCGAGAAGCCTCCCCGCCGGCCGTCCGGACCGACCATGTTCCACCTGCTGCGCGACCGCTCCTTCCTCTCGCTGGCGCTCACCCAGTTCCTGGGGGTGTTCAACGACAACGCCCTCAAGCAGTTCGTGCTGCTCTTGGCGGTGTCGGGGGGCGTCGCCTGGCTGGGGGAGAGCGAGTGGGTGCGCGCGTGGGGGCCCTCGCTGGGGCAGGCCCTCTTCGCCCTGCCCTTCCTGATGACCTCGCTCTGGGCGGGGGCCCTCGCCGATCGGGTCTCCAAGAGCCGGATCATCCGCGGGGCCAAGCTGGCCGAGGTGGGGGTCATGGCCCTGGCCGGGCTGGGGCTCCTCCTGGGCAACTTCCCGCTCCTGCTCGCCAGCCTCTTCCTGATGGGCCTGCAGAGCGCCCTGTACGGGCCGAGCCGCTACGGGACCATCCCCGAGCTGATCCCCGAGCGCGACCTCAGCCGCGGCAACGGCCTGATCCAGATGACCTCCTTCCTGGCCATGCTGGGGGGGATCCTGGTGGGGGGGCTCCTGCTCGACGCCTACGCCGGAGCGGGGCCGGGACCGGCGCCGCTCTTCCTGGGGGTCGCCGCCCTGGGTGTCCTCGCGTCCCTGGGGATCCGCCAGCTGCCCGCGGCCGCGCCGGATCCGCGACGGCGGCTCGACACGCTGTCCGTCGCCCGCAGGAGCCTGCGCGAGGCGAGGCGCGACCGGCCGCTGCTCTTGGCCATCCTGGCCGGCGGGATGTTCTGGCTGATCGCCTCGGCCATGCTGCTCTCGATCAACGAGTACGGCTCCTGGCTGGGCCTGCGAGGCTCGGAGACCAGCCTGAGGCTGGCGGCCCTGACCGTCGGTGTGGCCGCGGGCAGCCTGCTGGCGGGCCGGCTGTCGGGCGACAAGGTGGAGACCGGCTTCGTGCCCATGGGGCTCGCCGGCATGGCGGTCGCCCTGTTCGCGGCCGCCGGCCTCACCCGCTCGGCCGGCTGGTTCAGCGGGAGCCTCCTGGCGGCCGGCTTCTCGGCGGGCTTCTTCTCGGTGCCCATCCGGGCCCTGATCCAGCAGCGCGCGCGGCCCGACCGGCGCGGGGCGGTGCTGGGGCTCTCCGAGGTGGCCGACTACACCGGCGTGCTGCTGGCGGCCGGGCTGCACGCCCTCCTGGTGGGGGTGCTGGATCTCGAGCCGCCCGCGCTGTTCGCCGTGCTGGGCGGGCTGCTCCTCGCCTTCACCGCGGCCTCGCTGGTGTGGACGGCCGAGTTCGCGATCCGCCTGGGCGCCCTCACCCTGGTGCGAGCGATCTGGCGCGTGCGGGTGCACGGCGCGGAGAACCTGCCGGCGCGGGGGGGCGCCCTGATCGTCAGCAACCACCTCTCCCTCGCCGACGCCGTCCTCATCAGCGCGGCCTCGCCCCGGCCGGTGCGCTTCCTGATGTACCGGCCCTTCTTCGAGATCCCGGTGCTGGGCGCCTTCTGCCGGCTGATGAAGACCATCCCCATCGCCTCCACCGACGGCCACAAGGAGAAGCTGCGCTCCCTGCGGCTGGCGGCCCAGCGGGTGGCGCGTGGGGAGCTGGTGTGCATCTTCGCCGAGGGCTCGATCTCGCGCAGCGGCGCGCTGCTGCCCTTCGCCCGCGGGTTCGAGAAGATCGCCCGCACGGCCGGGGCGCCCATCGTCCCCGCCTGCCTGGACGGGGTGTGGGGCAGCCTCTTCAGCTACTCCGCGGGCCGCATCCCCTGGAAGCGCCCGCGCCGCATCCCCTGCCCGGTGCACGTGGCCTTCGGCGCGCCGCTCCCGCCCGAGTCCTCGCGGCACGAGGTCCGCGCGGCCGTGCAGGAGCTCTCCGCCGTGGCGCGCGAGGAGCGCGCCGGGGAGTCGGGAACCCTGCCGCGGCGCTTCCTCGCGAGCGCCCGCCGCCACGCGCGCCGCACGGCGGTGGTGGACTCCACCGGAACGCGCCTGAGCTTCCGCCGCCTCCTGGCCGGGTCCCTGATCCTGCGCTCGCTGCTCGCGAAGCGGCTCGGCGACGAGCCCAACGTCGGGGTGCTCCTGCCGCCCGGCGCCGGGAGCACCCTGGCCAACCTGGCCCTCTCCCTCGACGGTCGGGTGCCGGTCAACCTGAACTACACCCTGGGCCCGAAGGGGCTCGAGAGCCCGATCCGTCAGGCCGGCCTGGCGCGCGTGATCACCTCCCGGCGCTTCCTCGAGGCGCTCGGGCGCGGCGAGTCGGAGGCGCCGCCGGGATCCATCGCCCTGGAGGACCTGATGGGGGAGGCCGGCCGCGGGCGGCGCCTCCTCTGGCTCCTGGCGACCCTCCTGCCGGCGAGGCTGCTGGCGCGGCTCCTGGCGCTCCCCGCGGACGGGCGGGGCACGGCGACGATCCTCTTCTCCAGCGGGAGCACGGGCGAGCCCAAGGGCGTGGTGCTCTCGCACGGCAACGTGCTGGCCAACCTCGAGGCGGTGGAGACGGTCTTCGGTCTGCGCGCGGGCGAGGCGGTGCTGGGCGTGCTCCCGCACTTCCACGGCTTCGGGTACACCGCCGCGCTGTGGCTGCCCCTCTTGACGGGCGCGACCGCGGCCTGCTGCCCGGATCCCTTCGACGCCCGCGGGGTGGGGCGCCTGTGCGCGGCCGAGCGCGTCGGCCTGATGATCGGGACCCCGGCCTTCTTTCGGGCCTGGCTGAGGCGCTGCCGGAGCGAGGAGCTGGCCTCGGTGCGGCTCGCGGTGGTGGGCGCCGAGAAGCTGCCGCGGGACCTGGCGCGACGCTGGGAGGAGAGCTTCGGCCTGCCGCTCCTGGAGGGCTACGGCTGCACCGAGCTCTCGCCGGTGGTGTCGGTCAACGTCCCCGACCGCGAGCTCGACGGGTGGCGCGAGCTGGGCCACAAGCCGGGGACCGTCGGGCGGCCCCTGCCCGGGGTGGCGGTGCGGGTGGTCGATCCCGAGGGCGGAGCGCCGCGCGAGCCGGGCGATGAGGGCCTGATCCTGGTCCGCGGAGCCGGCGTGATGCAGGGCTACCTGGAGAGGCCCGACCTCACCGCCGGGGTGATGCGCGGCGGCTGGTACGTCACCGGCGACATCGGGCGCCTGGACGCCGACGGTTTCCTGGAGCTCACCGATCGCCTGGCGCGCTTCAGCAAGATCGGGGGCGAGATGGTGCCCCACGGCCGGGTGGAGGAGGAGCTCTCGCGAATCCTGGCCGAGCTGCACGCGCGCCTCGCCGGGGGGGAGGGAGAGGAGCCGGCGGAGCTCTTCGTCACCTCCCTGCCGGACGAGCGGAAGGGCGAGCGCCTGGTGGTGGTGCACACCCCGCTCGCGGTCAGCGCGCGGGAGATCCTCGACGGCTCGAGGGCGAGGGGCCTGCCGGCCCTCTTCCTGCCCCGGGAGGGCTGCTTCGTCGAGGTCGAGGCCATCCCGCGGCTGGGGACGGGCAAGGTCGACCTGGCGGGCCTGCGGCGGGTGGCGGCGGAGCGGCTCCCCACCGCCCCCTGAGGCTCAGGCCTGCTCCTTCATGGCCGCCGCCTCGCGGATGAGGTCCCGCAGGGCCTTCCCGTTCAGGTCCGAGAGGCGCTTGAAGCGCACGCAGCTCTTGCCGATGTTCGCCTTGGGCAGGCGCTTCCTGTACCGCTCGGCCACGTAGCCCCGCTCGTCGCCGGCGCAGCAGTACAGCGAGATGTACTGCTTGTTGTTGGCGATCCCGATCTTCATCCACTCGCCCTCGCGGCCGCTGGCGTAGCGGTAGTGGTACCGGCCGTAGCCCATGAAGCCGAACTCCATGGTGGGCTCCAGCTCGGGGGCCACCTCGCGCACCAGATCGTGGAGGCGCTGCACGTCCTCGCGCCGCTTCTCCTCGACCCCGGCGATGTACTCCTCGTGGGTCTTGGCGTTGGTCTTGCCCTTCATGCCCGCGCCCTCCCGATCAGGCGTCCATGTCCTTCCAGCGCTTGGCCATCTGGCCGAAGATCGCCAGGGCGATGATGGCCACGAGGCCGATGCCGGCGAAGGGCAGCCACACGCGGTACTGGGGGTCGTACTTCTCCCACAGGAGCTTCGTGGCGACCTTGGCCGAGTCGCCCACGTCCACCGAGACCAGCGCGCGGGCCTCGTAGGGGTTCATCGCGAGCAGGCGCGCAGCCTGCTCGGGCACGCGCCTCCAGCCCTTGGCGTCCAGCGCCTTCTGGATCAGGCCCTGCTTCTCGGAGAGCTTCTTCCAGCGCTCCTGGCTCACGAAGGCTCGAATGCGTGAGAGAAGATCGTCGGGCGGCGGGTCCTGCTTCAGAAGGGCCTCGACGCCGTCCTCGTCGACACGCCTGGCGACCGCGGTCATGGCCCCCTCGTCCGACTCGATCAGCTCGCGCAGGAAGGCGACGTCGCGCGACCAGTCGCGCCGGGCCACCGCGTTGAAGCGGTGGTGGGGCCGGGCAACTAGGTAGGCCGCCGGCCGCAGGTCGGCGCCCGCGGGAGCCTCGCCCAGCTCGAGGAGGGCCGCGTCCACCTCGGCGTCCCCGGCCCCCATGGCCACCGCCAGGGCCGCGAAGGACTTGGTGCGGCCGATGCCCAGCTCGGAATCCAGGTCCTTCACCGGGTCGGGGAACTCCATGGCCGAGACGGCCTCGGCCATGCGGTCGGTCGCCTGGGCCAGGTACTCCAGGGCCAGGTTGTCCAGGGTCGCGGGATCGCCGGCGAAGCGCTCGTGGAGCATGGCGATCAGGGCCTCGTCCTCCTGTTTCTCCTCCTCCGGCAGATCCTCGTTGGTGATGTGGCGCACCATCTCGAAGGCCTGTGGCCGCTTGACGCCAATGGCCTCGGGCAGGAGGTCGACGAAGCGCGCCAGCTCGATCTCCTCGAGCTGCACGTGACCATCGGAAAGGCGCTCACCGAGAACCCTCAGCTCCCTCGTCTCTTCGAGCTCGGCGAGGGATTCGGCCACACCTGTGACGATTTCCTCGAGGGCCTCCAGCTCCGCATCACCGCGCTCAGTGAAGAGGTCGCCAAGCCTCTGGACGATCCCCTCGAGGGAACGCACCAGCCCCTCGTCGGCATCATCGCGGGCATCCCCCTCCTTCTCCTCGCGCTCGGTGAAGGACTCGGCCAAGCCCGCGATGGCCTCCTCGATGCCCTTCAGCTCTGCATCCTCGTGCTCGGCGAGGGATTCGCCCAGCTCCTCGACGGTCTCCTCGAGTGCCTTCCACCCCGAGTCCTCGCTCTCGGCGAAGGACTGGGCAAGCCCCTTGACGGCCTTCTTTCGGTAGTCCGGCTGCAGGGCCAGATACGGCAGCGCCAGGTTCGTCAGGTGCCCGCTGTCGTATCGAAAGCTCTCCTCGAGGTGGGCGGCCGCGGCCGACTTGTCGCGGCCCATCTCGACCATCGCCGTCTCGAAGGCCCGAGCGCGCTCGACGCCCAGAAGGTCCGGGGCGATCTCCAGGGCGTCGCTCCAGTCGGCCGCCTTGGCGGCGCGACCCACCAGCTCGGTGCGGCTGCCCAGCTCCTTCAGGGCCAGCGTGGCCTTCTCCCCGTAGTTGCCGTACAGGTAGCCGGCCATGTAGGAGCCCACGAAGAGGCCGATGCCCACCGGGATGTTCACGTAGCCCAGGTACAGCGCCTTCTTGCCCGGCGGCGCGATCAGCCCCAGGTACTCGTTCTTCTTGGGCCCGGTCCACATCTCGCCCAGGGAGAAGAACACGATGCCGAGCAGCAGCATCCAGCCGCTGCTGGTCAGGCCCGCCACCACCACCCCGACGGTGGCCACGCACATGCCCACCAGCATCGCGGTCAGGGTGCGCATCTTCCGGACGGCCCAGGAGAGGGGCACCATCAGGAGCACGATCAGCGCGGCGTTGGTGTTGAGCAGGATCTGCTGCTGCACCCCGATCTGCCCCCGGTCGCTGTACTCGTGCCAGCCGGGGTAGAGGTAGGGGGCCACCCCGGAGCTGTCGACCCAGTCGGTGATGAAGTTGGGGTGCAGGTCCCAGAGCTGGTACATCATCAGCCAGAAGCAGGACATGATCGCCAGCCAGACCAGGAGGCGCGGCTCGAAGATGTTGACGATCGTCCGCACCAGCACCTGCCAGGGGCTCTCGGTCTTGGAGGCCCCCGAGGGCACGTCCGTGAAGGTGAAGAGCAGCAGCAGGTTGCACAGGGTGAAGGCGGCGCAGGCGTAGAAGAGCATCTGCCAGCCGTCGGCCGAGTGCGGCCGGCCCAGGATGGCGGTGGCGATGATCGGGGCCGCGACCGCGCCGACGTTCACCACCCAGTAGAAGATGCCCCAGCCCACCGAGGAGTTCTTCTTGGTCAGGTTCT
>CAZTTG010000068.1:0-34732 GCA_964615935.1 uncultured Planctomycetaceae bacterium | reverse complement strand
ACGACCCGGAACACTGTGACGGGCTCGCCCTGGCACAATCCGGCTGCCTACACCACTGGCGCACCGGGGTCCCCTTCGGGGGTCTCCGCAGGAGACCCCCGATCCGCTTCGCGGACCGGGGCTTACCCATCGGGTAGGACGTTGTCGACGAGATGAGCGGCGGCCTGAGCCATGCGCCTCCCCCCACATGAAGGGCAGAAACCGCGCCCCTTGCAGGAGAAGGCCACCGCGTTCTCCACAGTGGTTACAATCTCCGACTGGTTCGGCGGCTCGATGTTCCACTGACGCCGGCTGGGAAGCGAGCACGGGGGGATTGGCGGGGGCGATGTCCCGATCTCGAGGGAGGGACGTGAGTCAATGAATTATCGGCACGGTGCCAAGCGATCTCTGGCACGACATGGCCAGATTCTCGAGCGGTCAGGCCTGGATAAAGCCGTGCATTGGCTCAGGATCGGGTCGTGGGACGAGGGGAAGGAGAGGAGGGAGAATGCCAGACATTGGTGGACAATCATCTCGGCACCCTGTACTCCATACAGTAACAGGAGGCTCCACGATGAAATCAGGCCCTCGCAAGCGCCAGGCGCTGCGCGACGCCAGAGCGCTGCACCCTCACCCCGAGCAAGTCGTCGACACTCTCTTCGACTCCCATCCCTTCTTCGATCGCCAGGACAAGGTCCAGGTGAAGTACGAGATGCTCCGCCGTCGCGAGCACGAAGGCGCGCCATTGCAGCAGACTTGCGAGCGCTTCGGCTTCTCACGCGAGAGCTACCGCAAGATCCTGGCTCGCTTCAAGGAATCGGGCTTCACCGGATTGTTCGAGCGCAAGCGGGGCAGGAAGAACGCCCTCAAGGCCGGCGACGACGTGGTCGAATTCATCCGCTCCGAGCGGGAAAGGCAATCCGATCTGAGTTGGGCAGAGCTTGCCGAGCGTGTGCGCGAGGCGCACGGGGTGACGCTCAGCCGCCGGACGATCTACCGGGCGCTGTCCGCCACGTCGCGCCGTGGTCCGAAAAAACAACGCCGGTAGCCTCAAGTCTTTCGAGTTCGACCTGGAGAGGCGACCCTTTCTGTCATGGGCGGGGGAGACGCAGCACAGATACGAACGGCTTCGTGATGTGGCGCTCTCTGGAGAAGGCGACGCCCTCGATGAACTGCTCGAGCTCGGCACGGCTCTGTTCGCGCCGCAAAGCACTGGCTCGGCGCGTGGGACATGGCAACTTCGACGACGGCGCGCGCCTATTCGCTCGGGCAACTTCTCTCTCGGAGAACTGCTGGTCGAGATCGGAGCGGTGGACCGTGCATTGAATCAGGAATCCCTCAATCTCCAACACGACGAGGTAAGTCGATGAAAGTAGGACTGTACGCAGGGGTGAGCACCGACCGACAGCGCGAGTCGCAGACCATCCAGAGCCAGCTCGAGGCCCTCTCCAACTTCGCCGCCAACGAAGGCCTGACGGTCGAGGATTGCCACGTCTACGTCGACGACGGTCACTCGGGCTACCACTTCGAACGTCCAGGGCTGGACCGCCTGAGGGATGCCGCCCGGGACGGCCTGCTCGACATCGTGATCGTCCACAACCCCGACCGCTTGGCCAGGCGGTATGCCTACCAAGTGCTGCTGCTCGAAGAACTGGAGCGCTTCGGCGTCGAGCTTCGCTTCGTGGAGCAGCCTCCTCCGGACAGCCCCGATCAGATGCTCCTGGTCCAGATCCAGGGCGCGATCTCCGAATACGAGCGGGCGCGCATCGTCGAGCGCACGCGACGCGGTCGACTGTACTGGGCACGTCAAGGAAGACCCGTCTGTGCCCGGGTCCCCTTTGGCTATCGCTATGTGCAAGGAGACCGCGATAATGCACCGGCAGTCGTTATCGACGAGGAGCGAGCCGAGGCTGTTCGACAGATGTTCGCGTGGTACACAAAGGAGGAGCTGAGCTTTCGGCGGATCGCCCTGCGGCTGCGCGAGCGGGGGATCACGCCCCCTCAAAGACACGGGGACGCCTGGGATGCGACGACCATCGGGATGATCTTGCGCAACGAGACTTACCTCGGCACCTGGTATCTCAATCGCTATCGGATGGAGAGGTCCTCGACCGCGTCCCGTCCCCGCCGGGTCGAGCGGGATCGTGAGGAGTGGATCCCCATCTCGGTCCCACCCATCCTTGAGCCGCGCGTGTTCTGCCGGGCCCAACAGATCCGTGAGGCCAGGGCCAGCGATAGCCAGCTCGGCGCGAAGCCTTTACGCCATCCCACCACCCATCTCCTCCGCCGTCTGGTGGTCTGTGGCGACTGCGGCAGAAAGATGACCTCCCTCAACTCGGGCCCGGGCAAGGGCTATCGCTACTACTGGTGTCGGGGCCCCGACGTCCATCGTACCGGAAAAACGGTCGCCCGTTGTCCACGCCCGACCGTGCTCGCCCCCGAGCTCGATTCGTTTGTCTGGTCGGACGTCGTGAAGCTCCTCACCGATCCCGAGCTGCAGCGACAGGCCTTCCGCGAGCAGGCGGGGGGAGAAGCAAACGTCACGCTCGGGGCCACGCCCCTCGAGCAGCAGCGCAAACAGCTTGGCCGCAGGCTGGCCGACATCGAGCGCCAGCGCCACCGGCTCTTGACCGCCTACGAGCAAGGCGCAATCGAACTCGACGAACTGACCCAGCGCCGGAACCGCCTCGCTCAGGAATCGAGCGACGCCCAGCGACAACTGGAGAACTTCGATCTCGAGGAACGCGCCGCGAGTGCCTTCGCGGATCTCGACGGCAGGCTTGGCGCGATCTCGAATGCTCTCGAGGAGGGTCTGGACCAGATGGACGTGCCGCGACGCATGCAGCTCTGCCAGCAGCTCATCGAGCGTGTCGTAGTGGAGGGGAACAGCGCCGAAATCCACTACCGCTTCCCTGTGTCAACCGATTGTAACCCGGGAGGAGAACGCCACGAGCGCGTCCCGACCACGGCTCGAGCAGTGAATGCGGGCGAAGCCGTGGCAGAGGATGCCGCACCTGAGGTCGGCGCGAAGCTCGCGCTCGACGAAACGCGAAAGGCCCGGGAGGGTCCCATCACCGTCGGCACGGGATAGAAAGGTCTCCAGGTGCCCGGCCAGCACCTGGTAGAGCACCCCTGCCTGCGGATCGCGCCGGCGATACCCCTGCCTCCGGCCGGACCGCTCGCCTCGAACCGAGCTCGCCACGCCAGGCGAGGGACCCCGCGCCGGACACCCGGTGTCGGTCGGGCCCGGCATTCCTCGCCGATGCGCCCCGCAGGCGGTTCAGAGCGGCCCTCCCGGGCCGGGAGCCCGTCTACCATCCACGGAGTCCTCGGGCCTTGGAGGCGGGGCGCTTTCCTCCGCCCGCGCGTGGAGGAGGGTGCCCCGCGCCGTACCCTGGTGGGAGTCTCGCCCTCGAATCGATGAGCCAGGAACTCCGCCAGACGCCCGAGCCCGCCAGCTTCACCCTGCGCCGCCGGGGAGACGTCCTGAGCTTCCGCCTCGCCCTGCCCGAGGCCCGGCCCGGCCGCGCCTGGCTGCGCACAAACCTGGGCCGGGCCGCCGTCCGGCGCCGTGAGATCCGGGAGCGCGTGGAGAAGGCCCGGCCCGCGCTCGCGCGCGACTGGCACGACGTCCGCATGGTCCGCGTGGGTCCCGCCGAGTGGGCGCTGCGCCTGCCGCTCCTGGAGGTGGGCTGCTTCGAGGCCAAGGCCTTCTTCCTGCCGCGCGGCGAGAGCGAGCCGGTGTGGCCCGAGGGTCCCAACGCGGCGATCAAGGTGCAGCCCGCCCTGACCTGCTGCGCGGGCACCCTCTATGCCGCCTTCGTCCGCCAGTTCCGCGGCGAGGAGCAGGCCGCCGGGGAAGCCGACGCGCGCCTCATCGCCGGCCTCGAGGATCGCGGCTACGCGGTGATCCCCCCCTCGGGGACCTTCAGGGAGCTCGCCCGCCGGCTCGACCACGTCATCGGCCGGATGGGCTTCCGCATCCTGCAGCTCCTGCCCATCCACCCCACCCCCACGACCTTCGCCCGCATGGGGAGCTTCGGCAGCCCCTTCGCGGCCATCGACTTCTTCGACGTCGACCCCTCCCTGGCCGAGTTCGACCAGCGCACCACGCCCATGCAGCAGTTCGAGGAGCTGGTGGACGCGGTGCACCGCCGGGGCGCGCGGCTGTTCCTCGACATCCCCGTGAACCACACCGGCTGGGCCTCCAAGCTCCAGGGCCAGCACCCCGAGTGGTTCGCCCGCGAGGAGGGCGATCGCTTCCGATCCCCCGGGGCCTGGGGCGTGATCTGGGGGGACCTGGCCGAGCTCGACTACGGCTCGCGGCGCCTGTGGGAGTACGTCGCCGAGGTCTTCCTGTTCTGGTGCGCCCGGGGCGTGGACGGCTTCCGCTGCGACGCCGGCTACATGGTGCCGGAGAGGGTGTGGGAGTACGCGACGGCCCGGGTCCGCGAGCAGTTCCCCGACACCGTCTTCCTCCTGGAGGGGCTCGGCGGATCGGTGCCGCTGACCGAGCGGCTGCTGGCCCGCGCGGGCCTGGACTGGGCCTACTCCGAGCTCTTCCAGCAGTACGACCGCGCGATGGTGGAGGGCTACCTGCCCGGGGCCCTGGCGACCTCGACCGGCATGGGGACCCTGGTCCACTTCGCCGAGACCCACGACAACGACCGGCTGGCCTCCCGCTCGCGCGCCTGGGCGCGGATGCGCACGGCGCTGGCGGCCCTCCTCTCCGACGCCGGCGCCTTCGGGATCACCGCCGGCGTCGAGTGGTTCGCCGAGGAGAAGATCGACGTGCACGGCGCGCCCTCCCTGGCGTGGGGCCGCCAGCCCGATCAGGTGGAGGCGGTCGCCCGGCTGACCGCGCTGCTCGAGGAGCACCCGGCCTTCCACGCGGGAGCGCGGCTGGAGCTCCTGCCGACCCGCTCCGATCGGGCGGTGGCCCTCTCCCGGGAGCCCGAGGCCGGCGGCCAGGCTTGCCTGATCCTGGCCAACCTGGATGCGGATGAGCCGGCCCGGATCGCCTGGCCCGCGGATCGCTTCCCGGCCGCCGGCGCCGTCGATCTGCTCACCGATCGGGCGGTGCGGGTCGAGGTCGAGGGGCCGAGATGCTCCGCCACCCTGGCCGCCGGCGAGATCCTCTGCCTGGGCCGCGAGGGCGCGCGCCGCGATCCCGGCCGGGAACGCCCCGAGGTCCCCGAGGGGCAGGAGCGGCAGGGCCTGCAGGCCCTGGCCCTGGACCTCCACGCCGCCCGCCACGGCCTCCGCGACCTGGGCTCGGCCGATCCGCGGGACCTGGCCCGCCGCCTGGCCGCCTCGCCGCGCGGCTTCATGGCCGAGCTCTTCGGGCACCCCCCGCCGGTGGTCGGCTGGTCGTGGCCCCGGGACCTGCGCCGGCACGTGCCGGTTCCACCCGGTCATCACCTCCTGATCGACTGCCCCCACCGGTTCCGGTACCGCCGGATCCTCGAGGGCTCGGTGCGGGGGTGCGGCGAGTCGCTCCGCGCGGCGGACGGCACGCACTTCGCCATCCTGCCGCCCCTGCCCCGGTCCCGGGTGCGCGCCCAGGCGAGCCTGCACCTCGCGGTGGTCGAGCCGGAGGACACCCGGCGCGGCGACGGGACGCTGGTCCAGCTCGGCGAGGGGCGAGCGGCGCGCTGCCGCCGGGAGTTCTCGAGGGAGGCGGTCATCCACCGGCACCTCGCGGCCCTGTGCACCAACGGGCGGGGCGCCATGGCCCAGGTCCGCGGCGAGTGGGGCACCCTCCGCAGCCAGTACGACGCCTTCCTGGCGGCCAACCTGCACCCCACCGCGCCCGTCGACCGCCGGGTCCTCCTGACCCGCTGCCGCGCCTGGCTGGTTCACCGAGGCTACTCCCAGGAGCTCGACGGCCGCTCCCTGCAGGCGTTCGGCACGGTGGCGGACGGGGTGGAGTGGCGCTTCGAGCTCCCCTCGGGCCTGGGCCGGCTGGTCCCGCTGCGGGTGCGCCTCGAGCTCGCGCAGGGCCGCAACTTGGCCCGCATCCGCTTCACCCGCGAGCGCGCCCGAGGTCCCCATCGCCTGGACGACGCCTCTCCGGTCCGGCTCGTCCTGCGGCCGGACGTGGAGGACCGCGACTTCCACGCGGTCACCCGCGCCCTGGAGGGGCCCGAGGAGGCTTGGCCCGCGGCGGTCGCGCCGCGAGGCGACGGCTTCCGCTTCGCCCCCTCGAGCGGGCACTCGCTCGACGTGCACCTCCCGGGCGGGCGCTTCGCCTTCGAGCCGCAGTGGTGCTACGGAGTCCCCCACCCCTTCGAGGCCGAGCGCGGCCTGGCGGAGGCGGGCGACCTCTTCAGCCCCGGCCCCCTCTCCATCGAGCTGGCGGGCGGAGCCTCCGCCGAGCTGGTCGCGGCGGCGACGCGCCGCGGCGAGTCCGCCGGTCCCCTCCCCCCCGCCCGCGAGCCGCCGCCCGAGACCTCGACCACCCGGCCCCTCCTGGAGGGCCTGGAGCGGGCCATCGGCCAGTTCGTCGTCCGCCGCGGGGACTCCCGCACGATGATCGCCGGCTTCCCGTGGTTCCTGGACTGGGGCCGGGACGCGCTGATCTGCGTGCGCGGCCTGGTCGCGGCCGGCCGCGTCGAGGAGAGCCTGGCGATCATCCGACAGTTCGCCGCGCACGAGCAGGGCGGGACCCTCCCCAACATGCTGGCGGGGGACGACGACGGCAATCGGGACACCTCTGACGCGCCCCTGTGGCTCCTGATCGCCTGCCGCGACCTCCTGGCGGCGGTGGGCGATCGCGGCCTGCTCCAGACCGACTGCGGCGGTCGCCGGCTGCGGGAGGTGCTCCCGGCCGTGGCCGAGGGCTACCTGGCGGGAACGCCCAACGGCATCCGGGTCGATCCCGAAAGCGGCCTGGTCTTCAGCCCGCCGCACTTCACCTGGATGGACACGAACCACCCGGCCGGCACCCCGCGGCAGGGCTATCCGATCGAGATCCAGGCCCTGTGGTGGGCCGGGCTGCGCTTCCTGGCCGAGGTGGACCCCGATGGGGCGAGGTGGTCCTCCCTGGCCGATCGGGTGGCGGGCTCGATCCGCGAGCTCTTCGTCGCCCCCGGCCAGGCCTGGCTGGTCGACTGCCGCCACGCGCGATCCGAGCGGTCGGCCGCGGAGGCCGAGCCGGACGACGCCTGCCGCCCCAACCAGCTCCTGGCGCTGACCCTCGGCGCGATCGGCGATCCGGAGATCGCCCGCGGGGTGCTCCTCTCCTGCGAGCCGCTGCTCGTGCCGGGCGCGATCCGCAGCCTGGCCGACCGGCCGGTGGCCTTCCCCATCCCGGTCGAGCGCGAGGGGGAGCTCCTGAACGACCCCCATCACCCCTACCAGGGCTGCTACCGCGGGGACGAGGACCGGCGGCGCAAGCCGGCCTACCACAACGGCACGGCGTGGACCTGGCTTCTGCCCTCCTACGCGGAGGCCCTGGTGGGGACCTTCGGCGAGGGCGCCCGGGGGCCGGCCCTGGCCCTGCTCGGCGGCGCGGTCGAGCTGATGGACTCGGGCTGCATCGGCCAAGTGCCGGAGATCGCCGACGGCGACGCGCCCCACGAGGCTCGGGGGTGCGGGGCCCAGGCCTGGGGCGCGACCGAGCTCTACCGGGTGCTGCGGACCTTGCTGGGGGTGGGTGGCGAGGGACCGGCTATCCGTCCGAGCTCGCCAAAGATGCCCGACCGGGCTTGATCCCCCCCGCGCGCGCTCCTAGATTCTCCGCGCCGCGCGGCGGGGGCCGGGCGGCGAGGCGTCACACCGCTCACGAGGAGGGTGCCCGGGCTCCGGCGCTGGGCGCCCTCCTTCTGGCAGGTTCCATGAGATGCCGGCCCGAAAGGGGGGCCGGGAGTGAGGATTCGGGCCATGGTCAGCCGTACGACGAAGGGAAGAAGGCGCGTCGTCTTCGATGTGAAGGCCGATCCGGGGAGCGAGGTCTGCGTGGCGGGCTCGTTCAACGGATGGCAGCGGGGGAAGAAGCTCCTCAGGGATGCGGAAGGCCGCGGCCGATACACCGGGGCGCTCCTGCTGCAGCCGGGAAGGTACGAGTACAAGCTCATCGTCAACGGCATCTGGACCGTCGATCCGGAGTGCCCGGACTGGGTGGCCAACGAGTTCGGATCGCTGAACAGCGTCCTCGAGATCGGCTGAGGCCCCCCCCGCTGCGCTGAGCCGGCCATGGCCGGGCGGGCTCCCCAGCGATCCGGGGCCGGCGGCTTCGAGGCTCGGGGGCCACGCGTGAGGAATCCATGAAGAAGGTTCAGCCGTTCAACGTGTCTCCGGCCATGCCGGAGGAGCTGGCGTTCGTCGAGACGCTGGCCCGGAACGTGTGGTGGTGCTGGCACGACGACTCCATCGAGCTGTTCCGCCGCATCAACCCGCGCCTGTGGTGGGAGTCCGGGAGGTCTCCCCTCGCGTTCCTGAGTCGCGTTCCCCAGTCCCGTCTCGAGGCGCTGGCCGAGGACGAGGCCTTCCTGAGCCACCTCGAGCGGGTCCGGGAGCGCTTCGAGAGGGAGATGGGCTCCCCCACCGAGGCCGAGGCGGACGACCCGCGCTGCGTGGCCTACTGCTCCCTGGAGTACGGGATCCACGAGAGCGTCCACCTGTACTCCGGCGGGCTGGGAGTGCTGGCCGGGGACCACCTGAAGGCGGCCTCCGACCTGGGCCTGCCGGTCGTGGCGCTGGGGCTGCTCTATCAGCAGGGGTACTTCGCGCAATCCCTGGACCGGGACGGGTGGCAGCAGGAGTTCTATCCCGACAACCAGATCCACCACCTCCCCCTGACCGAGGCCCGCGACCGCGAGGGCCGGAGGATCGCGGTGAGCGTGCCGCTGCCCGGGGGCGAGCTGGAGGCCGTGGTCTGGCGGCTCGACGTGGGTCGGGTCCCCCTCTACCTGCTGGACGCCAACGTCCAGAGCAACCCGCGCGACCTCCGGCAGGTGACCTGGCGCCTGTACGGCGGCGACCGCCAGACGCGTCTGCGACAGGAGCTGCTGCTCG
Source organism: uncultured Planctomycetaceae bacterium (assembly GCA_964615935.1). Classification (GTDB taxonomy): domain Bacteria; phylum Planctomycetota; class UBA1135; order UBA1135; genus CAZTTG01. The sequence continues at coordinate 25,735 of CAZTTG010000068.1, read as the reverse complement.
GAGTGGGCGGTTTCCAGGCGCTGGTGAAGCTGGGGCTGGAGCCGCAGGCCTGCCACATGAACGAGGGGCACTCGGTCTTCCTGAGCCTGGCGCGGCTGGGGCACCTCGTCCGCACCCGGGGCCTGGATCGGGACGCGGCCCTGGAGGTGGTCCACCGCAGCGGGGTCTTCACCACCCATACGCCGGTGCCGGCCGGCAACGAGACCTTCGCCATCGACCTGCTCCGGCCCCACCTGGAGGCGCTCGAGCCGTCCCTGGGGATCCCGCCCGACGCGGTCCTCGAGTGGGGCCGGCCCTCGGGAGCGACCGAGGAGGACAGCGAGCTGTCCATGACCATCCTGGGCCTGCGCACGGCCTGCTTCAGCAACGGGGTGAGCGAGCTGCACGGCCGGACCGCCCGCCGCATGTGGAGCCACCTGTGGCCCGAGCATCCCGAGGACGAGGTCCCCATCGGGCACATCACCAACGGCATCCACGTCCCCTCCTGGCTGTCGGGCGAAATCGGGCGCCTGTTCGACCGCTACATCGAGAGCGAGTGGCGGGGCGACCCCGCCGACGAGCGCTCGCTGGGGCTCATCGACCACATCCCCGACGAGGAGCTGTGGCGAGCGCACGTGATGAACCGCTCGCACCTGGTGGGGATCGTGCGCGAGCTCAGCGAGGAGCAGCTCAGCGCCCGCCAGAGCCCCCCAGCCGAGATCCAGGAGGCCCGCTCGCTGCTCGATCCCGACGCGCTGACCATCGGCTTCGCCCGGCGCTTCACGACCTACAAGCGCGCGGTGCTGCTGCTCTCCGACCCCGAGCGCCTGCTGGCGCTCCTGGGCGACGACGAGCGACCCATCCAGCTCGTCTTCGCCGGCAAGGCCCACCCCCACGACGAGGCCGGAAAGAAGTTCATCCAGGAGATCGTGCGCTTCTCCCGGCGCCCCGAGGTCAAGGGCCGCATCGCCTTCCTGGAGGACTACGACATCTCCATCGCGCGGGCCATGGTCCACGGGGTCGACGTGTGGCTGAACCTGCCGCGCCGGCCCCATGAGGCCAGCGGGACCTCGGGCATGAAGGCCGCCATGAACGGCGCCCTGAACGTCAGCGTCCTGGACGGCTGGTGGTGCGAGGGCTACTCGCCGGATTGCGGCTGGGCCGTGGGCAAGGGCGAGGAGCACGGCGACGAGGACTACCAGGACTCGGTCGAGGCCCGCTCGCTCTACAACCTCCTCGAGAACGAGGTGGTCCCGCGCTTCTACGACCGCGACGCCCGCGAGCTGCCCGAGGCCTGGCTCCAGATGATGAAGGAGTCCATGCGCATGGGCCTGGGCTCCTTCACCAGCCACCGCATGGTCCAGGAGTACGACGCCCGCTTCTATGCCCCCGCCGCGCGCGCCTGTCGAGCCCTCCTGGCGGATGACGGGCGGCCCGTGCGAGAGCTGGTCGAGCAGCGGCGTCGCCTCTCCGAGCTCTGGTCCCGGGTCTCCTGCTCTCTCCCCGAGACCGATCGCGACCTCTCCCGGCTCCGCGTGGGCGATCGCTTCGCGGTGACCAGCATGGTCGACCTGGGCCAGCTGGCCCCCGAGGAGGTGGACGTCGAGGTCTACTTCGGCCCGGTGGATTCCGAGAGCAACATCACCGCCGGTCAGGTGGAGAGGATGGAGATGGCGGAGTCGAAGGGGGACGGCCTGCACACCTACCGGCGCGAGCTGCACTGCCGCCACACCGGGCGCTACGCCTTCACCGTGCGGGTGACCCCCCACGGCGAGGAGTGGAAGCGCGCCATGCCGGGCTTCCTCACCTGGGCGGACGGGCGATGAGCCGGCGCGGGAAAAGGAAGGGGACCACCGCGGAGCGCAACCCGCGGATCCTGGTGGTCACTCCCGAGATCACCTACCTCCCGCAGGGAATGGGCAACATGGCCAACTCCATGCGGGCCAAGGCCGGCGGCCTGGCGGACGTCTCGGCCTCCCTGGTGTCGGCCCTCTTCGATCAGGGGGCCGACGTCCACGTCACGCTGCCCAACTACCGCCGCATGTTCCACATCGACGTGGGCAAGCTCATCAACCAGGAGCTGCGCAAGTACAAGAGCAAGCTGCCCGACGCCCGCATCCATCTGGCCGAGGACCGGGTCTTCTACTACCGCGATCAGGTGTACGACTCCTACGCGCCGGGGGACTCCAAGTTCGCCCTGGCCTTCCAGCGCGAGGTGCTCAACAACATCATCCCCCGGGTGGAGCCGGACCTGATCCACTGCAACGACTGGATGACCGGGCTGGTCCCGGCCGAAGCGCGGCGCCTGGGGATCCCCTGCCTGTTCACGCTTCACAACATCCACACCCGCGAGCTGACCCTGGAGCACATCGAGGACAGCGGCATCGACGCGGCCGAGTTCTGGCCGCACCTCTACTACAAGTGGCCGCCCGGCGACTACCAGCAGATCCGCGGCAACAACCCGGTGGATCTCCTGGCCTCGGGTATCTTCGCGGCCCACTACATCAACACCGTCAGCCCGACCTTCCTGGACGAGATCGTGGCCGGCCATCACGAGTTCATCCCCGACGACGTCCGCTTCGAGGTCGGACAGAAGAAGGCCACCGGCTGCGCGGTGGGCGTCCTGAACGCGCCCGATGCCAGCTACGATCCCCGCCTGGACGAGCAGATCGCCCGCAACTACTCGGAGCTCGACCACGCGGCCGGCAAGCGGGCCAACAAGCTCCAGCTGCAGGAGCGCACCGGGCTCTTCGAGAATGCCGACGCGCCGCTGCTGTTCTGGCCCTCGCGGCTGGATCCGGTCCAGAAGGGGCCGCAGCTGGTCACCGAGATCCTCTATGATCTGGTCTCCAGCCACTGGGACGAGGGGCTGCAGGTCCTGGTCGTGGCCAACGGCGCCTATCAGAAGCACTTCCACGACATCGTGCGCTTCCACAACCTCACCGGGCGCGTGACGGTCTGCGACTTCGACGAGAAGCTGTCCCGCCTGGGGTACGCCGCCTCCGACTTCATGCTGATGCCCTCCCTCTTCGAGCCCTGCGGGCTACCCCAGATGATCAGCCCGATCTACGGCTCCCTCCCCATCGTGAACGACACCGGGGGACTGCACGATACGGTCGTCCACCTGGACGTCCACGGGGACACCGGCAACGGCTTCGTCTTCGAGACGTACGAGGCCAGCGGCCTTCGCTGGGCGGTGGAGCAGGCCCTGGCCTTCTTTCGCCGTCCAGCCGCCGAACGCGAGCGCCAGCTGCGTCGCGTCATGACCGAGAGCCTGGCCAGCTTCAATCACGCCGTGACCGCCCAGCGCTACATCGATATCTACGAGGAGATGCTCCAGCGCCCCATCGTCAGCCGCTTCTGACCCATGAAGAGGTACTGCCCCAGTCGACCGCTGCCGCTGTCGGCCGATCCGTACCTGGCGCCCTTCGCCGAAGCGCTGGCGGACCGCGCGCGGCGGGCCGGTTCCCTGGAGCGGCGCCTGACGGGAGGCACCCGCTCCCTGGCCGACTTCGCCTCCGGCCACGAGCACTTCGGGCTGCACCGGACCGCCGAGGGCTGGGTCTTCCGGGAGTGGGCCCCCCACGCCGAGTCGGTGTCTCTGATCGGCTCCTTCTGCGGCTGGGAGGAGTCGCGGGCGCGCGCCCTGGGGCCCGGCCCGGGGCCCGGGCAGTGGGAGATCCACCTGCCCGCCGAAGCGCTCCGGCACGGGGATCTCTACCGCCTGCGCCTGCGCTGGCCGGGGGGTGGAGGCGATCGGATTCCCGCCTGGTGCCGCCGGGTGGTGCAGGACGAGCGCACGGAGATCTTCAACGCCCAGGTGTGGGCGCCGCCGGAGGCTCACGTCTGGCGGCACGCGGCCCCGTCTCGGACGTCGCCGCTGATCTACGAGAGCCACGTGGGGATGGCTCAGGAATCGGCGGGGATCGGATCCTATGCCGATTTCCGCCGCGAGATCCTGCCGCGGATCGTGGACGCCGGCTACGACACGGTGCAGCTGATGGCCATCCAGGAGCACCCCTACTACGGCTCCTTCGGCTATCACGTCTCCAGCTTCTTCGCCCCCTCCTCGCGCTTCGGCACGCCCGAGGAGCTCAAGGAGCTCATCGACGAGGCCCACGGGCTGGGGTTGCGGATCATCATGGACCTGGTGCACTCGCACGCCGTGCGCAACGAGGTCGAGGGCCTGTCCCGCTTCGACGGATCGCTCCACCAGTTCTTTCACGAGGGCCCGCGCGGCGAGCACCCCGCCTGGGGCTCGCGTTGCTTCGACTACGGCAAGCCGGAGGTGCTGCACTTCCTGCTCTCGAACTGCCGCTACTGGCTGGACGAGTTCCGCGTGGACGGTTTCCGCTTCGACGGCGTCACCAGCATGATCTACCGCCATCATGGTCTGGGGCGCGCCTTCACCTCCTACGGGGATTACTTCGACGATTCGGTGGACGAGGAGGCGGTGGCCTACCTGATCCTGGCCAATCGCCTGATCCACCAGCTGAGTCCGACGGCCATCACCGTGGCCGAGGAGGTCAGCGGCCTGCCGGGTCTGGCCGCGCCCGCCGAGGAGTCCGGCGTGGGATTCGATCATCGCCTGGCGATGGGCGTGCCCGACTGCTGGTTCAGGCTGGTGAGGGAGGTCCCCGACGAGGACTGGAGCGTGTCCCACCTGTGGCAGGAGCTGGTCAACCGCCGCGACGATGAGAGCTCCATCAGCTATCTGGAGTCTCACGACCAGGCCATCGTGGGCAGCAAGACGATGATCTTCGAGCTGATCGACGCGGGGATGTACGGGTACATGCGCGAGGGCGACACCGACGCGGGAGTGGAGCGCGGTCTGGCCCTGCACAAAATGATGCGGCTGGCGACCCTGGCCACTGCCGGTCAGGGCTATCTCAACTTCATGGGCAACGAGTTCGGCCACCCCGAGTGGATCGACTTCCCCCGCGAGGAGAACGGCTGGTCGTACCACTATGCTCGTCGGCAGTGGAGTCTGCGCGATGATCCCGGCCTGAAGTATCGGTACCTGGCCGACTTCGACCGGGCGATGCTGGAGTTGCAGCGGCGGTACGAGCTGCTGAGCCAGCCGCTGAGGCTGCTCGCCCTGCAGGAGGACCACAAGATCCTGGGCTTCGAGCGCGGTGGGATCTTCTTCCTGTTCAACTTCCATCCGACGGAATCGGTGGCGGATCATTTCATCGAGACGCCTCCGGGCGCTTTCGAGCACGTCCTGGACACCGATCAGGGCTCCTTCGGCGGGCAGAACCGGATCGCGCCCGACCAGAGGTATGTGACGCGCTCCATCGTGTCGGGCGATCTGCGGAGGTTCGGGGTGCAGGTGTATCTGCCCTGCCGGACGGCGCTCGTCATCAGGCAGGGATCGGTCCTCTGACGGGCTTCCCGGGGGCCCCGTTGCGCGCGGGGCCCCCGAGAAGCCCGGCCCGGGGTCACGATCGAGGAGTATCGCGTAGATCGGACCCGCGCACGACCGCCCGCGCGAGCCGGGCCACGTGGCGGAAGGTCTCCCGCGGATGACGGCGGAGGCGCGTCGCCAGCTTGCGGACCTTGTGAAAAGCCGCGTGAGCGCTCGGCCGCGTGAAGAGCACGTTGACCTCGGTCTCACGGCGAAGCTCCATGAGCCGCTCCCGCGCGACGTGCGGCGTGTACCAGCGCGGCGTCTCGTCACGACCGTAGCGACGGGCGGGATCCTCGTAGCCGCGCGCGAAGGAGTGGTCCGCCGGAAGCACCCCCGCCTGGATCGCCATCTGGAGGAGGGGCGTGCCGGGATAGACGCTCAACCCGATGTTGGCCTTGAGCTTGTCCAGGCGGAGCTGTCGCGCGAGATGAGCGCTGCGCCGGATGTCCTCCTCGCTCTCGTCGCCGACGCCCAGGAGATAGGAGGCGCGCACCGTCAGGCCGGCCTGGTTGGCCCTGTCGATCGCCCGCCGCACCTGCTCGACGGTGAAGCCCTTCCGGAGCCACTCGAGCGTCTCGGGGTTCATCGATTCGGCGCCGAAGGTCACCACCTCGCAGCCGGCGTCCTTCATCGACTCGAGCAGGTCCAAATCCACGCAGTCGACGCGCGTGGTGGCCAGCCAGCGAATCCTCAGCTTGCGCGCGCGGAGCTCGTCGCAGATGGCGTGGACGCGGCGCTTGCTCAGCGTGAAGGTGTCGTCCTGCATGATGACGCCGCGCAGACCCCAGCGGCCGACGATCTCCTCGACCTCGTCCACCACCCGCTGGGCAGAGTGTTGACGGACGTCGCGCGAGAGCCAGTCGCGAGTGCAGAAGATGCAGCGGCCGGGGCAACCGCGAGACGTGAGCACCGTCGTGCAGCGACGACTGGTGGAGGGCATGCGCGTGCCGTAGGCATCCATCGGCAGGAGGTGCCGCGCCGGCAGGGGCAGCCGGTCCAGATCCCGGAGGCCGGGCCGCTCCGGGGCGTGCAGGACCTCACCGCCGCGGCGCATCGAGATCCCCGGGACTCGCGAGGGATCGCCCCCACCCTCGAGGGCTCCCAGGAGCTCGAGCAGGGCGTGCTCCCCCTCGCCCCGGACCACGAAGTCGATGGGCGGCACCTCCCGCAGGGTATCCTCGGCGGCCGCCGACGCGTGCGGTCCGCCGACGACCACCACGGTCTCCTCGCCCAGCACCTCCTTCACCACCGCGGCCGTCCGGAAGCACTCGAAGCGCGTCGGGGTGTAGGTGCTGATGCCCACCAGATCCGGGCGCTCGCGCTCGAGGATCGCGCGCAGCGCAGGGAAGCGGATCCCCAGGGCCAGCGCGTCGAGGATCTCGACCTCGCGGCCATTCTCCTCCAGGACCGCCGCGCAGTAGGCCAGGCCCAGGGGAGGGCGGAGGTTCTCCGCGAAGGAGAGCTCCCGGTGCATGCGCTCCACGAACGGGTTGACGAGCAGGGTCCTCATCGAAGGTCCTCGACACCCGCAGGCGCCGGGCGATCCTGGGATTCTACCAGCCAGGCGGGGTCCGCTGAGGATCCCCCGGTCGAGCCCGATCGACCGGGTGGTTCAATCGCGCAGCCGCCGCCCGTCGTCGGGGACGCGGGCCCTCTCCTCGACCGGAAGGAAGAAGCGGCCGACCTCGAGGAGCCCGTCCGGGCCGAGCCGCCGTCCATGGCGCGTCCACAGCCGCCAGGGATCGCGGCCCTGAGTTCCGGCACCGGTCAGCCCGGCGGGCCGCAGGCGACGCCGCGAGCCGGATCCGTCCTCCTCCTCGAGGACCTCCATCCAGAGGCTGCAGGGGATCAGGTCACCGCGCCGGAACGGCCCGCCCAGCGGGCGGTAGGGGCGGCCGGCGTAGAAGCTGTCGGCGGAGCCCACCAGCACGTAGCTCTCACGCACGATCCTCCCCGGCTCCCAGCTCGACGTCGGGTGGTGGCCGTAGACCGGGCGGTGGTTGTTCTGGAAGCTGTTGCGCCCGTCCGGGGAGGTGACGCGGTCGATGATCTCGCAGTCGGGCAGCTCGCCATCGGCGAGCCACCGGTAGGTGATCCAGCCCAGACCGGTCCCCGGCAGGCTCTCCACCTGCCAGTCGAGCAGCGTCAGGGATCCCGGAGGCGCCTCCGCCCGGAAGACGGTGCGGCGGCCCGGCTTCGCCGGCCGGCCGCCGGGATCCTCGAGGCCGAAGAAGCGCCTCCCCCCGTCCTCCTCCGCGCTCCGGCGCAGGGCGAACACCGGTCCGATGGACGCGTGCGCGTCCTGGTCGTAGAAGGCCGCCTCCACGCGGAAGCGGCGGTTGACCTCGGCGAGCAGGCCGCCGCGCCGCGAGAGCACCGGCAGGTGCACGATCAGCCAGTCGAGCTCGTCGAGCGCCGCGGCGATGGCCACCCGGCGCTCCGCGGCGGTCCGGTCGTTGGCCGGCTCGGTGCCCTCCTCGCGCCACCCGTCGAGCGCGTGCGGGAGCTTGGCGAGCTCGGTGCCCGGCGCCGCGCGCAGGAAGAGCGCCCAGTAGTACGCGCTGCCCACGCGCGGGGGTCTCGCCCGGGACTCCTCCCCGGCTTCCACCGCGCGCTCCACCCACTCCATCGCCCGCCAGTAGGCGCCGAAGGAGCGCGTGTTCGCCCGCTCCAGCGCCAGGAGGCCGAGGGGGAGGGCCGCCGCCATGGCCAGCGCCGCCGTGGAGCGCCGCAGCATTCCGCCGCGGGCGCCTCGCCAGCTCTGCCAGCCGAGGGCGCCGGCGGCGGCGATCAACGGCAGGACGGGCAGGAGCAGCCGGAAGGAGCGATCGCCGCCCTTCTGGGTCAGGACGAGGGCGCAGCCGAGGGGGACCAGGAACAGGAGGGCGCGCCGCCAGGCGGGGCGCCGCAGCGCTCCGGCGGCGCCGAGCAGCAGCAGGCCGATCACCGGCCACACCAGGAACTCCGGCAGCTGCCAGAGGTACCAGGAGGCGGGATCGGGGGCGAGCAGGCGAGTCCCCTCGTGGGCGGGGTCGAAGCCGTAGCCGCGGAAGTCGCTCTCGGCCTGGTACACCCGCCGGGCCAGGTCCTCGAAGACCGGGTGGATGCCCCGCAGCCGCGCCAGCATGGTGGTCAGGGTCGAGCCGACGTTGTCGAAGAGGTAGCCGAAGAGGCTCGCACCCCAGCGGCCGTAGACCCACCGGTCGAGGGCCGTCTGCGCGGCCATGCAGAGGAGCAGCCCGGCCCCCAGGCCGAGCCAGGAGGCCGCGTGCCGCAAGCGGTCGCGAACCAGCAGCAGGGGCGCCAGGACCAGCGCCGCCAGCAGGCTCTTGTAGGAGAGGAGGAAGGCCAGCCCGATCCAGAGGCCCCCGCCGAGGGAGCGCCGGAAGCCCGCGCGCTCGAGCAGGCGCCCGAAGCCCACCGCCAGCGCCAGCCCGGCGGCGATCCCGGCGACCGGTGAGACCGAGAAGCGCAGGAAGACCGGGTTGACCGCCACCAGGTACCCGGCGGCGATCCCCACGCCGCGGCCGCCCGCGCGCGCTCCCAGGCGGACGCTGGCCAGGATCAGGAGCAGGGAGAGCAGGATCTGGATGGCGCGACCCGCCGGGACCAGCGGTCGCAGGTCCTCCCAGCCCAGCCAGTCCGCCAGGGCGAACATGGGCACGAAGACCAGCGAGAAGGCGAAGGAGCGCGCCGCCCGATCCGCGCCCAGGTCGTGCTCCTGCACGAAGCTCTGGGCGCGATCCATGTACTCGACCGAGTCGGCGAGCTGGTAGCCCTCGAGGCGGGTCCAGGCGAAGAGCTGCAGGAAGAGGGCCAGGACCAGCAGCGCCTGCACGGAGCGATCGCGCGGGCCGGGCAGCGGGCGGGCGTCAGCTCCCATCTCGGTCTGGATCATGGCGGCTCCGCCCGAGTCTACTGCATGTCCGCGGCCGGCGTCATCCGCCCGCCTCCAGGGCGTTGGCCCGGCCGTCCGCGGGGCGATACCATCGGAGGATCGCCCGGCCGCCCACCCCGCTGCTCCTGGCCTGTGCCCTCTACCTGCTGGCGCGGGGGCTGGTGCTCCATTCGCACTTCGACGCGGTGGCCATCCCGCTCTACGAGCTGTCGGTCGTGGGCAGCCTGGCCAAGGTGGCCTCCGAGGGCTGGCACGGCGCGCCGTTGGGCCACTACTACGACAACTGCGGCGGGCACCTGGTCACGGGCTTCCTGGGAGTGCCCTTCTACCTCGCGCTGGGACCGAGCTACCTGGCGCTCAAGCTGGTCCCCGTGCTGCTGGGGCTGGGCTGCCAGCTTCTCCTGTGGCGCCTGCTCGATCGCTGGGTCGGACGCCGGGCGGCGAACTGGGGCGCCTTCCTCTTCGTCCTGGGGCCCCCGACGCTCTTCAAGTACTCGATGCTGGCCAAGGGCAACCACTTCGAGAACCTGCTCTTCCAGCTCCTGACCATCGCCGCCTTCGACCGCGCCCACGCGAAGGGCCTGAGAGGGCGCCACCTCTTCCTCCTCGGCCTGGCCGCGGGCTTCGCCGTCTTCTTCTACTTCGGCTCCCTGGCCACGCTCGCCGCCCTGGCCCTCGTGCAGCTCCTCTCGCGGGGACCTCGGCGCGCGCTCCTCGACCTGCGCTGGGTCCTGCCGGGCGCGGCGCTGGGCCTGGCGCCACTGGTCTGGATCGGGCTGCTCACCGCCGGCCGGCCCTGGAGCTTCCTGGGCCACTGGCTGGGACCGGGTGAGCGCAGCCAGACCCTGGAGCTGTGGAGCAACGCGCGGCGCCTCTTCGTCGACGTCCTGCCCCAGGCCGGCTGTTTCGAGGACCTCGGTCCGATCCCGGGCCGGGTGGCCGAGTGGGCCTTCCTGGCCTGCTTCGCGGCCGCCTGGCTGGTCCTCCTGCCGTCCTTCCTGCGCGGGGCGCGCGCCGCCCTGGCGAGCTGGCGCTCGGGAGGAGTCGGCGCCTCGGGCGATCTTCGTCCGGCGCTCCTGGTCCTGTACTTCCCGCTGGTGGTCGGGATCGTGACCGCGGGCAACTTCCGCTTCGATCCCTACCGCCCTCCGGTCGAGGTGGGCCAGTACCGCTACCTGGTGCCGCACTTCCTGATCGCGCTGATGGCGATCGCCGCGGCGGTCGGCGTCCTCGGGCGGCGCGGCGGGATCGGGCGCCGCCTGGGCACCGCGCTGGGGACGGCGGCCCTCGCGACCGGGGCCTTCACCCTGCCGATCGTCGACTGGACCTTTCAGAGCACCGGCCTGGGCCTGCACTACGACGGCTTCCTGCTGCGCTACTACAACGGGGTCGCCCTGCACGAGGCGCGCCGCGATCCCGAGACGGGCAGCTTCTCCTGGGACCGCGCCGCGGTGGTGCGCGCGGTGGCCGAGTTCCCCCCGCACGAGCAGCGCGAGATCTGGTTCGGGGTGGGCCACCATTTAGCCTGGAGCCAGAGGATGGGGGCGGGGAGGGACGGCCCGGCCGCCCCGCGCCTGGACGAGCTGGTGGCGGAGTGCCCGGTCGAGGCGCAGCTCGACCTCGTCCGCGGGGCCGGCGCGTGCGCGCGCGGCAAAATCGGCCTCGCCCGGCTGCGGCGGGAGCTCGAGCTCCTCGCGGGGGGCGAGCACCCCCTCGCGCCCTACCTCGTCGAGGGCCTGGGCATGGAGCTGCAGTACCCCCTGGCCCACCGCACCCGCGAGGACCTGGCCCGGACCGGTCGGATCGCGGGCGCCGTCCCCGAGGTCTTCGCCGCGGCCTTCCTGCAAGGACGCGGGATCGCGGCCGGCCGGCTGCTCCGGCGCGGCATCGCCTCGGACCTGGCGGCCGTCGGCCAGGAGCTCGAGCGGCCCGAGCTGCGGGACCGGTCCGAGCTCTGGTTCGGAGTGGGCTGGGCCTTCTCCGAGCCCGGCGAGACGGACGGGCTCTCCGACCTCCTCGGGCGCTTCGTCCCACCCGCTCACCGCGGGGCGGCCCTGCTGGGCTTCGGCGCCGGCCTGCGCCACGCGATCGGGCAGGAGGCCGGCCGCGAGCTCTCCCGAGGGCTGCGGGGCGCGCTGCCGCCGGCCGAGGCCCGGGCGCTGGAGCGCGGGCTGCGCTGGGAGGCCTACCCGGACCCTCTTCGGATGTGAGCGGGTGCGGGCCCGGTATCATCCCCCGCATGAAGCGCTCCCTCCTCGCCGCCGTCCTCCCGATCCTCGCCCTCTCCCCCACCGCCCGCCCGCAGGCCGACGAGGCCTCCCCCCTCGCGAGGGTGGGCGAGCAGGACCTCTCCATCCGCTTCGAATCCCCCGCCGAGCGATGGACCGAGGCCCTGCCCGTGGGCAACGGCCGAATGGGCGCCATGGTCTTCGGCGGCTTCCCGGTCGAGCGCATCCAGCTCAACGAGGACACGATCTGGGCCGGCGGGCCCGTTCCGGAGCTGCCCGAAGACGCCGGCGAGGTGATCGCGGAGGCGCGCGAGCTGTTCTTCGCCGGGCGACCGGCCGCCGGGCAGGCCCTGGTGCAGGCCATGCTCCCCCCCCGGCTCAGCCCCCGCAGCTACCAGACCCTGGGGGACCTCCACATCGAGTGGCGCGATGCACGCGCCCTGCCGAGCGCACTCGAGGTATCGGGATGGAGGCGAGGCCCCGTGCGCGAGGGCGAGGCCTTCGACCCCGCCTGGGTGGGCGACGGCTTCGACGCCGGGGACTGGCCCGAGGCCGAGGGCCGGGAGGGGCTGGCCGTTCCCGACAGGAGCACGGTGGTCTTCCGCGCCGCCTTCGAGCTCGCGCGCGAGGAGCTCGAGGGCGGGCTGGATTCCGCCCGCCTGGACCTGAGCCCCATCGACGACTCCTCGGTGGTCTTCCTCAACGGGAAGGAGGTCGGCCGCACCCGCTCCTGGAACGAGGCGCACCGCTTCCCCCTCCCGGGGCTGCGGGTCGGGCGCAACTCCCTCGCCATCGCGGCCACGAACGTCGGTGGGCCCGGGCACATGGCCGAGACGGTCACCATCGCGCCCGGGCGCGCGTTCGCGGACTACTCCCGCCGGCTGGACCTGCGCGAGGGCCTGGCCCTCTCGCGAGTCCGCGCCGAGGAGGGCGCGCCGGTTTTCTCACAGCGCGTCCTGGCCAGCGCTCCAGACGACGTGCTCGCGGTGCGGATCGAGGCGGATCGCCCGGGCGCCATCGACCTCGACCTTCGCCTGGACCGCCCGGCCGACTTCACCTCGAGGGCCGAGGGCCCGGATCGGCTGGCGATCTTCGGCCGCGCGCGCCATGGCGAGGGCACCGAGGGCGTGCGCTGGCACGCCGAGCTGCGGGCGCTCGCCGAGGGCGGCGCGGTCGAGGCCGCGCGCGACACCCTCGAGGTGCGCGGCGCCGACGCCCTCACCCTCCTGATCGCGGCGGCCACGGACTACCGCTTCGATGATCCCTCGCGCCCCCTGAAGCGGGACCTGGCGGCCGCCTGCGCCGGAACCCTGGACCGGGCCGCCGAGCAGGGCTGGCCCGAGCTCCGCGAGCGCGCGCTCGCCGATCACCGCCGGCTCTTCGAGCGGGTGGGCCTCGAGATCGGCGACACCGACCCCGAGCTCGCCGCGCGCACGACGCCCGAGCGCCTGGCGGCCCTCCGCGAGGGCGCCGCCGACCCCGACCTGCTCGAGACCTACTTCCAGTTCGGGCGCTACCTGCTCATGGGCTCCTCGCGGCCGGGCTCCATGCCGGCCAACCTGCAGGGCCTGTGGAGCGAGCACCTGGCGGCCCCCTGGAACGCCGACTACCACGTCAACATCAACCTGCAGATGAACTACTGGCCGGCCGAGGTGACCGGGCTGGCGGAGTGCCACGAGCCCTACCTGCGATTCGTCGAGGGACTGCAGGCGGACGGCCGCGACATGGCCCGCAAGCTCGGCTGCGGGGGCTTCTGCAGCGGCCACACCACCGACGCCTGGCGCTGGTGCTCGGTGTTCGGCCACGCGGTCTACGGCATGTGGCCCATGGGCGCGGGCTGGTGCGCCAGCCACTTCATGGAGCACTACCGCTTCGGAGGGGACGAGGTCTTCCTGCGAGAGAGGGCCTGGCCGGTCCTTCGCGGCACGGCCGCCTTCTTCCTCGACTGGCTGGTGGAGGACCCCCGCACGGGCCTGCTGGTCTCGGGCCCCACCACCTCTCCTGAGAACACCTACTGGCACGAGGAGGACGGCAAGCGCCACCGGCTGTGCCTGTCCATGGGCACCGCCATGGACCAGCAGATCATCTGGCAGAACTTCCGCGACGTGCTGGAGGCGGCCGCGATCCTGGACATCGAGGACGACTTCACCGTCCGCGTGCGCGACGCCCTCTCGCGGCTGGCCGGCCCCATGATCGGCTCGGACGGGCGGCTCATGGAGTGGGAGCGCGAGTACGAGGAGGCCGAGCCCGGCCACCGCCACGTCTCGCACCTCTACGGGCTGCACCCGAGCGACCAGATCTCCCTCGCCCGCACCCCGGAGCTCGCCGCTGCGGCCCGCCGCAGCCTGGAGCACCGCCTGGCCCACGGGGGCGGGCACACCGGCTGGAGCCGGGCGTGGATGATCAACTTCTTCGCCCGCCTGGCCGACGGGGAGGCGGCGCACGAGAACCTGCGGGCGCTGCTGGCCAGGAGCACCCACCCGAACCTGCTGGACAACCATCCCCCCTTCCAGATCGACGGCAACTTCGGGGGAACCGCGGGCGTCGCCGAGATGCTGCTGCAGAGCCACGCCGGCGAGCTCCACCTCCTGCCGGCCCTGCCCGAGGCCTGGCCGCGCGGTCGGGTGGCGGGCCTGCGGGCGCGCGTCGGCTTCGAGGTGGATCTCGTCTGGAGCGAGGGGCGCCTTCTCGAGGCGACGATCCGCTCGCTGTGGGGAAGGCCCGCCACGGTCCGCTACGGCGAGCGCAGCTGGTCGCTCAACCTCGAACCCGGCGAGATCGCGGAGATCCGCCCCTGAGCACGCGCCCTACGGGACCGGCACCGTCTCCAGCACCCGCGTCACCAGCATGTCCGGGGTGAGGCCCTCGGCGTCGGCCTCGTAGGTGGGGATCACGCGGTGGCGCATGACCTCCAGGGCCACGCGCTTGATGTCGCCGGGGGTCGCGTAGTCGCGGCCCTCCAGGAAGGCGTGGGCGCGCGAGGCCATGGTCAGCCAGATGCTGGCGCGCGGGGAGGCGCCGATGTGGATGCGCGTGGCCAGCTCCTCGAGGCCGGCGCGGCGGGGATCGCGGGTGGCCACCACCAGGGCCACGATGTACTCCTTCAGGCGCTGGTCCACCCGCACCGCATCCACCTGCTTGCGGGCCTCGAGGATGGTCTCCAGCTCGACCACCTTGCGCACCTCCTGGGGCGGATCCGAGCAGGCCATGCGCTCCAGCACCTGGAACTCCTCCTGGCGGTCGGGGTAGTCGATGTGCAGCTTGAGCGCGAAGCGGTCGAGCTGGGCCTCGGGCAGGGGGTAGGTCCCCTCGTGCTCCAGCGGGTTCTGGGTGGCCAGCACCAGGAAGGGGTGCGGCAGGGCGAAGGTCTCGCCGCCGATCGAGACCTGGTGCTCCTGCATGGACTCGAGCAGCGCCGACTGGACCTTGGCGGGCGCCCGGTTGACCTCGTCGGCCAGGACGAAGTTGGCGAAGAGCGGCCCCTTGCGGATGCTGAAGCTGCCCTCCTTGACGTTGTAGATCTCGGTCCCCACCAGGTCCGAGGGCAGCAGGTCGGGGGTGAACTGCAGCCGCGAGAAGGAGCCCCGCACGGCCCCCGCCAGGCTGGAGACGGCCAGGGACTTGGCCAGGCCGGGCACGCCCTCGAGCAGGACGTGCCCGCCGGTCAGGAGGCCGATCAGGAGGCCGTGCAGCAGGCTCTCCTGCCCGATGATGACCTCGTGCAGGGCCTCGCGCAGCTCGGCCACCCAGGGGCTGGACTGGGTCGGGGAGGGGACGGTGGACTCGGTTCGGATCGGCGAGCTCATGGCGGATTGCGCGGTGCAGGGGTTGGTCGGGGATGGAAGGGCCGGCCCCCACCTACGGGTCCGGGCCCCGGGCGTTGGCGGCGGGGGCTCTAGTCGAGGTCCTTGACCTCCTTGGTCACCTCCAGGATCGCCTGCTTGGCGTCGTCGAAGAGCATGGTGGCGTTCTCGTACTCGAACAGCTCGTTCTTGATGCCGGCGTAGCCGGGGCTGAGGCTGCGCTTGATCACGACCACGTTGCGCGCCTCGTGGGTGTTGAGGATGGGCATGCCCCAGATGGGGCTCTCCCGGTCCTTGACCGCCGCGGGGTTGGCCACGTCGTTGGCGCCCACCACGATGGCGGCGTCGGCGTTCTTGAACTCGCTGTTGATCTGGTCCAGGTCGTAGAGCTTCTCGTAGGGGACGGCGGCCTCGGCCAGGAGGACGTTCATGTGGCCGGGCATGCGCCCGGCGACCGGGTGGATGGCGTAGCGCACCTCGGTGCCGCGGGCCTCGAGCAGCTCGTCGAGCTCCGCCAGGGCGTGCTGCGCCTGGGCCACCGCCAGGCCGTAGCCCGGCACCATGATCACCAGCTCCGCGCCGTCCAGCAGCATGGCGACCTCCTCGGCCGAGGAGGACTTGACCCCGGTGTACTCGTCCTTGCCGCCGCCGCCGCCGGTGGAGGTCTCGCCGAAGCCGCCCAGCAGCACGTTGCCCAGCGAGCGGTTCATGGCCTTGCACATCAGGTTGGTCAGGATCATGCCCGACGCGCCCACGAGCGCACCGGAGATCACCAGCATGTAGGCGCAGGGCTCGTTCTTGACCAGCAGCACGAAGCCCGCCATCGAGGCGGCGATGCCCGAATAGGAGTTCAGGAGCGAGATCACCACCGGCATGTCGGCCCCGCCGATGGGGATGACCAGCAGGACGCCCAGCAGCATGGCCACCGAGACGACCACCAGCATCCAGGCCACCGCCCCCGCCGTGGAGGTGGCCACGTAGGCGCACAGGACGCAGGCGACGACGAGCACCGCCACCACGAGCACGCTGAGGACGTGCCGCGAGGGCAGCAGGATCGCGCGGCCCGGGATCCTGCCCGACAGCTTGCCGAAGGCGATCAGGCTGCCGGTGAGCGTGAGGCTGCCGATGATCACGCTCAGGAAGACGACCAGGACGACGTAGCCGTCGATCACCCCGTTCAGGGTGGAGCCGGCGACCAGGTCCAGGGAGAAGAAGTAGGCCAGCGACACCGCCGCCGAGGCCGCCCCGCCGAGGCCGTTGAAGAAGGCCACCAGCTCGGGCATCTTGGTCATCTCGACCCAGCGGGCCAGGAGGGCGCCGATGGCGCTGCCGGCCGCCAGGCCTCCGGCGATCCAGATCCAGCCGATGTCGGTCATGGCCGCCAGGGTGGCCAGGACGGCGATCAGCATCCCGAAGGAGGCCAGCAGGTTGCCGGACCGCGCGGTGCGGACGCGCGACAGCCGGCGCAGGCCGAAGATGAACATGGCCGCGGCGATCAGGTAGGCGCCGTGGATCGCGAAGAGGGGCTGTGCACCGTTCATCGCGGGCCTCCCTTCGCCTTCGCGGCCTTGCGCCGGGGTCCGAACATCTTGAGCATGCGGTCGGTCACCATGAACCCGCCCACGACGTTGATGGTCGCCAGCAGGACGGCCAGGAAGGCCAGCAGGTTGCTGCTGGTGACCACCGCCCCGACCACGCTGACCAGGGCGCCCAGCAGCGTGATGCCCGAGATGGCATTGGCCCCCGACATCAGCGGGGTGTGCAGGGTCGGGGGGACCTTGGTGATCACCTCGAAGCCGAGGAAGATCGCCAGGACGAAGGCGTAGAGGCCGTAGATCAGCAGGTGGACCGAGACATTCGAGGGGTCCGGGTCGGCCGCGGCCTGACTCAGCAATACCAGGGCGCTCATCGCTCCTCACCTCCCTCCGCCAGGGCCTCGGCGGTGGGCGCGTGGCGCACCTCCCCGCCGTGGGTCACGGCCGAGTCCGCCAGGACCTCGTCCTCGAAGTCGAGCTCGACCTTTCCTTCCCGAAGCAGGACCTCGACGAAGGCCAGGATGTTGCGCGCGTAGAGCTCGCTGGCGTGGATCGGGAGGGTGGCCGGGAGGTTGGTCGGCCCGAGGATCGAGACCCCGTTCTTCACCACCGTCTCGCCCGCCACGGTCTCCTCGCAGTTGCCCCCCTGCTCGGCGGCCAGGTCGACGATCACCGAGCCGGGCGACATGCGCGCCACCAGCCCGCTGGGGATCAGGCAGGGCGCCTTGCGGCCGGGGACCAGCGCGGTGGTGATCACCGCGTTGGCGCCGGCCACGTGGTCGCCCACGATCTGCCGCTGCCGCGCCAGGAACTCGGGGGTCGCCGGCTTCGCGTAGCCGCGCTCGTCCTCGAGGTCCTCCATGCCCGGCACCTCGATGAAGCGGGCCGCCAGGCTCTCGACCTGCTCCTTGGCCGCCAGGCGCACGTCGGAGGCCCACACCTGGGCGCCCAGGCGCTTGGCGGTGGCGATGGCCTGCAGGCCGGCCACGCCCGCGCCCATGACCACCACCTTGGCCGGCTTGACCGTGCCCGCGGCGGTCATCAGGAGGGGGAAGTAGCGCGGCAGGGCGCCGGCGGCCAGCAGCATCGCCTTGTAGCCGGCGATGTTGGCCTGCGAGCTGAGGGCGTCCATCTTCTGCGCGCGCGTGATTCGCGGCACGAGGTTCATCGAGAAGCTCGTGACCCCCGCCCGGGCGAGCTCGCGCACGCTCTCGAGCGCGTCGCTCGGCACCATCAGCGAGACGCAGACCGCGCCGGAGCGCATCCGGCCGGCCTCCGCCGGGGACGGCTCCCTCACCTTGAGGACGACGTCCGCCGCCGCGAGGGCGGCGTCGAGGTCATCGGCGATCTCGGCGCCGGCGTTGCGGTACGCCTCGTCGCCGATGAAGGAGCCCTCGCCGGCGCCGGCCTGCACCAGCACCGAGGCTCCTCGGACGATGAGCTTCTCGACCGTCTCCGGCGTGACGGCGACGCGCGTCTCCCCGGTAACGGTCTCCTTTGGAACGAGAAAAGTGGCCATCCGCCTGTCTCCCGGCCGCCTCCTGCGGCTCTCTCGTGGTCGGGAATCCTGCCAAGGGGGCGGAGACTCTAGCGTCGGCCGGCCCGCGGCGCGACGCCCAATCGGCTTCGCGGCCCCTTCCCAGCCCTCTCGGGGCGTCGGGCGGGAGGAGAGGGGCCGGCGCCCGATCTCCCTGCGCCGCCGCGGGGGCCGGGTCGGATCCCCTGCGGTCGGCCGGGGGGCGTAGACTGACGCCATGCAGATCACAATCCCGATCCTGCTGGCCGCGCAGGCCCTCGCGGCGGCCCCGCAGTCGCGGGACGCGGCGAAGATCCCCCTCTCCCCGATCGCCGAGCACCTGGAGTGGCGGGGGGTGGCCGTGCAGGAGGAGGACTACACGATCTGGGGCGCGTCCCCGATCCTGGGCGACGATGGCCGGGTGCACCTCTTCGTCTCGCGCTGGCCGGAGAAGAACGTCGATCCCGCCTGGAGGCGCTCCAGCGAGATCGCCCACTACTCCGCCGATCGACCCGAGGGCCCCTTCGCCTTCGAGGGGGTCGCGCTCGAGGGCACCGGCGCGGAGACCTGGGACCGCTACGCGCCCCACAACCCCGAGATCCGCAGGTTCGGCGACACCTGGGCGCTCTTCTACGTCGCCAACGCCGACTGGCGCCAGCCCCCCCACCCGCGGAACCAGTGCATCGGGCTGGCCACCTCCGACTCGCTGGACGGCCCCTGGGAGAGGATCGGCGGGGACGGCCGGATCCTCGCGGGCTCGAAGGACCCCGGGCACTGGACGCACGGCTGGCACACCGTCAACCCGGCGGTGATCGAGCGGGCGGGCGTCTTCCACCTCTACTTCAAGTCGCGCTTCGGGGGGAGCACCGCCTACGGACTGGCGACCGCGAGCGAGCTGGAGGGCCCGTACGTCATGGAGGACGCTCCGCTCACCGGCGAGGGCATCGTGCTCGAGGACGCCAGCGCCTTCGTGTGGGAGGACGCGGTGTGCCTGCTGACGACCGACAACCACGGTCACGTGACCGGCATCCGGGGCGGCGGCACGCTGTGGGTGTCCGAGGACGGCCGCAGCTTCCCGCGCGAGCGCGCCCGGGTGGGCTACCTCCGCATCCCCTCGTACTTCGAGCAGTGCGACCTCGACCCGGCCCGGCGGATCTACGGTGGCGATCCGAAGCTCGAGCGGCCCAAGGTGCTCGTCATCGACGGGCGGCCGGCCTGGCTCTACGGCCCCTCGGGCTGGGCGCTGCACGGCGGGGACCGCACCGCGTGCTACGTCCTGCGCATCGCGCTGCCGGCCGACGCGGGCCCCTGAGCCCCGGATCAGTCGATCCAGCCGTGCTCGAGGCAGGCGCGGTAGGCGGCCTCGAGGTTCGCCTCCGGCACCCGGGGCGGGAGGTTGTTGCCCTCCTGCAGGACGAAGCGGCCGCCGCGCTTCACCCCGCTCTCGAGGATCGAGCGGGCTCGCTGGTGGACCTCCTCGGGCGTCCCGTTGAGGAGCAGCGCCACCTCGGGGCCGCCGTAGAGCTCCACCTGCTCTCCGAGCTCTCCGCGCAGCCAGCCGTGATCCACGGGGTAGCCGGTGTCGAAGATGTCCACGCCCAGCTCCTCGTGGATGGTCCTGAAGTGCCGGGTCGCGTCGCCGCACAGGTGCATGGTGCGCACGATCCCGTCGGGTCCTGCCTCGTAGTAGTCGCGGTGGTGCGGCAGCACCATCTCCCGATAGGTGCCGGGGCTGATCAGGGCGATCGAGTCGTCGGCCAGGCCGTTGCCGGCCGGGAGTCGATCCCCCCAGTACTCCTGGAAGGCCCGCCGCCTCTGGATGGCGGCGCGGGTGATGAAGGCGAGCAGCTCGGTCGCGGCCTCGGGCTCCCCCACCAGGTCGGCGAGGATCGCCTCCCCGCGCAGGTTGCAGGCGACCGTGAGGGGCCCGTCGCTGAAGCCGATGTCCCAGGGGACGAGCTTCACCGGCCGGCCCTCGAAACGGAGGCCCTCGCAGACGCGCTCCATCTCCTTCCAGAAGACCAGGCCGTCCCGGATGAAGGGCAGCTCCAGCGGATGATCGACGTCGATCTCGCAGAGCTCGCACAGGTCGAAGCCGCCGGGGAGCGGCCGGGTGTCGGGGACCTGCCCGTCGAGGAAGATCAGCTCGGCGCCCAGGGAGGCGGCCTCGTAGACGTTGTAGGTCCACAGGTTGATCTCCCACACCTCGGGCAGCTCGCGCGGCAGGTCGCTCCAGCGGCCCAGGACCCGGCGGCGGTAGAGCTCGTGGCGCAGGGCGATCTCGACGTGGACGCGCGGATCGGCGGCGGCCTCCTCGAAGGTCGTTCCCTCGGGATTCCAGGAGGGATCGAGGATCACCACGCGGGGGTTGGTGTTCCACCGCACCGGGACGCGGGTGGTCCGGCCCGCGAAGTACGCGTCCCACACGGCTCGCTTCTCGGCCTCCTCGGGCAGCTCGCTTCCTCGCATGCCCCCACTCTACCCGAGCCGGTGGCGGGATTCCGCGCCCGGCGCTATCCTCCCGCCGGACACGGCCGCCGCGACCCCAGGCGCAGGAGAGAATCATGAGTCCCTTAACCTATCGCTTTCGAGGCGAACCGCCCCGGGTGGGCATCCGCCCGGCCATCGACGGACGGCTGGACGGCGTGCGGGAGTCGCTGGAAGGCCAGACCATGGAGATGGCCCGCTCGGTGGAGAGGCTGATCGCCACCGAGCTGCGCCACCCCAGCGGCCACCCGGTCGAGTGCGTCCTCCCCGAGCGCACCATCGGGGGCGCGGCCGAGGCGGCCGAGGCGGCCGAGCTCTTCGCCCGCTCCAACGTGGGCGTCTCCCTGACCGTCAGCCCCTGCTGGTGCTACGGCTCGGAGACCATGGACATGGACCCGCTCCTGCCCAAGGCGGTGTGGGGCTTCAACGGGACCGAGCGGCCGGGGGCGGTGTACCTGGCGGCGGTCCTGGCCGGCCACAGCCAGAAGGGCCTGCCGGCCTTCGGCATCTACGGCCGCGACGTACAGGACGCCGACGACACCTCCATCCCCGACGACGTGCGCGAGAAGCTCCTGCGCTTCGTGCGCGCCGGCCTGGCGGCCTCGACCCTGCGCGGCAAGTCCTACCTGGCCATGGGCGGGGTGTCCATGGGCATCGCCGGCTCCATCGTGGACCAGCCCTTCTTCGAGGACTGGCTGGGCATGCGCGTGGAGACCATCGACATGGTGGAGTTCGTGCGCCGCATGGAGCGCGGGGTCTTCGACCCCGACGAGTACCAGCGGGCGCTCGCCTGGGTGCGGACCAAGTGCCGCGAGGGCCGCGACGTCAACCCGCCGCAGAAGCAGATGTCACGCGAGGAGAAGGACCGCAACTGGGAGACCAGCGTGAAGATGGCGCTGATCGCCCGCGACCTGATGGTGGGCAACCCGCGCCTCGCGGAGCTGGGCCACGGCGAGGAGGCCCTGGGCCGCAACGCCATCGCCGCCGGCTTCCAGGGCCAGCGCCAGTGGACCGACCACCTGCCCAACGGCGACTTCATGGAGGCCGTCCTGTGCAGCTCCTTCGACTGGGGGGGCATCCGCCAGCCCTACGTGCTGGCCACGGAGAACGACTCGCTGAACGCGGCCTCCATGCTCTTCGGGCACCTGCTCACCGGCCGCGCCCAGATCTTCGCCGACGTGCGCACCTTCTGGAGCCCGGCGGCGGTGGAGCGGGTGACCGGGAAGAGCCTGCCGGACGAGGCCGCCGGGGGCATGCTGCACCTCATCAACTCCGGGCCGCAGTGCCTGGACGGCTCCGGGCAGCAGTCGGACGCCGCCGGGAACCCCGTGATGAAGCCCTTCTGGGAGATCTCCGAGGAGGAGGTCGAGCGCTGCCTGCAGGCGACCGAGTGGCACACCTCGGTGGTGGAGTACTTCCGCGGGGGCGGCTACTCCACCAGCTACAGGAGCCGCGGCGGGATGCCGGTGACCATGTGTCGCCTGAACCTGGTGCGCGGCCTCGGGCCGGTGCTGCAGATCGCCGAGGGTCGGACGGTGGAGATCCCGCCCAAAATCCACCAGCCACTGAACGAGCGCACCAACGAGACCTGGCCCACGACCTGGTTCGCGCCGCGCACCACGGGCGAGGGGGCCTTCCGCGACGTGTACTCGGTGATGAACAGCTGGGGCGCCAACCACGGCGCCATCAGCTACGGCCACATCGGCGCCGACCTGATCGCGCTGGCGTCCGTGCTGCGCATCCCGGTGCACATGCACAACGTGCCCGAGGAGCGCGTCTTCCGCCCCACCGCCTGGAACGCCTTCGGCACCGCCGGCCTGGAGGGCGCCGACTTCCGCGCCTGCGCGGCCTTCGGGCCTTTGTATATGTAGCTGGTGTGTGTCTCGCGCCCTGGCTGGCGGTCTCCTCGAAGAAACCGCCAAGGCGCCAAGAACGCCAAGACCAGAGGAGCCCGGAGGGGAATCCGGAGGGAGATGGGGGCCGAGACGCCCAGGGCACCGAGGCGGCCAGGCAGCTCTCCGATGTCCGGCGCCGGCTTCGCCGGCGGCCGGAATTCCACAGTCGCCGCCCAGCGTCAGCCCACCGGGCCGCCTCGCCACTCTTGGCGCCTTCTTGGCGTCCTTGGCGGCTTCTCCGGGGAGACCACGACACCTTCACCCCGACCTCAGTTCAAGTCCCTCGATTCGGATCGCGACCGCGTCCTTGGAGGGCAGCTCGTCGGGGAAGGTGACGTGCAGGCCTTCGCGGTCCCAGGTGTAGGGCAGGATGCCCTCCCGGCCCAGGAGCTCGACGCGCTGGACCGCGCCGCCGAAGAGGCCCCCTCCGCTCGCCAGGGACTCCAGGGTGACCTCCCCCGAGGGCTCGCCCAGGAAGATCGCGTAGAGCGTGTCGCCCCGGGTGGTGAAGCGCACGTCGCGCTCGGAGTAGCTCAGGGAGCCGACGAAGTGCCCGCCCTTCTTCATGCGCGTGGGGCCCTCGCCGAAGATCGCGAAGGGGCGCGTCTCGTAGATGGCCTCGCCGTTGACCTCCAGCCAGCGGCCGAGCGTCAGCAGCACCTCGCGCTGCTCGGCCGGGATCTCGCCGCTCTTGGTGGGCGAGATGTTCAGGAGGAGCTGACCGTTCTTGCTCACGATGTCGATCAGGACGTGCAGCACCTCGCTCGCGGGCTTGATGCGCAGGTCCTTGGTGTAGCACCAGCTCCCGCGGCTGATGGTGTCGTCGGTCAGCCAGGTGAACTCGGTGAGCCGGTTGGCGCGGCCCTTCTCGTAGTCGTCGACGGCCACCTCGCGGGGCAGGTCGTCCTGCTTGAAGGTGACCACCACGTCCTGGCCCCGGCGCTCGGCCGCGTTGAAGTAGTAGGCCAGGTACTCGCGGCGGAGCTCCTCGGGGATCTCGTGCAGCCAGGAGTCGAACCACATCAGGTCCGGGTGGTAGCGGTCGATGACCTCCTTCAGCTTGCCGAGCCACATCGCCAGGAACTCCTCGCGCGGCATGTGTCCGTAGAGGATGGCCCGCTCGGGGTCCTCCAGCGCCGCGGGGTAGCTCTTCAGCACGCCGTCGTAGTGCCCGGTCCACTGCCCGTCCTTCTGCCACAGGCTGTTGCGCGCGTGGTGGAAGGAGGTAACCAGCCTCAGGCCGCGCTTCCGCAGCGCCTTGGCCAGCTCGCCGGTGATGTCCCGCTTCGGTCCCCGGTCGGCGGCGTTCCAGGGGGTCAGCTCGCTCTTCCACATGGAGAAGCCGTCGTGGTGCTCGGCCACCGGGCCGGCGAAGCGCGCGCCGGCCTGGACGAAGAGGTCGGCCCACTCGTCGGCGTCGAAGTGCTCGGCCGTGAACAGGGGCACGAAGTCGTCGTAGCCGAACTCCAGCGGATCGCCCCAGGTCTCGAGGTGATGGGTCTGCTCGCGCCGGCCGGCGAGGTGCATGGTGCGCGGGTACCACTCGCTCCCGAGGGCCGGCACGCTGTACACGCCCCAGTGGAAGTAGATCCCGAACTTGGCGTCCCGGAACCAGTCCGGGGCCTCCTGGTGCTCGGCCAGGGACTCCCAGTCGGCCGTGTAACGGGGCGCGGTATGGCAGGCGGCGAGGAGGAGGAGGAGGGCGGTGATCGCGGAGGGCCTGAGCCAGCGCATGGGCGAGTCTCCTTCAGGTGAGGATGAGGGCGGGGGACGGGATTCTAGCCCCGCCCACCGCGCCGCGCCGCCCTCCCCTTCCGGGCCTTCCGGCCTCGGCAACCGACCCAGGAATCCCCACCGGGCCGCGCTCAACCCCCGGCCCAGGCCGCGGCCCCCGTCGGGCCGTGAGCGGGGTTCTGGCCTCAGCCCTGCGGGCCGCTCGTCTGGACCTGGGAGATGGTCCACTGGGCGGGGTCCTGCAACGCGGAGTGCCTGATACCATGAGGTCTCCCCGCAGGCGTCGCACCATGGACCCCGATGCCGAGGCACAAGGCCATGAGGCAGAACTCGACCCCCATACCGGGCGACCTTCAGGAGCCGATCCGCGACCACGGCCTCGACCCGGGGTCGGCATCGGGCCTCTTCTCTGAATCGCACCCAAAAGGCGGGCTTGGAGCCGGAGGGCGGACCACGGTATGGGGGGCTCTGGCCGCGGTGGCAGGGGCCTCGATCTGTTCGCTTGCAGGACACACGGCCCTCTTCGCCGCGCCGCCGCAGTGCGGCTCGGGAACCACCGAGCGGGTCAGCGTCAACTCGAGCGGCACTCAGGCCAATGGGACATCGGTCAACGGCTCCATCTCGGCAAATGGACGCTTTGCGGTCTTCGACAGCGAGGCGTCCAACCTCGTATCGGACGACACGAATCTGAAGAGCGACGTCTTCGTGCACGACCGGGTGAGCGGTCACACCACACGCGTGAGCGTCAGCTCCTCCGGCGAGCAGGGTAGTTCCTTCTCTCGGGGCGGGTTCATCACCCCGGACGGTCGCATCGTGGGATTCGATAGCACCGCCTGGAACCTGGTGGTTGGAGACACCAACTGGGAAGATGACGTGTTCGTCCACGACCGGCATGCAGGAGAGACGACTCGGGTTAGCGTCAGCTCCGGGGGCGACCAGGGAAACGGCGGGTCCTACGGAGGAATGCTATCTGCGAATGGCAGGTACGTTGCCTTTCTGAGCTACGCCACGAACCTCGTACCGAGGGATACGAACGGGTACTGGGACATCTTCGTGCATGACCTCGTGAGCGGTGAGACGAAGCGGGTGAGTGTGAGCTCGGGAGGAGATGAGGCGAACGGGCATTGCGGCGATCCCGTGATCTCCGCCGACGGCCGGTACGTGGCCTTCCACAGCGCGGCCTCGAACCTCGTGCCTGGAGACACGAATGGGCACTGGGACGTCTTCGTTCATGACCGCGAGACCGGTCA
>CAZTTG010000067.1:0-35194 GCA_964615935.1 uncultured Planctomycetaceae bacterium | reverse complement strand
GCGGGGGCTTCTTCGCCCGCGAGCCGGACGTGACCGAGACCTACTACGTGCCGGCCGAGGCCTTCGAGATCGAGGTCCTGCCCCTGCCCGAGGAGGATCGGCCCTTCGACTTCACCGGCGCGGTGGGCTCCTTCGAGGTGCGCGCCTCGGTGGACCGCCGCGACGTGGACGCGGGGGACTCGATCAAGCTGAAGGTGGAGTGGTCGGGGGTGGGCAACTTCGAGTTCTTCGAGGCCCCCGACCTGGCGCGCATGGAACACTTCCGCGGTTTTCGGGTCTACGGCTCGACCGAGTCCAAATCGGCCGACGGCCGCGAGGTGGTGTACGACATCGCGCCCATCTCCCCCGACCTCTCCGAGATCCCGCCGGTGCCCCTGTCCCTCTTCGACACCGAGACGGAGAGCTACTCGGTGCTGGAGACGCGGCCCATTCCCATCCGGGTGCGGGCCCTCGAGAACGCCTCCGGCCTGGGGGCGGCCGAGGGTCTGCGGGGCGCCTATGAGCGGGACATCCGCGACATCGAGAGCCGGCCCCCGCCCGGGGCTCGCGCCGCGAGGCCGGGGGTGGCCGGCGTGATCGGAGCCCTCCTCGCCGTGCCGGTGCTGTGGCTGGGCTTCCGGCGCATCGCGCGGCGCAAGGGCGATCCGGATGCGCCCGTGGAGCGGCGGCGGCGCAAGGCGGCGCGCGCGCTGCGGCGCGAGCTCGCCTCGGCCGCGACCGCCAGCGAGCAGCTGGCCGCGGCCCAGCGGTTCCTGGCCGCGCGGACCCGCGAGAAGCCCGAGGCCTGGCTCGGCCGCGATACCCTGGAGTGGGCGCGCGCCCACCCGGAGGACGGGGCGATCGAGCCCGAGGGTCTGCGCCCGGTGGCCGATCTGCTGGCGCGGCTCGAGGAGCGGGCCTTCGGCGGGGACGACGGCGCGATGGAGCCGGCCGCGCTCCTGCGCGAGCTGAAGGGAGCCCCGCTGTGATGCGCCCGGCGATGCACGTGGCCCTCGCGCTGGCCCTGCTGATCTCGAGCGCGGCAGCCCGGGAGGCGACACCGCAGGAGCCCGCCGATCCCACCGCCCTCTTCCAGCGCGGGGTGGAGGCCTTCCGCGACGGGGACCCGGAGAGCGCCCGCGCCCTGTGGCTGGAGGTGCTCGAGGCGACCCGCGGCCTCGAGCCCGCGCCACTCGACCGCGCGTCGGTGCTCTACGACCTCGGCAACGCCGCCTTCCGGCTGGGCCAGCCCATCGAGGCCGCCGCCTGGTACACCGCCTGCATCCGGCTCGACCCGCGGCGCTCGGACGCCTGGGCCAACCTGGAGCTGGCGCGCAGCCGAGCCGAGCTGGATCCCGCCGACCGCGGCGACCTGGTCGCCACCCTCCGTCGCGCCCTGGGCTTCCTCACCCTGGCCGAGAGCGAGTGGCTGGTGCTCGCCGCCGCCGCCCTGCTCCTGCTCGTGCTCCTGATCGAGGCGGTGCGCGGCGGCCTCCTGTGGAAGCGCCTGGCGCTCGTCTTCCTGCTCCTGCTGCTGCTCGCCATGTCGCCCTGGGTCTGGCGTCTGTCCGCGGGGGGTGAGGACCCGCTCTTCGTGCTGGCGGCGGACGGCGTCTCGGTCCGCTCCGAGCCCCGCGCCGACGCGGCCGCCATCGAGCGCCTGGAGCCCGGCGAGGAGGTCGAGCGCGTCGACGAGCTGCCCGGCTGGGCGCGGGTCGAGCTCTCCGGGGGCGAGCGCGGCTGGGTGCCCGCGGAGGTGACCCTCGCGCTGGTTCAGTAGCGGAGCGGGGAAGGCCGGCGCGCGAATCCGAGTCGCTGCGCGCCGAGCTCCTCAGGAGATCTCATGAGGGCGGACGCATTGAGGTAAGGCCAAGAATGGCCGTCACCTGATCGGAGCGCGGGGTTATCGTGGAAACGGCGGCAGGGCAGGGTCCCTTGAGCGCGGCCTGCCGAGCATGCCCGCCGTGATAAGGCGCAGCCAGGTAACGCAACGCCATGGTCATCCCCCCTCTCCGAGGACCCACCCCATGCTACGCAAACTCCTCATCGCCGCGGTAGCGGTCTGTGCATCGGCGGCTCAGGCCCAGGACCTGTACGACACCACGGTGCTCCGCTCGCTCAACTTCACCTTCCACGACGTGACCTGGTGGAACCTGCTCAAGCTGAACTACCAGTCGCAGACCAACATCCTGGCCGATCTCGAGGTGGAGGGAGTCATCTACCCCAACGTCGGCGTGCGCATCCGCGGCAACACCTCGTACACCACGCTGCCGCCGGGATCCCAGAAGGTGTCGCTGAACGTCGAGATGGACTTCGTCGATCCCCTCCAGACGCTGATGGGGTACAACACGCTGAACCTCAACAACGCCCACCGCGATCCGACCTTCTGCCGCGAGGTGGCCTACAGCAACTTCCTCTCGCGCTACATCCCCCACGGCCGCGGCAACCACGTGGTCGTCACGCTCAACGGCGGGAACTGGGGCGTGTACGCCAACATCCAGCAGTGGAACAAGGACGTCCTGCGCGAGTGGTTCGCCGACGAGGACGGCCTGCGCATCAAGTGCGCGAACAAGCCCAACGGGCCGGGCCTGCGCTACTTCGGCTCGAGCCCCTCGCTGTACTGGAGCGATTACGAGATCAAGGACGACGGCGGGCTGGCCGACCCGTGGGGGGCCCTGATCGCGGTGTGCTGGTCGGTCACCAACGAGCCGCTCTCGACCTGGGAGAACATCGATGACGTCTTCGCCATCGATCCCTCCATCTGGTCGGTCGTGCTGGAGAACCTCTTCACCGACGACGACAGCTACGTCCACAAGGGCGCCGACTTCGTGCTGTACCGCGATCCCGTCGACGGGCGCACCCACCTGCAGCAGACCGACGGCAACGAGTCCTTCACCGAACCGGGGTGGTCACCCACGTTCAACTTCGGCTCGAGCAGCAAACCGGTGCTCAGCCACGTCCTCGCCGTCCCCGAGCTGCGCCAGCGCTACATGGCGCACATGCGCGCGGCCCTGACCGAGTTCAACTGGACCCTGTTCGACGCCGAGTTCACCGCCTACCGCAACCTGATCGACGCGGCGGTCCAGGCCGACCCCAAGAAGCTGTACACCTACTCGCAGTTCCTGACCAACTTCACCTCCACGGTCTACATCGGCGGCTTCGGCGGCTCGATCGTCGGCCTGCAGCAGTTCTTCAGTCAGCGTGTGCCGCTGATGAGCTCCAACTCGGAGGTCTCGGCGCCGGCGCCGATCATCACGAACGTGCAGCACCTGCCCGCCAACCCGGCCGTCACGGACGAGGTGTGGATGACCGCCGCGGTGGACGGGAACTCGTATGCGGTGGCCCAGGTGGAGCTCTTCTACAAGCCGGCTCCGGGACGGTTCCTGCGCACGCCGATGCTCGACGACGGCCTCTCGCACGACGGCGCGGCCGGTGACGGCGTGTACGGCGGGAAGCTGCCCGTCGTCGCGAGCGCGGGGCAGACGGTCGAGTACTACGTCGCCGCGACGTCGAGCAACTCCTACGGCTCGCTGACCTTCGCGCCGATCCTCCCCGAGCTCGACGCTCTCCAGGTCGCCTACACCTTCGGGCTGAGCGGGGTGCGCATATCGGAGTACATGTACAAGGGGGGCGACGAGGAGTTCTTCGAGCTCACCAACACGACCGGCAGCCCGATCGACATCACCGGCTGGAGCATGGACGACGACAGCGCGGTCGCGGGCACCTTCGACCTCTCGCCGGCGGGGGTCCTGGCGCCGGGCGAGTCCGTGGTGGTCACGGAGGCCGACCCGCCGGCCTTCGCCGCGGCCTGGGGCTTGAGCGGAGTGACGATCCTGGGGTTCAACACCACGGCCAATCTCGGCCGGAACGACCAGATCAACATCTATGACCTGGGTGGGCAGCTGGTCGATCGCCTGAGCTACGGCGACGAGAGCTTCCCGGGATCGGTCCGCACGAACGGCCAGAGCGGTCAGACGTGCCACGACGCGCTCGGCATCAACGACCCCTACTTCTGGGTCCTCTCGGAGGTGGGCGATGTGTGGGGATCGGTGATCTCGGCCGGCGGTGACATCGGCACGCCGGGCTCCTACACCATCGTGCCCTGCAGCGGTCCGCTGGGCTCCAACTACTGCGTCGCGCTCCCGAACCAGTCGGGCACCATCGCGAGGATCTCCGCCATCGGAAGCGGGCAGGCGTCGGCCCAGAACGTCACCTTTCACGTCGCGGACGCGAACCCGACCGTGCCGGGGATCTTCTTCCTGGGCTATGCCCCGACGCAGGTGCCGCTCAGCCACGGCCACCTCTGCGTCACCGGAGGCACGGCCCGGATGCGGCCGCCCCTGGTGACCGACGGCACGGGCAGCGCCTCCCGCCCGGTCGACTACAACGAGCCGTACTCGGCCCACATCACGGCCGGGGCCACGCTCTACTTCCAGTTCTGGTACCGCGATCAAGGCGGATCCAACCTCTCCGACGGCCTCAGGATTGACTTCTACTGAGCCGATGCCAGCCAGCCTGTGCCGGCCCGGCCGAGGACGTCCTCTCTCAGTCCTCGGCCGGCTGAGGCTCTTGATGTACGCGCACTCTACATGAGCTACTTCTCGAGAACCCGCCGCCCGCGTGAGTCGACCTGGGATCCGTCCTGCTCTCCGGGTGGGGTGGCTGCCTCCCGCTACGAGTGCAAGTATCTGATCGACGAGAGGCGAGTGCGTGACCTGCGTGAGTTCATCCGGCCCTTCGTGCGTCCCGACGAGCACGCTCTGGGCCGACCGGGTTTCCGCTACTCCATCTGCAGCCTGTACCTGGACTCGAGGGGTCTGGCCCTCTATCGCCAGACACGGGAGGGCAACAAGAACCGCTTCAAGCTGCGGATCCGCTCCTAC
Organism: uncultured Planctomycetaceae bacterium; assembly: GCA_964615935.1. GTDB lineage: Bacteria > Planctomycetota > UBA1135 > UBA1135 > CAZTTG01. Next base: position 30,332 of record CAZTTG010000067.1, on the reverse strand, counting down.
GCCGACCAAGAGGAAGACCCCGTCTGGCTGGAGATCAAGCGGCGCGTGAACGGGGTGATCCGCAAGCGGCGCGCGCCTGTGGAGCGCGCCGCGGTCCGACGCTGGCTCCGCGAGGGCCTCGACAGCCCGTCCCTCTCCGGGATCCTGCCGGCGGCCGAGTTCGTGCGGCTCTCGCGGGATGTCGTCGCGCTTCCCCGTGTGCGCGTGCGCTACCAGCGCGAGGCGTACCAGTCGGCCGGCCGGGACCCGGTTCGCCTGACCTTCGACACCTGCGTGGCCTACTCGCCCTCGCCCGGCGCCGCCCTCGAGTACGAAGGCGGAGGCTGGGCCGAGACTCCCGTCGAGGGCGTCATCCTCGAGATCAAGTTCACCGATCACTTCCCGTCGTGGGTCCACAGCCTGGTCGAGACCTTCGAGCTCGGTCGGCAGTCGGTGCCCAAGTACTGCCTCTCGGTCGGGGACTTCCTGCGTCGCAGCGGTACCCGATTCGCCTTCGGATTCTGAACGACCCAAGGTAACGCTGGTGCACCTGTTCGATCGGCTCCTGGAAGGAACGCAGACCCGGCCCGGCGAGGACGGCCTGATGGCGGGTGTGCTGGCCGTGCTGCTGGCCTTCGTGCTGGGCCAGCTCAGCGCCTGGGTCTACTGCCGAACTCATGGGGGGCTGTCCTACTCGCGCAGCTTCACCCAGTCCCTGGTGCTGATCGCCATGGTGGTGGCCATGGTCATCCACGTCATCGGCAACAACATCGTCACCGCCGTGGGTCTCATCGGGGCCCTGGCCATCATCCGCTTCCGCAACGTCCTGAAGGACACGCGTGACACGGTCTTCGTGCTCTTCTCCCTGGCCCTCGGCATGGCCGTGGGCTCGGGTCGCTACCACATGGCGCTGGTGGGAGTCCCGATCCTGCTGGCCGTGACGATCCTCCTGTACGTGACCGACTTCGGGAGCCGCGGTCGCTTCGACGGGCACCTGAGCTACTCCCTCGACCGCGCCTCGGCGAGCGCGGACGAGCTGGCGGAGCTCCTGCGCGCATTCTGCCGCCGGTTGCGCAGGCTCTCGGTTCATCACGCCGGGCCAGGCACTCCCTCCGAGTACGTGGTCGAGGTCCGGCTGCGGGATCCCGCTCGAGCGCGCGAGTTGACCGAGGAGCTGGAGCGGTTGCCAGGAGTGCGGAACGCGGCGCTGGTGCTGCGCGACGGGCTGATGGAGGTGTGAGGTGGTGGGCCGTCGACGTCGCATCCCGATCCCCCTGGGCCGGCGCCTGGATGACCTGCGCCGCGGTCCCTTCAGCCTGTTCGTGTGGTTGCTCGCCGTCGGCCTCTGCGTGGTCCTGCTCGGGCGTCGCCAGCAGGGTGTCACCTGCCTGGGGATGGCGCGCGCCCAGGAGTACGCGGTGACCGCGGCCAGCGATGGGGACGTGACCGCGGTGCTGGTCGACCTGTACCACGAGGTGCGGGCGGGCGACGCGCTGGTGCAGCTGGACGAGGCACCGCTGGTGGCGCGGCTGGAGACGGCCCGCGCGGAGCTGGCCCAGCTGCGGGCGGCCCTCCTGGCGCGGCGCGCGGAGCTGGAGCGGACCCACCTTTCCGAGGCCTCCTCCGAGGAAGCCGACCTGCGGCGCTTTCAGGCGGACGAGGAGGATCGGGAGCTGGAGCTGCTCGAGCTCCGGGCCGAGCTGGCCGAGGAGCGCTTCGAGCTCGAGCGCCGGTCCGTGGCCGCCGCTCGCCAGGCGGTGCTGGTCGAGGAGGGGCTGGGCGAGGCGGCTACCCTGGAGGACCTCCAGCTCGCCTTCATGGGCCTGAGGGACGGCCTGGAGGAGAACGAACGGCTCCTCGAGCTCCACCAGGCGGCGCTCGAGGCCGCCAGGGCGCGGCGCGCGACCTTCCAGGAGCACCTGGACGTCGTGCCCGGGGCGGATCCGATTCTCGAGCCCCTGCGGCAGGCCGTGGAGGTGCAGCGCCGGCGGCTCGCGGAGATCGAGCTCGAGGGCGCCGGCCTGGTCCTGCGAGCCGCGGCCGACGGTCGGGTGGCGCGCATCCTGGCCGCGCCGGGCCAGGCCGTCCGGAAGGGACAGACCCTGCTCACGATCAGCGCCTCGACCTCGGCCGGGATCATGGCCTGGTGGCCGCAGGAGAGGCGGCGCCCCGATCCCGGGGCCCTCTTCGAGGTCTTCCGCCCCTCGGAGCCCGAGGTGGTCGCCGCCACCTGCCTCGAGCGCCTGGGCCCCGCGGTGGAGGAGCTCCCGCGTCGTCTGTGGAGGAACACGGACCTCCCCGAGCACGGGCGCCCGCTGCTCCTGGCCGCGGTGCCCGGCCTGGAGCTCCAGCCCGGCGAGACCGTCGCGGTGCGCCTGACCTCGCCCCTCTCCCCTTGACCGCCTGACCGAGGAGGAGGGGGCCGCGAGCTCCTGCGCGTCCCCCGGCGCGCCGGGTTCAGTCGCCCGCGGGGAGCTCGATCAGCACGATCCGGCGAGGGGGCAGCACCAGCTCGACCGGATCGCCGCCGGCGCAGGAGAACGCCTCCCGGCCCTGCGCCGTGACCCGCTCCCCGCGCGCCTCCTCGCCGAACGAGAGGCCGTACCTCTCGTAGCGGCCGAGGTCGAAGCGCACCTTCACCGCGTGCTCCTCCTGGCCCAGGTTGACGAAGAGCAGGCCCAGGCGGTCCCCCGACTGCCAGGCGGCGTGCAGCACCCGGGGCACGTCGTACTCGCCGTGGGCGTCGGAGTAGTTCAGGGTGTTCGGCACCCCCCCCCAGTCGAGGTTGGCGTAGTAGTCGTAGCTCAGGGAGACCTCGCCGGCCTCCACCTCCAGGGGGGGGAGCATGCGGCCGTAGGCCAGGAAGTCGTTGGCGAAGCCCGTGCGCGCGGCGACCAGGTCGCGCAGGAAGGCGCCCTTCTTCTCGTCGTAGGGGCTGTTGGCGGGATGATCCCGCTCGAGCCACTCGAAGGACCCCACCCCCCGGTAGTGGAGCTGACCCACGCGCTCCATGCCGGGGAAGCGCTCGGTGGGGGTGGACTCGTTGTTGAGCTCGAAGACGCTCCCCCACAGCGTCACGCGCGCGGCCATCCAGTAGAAGATGTCGCCGATCCGGGCGGAGACCTTGCCGCAGCCGTCCAGGGAGACCGGCGCGTACTCGTGGTAGATGTAGGCGAAGACCGGCACGGTCTCCTGCTGGTGCCGGAGCGCCAGCCCCCGCAGGAAGCCGGCCTCGTAGGAGCCCATGAAGCCGCCGCCGTTGCGCGCCTGATAGAAGTCGAAGGAGTCGATCAGGCCCTCGTGCATCAGCTCCACGCCGAGGGGGACGTAGCGCCCGCAGGCCTCGGCCAGCCGCTGGCGCGTGCCCCGGTAGAGCGCGCGGTAGGCGTCGTTCATCCAGCGCCCCCAGCCCGGCGGATGCGGGTGGGCGGGGTGGGCGCAGGCGAGCTGCCGGTTGGCCGCCGAGGCGTCCCAGTAGCTCGCGTCGGCCCCGAGCTCCTGGACGATCTGGATGCTGCGGCTGGCGTGGAGCTCCCTCCAGAAGTCCGTGCTGGGACACGGCTCCGGCCACGCCTGGGGCCGGTCGGTGGACGCGAGGCGGGCGATCTGCTCCCGCCTCTCGGGGGTGAGGAAGTTGGTCTTGTGATCCGAGTAGAAGGGCGAGAAGCGGTCCCCGCTCTCGCGAATGGCGCGCAGGTTCTCGGGGTGGAACTCGTTCTCGTAGGGGTCGCGGTCGGCGCTGAGGCCCCCGAGCTTCTTCCAGTCGTGGCCCGGGACGTGGAGGATCGGCGCGCCGATGATGTCGTGGTAGGCCCGGTACCAGGCGGACTGGTCGACGCGGGCCGATGTGCCGAAGGTGGCCAGCCCGATCTCCTCGAAGAGCCAGCGCGCCCGGCGATCCTCGGGCCGGCCGCGGTTGGGCCCCTCGCGGGTGCACCAGTCGGTGGTGTGCGCCCAGTCGCGGTAGAAGTCGGCCGCCTCGTACCAGTCTCCCGTGGTGTTGGCCCCGATGACGAAGTCGAAGCCCAGGTCCATGCCCGCGCCGGGCCTCTTGTCCCAGTTGCTGTAGCGCCACTCCATGGCCAGGCGACCGTCGGCGACGGGCATGGACACCAGCTTCTCGGTGGAGTGGGGATCGAGGGCCGCGAAGAAGAAGCCGCCCCGGCCCTCCGAGTAGTAGTCGATGAGCTGGTGGGTCATTCCGGCGTAGGCCTGGGGGTACTGCTGGCTGGCCAGGGGGTTGAGCGGGAGGTCCAGCGAGCGGGCGGGGTCCCGCACCAGGACGCCCCGGACGAAGGCGTGCACCAGCACGTCGTCCTCGGAGCGCTCGCCCAGGGGGGCCAGGGCCGAAAAGCGCGGGAAGGCCAAGTGGACCACGGACTGTTTGCCCGAGTTGAGCACCGCGCATCGGAAGCGGACAGCGCTCCCCTCCGCGGGGAGCTCGAGCGCGATCTCGACCGCGATCTCGCGGTCGCAGTCCCACCGGAGCCGGATCGACTGTCCGTCCTCCCCGCCCTCGATCTCCCCGCAGGTGAACGACCGCGGCCGCGCGACGAGGCCCCGGGGCAGGCCCACCAGCACGGGGGGCTCGGCGCCCGCCGATTCCGGCAGCAGGCTCAGGGATCGCGTCAGGTTGTCGACGGCGGTGATGGCGCCGGTGGTCTCGTCGAGCTCGATCCGGATGGCGCCGTTGGAGAGGACGATGCCCTCGCTCCCCTCCGGGCGCGGCGAGCAGGATGCCGGCCCGGGGAGCGCGCCGAGGAAGGCCAGGACGGCGGCAAGACGGGCCGGCCGGCGGCGCGCGCCGGCAGCGCTCCGGGGATCCTCCGGGCTGTGGTCGATCATCTTGGGGATTCGCCCCCCGGGTCGCGCCGCTCCGGCGGACGCCGGGTCCAGAGGGTCCGATAGCGCTCGGGCTCGGCCGCCATGCACGCCGTGCAGCCGGGCGCGCGGGCCGGATCGAGGGGCCGGGTGCACACCTCGAGGCCCAGCTCCTCGTACGCGGCCGCCATCTCGGAGAGTCGCGGCTCGTCGTAGGTGGTCTGCTTCTCCCAGCCCTCCGAGCGGAGCTCGTCTTCGGTCGTCATGGCATCGAGAGGGGGATGGAGGGGTGACGCGGACCGCTCCGCCGGCCGGGCCGGCGCGCGGGCGGGGCAGACTACCGTACCGCGGCCGGGGCCGGTACCCTGGAGTCCGCCAGCGCGCAGCCGCTCATGGCGTGCTCTCCCCACTCTCCGACGACGGATCCCCAGCGATGAACCGAGGCGACAGCAGCTCCGACACCCCGTCCCCGGCTTCTGCGGGACGTTCGGGTGATCCCCCGCGACCTCCCGGCGGCCCGCCCCCCGAGGCCACCGGGCTCCAGGCCACCGCCATCGGCAGGGAGCAGCTCTTCCTCTCCGCCGCAGCCGAGGCCGGCACCGGGGTCGTGGCGTCGTCGGGACACGCGTACTTCGCCATCGGCTCCCTGCTGCGGGAGACGGGCATGGAGATCGTGCACGAGCGCATCTTCGGCAGCCTGTCGGCCGAGTCGACGGTGATGGAGACGCGCGCGGCGGCGCTGGAGGCGGGGGGACTGGATCCCGCGACCCCGGTCACCTACATCCAGGGCCACCCGCCCTGGGGCGAGGGCTTCGCGGGCGTCCTGGTCCAGGCGGTCTCCACCCGGGAGCCCGAGAGCGAGGTGTGGACCATCGCCGACGGCGCTCGCCCCTGCGGTCGGGGATGGCGGCGCGCCGGATCCACCTTCCTGTTCCTGCAGGACATGCACGGGCTGCCCGAAGGCTCCGGGGACCCCGGCTCGCGGCCCGAACAGACCCGGCGCATGATCGAGCGGGCCGAGCGCATCCTGCGCCAGGAGGGGGCCTCCTACGGCGACGTGATCCGCACCTGGTTCTACCTGCACGACATCCTCGACTGGTACGACGACTTCAACCGGGCGCGCTCGGCGAAGTACGGCGAGATCGGGATCATGCCCGAGGAGGGAGGCGCGCGCCTCCTGCTGCCCGCCAGCACGGGGATCGGCGGAGTGGCTCCCCACCGTTCCGCCGGAGCCCTCGATCTGGTGGCCGCCCTGGGCCCCGAGGAGAGCCGCCCGAAGATCGAGCAGCTCACCAGCGCGGGCCAGAAGGACGCCTTCCGCTACGGCTCGGCCTTCTCCCGCGGCGCTCTCATCGAGGAGGAGGGGGCGCGGGTGATCCAGCTCTCCGGCACGGCCTCGATCGACGAGGCCGGGGCCACGATCCATGTCGGGGATCCGCGGGCGCAGATCGAGTGCACCCTCGACAAGATCGAGGCCCTGTTGAGCCCCGCGGGGGCGGGGCTCGGCGACCTGTGCGCGGCCACGGCCTTCGTGAAGGAGCCCGCCTTCGCCGAGCTCTTCTGGGAGAGCGTCGCTCGCCGCGGGCTGCCCGACTTCCCCGCGGTCTGCGTGGTGGCCGACGTGTGCCGGGACGACCTGCTCTTCGAGATGGACGGGGAGGTCGTGTTCGACCACGAGCCGGCCTGACCCTCCGATTCCATCGAGGCACCGAACGAGAGGATCCCCATGAGGCCGCGAGCCTGGATGGGATGCGCCTGCCTGCTGGGGGCGGGGCTGGCGGCTCCTGGCCCGTCGGCCACGCCGCCCCGGGCGGAGGACCCCCCCAACATCGTCCTCTTCCTGGTCGACGACCTGGGCTGGCAGGACACCTCGGTGCCGCTGGCGGGCGAGCCCACGCCGCTGAACGCGCGCTACCGCACCCCCAACGCGGAGCGCCTGGCCGAGCGAGGGGTGCGCTTCACCAGCGCCTACGCCTCGGCCCCGGTGTGCACGCCTACCCGCACGAGCATCCTGACGGGCCAGTGCCCGGGCCGCTCCCGCATCACCTTCTGGACCCTGAACGCGAATCGGGACCACTCGGCCGGCCGGCACCCGATGGTCGACCCGCCGGAGTGGGGGGTGAACGGCCTGGGGCCCGATGACGTCACCCTGCCGAAGCTCCTGCAGGCCGCCGGCTATCGCACCATCCACGCCGGCAAGGCCCACTTCGGCGCCCGGGGCACGGGAGGCGCGGATCCGACGAATCTCGGCTTCGACGTCAACATCGCGGGCCACGCGGCGGGGAGCCCCGGCAGCTACTGGGGATCACACGGCTTCTCCCGGGCCGGCCGCCAGGGCGAGCGCAGGGCCGAGGCGGGCCCCTGGGACGTGCCCGACCTGGAGGCCTGGCACGGCCAGGACGTCTACCTGACCGAGGCCTTGGCGCAGGAGGCGGTGGCGGCCGTGCGGGAGGCGGTGGGGGAGGGGGAGCCCTTCTTCCTGCACTTCGCGCCCTACGCGGTCCACGCGCCGATCATGGCCAACCGGAAGCTGCTCGAGGGCTACCCCGAGCTGGACGAGATCGAGGCCGCCTACGCCACCATGGTCGAGACCGTGGACCGGGCGCTGGGCTCGGTCGTGGAGGCCCTGGACCAGCTGGGCGTCGGCGAGGACACGGTCATCCTCTTCTCCTCCGACAACGGCGGGCTCTCGGCGCACTCCCGGGGCCGGGCGCCGGACGGCAGCGCGCGACACGCGCACAACGCGCCGCTCGCGAGCGGCAAGGGATCGGCCTACGAGGGCGGGACGCGGGTTCCCACGATCATCGCCGGGCCCGGGGTGAGGGGAGGGGGACGCGCCTGCTCGACGCCCATCATCAGCCACGACTTCTTCCCCACCGTCCTGGCGATGGCGGGCGTGGAGCTCCCCGAGGAGCTGGCCCCGCGGGTGGACGGCCGCGACCTGGGGCCGCTGCTGCGCTCCGAGCCCGGCTTCGATGCCGGGCGCGCGCTCTGCTGGAACCAGCCCCACCAGTGGGGGGCCCCCGGACCGGGGATCTTCCCCTTCACCTCGATCCGCCGCGGGGACTGGAAGCTGATCTACTCCCACGCCGACCGCCGCTTCGAGCTCTACCACCTGGGCCGGGACCTCGGCGAGTCGAGCGAGCTCGCGCGAGAGCATCCGGAGGTGGTGCTCGAGCTGGCCGGCGAGCTCGACCGCTGGATCTCCGAGGCCGGGGTTCAGCTCTCCATCGACAGGGCCAGCGGACGGCCGATCCCGACCCCCGGAGCGGTGGCGCGGGCGCGGCAGTCCGCGGGTGAGCTCCACCTGCGGGTCGCTCCCCTGCCGGCCTCCTCGCGAGGGTCGATCGACGACCTGCGGCCCCGGGCCCACGTGCTGGCCGACCCGGACTGGTACGTCTGGGGCGGGTCGATGATCGAGGGGGACGAGGGCGGCTTCCACCTCTTCCATTCGCGCTGGCGGCGGGACAACCCGCGCGGGATGAAGGGCTGGCTCTACGAGTCGGAGATCGCCCGCGCCGTGGCCGAGCGCCCGGAGGGACCCTACCGGCCGGCGGGGGTGGTCCTGGCCGGGCTGGGCGGAGAGGGATGGGGCTCGGTGACCGCGCACAACCCCTGCATCCGGCGCTTCGAAGGCCGCTACCACCTCTACTTCGTCAGCACCTGGGACTCCGACCACATGGACACCGACTGGCGCGACCACCAGTTCTCGCAGCGGGTGGGCGTGGCGGTGGCCGACGAGCTCGGCGGACCCTGGCGACGCGTCGAGCAGCCCGTGTGCCAGCCGGCCGGGTGCATCCACCACTACACCACCAATCCCTCGGTGACGAGGATGCCCGACGGCCGCTACCTGATGATGCTGAAGGGTTTGGACCAGGAGGGCGGCTGGCCGCCGGTGCACGGCGTGGCGCTGGCCGACTCGCCCACCGGCCCCTTCGCGGTGCAGGACGAGCCCTGCCTGCCTCCGGGGCTCCACGCGGAGGACCCCGACGTTCGCTACGACCGCCACCGCGGCCGCTTCCTCGCGGTCTTCAAGGACTGGCGCGGCCAGCACACGGGAACCCAGGGGGGCATCGGCCTCATCGAATCCGATGACGGTCTGCGCTGGCGCAAGGGCGCCCACCCGCTGGTCTGCCTGAGGGAGCTCGTCTGGGACGACGGCTCGACCACGCCCCTCGCGCACCTGGAACGACCGCAGCTCCATCTCGATGCGGACGGCCGGCCGGACATGCTCTTCTGCGCCGCGGCCCGGACGAGCCCCTTCGCCGAGAACGGCGGCCTCACCTTCAACGTCCACCTCCGGATCGCCGAGCCTGGAGCGCAGCGGTAGTGTGCTGTCCGGGTTGCAGCCGGGGGCCGATCCGGCCAGAATCACGCTGCGCCGGACCCACCCGCCCGGCGCGGAGTCGAGAATGAGCCAACCGGTCCCCCACGGATACTGCGGCAAGATCCTGGACGTCGACCTCACCAGCGGCGACGTCACCGCACGGCCGCTGGATGCGCAGATGGTCGAGGACTACCTCGGGGGGCGCGGGCTGGCCACCCGCATCCTCTACGACCTGATCGACCCGGCCTGCGACCCGCTCTCGGCCGACAACGTCGTCGTGCTGGCCACCTCGCCGCTGGTGGGCACCTCCGCGCCCACCGCCTGCCGGGGGCACATGACCTTCAAGTCGCCGCTGACCGGGGTGATCGGCAGCGCCAACTGCGGCGGCTCCTGGGCCAACTTCTTCAAGGCCACCGGACACGACGTGCTGGTCCTGCGCGGACGCGCCTCCGAACCGGTGATGATCGACATCTCCGCTGAGGCCTGCGAGATCCTGCCGGCCGGGCACCTGTGGGGCCTGGACGTCCCCGGGACCACCGAGGAGCTCCTGGCCGAGTGCGAGGGCCAGAAGGGCGTCCGGGTCCTGTGCATCGGGCCGGCGGGGGAGAGACTGGTGCGCATCTCCTCGGTGATGACCGAGAAGAACCGCGCCTACGGCCGCACCGGCCCGGGGGCGGTCTTCGGCAGCAAGAACCTCAAGGCCATCCGCGTGCGGGGCCGCGAGAAGGTCGAGCTCGCCGATCCGGAGCGCTACGCCGCCGGGCTGGATCAGGCCCGCTACCTGCTCAAGCAGGCGCCGGTGACCAAGCGCCTGCTCAAGGAGCTGGGTACGGTGGGGCTCTTCCGGCTGATCGACATCATGGAAATGCTGCCCCACCGCAACTTCCAGGACAACCTGCACGAGGAGGAGCTGCTGGAGCGCGTCTCGGGGGAGGCGCTGCGCGACAAGCTCCTGAACAAGGCCGGAGCGTGCATGCGCTGCCCCATCGCCTGCCAGCGCCACACCCGCGTCGGCGAGCGCTCGGGCGAGGGCCCGGAGTACGAGACCACGGTGATGCTGGGGCCCTCCTGCGACGTCTACGACCTGGAGTCGGTCACCCTGGCCGGCTACCAGTGCAACGAGCTGGGGCTGGACTCCATCAGCGTGGGGGGGACCATCGCCTGCGCCATGGAGCTCTTCGACAAGGGCTACCTGACCCTCGAGGACACCGGCGGGATCGACCTCTCCTTCGGCAACCACGGGATCCTCGAGGAGCTGGTGCGCCGGCTGGCCCACCGCGAGGGGATCGGCGACCACCTGGCCGAGGGCTCCCTCCGCCTGGCGCGCCGCTTCGGCCACCCCGAGCTCTCCATGAGCGTCAAGGGGCTGGAGATGCCCGCCTACGATCCGCGCTCCTCCTACACCCAGGCGCTGGGGTACATGACCTCTCCCACGGGCGCCTGCCACCTGCGCGGCGGTTACGCGGTCTCCCTGGCCTTCTTCGGGGGCAGCCGGGAGATCCCGCGCTTCAGCCTGCTCCAGTCGCCCATCGCCATCCGCAACATGCAGAACCACGGCATCATCCAGGACAGCCTGGGCATCTGCCGCTTCACCGGCTTCGCCTTCTCGGCCGAGCCCTGGGCCCGGATCGTGAGCGCCACCACCGGCCTGGACTTCTCCACCGCCCGGCTGGAGCAGTGCGCCGATCGGATCGCCTCGCTGGAGCGGCTCTTCAACTGCGAGGCCGGCAGCACCGCCGCCGACGACGCCCTGCCCGAGCGCTTCTCGCGGGAGACCATCGCGGTGGGGGAGGAGCAGGTGTGCGTCCCCGAGGACGTGGTGGACAAGCTGCGCTCGGACTACTACGAGCTGCAGCAGTGGGATCCCGAGGGGCGGCCGCGCGAGAGCCAGCTCCGTTCCCTGAACATTCACAGGAGCTGAGGATGGCGCACGCGAGCTGGCGGACCAGCGACGAGATCATCGGCATGTTCCAGCGGGTCGGTCGGGCGCTGCTCCTGTACGACGCCGAGGACAGCCACAGCGGGAACATCTCCCAGCGCTTCACCGACGACGCCGGCCGGGAGCGGATCGCCATCACCGCCACCGGCTCGCAGAAGGGCGACCTGGAGCCGAACCACATCTGCATCCTGTCGGCGACCGAGACCGACACCGGGTACTACAAGGCCTCCTCGGAGACCGACGTCCACGCCAACATCCTGGCCCTGGAAGGGGTGAGCGCCTCCATTCACGCGCACACCAAGGACCTCACCATCGTCACCCTGGACGACGAGGAGAAGCCCAGCCAGCCCCCGCCCTTCGTGCCCATCGATCCGCTGGGCCACCACCGGCTGGGCGGCCTCATCCCGGTGGACTGGGTGGCGGTGCCCAGCGGGGGCTCGGAGATGGCCCGCAAGATCCCCGAGCGGCTGGCCGAGCACCGGGCCTGCGTGATCCAGGGGCACGGCGCCTTCGTCAAGGCGCGGACGGTCCCCGAGGCCCTGCACCGGATCTGCATCGCCAACAACTCGGGCTACGTGGTGCGGATGGCCGAGAAGCTGGGCATCGACGTGGCGGCGGTGCGGGAGCGGATCCGCAGGGACCCCCAGGGCAGCTTCTCCCACCCGCCGGATCCCTACACCATCGGGGACGACGAGGTGTGCGAGTTCCCGCAGGAGAAGGAGATCATCCGCGAGTTCCGCAAGACCGGCGCGCGCATCTTCGAGTCGCGGATCTCGCCCTTCCACACGGGCTCGCTGTCGGTGCGCGGGATCAAGACCATGCTGTACGCGCCCAAGGCCTCCATGCCGCGCGAGCTGCCCGGCCCCTTGCGGGAGCTCCCCCTGGAGCCCGACGCCGCCGACACGCGGGAGCTCAAGATTCACAAGGCCATCTACGCCTCGGGCAACTTCCAGACCGTGGCCCACTGCTGGGTGCCGGAGGCCGAGGTGGCCGCCTGGCACCGAGCTCCGGGATCGGACGAGCTCCCCGAGCGGATCGTCCCGATCGACGCCGAGGGCAGCTTCCTCTACCTCGTGATCCCCATCGTGCCCCCCGACGTCGAGATCGAGCGGCTGTGCCACCTCCTGCACGACTACAAGGTGGTGGTGGTCCGCGGCGGCGGGGTGTGGGGCGTGGGCATGCAGTCGCTGTCCGAGGTCTTGCACCACCCCTCCTCGGTGCGCGAGGTCTGCCTCTACCGCTTCGGCGCGGCCGAGCGGGGGCTGGATCTCACGCGCCTCGAGCCGGCCAAGGCGGCGCGCTGGTAGGCGGCCGTCAGCCGGCCCGCAGCTCGGCCGGACCGATCAGCGCTCGGCGCGCAGAGCCGTCCGCTCTCCCATCGTCCGCAGCTCCACCTTCAGCTCGGGCTCCTCCGAGCCGGAGAAGCGGCAGATCACCCTCGCCCGGGAGGGACCGGCGGGGATCCGCAGGTCCTCGACCGTCAGACCGATCCGGGCGAGCTCCTGCCAGGCGGCGTCGTGCAGGACCATCTCGGGGCCCCGGACCCAGCGCAGGGACTGACCCGGCTGCAGGGAGGCGCCTAGGTCCACCTCGCGGCCGTCGAGCTCGAGCACCAGCTCCTCGGCCGCGACCTTGCCGGTGCAGCGCAGGATGAGGGCGACCGGCTGGGAGGCGAAGGGGTTGTCGATCTCGAGCTCCGTCGCGGTCGGCATTCCGGGCTGCTCGCGCCGCGAGTGGGTCCCCTTGAAGGAGTACACCTCGCGCAGGGCCCAGCCGTCGCTCGACTCCCCGAGCGTGAACTCGCGCGAGATGTCCTGCAGCGCCGGCTTCAGCGATTCGGGGAAGGCGCCGGCGAGGCGCGCGCCCTCCCAGACGCGGATGGCCTCCAGGACCTCCTCGCCGAAGCCGTTCTGCGCCACCGTCCCCGGACTGGTGACGAAGGCGAAGCCGGCGTCGAAGCCCGCCGCGCGCGCGAGCAGCCACTCGGCGTCCTCCAGGCTGGTGGCCGAGCTCATCCGAAACCAGCCCAGCATCCGCGGCATCAGGTTGCGCTCGAAGTAGCGCTGGTTCATCAGGCGGTACTGCGTCTGGCTCTCGCGGAAGCCGGCGTACCAGGGCTCCCCCCAGTTCATCCGGGTGTAGATGTGCCAGAAGTAGTGCCCGGGATTGCTGGCGTCGTTGATCACCCGCCCGTGCAGCTCCGGCTCCAGCGCCTCGTACCAGTGCTCGGCGAAGAGCGTGCGCCCGTACTGGCCCATGCCGGTGGACCAGTTGCCCTCGAGGCCGTCGAGGGAGAGCTGCCGCAGACCGGTGTGGTTGAAGAGCGCGGCGATCCGCTCGGCGACCCGCTGGCCGAGCTCGGCGTCGGTCAGGAAGGTGCGGTAGCCGTGGTCGATCAGCTTGCTCACCGCCGCGCCCGCCTCGTGGGCCGAGGCGGCGGTGCCGAAGGCGCCGCGCTGGCACTCGAGGAGCCGGTTCCCCTCGACTTTGCCGTACTGGATCAGCTCGTCGCCGATGCGGGCCGCCCGCAGAGCGCCGAGATTCTCGAACCATCCCCCGTCGGCCACGGCGAGCTCGCTGGCGCCCGCGTCGATGGCCTCCACGAGCTCGGTGGTCCCGACCCGGGCGAGCCCCGGATCGGGCACGGGCGTCACCAGCGGGTCGTTGGTCGTGATGAAGTTACTGAGGGTGTGGACGCCCACTTCCAGGCCGTGCTTCCGGGCCCTCTCCACGCAGCGCTTCAGGGTGTTCCAGCCGCTGGGGAACCACGACGGATCCAGCTCGAAGGTCCCCCAGCTCGAGAAGGGCCCGGGGTGGTAGAGCGTTCGCAGCCCGGCCCGGCGGGTGAGCTCGATGGCCTCCTCGATCGAGTCCACCCCGAAGCCGATGATCAGGTAGGAGGCGGTCGCCCCGCGCGCGGTCTTGGCCCACTCGCCGTCGATCATGGGGTGGGGCAGGCCCTCGGCGAGCTCGATCTCGCCGATCGTCGCCAGGGCCTCCTTCACCGGGCAGCCGAAGAGCGCGATGGCCGAGCCGACCACCCCGCCGTCGTCGAAGGCCGGTGCGACGAAGCGCGGGTGCCCCCAGTTCTCGATCACGCGGTCCTTGGACCGATCTCGCGTGTACGCCTGGATCGTGCTGCCGAAGTCCGTCAAGAGCGCCGCGTCCCCGCGGTAGAGCTCCTTCACGCCCTCCTCGACGTCGGTGTAGTCGCTACCGGCGAAGATGTCGTAGCTCGGCATCTGGTCGTGCTCGTCCGCCGCCGCGCCGCCGATCGTCTTGGCGTTGAGGCCCTGCAGGCCGATCGCGTAGCGCTCGCCCCGGACCACGCCGATGGTCTCGCCGATCGAGCGGCGGATGGTCGTGGGGTAGGGCCCCCACATGACCAGCTCGATCTCCCCGACGGGCTCCGCGTCGAGCACCTCCAGGCGCAGGTGGCTCGGCTTCTCCTCGACGCACAGCTCGAGGCGCGCTCCGCCCGGGTAGCCGAGGCTCCAGCGGTCCCCGGAGACGCTCAGGGTCTCGGGCTCGAGGTACTCGCCTGCGATGCGTACGCGCGCGATCGGGGCGGGCTGGTCGGCGGGGAGGTAGTCCGTCCCGTCGCGGGGATCGACCAGGCACGCGAGGTGTCCGGTCGAATCCGCGGCGGTGCGGAAGTCGTCGGTGTGCAACTCGTGCGCCTGACACGCAGCGAGGCACCCCAGGAGGAGCGCGGTCCGCATGATTCGATCAGGGGGTGATCGGGAAGTCGAAGAAGGTGAGGGCGCCCACGCCGCGGGCGTTGAGGACCCAGGGGCCGTCGTAGGCGTGGCCGTCGTAGGAGATCGTCGTGGCCGTGGAGGGGCCCGCGAGCTGGAGCAGGATCGTGTTGCCCGCGACCGAGCCCGAGGTCACCGCCGTGGCGTCGTCCAGGTAGAAGTAGGCCTCCGAGCCCGCCTCCCAGACCAGGCCGTCGTCGGGATCGCGGAAGGTCAGGAGGATCGCGTCGTTCCCGGGACCGATGAGCTGGGCGGTGGCGATGTTGGGCGGGTCGATCTCCTGCGTGTCGCCCGATCCGTGGAGGTCCCGGGCCAGGAGGCGCGCGATCCGATCGCCCAGCTCGCGATAGCCCGCGTAGCGATAGTGGCAGCCGTCGTGCAGCGGGGCGGCGGTCGTCGACATCACCTCGATGTCGGGGTAGAGGTCCGGCGTGGTGCGCAGGAACTCGCGCACGCCGGCGTACTGCACCCCGCAGCCCTTGCGGATCTGGAACACGTAGATCGTCTCCAGGGCGGTGTAGTCCTGGTGCCAGGCGTCGTAGAGCAGCCCGAAGCGGGTCACGTAGGCGGCCACCTGCTCCCCATCGCTCTCGCCCTGATACCACAGGAGCGCGCGCGCCTCTCCGGCGACCTCCGCGATCTGGGCGCGGTACAGCAGGCGGCCGTAGATCGTCGAGAGATCGGTGGGATTCGCGTCGTTGCGCAGGTGCTGGATGATGGCGGTGCCGCCGACCGCGCCGTTGACGAGCCCCATGGGCACCTGCTCCTGCTGCAGCAGCAGCTCCGCCGCGCGCAGTCCCCAGGCGCCGATCGCGCAGTGCGCGTAGCGCTCCTCACCGTCGGCGAGGCCCCAGCTCAGGTCGTGGACCACGTCGGAGCCCGTGGTCGAGCTGCCGAACGAGCGGATCCAGGGGCTCTGCGACTGGTTCGCGAGCTTCTCTCCCCAGTAGTCGCTCGCGACCGTGTTCGACTGGCCGACGAGCAGGAAGGTGTCTCCGCAGGCGACCGAATCGACCTCCCGGACCTCCGTCCGCTGGGTTCCGGCGAGGAGCTCCACGACCAGATCGTAGTCGTGCAGGCCGGCCACCAGCTCCGAGCCGAGGGCGAAGGCCGCGCTCGAGCCGGCGTAGACCAGGGGCTGGCTGACGGTCGACCACGGCGAGCCGTCCCGGAGGATGCGCAGCTCGACGTGATCGTATCCCGGGGTCTCCACGGTGCCCTCGACGGCGACCGGTGCCCGATCGGCCGCGTCGCGCTGGAGCACCTGGGCGGGGCGCGGGATCCGCGTGAAGTCCACCCGCGGCGCGATGGCCGCGCGGTAGCGCTCATCGAGCAGGCCCTCGACCCACGTCCGCTCCAGATCGCTCAGCACGCGGTCGTAGATCAGTAGCTCGGGGATCGAGCCGAGGAGGTGATTGCCCCCCGCGTAGGCACCGATCTGGATGGTGGGGCTGGTGTGGGGCGGGGCGGTGCCCGTGCCCACCAGAGCGCCGTTCTG
Organism: uncultured Planctomycetaceae bacterium; assembly: GCA_964615935.1. Taxonomy (GTDB): domain Bacteria; phylum Planctomycetota; class UBA1135; order UBA1135; genus CAZTTG01. The sequence goes on along the minus strand of CAZTTG010000067.1, from coordinate 14,010 downwards.
GTACAGCCGACCCTCGCCGGTGCCGGCGTGGTAGGTGCCCACCAGGATCGTCGGCTCGCCCAGCGGGGTGGGAACCGAGCTGGTCACGAAGTTGCCCGAGTGGTACATCCGCGCGCGATCCGACTGGGCGTAGTAGATCGCGTGCTCGTCGGCGCCCGAGAGCACGTTGTTGTTCGCTCCATAGTCGTCGAGCACCACCACCGCGACCTTGGTGTAGTCCCCCGTGGGCATGCCGCTGCCGCTCTCGAGCAGGTCGTTGCCGTCGAAGCGCAGTGCGGCGCGGCCATCCACCCCGTGGGACTGGTGGAGCGGCATCGAGCTCCCCACACCCTGCGTGAGCTCGATCTGGGAGCCGGCGATGCCGCTCCAGCGGGAGACGGTGCTCCCCAGCTCCAGCTCGACTCGTCGATCCGCTCGCAGCCACAGTACGCGTCCCGCGGCGGGGGGGTAGCGCTGAGACTCGAGGGCCTGCTGGAAGCCGAAGGAGGGCTCGGCCAGCGCGAGCAGGGCCAGGATGAGCGCGGCGGCGGGCCGAGAGATCGCGGTGAGCATGATGCGTGGGTCGGGTGAGCCGAGCGTCGGGAGTGCGCTTCCACTATAGAGGGAACCGCAAGGCGATGAGCGGCCATCGCGGATTCCCCACCCGGGCCCGAGCCTCGCGACCCCTGGCAAAGTCCGCCGTCCGGAGTACGCTACCGCCTGGCCGGGGAGGACCCGCGGGAGCTCGTCATCCGGGTCTCGCCCCGAGGGCGATCGAAAGGACCAACGGATGTCCCTGCGCGACGACGTCGTCACCCGCTTCTCCGAACGCTTCGGCGAGGCGCCCGCCTGGCTGGTGCGCGCCCCCGGCCGCGTCAACCTGATCGGCGAGCACACCGACTACAACGACGGCTTCGTGCTCCCCATGGCGATCGATCGCGACACCTGGATCGCCCTGCGGCCGCGCGGCGACGGCCGGGTGCGCCTCTTCTCCATGGTGCACGGCGAGGAGGCGGAGCTGGAGCTCGCGTCCCTCGAGAAGGGCGCCGGCTGGTCCGAGTACCCCAAGGGCGTGGCCTGGTCGCTGATGGAGGAGGGGCACGCGCTCTGCGGATGGGAGGGCGTCACCGGATGCGACGTTCCCCTGGGCGCTGGCCTGTCCTCCTCCGCGGCCTTCGAGCTCGCCGTGGCCCGCGCCTTCGCCGCCGTCTCGAAGCTCGAGTGGGACCCGGCCGCCATGGCCCTCGCCTGCCAGAGGGCCGAGAACCGCTGGGTGGGCGTGAGCTGCGGCATCATGGACCAGATGATCTCCGCCGTCGGGCGCGCGGGGCGCGCGATCCTGATCGATTGCCGGACCCTGAGCCGCGACGAGGCCCCCCTGCCCGGGGGAACCGCGGTGGTGATCCTGGACACGGCCACGAGGCGGGGGCTGGTCGATTCCGAGTACAACCAGCGCCGCGCGCAGTGCGAGGAGGCGGCGCGCGCATTCGGCTTGGCGGCCCTGCGCGACCTGGACCCGGCCGGGCTCGAGGCGCGCGCGCGCGAGCTCGACCCCACGACGCTCCGCCGCGTGCGTCACGTGGTCTCGGAGAACGCCCGCACGCTCGAGGCGGCGGAGGCCATGCACGCGGGCGACGGTCGGCGGCTCGGCGTCCTGATGAACGCGAGCCACGAGAGCCTGCGCGAGGACTTCGAGGTCTCCTCGCGCGAGCTGGACCTCATGGTCGAGGCGGCCCGCCCGATCGACGGCTGCCTGGGCGCCCGCATGACCGGCGCGGGCTTCGGGGGCTGCGCCGTTGCCCTGGTCTCCGCCGAGGCGGTCCCGAGCTTCTCCCGCCGGGTCGCCGCCGACTACGCCGCCGCGGCGGGCCTCACCCCCGCGATCCACGTCTGCCGCGCGAGCGAGGGGGCGGAGGCGCTGCGGCCCTGAGCTCCCGAGGCAGGCGCCACACCATCCCGTGGATCCTCGCGATCGCGCTCGTCGCCCTCCCGATCGCCTGGCCGCGCGGCGCGGGTCCGCTGCTCAGACCCGGGCGGGGCTGGGCGCGTACTCCGGGTAGTTCTCCTCGAGGCAGCTCGGGCAGATGCCGTGCGAGAATCCGGCCTCGCTGTGGTCCGTGATGTACTCCTCCACCCGGTGCCACTCTCCTCCCTCGTCGCGGATGCTCTTGCAGAAGGAGCAGATGGGCAGGATTCCCTCGAGGCGCTTGATCAGGCGGGCGGCCTCCTCCAGCTCCGCGTTGACCTGCTTCAGCTGGCCGTTCACGGCCGCCAGCTCGCGATGGGTGCGACGCAGCGCGGCCCATGCGTACCAGCCCGCGACGGCGATGAGCGCCAGCAGGACGGACCCGGTCAGGAGGACGTTCCGCGCCAGGACCTGCCGCTTCAGCCTGAGGTCCTGGATCTCCCTCTCCTTGGTGAGGACGGCGATCTCCCGCTCCTGCTCCCGCGCCTCGAGGTCCGCCTGGAAGCGGGCGATGGCCTGGCGCGTCTCCAGCGAGCGCTGCTCGCGCTCGACGGTCACGGCGTCGCGGAGCACCTCCATCGCCATCGCCAGCTCACCCTGCTCCTCGTGGACGCGGGACAGGGCCTCGAGCAGGGCCAGCCTCCGGCCCTTCATCTCGAGCTGCTCGGAGAGGTCGAGGCCGAGCTCCACCGAGTCCAGGGCCTCCTCACCTCGATCGAGGGCGGCAAAGACCAGGGCCATGGCCCCGAGGGTCTCGGCCTGCTCGGGCGCCATCTCCAGCCGCCGGCGGGTCGCCAGGGCGCGCTCGAAGTGCTGCAGGGCCAGCTCGTACTCCTCCTGGGCGTACCGGATCGCCCCCAGGCTGTGCTGCGAGCGGGACACCTCGGCCTCGAAGCCGAGCTCCTCCCTGAGCTTCAGCGCCTCCTGGTGATACTCCAGGGATGCGTCCAGCTCGTCCATGAGGAAGTGCAGGTCGCCGAGGTTGGCCACCGTCGAGGGGAGGCCGTGCCGATCCTCCATGTCCCGCTGGATCTCCTGGGCGCGGCCGAAAAGCTCGAGCGCCTGCTCGTACTCCCCGAGGTTCATCCGGGACATGCCGACGTTCCCCAGCAACACCGCGGTGCCCGCGGAATCGCCGAGCTCCTCGGCGGCCTCGAGGCCGCGCGTGAACGCCTCGAGGGCCCGGACGGGCTCCCCCGTCCGCTCCAGCGTCAGGCCGAGGATGTTCGCCGCCCGCCAGCGGATGTCGAGTCGCTGTACGACCTGCGCCACCTCCAGGCACTCCTCCGAGGAGGCGATGGCATCGGCGAACTCGCCCAGGCGCCAGGACTGGACCGCCCGCTCCCACAGGCAGTGGGCGAGGCAGCTCTGGTCCCCGGTCTGGCGCGCGAGCGCCTCGGCGGCCACGAGGTGAACGCGGGCCTCGCGGAAGCGCTCGAGACCGCTGAGCGCGAGCCCGATGGCGAGGCGCACTTCCCGCTCGAGCCCGGGATCCGGCCGCTCCTTCAGCTCCTCGAGACAGGCGAGGCCCAGGTCCACGCGCGTCTACGGGGGATCCTGGGCTCCCACGAGGCGGTCGACGGTCCGGGAGAGGTCCTCGTCGCCCTGGGCCGTTGCTCCCGCGGCGAAGAGCAGGATCAGCGCCCCCGTGACCAGCTCGCGTGCTCGGGCGCCCTTCATTCCCTCGAGCCTCCTGAGATGGGGAAACGCGCCTCCGTGACTCGCCGCACGGTTCCACCGGAAGGTAGGTCGCGGGCGGCCCGGCTGCAAGTCCCCCCGCGCCGGGATCCCCCCGCCCGGCGCTCAGCCGCCGCTGACCGGCAGAAAGGGCTCCAGCTCGTCGCCATCCTGGAGCACGTAGTCCAGGTCCCGGGGCTCGCCGTTCACGGTGGGGACCACGAAGTGCAGGAAGGCCGCCTTCACCCCGAAGCGGGTGAGCAGGCCCGCGACCGTGGTTCCCTCCTGGACCTCGACGCGGTCGCCGCTGGCCACCCCCTCGAAGAGGGGTGGGCCGCAGTAGCGGATCCGGATCCCGATCAACGGCGACCTCCTTCGCGCATGCCGCGAGCCTAGCGGGGGAGGGCGCCGGCAACCAGGATAAGGACGGCCCTCCCCGGGCGGGCACTCGCCCGGGGGCGGAGCGCTCATCGCGCGGGCGTCGACGCGAGCTGTGCCAGGTACTCGCCGCTCTCCTCGGCCCGGACGATTTCGCAGGACCACCCCGCGTCGAGCGCGCGCTCGCGCAGGGTCTCGCCATCCACGTGCAGCCACCCGCACAGGGGGCCCTCCTCCTCCCGGAACGCGAACCGCATGCGGATCTCCCCGACGTATCGACCGGCCCGTCGGCAGGCGTCGCGCCAGGCGACGTCGGCGGGCTCCTCGCTCCGGCTCACGTCGACCGAGTCCAGCAGGATCCGGCCCTCGGGTCCGAGCAGCTCGCCAGCGCGCTCCAGCAGGCGATCCAGCCCGGCCAGCGTCTCGACCATTCCGACGCCGTGCCCCAGCATCAGCAGGGTGTCGAAGGGAGCGTCCTCGAAGCGCAGGACTTCGGCGACCCGGGCGTCCTCGACGCCCCGCCGGGACATGATCTCGACCGCCTCGGGGCAGAGGTCGATGGCGGTCACGTCCAGGCCGCGCCGCTGCAGGACCAGGCTGTGCAGCCCCGAGCCAGCCCCGGCGTCCAGGACCCGGCCGCGGCAGAGATCGAGGGCCGCCCGCTCGATGGGCGTGAAGTCGGAGGGGCCGCGGAAGAAGTGGGCCACCGGGAGAGCGCCCTCCCGGCCGTCCTCCCGGCGGAGGATCAGCTCGGCGCCGGCGTCGCCCTCGTCGTGAAGGGCCTGCAGCGCCAGTCCGAAGAGGCGCACGTCGTCGGCGTTCATGGTAATGGCCCGCCCGCGAAGCCTCCGATTCTACCGCCCGCCGACGCTCTGTCTTCCCCCGCGCCCGGCGGGATGGCAGACTCGGCGCGCTGCCCGTGCGCACCGCCCTTCCAGCCCGCCTCCGCTCGCTCGCCGCCCCGCGCTCCTGGGCGCCGGCGCTCCTGCTCGCCTGCGCCGCCTGCGAGCTGGGGCACGTCGCGCCCGACGAGGGACGGGGGGTGCTGCTGATCGCCATCGACGCCCTGCGGGCCGATCACCTGGGGCATCTGGGATACGACCGCGACACCTCGCCCGCGCTGGATCGACTGGCCGCCGAGGGGGTGAGCTTCACCCAGGCCTTCTCCGCGGCTCCCTGGCCCCTCCCGGCCCACGTGCCGCTCTTCACCGGCTGTGATCCCAACGTGGCCCGCCGCTTCAAGCCCGAGGGGGTCTTGACCACGATGGTGAGCACCTGGAACATCCCCGAGGATGCGCCGAGCATGGCCCGGGAGTTCCTGTTCCGCGGGTACTCGACGGCGGCCTTTCCGGACCACCCCTGGGTGGCTCCCATCCACGGCTTCAATTCGGGGTTCGAGACCTTCCGCACCAGCAGGAACGACCAGACGACGCGCCTGCGGGACGTGGGGATCCAGGGCACGGGCGAGGCCCTCATCGGGTGGCTGCGGAGCCTCGACGTCGACGACAACTGGTTCGCCTACCTGCACCTGCACGACCTGGGGCGCGTCTGGGACGGGAGCGATCCGCGCTGGGACACCTACTTCGAGCGCCGCGAGTCGCTCTCGGCGGTGCCGCCGGTGGGGCTGGGCGACCACCTGTTCTTCGCGGTGCCGCACTCCAAGTGGTCCGGCGGGGTGAGCTCCCTGGGCGACTACGAGGCGCGCTACGACGGAGCCATCCGGCGGATGGACGAGGCCCTGGACGGGCTCTTCAAGCGCCTGCGTCGCCTCGATCGCTGGAAGAACACGACGGTGGTGGTGGTGGGGACCTGCGGCATGGGCTTCGGCGAGTCGGGCCTGATGCTCACCAGCGGCACCCTGTCCGAGGTCGACCTGCACGTACCGCTGATCCTGCGGCCGGCCGTCTCGCTGAGGGCTGCACGGGACGGCCACGAGCAGGGCTCGATCGGGGTGGTCGTCGATCGCCGGGCGGAGGTCCTGGTCAGCACCCTCGACGTCGTGCCCACCCTGCTCGACCTCCACGGGCTGGAGGTCCCCGAGGCCGTGCAGGGCCGCTCGCTGCTGGGCGTGCTGAGGGACCTGGAGAGCGTTCCGCGCGGCCTGGCCTTCGCGTCCTGCGGGATCCTCGAGGGCTTCGCGGCGATCCACGCGCGCCACACTCTGGAGACGCGGCGGCCCTACAGCGAGGAGCATCGCGGGCTGTCGACGTCCTGGTACGGCGACCACCTCCCGCACCCGAACGACTACTGGGAGGAGCTGCGCGATCGCTCGGGCTCCCGCCCCCTGGCGGTGGACCCGGCGGACGAGGGGGCGGCCGAGCTCGCCGCCACCCTGCGCTCGGCGGCCCGGGAGTGGTTCGAGGGGGTTCACCGCGCCCGGGACACCCTGCAAGAGCGCGGCTGGCTCGAGCGCGATGCCGAGAAGCGGATGGCCCCCGATCCGGAGCTCTGGGAGCTGGCGGAGGGCCGTCAGTGACGAGCGCCGCCGGCGGACCGCGGATCCTCCTGGTCTCCACTGGCTTCCCGCCGCGCGGGCGTTGGGGCACCGAGTCCTACACCCTCGAGCTGGCTCGCGGCCTGGCGCGCTCGGGTCGGGAGGTGGCGGTCGCGATCCCCGTTCACGAGCGCGGGCGGCCGCGCTGCGGCGTGCGCGCCCTGAGCCAGGAGGGCCTGCGGCTCTTCTTGCTCGACAATCCCCCCAGCCCGCGCAAGCCCTTCGAGCGCAGCTGGCGCAACCCCGACCTCGAGCGCTCCTTCGAGAGCGTGCTGCAGAGCTGGCGGCCGGAGCGGGTGCACTTCCTGCACCTGCTGTGGTCCCTCTCCGTGCGACTGCCCGCCTTGTGCCGGGCGCGCGGGATACCCACGGTCCTGACCCTGACGGACCTGGGCCTCCTGTGCCACCGCGGGCACCTGCTCGACTGGCGGCTCCGGCCCTGCGGCGGGCCCCACCCGGCCGCGGCCTGCGCGCGCTGCATCCGGCACCCCTCGCGCTTCGACGGAGCTCCTCTCCAGATCGCCCTCAAGCGCACGGCGGCCCCGGGGCTCTCGCTGGCGGGCGGCCTGGGGCTGGTGGCGACGGCCGCCGACGTCGAGCGGCGGGAGGCCGCGGTCGCGGAGTGCCTGGAGGTCGTGGGCCGCCTGATCGCGCCGACCCGCGCCATCGCGCGCGCCTTCCTCGCCCGCGGGGTGCCGCCGAGCAGGCTCACTCGCCTGGTCTACGCCTTCGACCAGGAGCCCCTGCGCGCCGCGCGCGCCGCGCCGCCCGCCGCGCCCGTGTGCATCGGCTACGTCGGCCAGTACGCTCCGCACAAGGGCCTGGCCACCCTGCTCGAGGCGGTCCGGATCCTGGAGCGCCGGCCGGGCCTCGCGGCTCGCGACTGGAAGGTGCGCCTGCGCGGCGCCGGGGTGGCGGGGCGCTACCAGCGCTTCCCCCGGGCGGTCCTGGAGCGCGCCCCCTCGCCGCGGGTCGAGGTCCTCCCGCCCTTCGAGCCCGCCGAGCTCGCCGGCGTGCTGGCCGAGCTCCACGCGCTGGTGATTCCCTCGATCTGGACCGAGAACGCGCCGCTGGCCGCGCTGCAGGCGCGCAGCGCCGGCCTGCCGGTGATCGCCAGCGACGTCGAGGGCCTGGCCGAGGTGGTCCGCGACGGGGAGCACGGTCGGGTCTTTCCTCGCGGTGACGCCGCCCGCCTGGCGGACGCCCTCGAGGAGGTGATCGACGGCCGCCTGCCGGCGCGCCTCGAGCCCTCCGCGCCCATGCACCTCGACGAGCACGTCGCGGCGCTCGAGGCGATCTACGGGCGGCTGGAGGGGACGGAGTCCGGGAGGCCGGCCGAGGCGGGGGCGGTGCCCTGAGCTCCGCTGGCGGGGCACCGGCCGTCGGCCTGGACGTCGGCCTCCTCGCCAACGGCTGGCCGCCGGACGGCGGCGGGGTTCCGGGCCACTCCCGCACCCTCGCCCGTCGCCTGCTCGAGCTGGGGCACCGGGTGCGCGTGCTGGCCCTGGACATGGGCGAGGGACGGCCGCCCTGGAGCTTCCGCGACTCGGTGGACCAGGGCGTTGCCGTGCGGCGGCTGGCCTGGCGCTGGCAGGGCTGCTCGGCCCTGGCCGACCTGGTCGCGTACCCTCGCGCCGAGGAGGCCCTCCGGGCCTGGCTGGCGGAGGGGCCCTGCGATCTGGTCCACGCGCAGCACCTCACGGGCTTCGGCCTGGGCGCCCTGGGCGCGATCCGACGCGCCGGGCTGCCGCTCGTGATGACGCTGCACGACTACTGGCCCCTGTGCCCGCGCGGGCAGATGCTGCGCTCGGACGGCTCGCGCTGCGAGGAGGTGGTCCACGTCGCCTGCGCGGAGTGCCTCGCCACCACCTGGCCGCATCTGATGCCCTCGGGCGGGGGCGAGGCGCGCGGCCCCTCGGGCCAGGAGCTCCCCGGCGACCTGGCCGTCGTCCGCGCGCGCAGCGAGTTCGCGCTGGAGTCGCTGCGCGCGCCCGACCGGCTCCTGATCCCCTCGCGAGCGGCCCTCGAGGTCTTCGCCGGGGCGGGCCTGGAGCGCGAGCGCATGGGGGTCGTCGAGAACGGGATCGAGGTCGCGGAGATCGCCCGCGCCGTCACCGCCGAGCGGGCGCTGCGCCCCCGGCGCGACGACGAGCTCCGGGTGGGCGTCCTGGGCGCGGTCCAGCCGAGCAAGGGGGTGCTGGAGCTCTGCCTCGCCCTGCGGGGGGTCGAGGATCCGCGCGTCCGCATCGAGGTCCACGGCGAGCTCGCGCCCTATCACGGCGACGCGAGCACCGTCGAGGCCTTGCGCGAGCTCGCCGCGGGGGACGGTCGGATCCGGCTCCTCGGCCCCTATCCCGCCGCCGAGCTTCCCCGCGTCCTCGCGCGCCTGGATGCCGTGGCGGCGCCCTCGCGCTGGAACGAGGTCTTCGGCCTCTCGGTGCGCGAAGCCCGCGCCGCGGGCCTGCCGGTCCTGGTCTCGGAGGTCGGCGGGCTGGCCCGGGCCGCCGCCCCCGAGGGCACCCTCTCGCCCGATGACCCGGGAGCCTGGGCTCGAGCGCTGTCCCGGTTGGTCGACCCGGCCTTCCGCTCGCGACTCGCGGCCGCCCCCGAGCCGCGCGGGGCGGGGGAGATGGCGAGGGAGGTCGCCGGGGTCTACCGGGTGGTCCTCTCCGGGCCCGCCGGCAGCGGGAGGGACGGGATTCCGCGGCCCGGCTGAAGGCGCCCGCCTCCGACGGCCGATCCGGGAATCGGTGGGAGCTCCGGACGCACCCGGGGGAGGGGCGTGCGGGCTCCGCGAGGCAAGGGGGGCACTGGCATGGGGAATGCGGGGAGGAAGCCGGGGGATCGGTCCGGCTTCACGATCATCGAGCTTCTGATCGTCGTGGCGGTGATGGCCATCATCGCGGCCATGGCGATCCCGAAGATGCGCAGCGCGAAGCTGAGCGCCAACGAGACGGTGGCGATCGCGACCCTGCGCTCGCTCCTGATGGCGCAGGGGCAGGTGGCGGCCAACGCGTCCATCGACACCGACGCGGACGGGGCCGGGGAGAGCGGCTACCTGGCGGAGCTGACCGGCCGGGTGCCGGCGCGGATCAGCCTCCTGGGCGCTCCGGCGGCGGGCGCGCCCGGGGTGGACGAGCTCACGCCCTCCATCCTGCTGGCGGCCCTGGGAAACGTGAACCAGGGCGCGGCGATCCACGGCGGCTACCTGTTCCGGGTGTGGTTGCCGGGGCCCTCGGTGGGGGGAATCGTCCCCGGCATCCCCGAGGACCCGGCCGGCGGCAAGACCGCTGCTCCCTTCCCGGACGCGAACGGCGGGGAGGTCTTCTGGTGCGCCTACGCCTGGCCGCTGCAGCAGGGCCGCTCGGGCAACCAGGCCTTCTTCGCGAACCAGGAGGGCCACGTCCTGAAGACCAGCAACCGGGGTCCGGGTCCCGTCTACCAGGGGCTCGCCGGCGCCCCCGCCTTCGACGCGGCCCTCACCGGCCTGGGGGACATGTCCTCACCGATCGCCCTCCACGGGCTGGTCAGCAACGACGGGAACCTCTGGACCCTGGTGCGCTGAGGGGCGCGCGTCCTTCCCCGCTCGGCCCGAAGACTCCATGATGGGCGCCCCAGCTGGGGAACCCGGAGGGAGCCATGGAGCGATGCGGTTGGATCGGCGTTGGAGCGGGCCTCTTCTGTCTGGCGATCGGCGCCCCGGGCGTGCGGGCGCAGGATGCGAGCCTCCACGACGTGGTGTGGCGCACCCCCTCGCAGGACTGCGGGGGATCCATGCCCCTGGGCAACGGCGAGGTGGGGCTCAATGCCTGGGTGGAGCCGGACGGCGATCTACTGTTCTACGTCGCCCGGACCGACTCGTGGGGGGACAACGGGCGGCTCCTCAAGCTGGGGCGGGTGCGGATCGAGCTGGATCCCGCGCCCTCCACCGGCCCGGGCTTCGAGACCCGGCTGAGCCTGGCCGACGCGACCCTGGTGGTCTCCTATGGCGAAGGCTCGGTCGGTTTACGCCTGTGGGTCGACGCCCATCACCCGATCGTATGCGTGAGCGTCGAGGCCGAGCGGCCGGTGGCCGTCACCGCGGTCCTCGAGCCCTGGCGAACCGAGCGCCACGAGCTGCCGAGCATCGAGGTGAGCGACGTCCTGCTGGATCGATCGCGTCCCGGAAGCCAGCACGCTCCGACCTTCGTCGAGCCGGACGAGCTCCTGCGCGATCAGGTCGGCCGCATCGGCTGGTTTCACCACAACGCCCGCTCCAACGGTCCGGCCCTGACCGCCCGGATCCAGGGCCTCGACGGCCTCCAGCGGCCCGATCCCCTGCTGCACCGAACCTTCGGAGCGGTCGTCGTGGCCGAGGGCGGGCGGCGCATCGACGACGCGCGCCTGCTCAGCCCGGCGGCCTCCTCGCACCTCTTCCAGGTCTGCGCCCTGACCCGCCATCCGGCCAGCCCCGAGGAGTGGCTGGAGGCCGTGGATGGCGTCCTGGCGTCCGCGGGCGAGCGCTCCTTCGACGAGCGCCGGGCAGCCCACGAGGAATGGTGGGAGGAGTTCTATAGCCGGAGCTGGATCTCGATCACCTCCAGCGCGGACTCCCCCCCGCCGGCGATGATCCCCGACAACCGCCACCCGGTGCGGGTGGGCGTGGACCAAAAGGGCGGCAACCGCTTCGCCGGCGAGTTCGGGCGAGTCAGCCTCTTCGATCGGGCCCTGGACGAGGAGGCCATCCGCCGGCTGTCGGAGACCGGCCGCGACCGGGCGCTGCCCGCGAGCGACGGCCTGCTCTTCTCGGGTGCTCCCGGCGCGGGCGTCCTGGAGGGGTCGGAGGACTGGCGGTTCCCGCGCGGCCTGACGCTGGAGGCCTGGATCCGGCCGGGCGAGCTCCCCCCGGGCGGCGGGCGCGTCCTCGACAAGATCACTCCCGGCCAGGACGACGGCTTCCTCTTCGACACCCATCCCGGCAGCAGCCTGCGCCTGATCACCGCCTCCGGGGCCCTGGTCCGTCCGGACGCGTTGCCGCCGCGGGAGTGGTCCCACGCGGCCGCCGTGGTGGATCCCTCCCGTGGCCTGCGAGCGCTGTACCTCGACGGGGAGCGGATCGCCGGGGACCAGACGGAGCTCCTGGACGACGCGCAGGTGGTGAGCCGCGCCTACGCCCTGCAGCGCTTCGTGGACGCCTGCGCCGGTCGGGGGCGCTATCCGATCAAGTTCAACGGCTCGATCTTCACCGTCCCCCACGCGGGCACGCCCGGCGACGCCGACTACCGGCGCTGGGGGCCGGGCTACTGGTGGCAGAACACGCGCCTGCCCTACCTCTCGATGTGCGCCAGCGGCGACTTCGAGATGGTGCAGCCGCTGTTCCGGATGTACGCGGGGGACCTGATGCCCCTCTTCCGCCACCGCACGCGCCTGTACTTCGGGCACGGCGGCGCCTTCGTCCCCGAGTGCATCTACTTTTGGGGCGAGGTCTTCAGCGAGACCTACGGCTGGACCCCCTTCGACGAGCGGGGCGAGGACAAGCTGCAGACGAGCGGCTGGCACAAGTGGGAGTGGGTCTCCGGCCTCGAGCTCGTGTGGATGATGCTGGACTGGCACGAGTACACCCAGGATGAGGCCTTCCTGGAGGAGCAGCTCCTGCCCGCGGCTCACGAGGTGCTGACCTTCTTCGACGAGCACTACCCGGTGGGCGAGGACGGTCGGCTGGTCATGCATCCCTCCCAGGCCCTGGAGACCTGGTGGGAGTGCACCGACCCGATGCCCGAGGTGGCCGGCCTGCACGCGGTGACCGCGCGGCTCTTGGCCCTGCCTCCGGAGCGCACCGGCGAGGCGCGGCGCGCCCACTGGAATGCCCTGCGGGCGAAGCTGCCCGAGCTCCCCACCCACACGGTGGAGGGCGTGCCCATGCTGGCCCCGGCCGGCGAGTTCGCCAGCAAGCGCAACATCGAGAATCCCGAGCTCTACGCCGTCTTCCCCTTCCGCCTGGTGTCCTTCGAGAAGCCGAACGTCGACCTGGGCCTCGCGGCGCTGGAGCACCGCTGGGATCGCGGCCACTTCGGCTGGCGCCAGGACGACCTCTTCATGGCCCATCTCGGCCTGGCCGAGCAGGCCCGCGCCAACCTGGTGGCCCGGGCTCGCCAGTGGCACCCGGGCTCGCGCTTCCCCGCCTTCTGGGGGCCGAACTACGACTGGGTCCCCGACCAGGACCACGGGGGCGTCCTGATGAGGACCCTCCAGGCCATGCTGCTGCAGACCGACGGCCGCGCCATCCACCTCCTGCCGGCCTGGCCGAAGGACTGGAACGCACGCTTTCGCTTGCACGCTCCCTACCGTACGCAGATCAAATGCGAGTTTCGCGATGGTGAGATCCGCTCGCTGGATATCGATCCGGACTCTCGGGCCAAGGATGTCGTCAGGCGCTGAAGCGCTTTGGCGAAGGCCGGGGTTCCAGCAGTCCATACTGCTGGATTGTGCGCCTCAGCATGTATGATCTGCTTGGGGATGCAGGCGACGCAGCGGCGGCCGACAAGGAATCGCATTGGGGCGATTGTGATGGTGGCAGCAAGGGTCGGAGGCACTCGGTCGGCGGAGGCAACAGACCCTACGCGTGTCTGCCTGAGACCCCTTTCTAGGTCTGATTGACCACAACGGACGTCCCTCGTAGAATCCAGCAAAGCTCGATCCGAACATGACATAGGATGCAGGTATGGGAACACTGTGGCAAAAGCTCGAACCGATACTTCGGGAAGTTCTCCCTCACTCCTCGGAAGCTGCAATTAACGGGACAGAATTGCTGAAGCGTGTACTCCCTAGGCTGACAGGGGGCTACCAGGAATCCAGCATTCGACAACATTTCTCAATGATGTCAAAGAATCCCAGCTCACCAATCGCAAAGACGCCGCACCGGCATGGCTACTATCTCCGGGTCGTCGACACGGGGAATGACGATCAGCATGATCTCCTTGAGCCCTCCGAGGCCTCCGACTCGGGACTTTCCGACAGGGCAAGCAAGGGAAGCACCGGCTCTTCGGCCGGCGACGGGGAAACAGGCGCAGTTCCGGGCCTACGGGTTTCCCAGGCGGAGGAGAAATTCCGAGCGATCTTCCTGCGCCACTCTCGGATCTCCAATCGCTATCCCCTTTCGATCGAGCACACGCGAGCCGTACACGGCGCTGGTGGATTGAACAAGTGGAAATACCCTGACGTAGTGGTCCTAGAATGGGCTGTAGGCGAAGTGACCGATGATGGATACCGACTGGATCCACACCTTCTTGACGTAAAGCAGAGTCTGGGGGAACCCCCATTCAGGATGAGCAGCATCGAGCTGAAGGTAGAACTCAGGTCGTCCACGTTTCGTGAGAACTTCTTTCAGTGTGTCAGCAACTCGAAGTGGGCACACGAGTCCCATCTTGTCGTTGCCGCCGATCTGAACGACGAAGTGCTGGAAGCGGAGTTGAGACGACTCGGCGAGATACTGTCAAGAGTTGTGTACGGAGTTTCTGAGTTGATCATGCGGCGTCCT
>CAZTTG010000066.1:0-35830 GCA_964615935.1 uncultured Planctomycetaceae bacterium | reverse complement strand
TCTTTCCTCCGCCGGGAGGCACGCCGCGCGCAGCGCGGCATCCATCTGGTCTTCCACCCGCCGGAGGCATCCCACGCGGGAACCGCGTGTCCATCGGCGAACCGTCCGAGGCTGGCGTTGCGGTCATAGCGCCGCAGCGCCGGAAGGAGGAGCATCGGAGGTGAGGAATCCCCTGGGCTTCCCGCCAGGCGTCGACGAGTTCGCGCCCGCTCCGCGGGCGCGCGAGGAGACCGCTCACGCCTGCCGTTGCTCCGGCCCCCGCCTCACCGCTGGAGGGATCGCTCGTGCAGGCAGGAATCCCGTCGGCCTCCCTCCTCTGCTAGCATCTCACCCATGCCCTGGAGCGAGGACAGCCTCCACCGGTGGATGGCGGCGACCCTGAAGCCGCGCGGCCTGGCCGGCGGCTTCGGCCACGACGCCGCCGTCCTCCGCGACGCGCGCGGGCGGCCGGTCCTGTGCACCGATCAGACGGTCGAGGGCGTGCACTTCGAGCCGGGCACGTCCCCGGCCCGGGTGGGGGCCAAGGCGGTGGGCCGATGCCTGTCGGACCTGGCCGCGACGGCCGCCCACCCGCGGGCGATCCTCCTGGCGCTCTCGATGGCCCGCGGGGTCGAGGAGACCTGGGTCAAGCGGCTGATCCGGGCCGCGCAGCGCGCAGCCCGCGAGGCCGGGGCCGAGCTGGTCGGAGGCGACCTGTGCTGCGCGCCGGGTCCGCTCTCGGTGACCGTGGCCGCGCAGGGCCGCTTCGAGGGCCGCCGCCGACCCCCGGGCCGCGACCGCGCCAGACCCGGACAGCGCGTCCTTCTGACCGGGCCGGTAGGGGGCAGCCGGGAGGGCCGGCACGCCCGGATCCGCCCGCGGCTGGCCGAGGGACGCTGGCTCTTCGCCGTGGGCGCCACCGCCATGATGGACGTCAGCGACGGGCTGGCGCGGGATCTCGAGCGGGTGGCGCGGGCCTCGGGCGTGCGCATCGAGCTCGAGGAGGTCCCCGTGCACCCCGACGCGCGGCGCAGCGCGCGGCGGAGCGGCAGGAGCCCCCGCTGGCACGCCCTGCACGACGGGGAGGACCACGAGCTCATCGCCAGCCTGCCGGCGGCGGCGCTGGAGCGCGCCTCGGCCGGACGGGCGCGGCGCTGTCCGGGCCTCGCGGCCGTGGGACGGGTGCGGGCGGGCCAAGGGCTGTGGCTGCGAGAGGGCCTCGGCTGGCGGCGCTGGGACGGCCGGGGAGGCTGGCTCCATGGGGGTTGAACGCGACCTCCTGAGCCACTCGCCGGAGGCGACCGAGGAGCTGGCCCGGAGGCTGGGCGCGGTCCTCGAGGCCGGCGCCGTGGTAGCCCTCTCGGGCGAGCTGGGTACTGGGAAGACGCGCTTCGTCCGGGGTCTGGCCCTGGGCCTGGGCGCCGTCGAGCGGGTCTCCAGCCCCACCTACACCCTCATGCACGAGTACCCGGGACGGCTCACCCTCTACCACTTCGACGCCTGGATGGAGGGGCGGGAGCGGGCCTTCCTGGAGGGCGGGGGGGCCGAGTGGATCGGCGCCGGGGGGGTGGCCGTGGTCGAGTGGGCCGAGCGCGTGGCCGCCTGGCTGCCCGAGCCCCGGATCGAGGTCCTGCTGGAGCACCGCGGCCCGGACCGCCGGCGCCTCCGGCTGCGGGTGCGCCCGGGGCCGGCTCCGGAAGCCGCCGGGGGCGCCCTGGAGCGGATGCTGGCCGATCTGACCCTGCCCGGGGGGGTCGAGGAGCTTTCTTGAGGTCTTTCGCCGGTCGACGTGAACCCGGGCCCCTGGAGGGCGTTGCGGGGGGCACTTGAAGGGCACCTGGGACTTGGATCGGGATCCCCTGGCGGCCCTGCGCGAAGGCAAGCGCGAGCTCTTCGAGGAGTTCGTGCGAACCGAGTTCTCCACCTTTCGGGGCTTCTTCGAGCGGTTGGGAGCGGGCTCGCAGGAGGCCGAGGACCTCGCCCAGGAGGTGCTCCTCAAGCTCTACCGCGGCGCCTCCCGCTACCAGCCACGATCGCAGTTCACCGCCTTTGCCATGCGAGTCGCACGCAACGTCTGGATCGACAACAGCCGGCGGCGGGCCGCCCGGCCCGCGCTGCGCGGCACCGGATCGCCCCGCCCGGACGGGGAGGGTGGAGACCTGCGGGGCCTGGAAGCCGCGGTCGAGGGCCGCGAGGCCGAGCCCTCCAGCGCCCTCTCGATCCGCGAGGAGGCGGGCCGGCTGCGCCGCGCCCTGGCCGAGCTGACCGAGGGCCACCGGATGGTCTTCGAGATGGCCGTCGTCCAGGGGCTGCCCTACGCCGAGATCGCCGACGCCCTCGAGATCCCCGTGGGCACGGTGAAGTCCCGGGTGTTCCACGCGGTGCGCAAGCTGCGCGCGGCCATCGGACACCGCGAGGGGGAGGTGCGCCCGTGAGCGATCGAAACGACCGCCACCCCCTGGAAGAGGAGCTGCTCGAGCTCCTGCTGGATGCCGATCCGGCCCGGGAGGAGCGCCTGGAGGCCCTCCGGCGGGATCCCCGCACCGCGGAGAGCGCGGCGGAGCTCGAGGGCTTCCTCGGCCGCTGCCGGGAGATCTGCGCCGCGGACGAGCGCCGGTATCCGCCCGCTCGGGCCCGGGCTCTCGCCCAGGGCGTGATCGATCGCACCACGCGCGAGGACCTGGGCTGGCGCGGCGACCTCCGGCTCCTGCGCGGCTTCCTGGCCGAGCGCCTGCGCTCCTCGATGGTCGTGCGCGTGGCCGCCGCCAGCCTGCTGGTCCACGTCGTCGCCGTGCCGGTGATCGCGTGGATGGCCCTCTTGCCCGACGAGGAGCCCCAGCCGGGCCTGGATCGGGTCTCGATCGAGAAGCCGCTCCCGGACTGGCCCGAAGCGCCCGAGGAGCCCCGCATCGAGACCGTCGAGCTCCCGCCCGAGGACTTCGAGGAGGACCTGCTGGCCGAGAGGTGGGAGATCGCGAACGCGCTCCGGCGCGGCCGCTACGTGCTCACCCACGGCGGCATC
Organism: uncultured Planctomycetaceae bacterium; assembly: GCA_964615935.1. Taxonomy (GTDB): domain Bacteria; phylum Planctomycetota; class UBA1135; order UBA1135; genus CAZTTG01. The sequence continues at coordinate 32,829 of CAZTTG010000066.1, read as the reverse complement.
CCTCCGCTCGCGCAGGGTGCGGAGCCGCACGCCGACGATCCCTGGGCCGCGCGCCTCCTCCACCTGCGCAGCCGGACGGAGTCCCCCCTCCCCGCCCCCGAGGAGGTGCCCGCGGTCGCCCGGCTCGCCGCGCTGGAGGAGGGGGACGCCCCCGAGCCCGGGCTCTCCGATGGCGAGCTCCTCGAGGCGCTCCTGTGGCTGGAGCTGGCCCTGGACCGCGCCGCCCTGGGGCGGAGCCCCGGCGCGGAGCTCGGCGCGATCGCGAGGGCCCTGTGCCGGGCCGAGGTCCTGGGGGCCGTATCCGAGCGCGGCGAGGCGCTCCGCCTCCTGCTGCGGCTGGGCCTGGAGCGCGCGCGCCAGTACGGCGCGCTGGGCAGGGAATGCCCGGGCTTCGAGGCCCTCCCGGCGATCGACCGCAGCGCCCGGCCGGTGGACGAGGCGTGGCAGGCGGCCCTGGGCGCCGCCCTGAATGACCTGGGGCTCGCCGGGTATCCCGCCTGCCGCGGCTGGCTGGACTGGATCCCGGCTGGACCGCGCTAGCCCACCGCGGGGCACGGCCTTTGCATGCTGCAGGGGCCCGACGCGGGCTGCGGGGCCGCGGTAGTTCCCCCGCCGTCGGTCCACTATCCTCTGCCCGCCATGATGCGAGATGCCCACCGGAAGATCGGTTCGCTGCGGCGACCGCTGGCCGCGCTGGCCCTGGCTGCGCTCCTCACGACTCCGACGGCCGCCCAGGAGGTGCGGGAGGGCACCCCGGAGCCGGCCCTGCCGCAGGTCCTGGAGCTGGACCTGAGGCGAGCTCTGGAGATCGCCGTGGCCGCCGATCTGGGGCTGCAGATCGAGGACCTCTCCACCCAGGTCGCGCGCTTCAACAGCGCGGCGAGCTGGGGCGCCTTCGACCCGGTCCTGACGGCTACCGGCTCGGTCTCCGACTCGGAGTTCGAGGGCCAGTCCATCCTGTCGGGCGGCGACGTGCTCGAGGAGAACACGCTGAGCTTCGACAGCAGCGTGGTGTTCCCCCTGGTGACCGGCGGCAGCATCGACGTGAGCTTCCGCACCGACAACACCAAGACCAACAACACCTTCCAGCTCATCAACCCCGCGACCACCGACAGCGTCTCGATCACCTACCAGCAGCCCCTGCTGCGCGGGGCCTGGCGCGAGTACGCGACCTCGACCCAGCGCGAGGCCGACCTCGAGTACCGCTCGCAGGTCGAGGTCTTCCGCCTGCGGCGGCAGGAGCTCCTGCAGGTCGTGGCGGACGCCTACTGGAACGTGGTCTCGGCCGAGGAGCAGCTGGGGGTGGCCGAGTCCATGATCGAGCTGGCCCGCGAGCAGCTCGACCAGAACCAGCGCCGCCTGGACGCGGGGGTGGGCACCGACGTCGAGGTGCTGCAGGCCGAGGCCAACGAGGCCCTGCGGGTGGAGCAGCGGCTGATGGCCGAGGTGGCCGTCCGGGACGCCTTCGACGCGCTGCGCGCGGTGCTCTTTCCGGGGATCCGGGAGGAGACCTGGGAGCTCGAGATCCGGCTCGTCACCCCTCTCCCCGAGCAGGTCGACGATCCCGTGCCGAGCTGGCAGCAGGGGCTGGCGAGGGCGCTCGAGCGGCGGCCCGAGCTCCTGCAGCAGGCGCTGCGCATCGAGGCCAGCGAGGTGCAGCTCGCGCGAGCGCGCTCCGAGAAACGCCACGGGCTGGACCTCTCCCTGACGGCCTCCAGCCGCGGCTTCGACGGCAACTCGGCCGACGCCTTCGGGGAGGCCATCGGCTTCGACTACCCCTCCACCACGGCCGCCCTGAGCTACAGCGTGCCCTTCCGCAACCGCGCCGCCCGCAACGCGGAGCGCGCGGCGCGGGCGTCGGTGCGCGTCGCGCGGCTGACCTTCGACCAGCTCGAGACCCAGGTCGTGGCCGAGGTGCGCTCGGCCGTGCGGCAGGTGCTCTACCAGGCCCAGGCGGTCCAGGCGGCGGGCACCAGCCTGGACCTGGCGCGGCGCCAGCTCGAGGCCGAGGAGGCCCGCCTGCGCGTCGGCCTGTCGACCACCTTCCAGGTCCTCGAGTTCCAGCAGGACTACTCCGAGGCCCTGTCGACCGAGCGGAGCGCGCGGGCGAGCTACGCCAAGGCGCGCGTGGCCTTGCTGCGGGCCCAGGGCATCATCGGGGAGCTCCAGCCTTGAGGAGTCGGCGGCTCGCTCCGCTGGCGGCGGCGGTCCTGGCCGCCGGCCTGGGCTTTCCCGCCTGCGAGCGGGACGGCGGCGGCGACACCGACGGCCCGCGTCGGGAGCGGACCGGCGCCACCACCACCGATGCCGACGTCGCCATCGACCCGCGCCTGGCCTACCTCCTGGCGGGCTGCGCCCGCGCCGGCGAGCCCTACGACGTGCAGACCGCGGAGATTACCGCGATCCTGGTCGAGACCCTGGTGAGCGGGCAGCGCGACGCGCTCAAGCGCGCCAAGATGGAGCTGGGAGCCGGCGGGGACGAGGCCCTGCGGGGCGTGCGGCGCCTGGCCGAGTCCCACTGGAGCCAGCAGCACGGCGTGCACTACGTGTCCAACGCCCTCGACGCGGCCCGGCTCAGCGATTCCCCCCTGGCGCGCGAGCTCTTCCTGAGGGGCCTGGAGCACCCCTCCTCGAGCATCCGCACCCAGTCGGCCGAGGCTCTGGCCCGGCACGGCCTGCCCGAGGACTTCGACGCGGTGGTGCGCGCCCTGGAGATCGCGCCGCCCGAGATGCGCCGGCGCTACCCCGGCACCCTGCTGGCGCTGGATCGGCTGCGCGCCGAGGTGGTCTTCGCGACCTGGCTGGAGGAGGAGGCCTGGGAGCCCCTGCGGGAGCAGATCGCGCCCATGCTGGCGGCCACCGAGCAGCCGGGGCTGGTGGCCATCTTCGAGCGCTCGATGGACGCCTTCGGGCCGAACGTCCAGGTCTTCCTGGTCGCCCCCCTGGCCCGCGCCGGCGACGCCGAGGCCCTGGCCCGCCTGCGCGGGTGGATCCGCGGCCAGGACCCCCTCATGCGCCACCTGGGCCTGCGCGCCGCGGTGGAGGCCGGGCTCGTCCCCGAGCTGGTGTGGACCCTGAGCTCGGACCCGATCGCCAGCCAGCGCCAGTCGGCGGCGCGCGGACTGGCCGCTCTCGAGGACCCCACCCCGTACTTGGCCTACCTGAGAGAGGGCCTGAGCGATCCCGACGAGGGAGTGCGCGAGGCGTGCCTCTCGGCCCTGCTCGATCGGGGCGACGCCGAGGCTCGCGATCGGGCCCTCGCGCTGCTCTCCTCCGAGCGCGCCGACGAGGCCCAGCTCGGCCTGCGGGTGCTGGCCGGGCGCTGGGCCGCCGACCCGGAGATCACGCGCGAGGCCCTGGAGCGCCTGAGCGCTCGCTACGAGGCGGTGCGGGACCGACCGCTCTCCGAGCAGCAGAGCGTGGTCCTGCTGCAGGCGATCGGACAGGTGCCCCTGCCCGAGGCGGCGCGGCTGCTGATGCGCCTCGCGCGGGACCGCTCGCAGGAGACGGTCCAGCACCTGCGGGCCTTCCGCTGGCTGGCGCTGCAGACGGGCAACGGGGGTCCGACGGCCCAGGCGTACCTGGCCGACGAGCTCCGCGCCGAGCCGGATCCGCTGAGGCGGCTCGACCTGCTCGACGCCCTCTCGGCCGGGGGCGGGGAGGCCGCGCGCGAGCTGCTGCTCGAGCTCCTGGCCGAGGAGGAGCTGCGCCCCTACGAGCGGCTCTTCGCCGCCCGCCGCCTGGTCCAGGTGGGCCCGGCGTGGAGGGTGCTGCCGGTGCTGAAGCGGGAGTGCCTGCGCACGGTCCAGCCCGACGTGCGGGTGGGGCTGCGCTGCCTCCTGTGGGCCTGGTACCCCAAGCCCCGCTAGTGCCGCGCAGGTGAGCTCGGGTTCTCCAGACGAGGCGCGAGCCGAGCTACCGCAGCGCGCGCCAGCCGCCCGCGGTCGCCTGGATCTCGCCCACGGGCAGCGCCGAGGCGGCCTCGAGCGCCTCCCTCGGGGGGGGCCAGGGCCCGCTCGGCGGGGAGTCGGGGCCGCTCCAGGCCCGGTCCTCGTTGGCGTGGCCCAGGCCCCGGCCGTCGGGGAGCACCACGAAGGCGCCCAGGCCCGTTTGGCCGTAGTTCCAGGGCCAGGCCCGCACCGCCACGCCGCCCGCCCCGAGCTCGCAGAGGTCGAAGAGGTACCCGTGGCGCCGCAGCAGCCGGCCCTCCTCGAGGAGATCGGCGTCCAGGAGCCGGCGCTGGAGATCATCATCGCTCGCCAGGAGCTGGCCGATGGTCGCCGGGCGCTCCGGCCCCTGGCCCTCGATCGCGCGCGAGAGGGTGCGGGTGAGGGACACCGCGTCGGTCTCGTTCTCGTGCAGCGCGAAATCGCGCAGGCGCGGCAGGGAGACCAGCACCACCACGGCGACGACGGCGAACAGGGTCATCGCATCGACCGGCCTCAGCCGGCCCGAGCGGGTTTCTCCTCCGGTGCTGCGCATGCGAGCCTCCTTCCTTCCCAACGGATTCTGCTGGGCCGTTTGCTAGGCTTCAAGCCCCATGGTGATCCCTTCGATGCGCGCCCTCGATCCCCGCCTCGCGCGCGCGGCGCGGAGCATCGCGGAGCGGGTCCGATCCCTCGGACATCGGGCCTGGCTGGTGGGGGGCGCGGTGCGCGACCTGGCGCTCGAGCGCAGGGTGCAGGACGTGGACATGGCCGCGGCCGCGCGACCCGAGGCCATCGAGGCCGCCTTCCCGCGCACCTCGGCCATCGGCCGGAGCTTCGGCACGATCCAGGTCCGGGTGGACGACGTCCCGGTGGAGCTGACCACCTTCCGCTCGGATTCGGGCTACGGCGATCGGCGCCGACCGGACCGGGTGGCCTACGGCCGGACCCTCGAGGAGGACGCGCGGCGCCGCGACTTCACCTGCAACGCCCTCTACCTCGATCCGCTGTCCGACGAGCTGCGCGATCCCGAGGGCGGCCTGGCGGACCTCGAGGCGCGCCACCTGCGCTGCGTGGGGGAGGCCCGCGCCCGCTTCCGCGAGGACGGCCTGCGGCTGCTGCGCATGGCGCGCTTCGCGGGCAGCCTGGACCTCGAGATCGACGCCGCGACCCTGGCGGCCGCGCGGGGGGAGGCGGACTCCCTGGTCGGCGTGAGCGCCGAGCGGGTGGTAGGGGAGCTGCGGAGGGCCTTCTCCCGGCCCGGCGGCGCGCGGGCCGTGGAGGTGCTCCTGGAAGCCGGGCTGTACGAGCGGATCCTGCCCCCCCTCCCGGACGCGCGGATCTCCCTGGAGGCCCTGAGGGAGCTCGACGAGGCTCCGGGGCCGGTCCTGGCCCTGTCCCTGCTCCTCGACCCCGACCCCGCCCTCGAGCGGGAGGAGGAGGGGGTCGATCCCGAGCGGCTCGGCGGGCTGCGCCTCTCCGGCGGCGAGCGCGCCGGGATCGCCGCCCTCTGGCGCCTGCGCCGGGAGTGGAGCTCGATCGCCGGGGCCGATCCGCCCGCGCCGCGCTCCCGCCTCATCCGCGCCGTGCGCAGCGAGCGCTGGGCCGACGCCGTGCGCCTCGAGCTCGCCCTGCGCTCGGCGACCGGGCGCGACCCGCAGCCGATCCTGCGCCTGCGCCGCGACGCCCTCGCCCTCGCTCCGGAGGAGCTCCGCCCCGAGCCGCTGCTGAGCGCCCGCGACCTCGCCGAGCTGGGGCTCTCCCCCGGCCCGCTGTGGGGGCGGCTGCTCGCCGAGGCGGAGACCGCCCAGCTCGACGGTGCGCTCACCGACCGGGCGCAGGCCGTTCGCTGGCTCGGGGAGCGGGTCGGCGGCGAGGCGGGCCGCTAGGTGGGGGGGAACACCCTCGCGAGCGCGCGCGAGAGGGGGTAGGCGGCGAGTGCGCATCCCGCCACCCAGGCCCCGGCCGGACCCTCCGCCATCAGGGCGAAGCTCGCCGCGAGCACGATCAGCCGGCGCAGGCAGACTCCGGTGGCCTCGCCCGCCCGAGCACCCGTCCAGTCGCCCCCGCGCAGGGCGAGCCGCAGGGGGCCGAGCGCGCCCAGCAGGAGCAGGACCAGCGGCGCGAAGGGCGTGGCCCAGGGCGAGGGGATCAGCAGGAGCAGCAGGCCCGCCGCGGGGAAGGCCGCGGCCGCGCCCAGGAGGTGGGCGCGCTGGCGCCGGCCGCTCCCGTCCCGGTCCTCCTGGTCCTCGAAGCGCGCCAGCCGGGACACGGCGAAGGTGTAGGCGCCGTAGACCAGCGGCGCCAGGAAGAGGGCGGCCGACGGGCCGCTGGCCCCCTCGGCAGCGGCGTCCGCGGTCCGCGCCCCCAGTCCCAGGGCCAGTCCGGCGGAGAGGTTGCTCGCCCGGCAGATCCCGAGCAGGAGGGGACCGCACCAGGGCCCCCGCCCGACGAGGTCGTACACCAGGGCGGCCAGGGCCGCGGCCACGATCCACGGCCCGGCCCCGAGGTCGGCCGCCAGCCCCAGGGCGCAGCCGGCGGCGAGCAGGGCGAGGGCCGCCACGAGGGCCGCCCTGGCCGGGATCCGGCCGGAGGGGATCGGCCGCTCGGGGCGGGTGTGCGCGTCGGCCTCGCGGTCGGCCCAGTCGTTGAGCGCCATGCCTCCGCAGAAGACCGAGAGGGAGGCGCCCATCAGGAGCCAGGGCGCGCCGCCCGCGGGCCAGGCGCCGGCGGCCAGCACCGCCCCGCAGGCCGCGTCGGCGGGAGCGCTGGGGGAGAGGGAGAGCCGCAGGAGGCGCCCCCAGGCGATCGCGGCTGAGCGCGCCATGGCTAGGCGGGGAAGAACCAGCGCATGACGTCGTTGAAGGTCACGTAGATCATCAACGACAGGATCATCACCAGGCCCACCATCTGGCTGTAGCCCATCACCCGCTCCGAGACCGGTGATCCCTTGATCTTCTCGATCAGGAGGAAGAAGAGGTGACCCCCGTCGAGCACCGGGATGGGCAGGACGTTCAGGAAGGCCAGGTGCACGCTCAGCATGCACAGGAAGAAGAGCAGCTTGGTCCAGCCGATCGAGGCCTGGCTGTAGGAGACGTTGGCGATGGTGATGATGCCGCCCAGGTTCTCGCCGCTGATCTGGCGCAGCAGCATGCGCTTGATCGTGATCCAGGCGTCGGCCAGGAAGTTCCAGGAGCAGTAGGCGCCGTCGGCGATGGCGGCCGGCAGGCTGGCGGAGGTGTAGTCGTAGCTGGCGACCCTCAGGCTCAGGCCGAACCAGGGCTCCTGCAGGGGCTCGGGCTGGACGTCCAGCTTCAGGAGCTGCGTACCGCCCCGCGCGTCCTCGCGCTGCACCTCGATGGCCAGGGAGCTCCCCGCCTGGGCGCCCTTCTTGGTGCGGTCCTGGAGCTGCTCCCAGTCGGTGGTGCTGATCCCGCCGATGCGGGTCACCTCGTCGCCGTCCAGCATCCCCGCCCGCTCGGCCGGCGAGCCGCGGCGCACCGTCACCCGCGTGCCGTCGACGTCGCCCGCCAAGGCGATGTCCTCGGCCAGCTGCCAGCGAGCCGAGCGCTCCGGCGCCGGGGCCCGCAGCTCGATGCGCCGACCGCGGCGGAGGACCTCCAGCGCGATCTCGTCCCCGGCCGCCAGCAGGCCCCGGTGCAGGTCGAGGCCGACCAGGAGCTGACGCCCGTTGGCGCTCAGGATCTGGTCGCCCTCGAGCAGGTCCAGCTCGCTCGCAAGGGCGCTGCCGCGCAGGGCCCGCACGCGGTTCAGCACCGGGGCCACGCCCAGCATGGGGCGATCGTCCCGGGCCAGCGGCTCAGGCTCCACCCGGAAGCGCAGCTCGCGGCCCTCCCGAGACACGAGGATCTCCAGGGGACCCCCGCGATCCTGCTCCTCGGCGAAGCGCTCCACCAGCGAGGCCTCGGGCAGCCCGCCCTCCACGCCGATCAGCAGGTCGCCGGGCCGCACCCCGGCCTCCCAGGCCGGCGAGTCCTCGGCCACGCCCAGCGCCAGCTCGGGGTCCAGGGCCGGGGACGCCTCGATCTTGCTGAAGCCGAACCTCTCGTCGTAGGCCGGCTCCAGCTCGACGGTGCTCACCCGGGGATGGCCCTCCTCGTCCACCGGACCGCCGGGCTCGATCACCTCCATGGTCACGCGATCGGGCGAGCCCAGGGCGACCTCGCTGCGGATGTGGAAGAAGCCGATCACCTCCCGGCCGTTGACCGAGACCACCCGGGTGCCGGGCTGGAGCCCGGCCTTCCACGCCGGCCCTCCGGGCGTGAGCGTGCCCAGGACCGGCTCGTAGAAGGGCACCCCCACTGTGAACAGGATGGGGAAGACGATGAGCGCCAGGACGACGTTCATCACCACGCCCCCCGAGAACACCAGGAAGCGCTGCCCCACGGTCTTGGAGCGCAGGTCGTCCGGCCCCGGCGGGCGAGCATCGTCCCCCAGGGTGTCCTCCCCGGCCATCCTCACGAAGCCGCCCAGGGGCAGGGCCGCGAGCTGGTAGAGGGTCTCTCCGCGCCGCCAGCCGAAGAGCCGCGGGCCGAAGCCCAGGCTGAAGACCTCCACCCGCACCTTGCACAGGCGGGCGGCGAGGAAGTGGCCCAGCTCGTGGACGAAGATGATCCCCCCCACGCCGAAGATGACCAGGAGCCAGTACCAGGCTTTCAGGAGCAGATCCATGCGGGCGTTCCCTCACACGGCCGACAGGGCCTGCACCTCGTCGCGCGCCATCTCCCGGGCCAGCCGGTCGGCGGCGAGGAGCTGCGCTACGTCCCCTCCCAGCCCCGGCCGGCGGTCGAGCACGCGGTGGTTGACCCGCTGGATTCCGGAAAAGGGGATCTGGCGCTCGAGGAAGGCCTGCACCGCCACCTCGTCGGCGGCGTTGAGCACGCTGCCCGAGTCGGCGCCCTGCTCGATGCAGCGGAAGCCCAGCTCCAGCGCGGGGAAGCGCTCGGGATCGGGCTCCTCGAAGCTCAGGCTGCGGAACAGGTCCGGGTCGAAGCCCGCCAGGGGGGAGGGAGCGCGATCGGGGTGGTTGAGGCAGTAGTGGATCGGCCCGCGCATGTCCGGCGGGCCGAGCTGGGCCAGGATCGAGCCGTCGACCATCTCGACCATGGAGTGGACCACCGACTGGCGGTGGATCACCACGTGGATCTGCTCGCGGTCGAGACCGAAGAGGTGGTGGGCCTCGACCACCTCGAGGGCCTTGTTCATCAGGTTGGCCGAGCCGACGCTGATGCGCGGCCCCATGTCCCAGTTGGGGTGGGCCACGGCCATCTCGGGCGTGACCCGATCCAGCTCCTCGAGGGTCAGGTCGCGGAAGGGGCCGCCGCTGGCGGTCAGGTGGATGCGGCGCACCCGGCTCGGGTCCTCGCCGCGCAGGCACTGGTGGATGGCGCACAGCTCGCTGTCCACGGGCAGGATCTGGCCCCCGCCGCTTCGAGCCAGCTCCATCAGCGGCCCCCCGGCCACCACCAGCGATTCCTTGTTGGCCAGGGCCAGGCTTCGACCGCGCTCCAGCACGGCCACCGAGGCCGGCAGACCGGCGGCTCCCACCACCCCGTGCACCGCCGTGTCGTACTCGGCCGTCCGGCAGAGCTCGACCAGGGCCCGCGGACCGGCCAGCAGCTCGGTGCCCGCGGGCAGCTCGCCGCGCAGCCGATCGGCCGCATCGGGATCGGTCAGGGCGACGAAGCGCGGCCGCAGCTCGGCCGCCTGCCGCGCCAGGACCTCCCAGGAGCGCCCCGCCGCCAGGCCCTCCACGCGGAAGCGCCCGGCCGAGGCCCGGACCACGTCGAGGGTCTGGGTGCCGATCGATCCGGTGCTGCCGAGTACGAGCAGGGACTTCATGAGCCGAGGGGCGGGATCCGGCCCGATGCGCCGCGCGGGGGGGCCCGTCGGCATTGCCCTCGGCCGGATGGATGCGTAAGTTTAGGCCATCGCATGGGTGTGTGGAATGGCAGGCCGCGCCCCGGCGCCGGCCCGCAGTCGAGCCGCCCGGGCGCGAGCACCAGCCGTGTGGAACCGACCCGCCAAGTACTGCCCCCTGTGCGCGACCCCGCTGATCACGGCCGAGATCGAGGGGCGCGAGCACCAGCGCTGCCCTGACTGCCCCTTCGTGCTGTACCACAACCCGGCCACCGCGGCCGCCGGGGTGGTGGTGGACGACGCCGGACGGGTCCTCATGGTCCGGCGCGGAATCCGGCCCCACCGCGGCTCCTGGGGGATCCCCGCCGGCTATCAAGACATCGACGAGGACGCCCTGCAGGCCGCGGTGCGGGAGGTGCGCGAGGAGTCCGGCGCCGAGGTGGAGCTGGTCGAGCTCCTGGACGTGATCTTCGTGCCCGACGATCCGCGCCGGCCGGCCACCGTGGTCGTGTACCTCTTCCGCGCTCGCGCCGGCGAGCTCCGGCCGGGGAGCGAGACCACCGAGGCCTGCTGGTTCGACCTGGACGAGCTTCCCGAGGACATCGCCTTCGGCAACCGGGAGAACGTGCTCGAGCCCCTGCGAGACCACCCCCTGGTCAGGGGCCTGCGGGAGTCCGCCGTCCGCCCTCCGGTGTCGAGGCCCGCAACGCGGGCCGGGTCGAGGCCCGCGTCGCCGGCCGGCGGCTCGTCCTCCATGACCTACCGCGACGCGGGGGTGGACATCGACGCCGCTGACGCGGCCATGGATCGGGTAAAAGGCGCCATCCGACGCACGTTCACCGCCGGGGTGAAGAGCGACGTGGGGCTCTTCGGCGGCCTCTTCGATCCCGCCCTGGTCGAGGCGGGGGGAGACCTCCTGGTGGCCAGCGCCGACGGGGTCGGCACCAAGCTCGAGATCGCGCGGCGCGCGGGCGTCTACCACACGGTCGGGCGGGACCTGGTCCACCACTGCATCGACGACATCCTGGTGCAGGGGGCGCGCCCGCTGTTCTTCATGGACTACGTCGGCGTCGGGAAGATGGACCCCGCGGTGGTCTCCGAGCTGATCCGCGGCTGCGCCGAGGCCTGCGCCGACAACGGGCTGGCGCTGCTCGGCGGCGAGACCGCCGAGATGCCGGGGACCTACGCCCTCGACGACTTCGACCTGGTGGGCTTCATCGTGGGCGCGGTGCGCCCCGACGCGCTGCTGGACGGCAGCCGCGTGCGACCGGGCCAGGTGCTCCTGGGGCTGGCCTCCTCGGGGCTGCACACCAACGGCTACTCGCTGGCGCGCAAGATCGCCTTCGAGGTCCTCGGCCTCGAGGTGGACGACCGCCCGCCCGAGCTGGAGGGGGCCTCGGTGGGGGAGGCGCTGCTGGCGCCCCACCGCTCCTATCTCGGACCCCTCTGGCCCCTGGTCCAGGAGGGCCGCCTGGCCGCCATGGCGCACATCACCGGGGGTGGGCTGCGGGACAACCTGCCGCGGGTCCTGGGCGGCTGCGACGCGGTCTTGCGGCCGGGGAGCTGGCCGGTGCCGCCGGTGCTCCGGTGGCTGTGCGAGGCGGGTGGCATCGCCGAGGAGGAGCGGCACCGCACATTCAACATGGGCATCGGCATGGTGCTGATCGTCGATCCGCAGGAGGTCGCCGGGGTGGAGCGCAGCCTGCGGGGCTCGGGCGAGGAGGTCTTCGCCATCGGGGAGGTGGTCGCGGGCGAGGGGAGGGTGCGATGGGGCGGCTGAGAGGCCGGCTCCTGGCCGCCCTCGCCCTGGCGGTCCCCCTGTCCGCTGCGGCCCAGGAGCTGCCCGTGGACTGGGACGGGGCCTGGAAGCGCGTGGAGGCGGCCCTGGCCCTGCCCGTCGGCGCGCCCGAGCGCCGGGCCGAGATCGAGTCCCTGCGCGCCCTGGAAAGCGGCGCCCCGGAGTGCCCCGAGAGGACGCTCCTCGAGGTCGCCCTGTCCCTGCTGGAGGACAGGCCCGCGGGTCTCGACCCGCCCGACCCGGGGGATCCCTGGCCGTGGGATCCGGAGGCCTCCTGGCTGGCCGCCAGGCTACTGCCCGCGGGCCCCGACCGCGGGAGGGCCCTGGCGAGGGCCCTGGAGCCCCTCGCCGGGGAGCCCGAGGGCGCCCACGCCCTGGCCGGAGCCCGGCTCCAGCTCGCCTGGGAGGGCTGGCTGGAGGCCGCCCAGGGCCTGCGGTTCGACGAGGCGCTGGGCATCGGAAGGCCCGTCCACCGCGACTCCAGGGCCTCCTGGAGCGCCCTGAGCCTCGCCCTGAGCCTGACCCGGGCGGGGGAGTACGACGAGGCCGACGCGGTCCTGGAGGCCCAGATCGAGCGCGAGGAGAGCCCCGCCGCCCTCTGGAGCCAGCGCGGCATCTCGGCCCTGGGGGCGGGGCGCGAGCGGGCCGGCCGGGGCTACCTGGCCCGCGCCCTGATCCGCGGATCCGACGACGCGGGAACGGTCCTTGCAAGGCTGGATCTGGCCGCCGGCCGGTCCGAGCGCGCCCGGGCCGGCTTCCGGGCAGCCCTCGGCGCCCGTCCTGTCCTTCCCTGGGCCCGCCGAGGCTGGGGGCTCACCCTCCTGCCGCCTCGGGCTGGACCGAGGGGAGCCCCGGCGACAAGCTACTGAGCCCCACCCTGCAACCCGAAGGTCGCGGAGAACTACTGTGAGCGTGTCGAAGCTAGCCCTGCTCGGATCCGTCCTTTTCGCGAGCGCCGCCGCCGCCAGCGCGGCCCTGGCCTCCGCCTCCCTCGGCCCGCCCCAGGAGATCCTCAGGGAGAAGGACCACAAGGCCCTGGCCCGCAAGCTCTCCGACTACCTGGAGGCGCGCGCCGACGAGACCAAGATCCCGGAGGCCACCGACAAGTTCCGCAAGGAGCTGGTGAAGCACGGGAAGAAGCGCGCCGGGAAGGACGGCAATGCGGAGCAGGAGGGGCTGGCCCTGTCGGCCGACCTGGGCCGCGTCCTGTACTTCGCCACCGACTACGTCAAGGCCGAGCGCAAGATCAAGGGCGGCGAGGTCAAGGAGTACGAGTGGGAGACCGTGTACAACCGCAAGGAGATCAAGGCGACCTACGCGGTACACGCGCCGTCCAAGTACAAGGCCAAGGCCGGGCCCTATCCGGTGCTGCTGTGCATCCCCGGAATGGAGGGAGGCAAGAACCAGGACGCCGGCCAGCACCTGACCGAGGACTGGCTGAACCGCACCGCCGAGCTGCGCACGGACGCGATCCTGGTCGCGATCGACATGCCCGAGGACCAGGCCGCCTGGAGCGAGCTGACGCTGGACGGCGCGCCCGGGGGCGTGGTCTACGTAATGATGACCCTGAAGGAGATCCGCGAGAAGTACGCCATGGACTTCGACCGCACCTATCTGTGCGGCAAGGGCCGGGGCGTGGCCGCGGCGGTCGCCATCGCCTCCCGCTATCCGCACCTCTTCGCCGGCGTGGTGGGGCGCACGGGGGACGCCGGCGAGACCCCGCCCGACAACTTCCGCAACCTGCCGACCTTCTTCTGCGGGGCCGGCAAACAGGCCACCGACTTCCACAAGGTCTGCGAGGAGGCGGGCTTCGGCAACTGCACCCTCAAGCCCGACGGCACCGAGGCCGACGTCTGGGCGTGGATCCAGGAGACGCCGCGCATCGCCAACCCGCTGGAGGTCTCCCTGGTGCCGGGCATCCCGGTGCCCAACAAGGCCTACTGGCTCCAGGTCCCCTCGGTCGAGCCGGTCCCCGGGGCGCGCATCGACGCCCGCATCGACCGCGAGTCGAACACCGTCACCGTGAGCGCGGTCTCGATCGACCGGGTGACGCTGTACTTCAGCGACCAGCTGGTCGACCTCAACCGACCGATCACGATCTCCCTCAACGGGGCCTCCGCGGAGTACACCATCCGGCGCAACCTCCAGACCGCCCTGGACCTGTGCTACCGCGGCACCAATGATCCGGGGCGCTTCTACGTCGCCCTGCAGGGCTTCGACATCCCCGAGCAGGAGGGCGACCAGTAGCCCGCGCCGGGCGAAGTGGCGCCACCTCGATCCGTGCCCTCGCCCGCCCCCCGACCGGCCGTCCTGCTCCTGGTGATCGCCCTCGCGGGGGCCGGCACGATGATCGTCGAGCTGGCCGCGGTGCGCCTCCTGGCGCCCTGGTTCGGCGCCAGCGCCGGGGTGTGGACCAACGTCATCGGCGTCATCCTCCTGGCCCTGGCCCTGGGCTACCTGGTGGGAGGGCGCCTGGCCAGGGGGGCCCGCGCCGGCGGCTCCTTCGCCGCGGTCCTGCTCCTGGCGGGCCTCTTCACCGCCTGGCTGCCGCGCTTCGCCGCCCTCGTCTGTGAGCAGTTCCTGCCCGAGAACCTGAGCCTGCACGACTCGGCCCGGGTCTTCGGGTGGGGGAGCCTGGCCTCGACCCTGCTCCTGTTCCTGCCCCCGGCGGTCTTCCTGGGCTGCGTCGGGCCCCTCGGGGTGGAGCTCCTCCAGAGGCGAACGGGGAGCTGCGCGGGAGCCGCGGGCGGGCGGGTGCTGGCCGCGTCCACGGTGGGCAGCCTGGTCGGGACCTTCGCCACGACGCACGTCCTCATCCCGATCGGTGGATTGCAGGCGACCTTCGCCGGTACGGGTCTCCTGCTCGGAGGATTGGGGATCGCGCTGGCCTTCGCGATCCGCCGGGGACGCTGGCTGGCGGCAGGACCCGGGGCCGTCCTGATCCTGGTCCCGTGGCTGTGGCCGTGGAACGATGACATCGGCCGGTTCGTCTTGCGCCTGGGCGCCCCAGCAGGGGTGGCGCAGACCATCGTCTCGGCGCTGGATCTGCCCAGGGTCCAGCCGAGGATGCCGGATGGCGTGAGCCTCCTGCGAGCACGCGAGTCCGCCTACCAGTCGATCCGCGTGGTGGAGACCTCGGACGGCGGGGGGATCCTGAGGCAGCTCCAGGTGAACGAGGGGCTCGACTCCTTCCAGTCCGTGTGGCGGCCCGAGCCGGGCCTGCTCGGAGAGGGCTACTACTACGACCTCTTCGCCCTGCCCGCCTGGTGGTCGGGCGCCGACGGTCCCTGGAGGGTCCTGGCCATCGGGCTGGGTGCGGGCACCGCCTTTCGGGTGATCCAGGGCGCCAGCCCGGCCGGCTGCGCACCCGAGCTGGTGGGACTGGAGATCGACCCCGAGGTGGTGGCCCTGGGCCGGAAGTGGTGCGAGCTTCCCGACGAGGGGCCGACCGTCCGGGTCGGCTCGGGCCTGGACGGCCGCGCCGCCCTGCGCGCCCTGGCCGGCGAGGCGCCCTTCGACCTGGCGGTGCTCGACGCCTATGCAGCCCAGGTGGAGATCCCCGCGCACCTCTCCACCGTGGAGTTCTTCGGCGAGGTCCGCGAGCGCCTGGCGCCCGGGGGCTGGCTGGCGGTCAACGTGGGCGGCTTCGGCTTCGACGACCCGGTGGTCGCCGCCGTGGGCGCCACCCTGGCGGCGGCCTTCGAGGGCGATGGCCGCGTGCTGGGACTGCGCGTGCCGAGCGCGCGCAACTACGTGCTCCTCGCCCGACGCGAAGCCGAGCCGCCCGAGCCCCTCGGCCCGGGCTGGGCCTTCGAGGGCGAGGTCGGCCGCGCCCTGCTGCCCGCGCTCGAGCTGCCCGGTGCCTGGGCGTGGATGGGGAGGGAAGAGGGACCCATCCTGACCGACGACCGCAACCCGATGCAGCGGCTCCAGGCGCTCTCCCTGGCGCTGGGCCGGCGGTGATGGGCGCGGCCCCGGTCCTCGCCCTGCTCCTCTGCGCCGCGCCGAGCGCCGGTCAGGGCTACGATCGCGCGGTCTCCCTGGCGCGGAGCGATCGCCTGGCGGAGGCCCTCGTCGCGGCCGAGGAGGAGCCCGATCCGGTGCTGCGCGCCCAGGCGCAGCTCTTCGTCCGCTTCCGGGGCCGCGACTACGCGGGCGGGGTGGAGGCGGCCCGCCCGGTCCTCGATGGCCTTCCCTCGGACCTCGGCGAGGTGGCGCCCGCCTCCCGCGCCGGCGTGCTCTACCTGCTCTCCCAGGCCGCGGCCGGCGCCCTGGCCGTCGATGGCGAGGAGGAGGCCGCCGCCTGGCTGGAGCGGATGAGGCAGGCCCTGACGGTCTTCCCCCTCGAGCCCGACGCGCGCGCGGCCTGGGAGGCCACCGTCGACGGCCTGGCGGACGAGGTCCAGGGCGCCCGCGCCCGGCAGGCCTCGATCCTCGAGAGCCGGGCCCGCGCGCGGGCGGTCTCGATCGGCGGCATCGCCCTGATCCTGCTCGCCGTCCTGGGCCTCTCCCGCGGCGCGACTCGGGCGGCGTCCCCCGAGGGTGCGCCGCCCGATTGAGAACGCCTCGACGGCGAACGGTCTCACCGCATCTCGAGGATGCCGGATCCGTTGCCCGAGTAGGAGAGCAGGGTCGAGGTCAGGAGGTTGTAGTTCAGGTCCGAGGAGATCCAGGTGCTCCACGGAGCCGGCGAGGTGTCGCACAGCTCGCCCAGGGCGCGCGCCGCGCTGCCGCGGGCGATCGCGTCCTTCGACGCGTCGGCCAGCAGCTCGACCAGCGGCTCGACCGCGCGCCGGTCGCCGGCGACCCCCAGGGCGGTGGCCAGGAGGGAGCGGCGCTCGGGGCCGTCGGCCTGGCCGAGCCAGGTGGCCAGGTCCGAGGTGACCTCGGTGGAGCCCAGAAGGCGCAGGCCCATGGCCCCCGCCATGAAGGTCCCGTCGTCGGCTGAGGCATCGTAGAGGAGCTCGGCCAGGGTCTCGCCGGACTCGGGAGAGGCGGCCAGCCCGAGGGCCAGGGCGGCGAAGCCGCGCGCCCCGGGGTCCTTGGACTTGGCCAGCTTCTTCTCGATCAGCTCGGTGGCCTCGACGTCGCGCAGGAGGCCCAGCGACACGCAGCAGGCCGCGGTCAGGTTCGGGTCCCGGGTGCGCGAGAGGCTGGCGGTCAGGGCCTGGGTGAGCTCCTCGGAGACCGGCAGGGTGTGCGCCGCCCTCGTGCGGGCGTACACGCCCAGGGACAGGGCCGCCCAGGGCTTCTCGTCGGCCTTGGCGCGCGCCAGGGCGCGCAGCAGGAAGCGCTTCACCTCCGCGGCCCCCTCGCCCTCGCCCGAGCCGGGGTTGCCGCCGACCTGTCCGAGCGCGACCAGGGCGAAGCGCTTGGTGATGCGATCGCCCCGCTGGGCGGCCTTCATCAGGGCCTCGCGGATCTCCTGGTCCAGCTCGTCGTCGTCGGCGTCCCCGGCCAGACCCAGGGCGATGACCGTGCTCTGGTGGATCTCGTAGGGGGCCTTGCGGTCGGCCAGCTCGTCCAGCAGCACCTCGACCACCATCGCCCGGTTCTCGGGGATGGCCCCCGCGGCCAGCCGTCCCAGCGGGATGGCCGAGTGGGCCTTGAGGCGGGTGTGCTGGTCGGGGGTGTCGTAGAAGTACAGCAGGAAGCCGAGCTGGGTGCCGCGGCACACGTGCCGCACGCCCGGCGGCGGGTCCGCGCCGTCACAGCGCTCGAGCGGAGCCAGGCCCAGGCCGATCAGGCAGGCGACCTGGATGTCGTAGGGCATCGTGGGGTTGTCCTGCAGCGCGGCGATCAGGATGTCGACCGCCTCGTGGCGCAGGTTCAGGTCGGCTCCCATCGACATGAGGCCCAGGCTGTAGGCCGCCAGCGAGCGGTCGCGGAAGCCGACGCGCTCGGCGCCCACCAGCTTCCGGCCCTTCTCGCTGTCGAGCAGGATCTGCGACAGGACGTCGAGCGAGCTCGGGCTCCCGCGGATTCCGAGGGCCACGATGCCGGCCTCGCGGCAGGCCTGGTGGCGCTGCGCGAGGTAGTGCTTGGAGAACTCGTCGACCTGCTGGCCGGGCACGCCGCCCAGGCTGCGCTCGATGCGCGCCAGGGCGATCAGCGCGCCGCGCAGCATCTCCATGTCTCCGCCCTCGCGCAGGACCGCGCGCAGGGCCGGCACGACCTTGGTGCGCACGTCGCCCTCGGTCAGGGCTTGACCGCCCTGACCCGACTCACCTCGGCCGAGGTAGAAGTCGTCGTCCCCGCTGGTCACCTCCAGCGCGGCCAGGCGTCGCCGCAGATCGATGAGCCCCTCGCCGTTGAAGCGCCACCACACCTGCCACTGCGCGGGATCCATGCAGTCGGCCGCGGCGTCGGGGTTGGTCGAGGGATTGGTCGTCGGACCGCCGGGGAAGGGCGTGTTGGGCGTCTTGGGCCCGCCGCTTCCGGGCGTGCCCGGCTGTGAGGGATCCGAGCCTCCCGGAGAGGCGGGACCGGCACCACCAGGACTGGCAGGAGCACCCGTGGCTCCACCACCGCCGCTTCCGGTCGGGCCTGAATAGCCCCCTCCCCCGGACGCGGGAGGCGAGGGGCATCAGCCAGGCACCAGGAAGCCGGCTGCCAGTGCATGCGCGACGGGAGGAAGCGCCAGGGCCAGGCCCAGGAGCGCGCCGTATCGGAGGGTCCTGCTCTTCATGGGTCTTCAGCTCGCGATCGAATCTCGCAGTGGGGTAGGGACGCGCACGGTCGGCGCCCGAGACGCGGCAGTGCTCGTGTAACTCACTCGTCTCTCAGAGTCTAGGGTCTGTAGGCTCCTGGCGGTGGGGGGGATACGCGAATGCTCGACCTTCCAGGTCGGACTTCCTGGCCCGATCCGGCGAGCTCGAGCCATCTCTACCGGATCCTTACATTTTCCCCGCGTCACAGGATGTCCAGGATCCCGCTGCCCTGGGCGTCGTGCAGGCTGGCCAGGCCGCTGGTGTAGCCGACGTCCCGCGCGATGGCCGCGTTCCAGGGCAGGGGCGAGCGGTCGCCGACGAGGCCCAGGGAGACCACCGCGAAGGCCCGCGCGCGGTCCGTCAGAGCGGGATCGCGCAGGGCCTGGAGCAGCGGATCGATCGAGCGCAGGTCCCCGATGTGGCCGAGGGCCAGGGCGATGGCCGCCTGGGAGGAGAGGGCCCCGGCCTCGCCCAGCATGCCCACCAGATCGGGCACCACCGCCTCGTCTCCGACCAGCCCCAGGCCGATGGCCGCCTCCCGCAGGAGCACCGGCCGGTACTTCGAGGCGGCGACCAGCTCGCGCAGGGGCGGCACCACGTCGGGGGTGCCGATCAGCCCCAGGGCCACGGCCGCGTGGCCGCGCGCGGCGTCGTCCCGCAGGAGCTCGATCTTGCGCAGGATGTGCGGCTTGGCCTCCAGGTCCCGGAGCAGCCCGGCGGCGATGCAGAGGCCTCCGACCTCCTCGGGGGAGACGGCCCCCACCAGGGCCTGCCGCACGGCGAGCTGGACGTCGACCGAGGGAGGCCGGTGCGCCCTGCGCTCGCGGCGCTCCATCTCGGCCAGGGCCAGCGCGGCCCAGGGGCGCTGCAGGGTGCGGCTGCGGGCCATGTGGGTCAGCAGGTACGCGCGCACCTCCCCGAGCGCGGCCTCGGGCTCGGGGCCCGCGCCCCGCTGGCTGGCGACCCGCGCCAGGGACATCCAGGCGAGGTAGCGCTCGGGCTGGTGGCCGCTCTGCGCGCTGCGGAAGAGGGCCTCGCGGATGGAGGCGTCGAGGGGATCGCGGTCCGAGTCGCCGATCCGCCCCAGGGCTGCGGCGATGCCCTCGCGCACCTCGCGCGGCTCCTTGGAGTGCTCGGCCAGCGCGCCGGTCAGGGCGGCGATGACCTCCGATCGCAGGGGCTCGCCCACCCGCGGCAGCAGTCGCGCCAGGGCGACCGGCATCTGCCCGCGGATGCGCGGCTCGATCTCCGCGTCGCGGAACCAGGCCAGCAGCCAGCCGATCTGCGCCTGGCGAGAGGCGCTCGGCGGCGGGCTCTCCTCGGCCTGCGGGCGCGCCCGCTCCGCCTCGGCGATGCGCAGCGGGATCAGGCCCAGCGCGATCGTGCAGGCGGCGCGCACGTCGTGGATGGCGGCGTCGTCGACGTCGAAGGCGGCGCAGAGCTTGCCCACCGCGAAGCGCCGCACGTCGCGCCGCTTCGAGTCGGCGGCGATCAGGCCGAGGGCGTAGGCGGCGAAGGCCCGGGTGCGATCGCTCACCTCGCCGCGATCGACCGCGGAGCGGCCGGCGGGGGAGTCGAGCAGCAGATCGGCCAGGAGAAAGGCCGAGCTCTCGCGGCCCAGCACGCCCAGGGCGATGGTGGCGGTCTCCGAGACCTCCTGGCTGTCGGCCTTCAGGAAGGGTCGGATGGCGCGCTCGAGGATCGCGTCGCCGTGGGAGCCGCCGCCACCGATCTTGGCCAGGGCCATCAGAGCGGCGGTCTGCACGTCGTCCGATCGCTCGGTGCGGAGGGCCTCGAGCAGGGCGGGGACGACCCGGCCCTGCAGCTCGCGCTGACCGGGCGCCTCGCGGTCGGGGACCTGCGCGCGCTCGCCGCGGCCGAGGAAGAAGTCGTCGCTGCCCGTGACGACCAGCTCGCGGTGGAGGGAGCGCTTCAGGTCGAGGTAGGGATCGCGGTTGAATCCCCACCAGGGTTCCCAGCCGCTGAGATCGGGCTTCTCCTTCTCCTGCGAGTAGGCCGGCGGGGTGCCGTTGGGGGACGAAGGAACGCCGGGCGGCGAGGACGGCGCGGGCGGCGGGGTGGCGGCCGGCGGCACAGGCGGGGGGGCCGGCGAGGGCGGCAGCGGGCCTGCGGGAGGCTCCAGCGGGGGGCCCTTGTAGACGCCACCGTGAGCGGTCGCGACGCCCGCGCCGAGGCAGGTCAGGAGGCCTCCCAGGAGCAGGGCGCGGAGGGGAGGGTGCGCGAGTGTCATGCGGAGGTCCGAGGGGAGCTGGCCGCGGCCGGGGGCCCGCACGGCGGCCGACTGCCTTCGCAGAGGTCCGGGGGGTCGAGGGCTCCGCAGCCCTCGACGCCCACCGGGGTCGCCTCACCCGCGCGGTTCCTGCTGATCGGATATCGCCCCCCGGCGACCGGGGGGCCATCCAGCGGTCGCAAGAAGCATGCCCCCTCCAGGGGGGCCCCAGGGCACGCCCTCCCCGAGGGAGGGCGTGCGGTGCGGTGTGCGATAGTGCACGGGCCCCGCGGGATCGGAGCTCGCGCTTCCTACAGGATGTCGAGGACCCCGGTGCCGTCCCGGGTCAGGGTCGAGGTGCTCGCGCGGTAGTTCGAGTGGACCGAGAGCTTGGCGTTCCAGGGGAGGCCCTTCCGGTCGGACACGATCCCCAGGGCCACGGCGGCGAAGCCCCGCGCCAGGTCGGTGAGCTCGCGGTTCTCGAGCATGGCGATCAGGGGCTCGATCGAGCGCCGGTCCCCGATGAAGCCCAGGGCCGAGGTGATCGAGGCCTGGGAGGAGAGGGAGCCCGCCTCGCCGAGCATCTCGATCAGGTCCGGGACGAGGTCCTTGTCGCCCAGGAGCCCCAGGCCCACCGCGGCCGAGCGCAGGAGCTCGGGCCGGAACCGCGACTCCCGCACGACCTTCTGGATGAGCTCCTTGGCGGCCGTGTCCTTCATGAGGCCCAGGGCCACGGCGCAGTAGCCGCGCGCGTCGCTCTGGCTCGTGGTCTCGAGCTTCTCGCGGACGAGCTCCTTCGACGCCGAGCTCGACCCGTCGCCCAGGATGCCCAGGGCGACGGCGAAGGCGCCGACCTCGACCGGCGTGGTGGTGTCCTCGAGCACCGCCCGGAGCCAGCCGGCGACCGCCTCGCGCGGCGAGAGGGCGCCGTCGCTGGCGGCGCGGGCGTGCTCCAGCACCCCCAGGGCCAGGCCCGCCCACGGACGGATGTGGTCCTTGCCCCTGCGCAGCTGGCGGCCGAGCCGGTCGCTGACCTCCGCCAGACCCGCGAAGCGCTCTCCCGCCCCGCAGCCCGGGCGTCCGCCGACGCGCGCGAGAGCGACGACCGAGAAGTTGCGGACCTGGTGGTCGGTGAAGTTGGACGGGACCGCGATCAGCGCCTCGCGGATCTGCGCGTCGACCTCGTCCGAATCGCAGTCGCCGAGCAGGCCCAGCGCCAGCACCGCGCTCATGCGGAGCTCGCGCTGCGCGCGGGCGTCGGGATCGAGGTCGGCCAGGAGGGCCCGGCACACCTCCCGCTTGAGCGGCGCGTGCCGGGACTCGGCCGCGTTCTCCCACTGCTTGCGGGGATCGGGGGACTGCAGGAGCCGCGCCATGGCGATGGGGCAGTGGGCTCGCACCAGGTGGTCGAGGCCCTCGTCGCGGTAGCGCTCGAGCAGGTAGCGCACCTGGGCCTGCCGGCACTCCCACCCCGCGGTGGGGGAGTCCCCGACGGGCGCGAAGTCCGGGTCGGAGTCGAGCTCCACCAGACCCAGGGCGTTGACCGCGGCCACCGCGAGGTCGCGGGTGGCGCTCTCGCGCGCGGGTCCGTCGAGGATCCCGATCAGGGTCCGCACGACCTGCACCCGCTCGTCCTGCTCCTTGGACTCGTACCCGAGCAGCCCCAAGCCGAAGGTGGCGAAGGCGCGGGTGCGGCGGTCGACCTCGCCCGAGGCCCGCTGGTTCCGCGACACCATCGCGCGGCCCGCGTCGGTGTCCATGGCGAGCTGACCCAGCAGATCGATCGAGTCCGGGTCGCCCAGGATGCCCAGGGCGATGGCGGCGGTCTCGCGGATCTCCTGGTCGGGATCCCGCAGGAAGCTCGCGATCCGGCGGGCGAAGCCCTGCTTGGGACCCCCGGCCTCGTCCCGCTCGTCGCCGATCTTGGCCAGGGCGATCATGCAGCTGGAGACGATGTGCTTGCTGCGCTCGCCCTCGAGGGCCCGCAGCAGCGCGGGCACGACCAGCTGATGGATGGTCTGCCGCGAGGGCGCGTAGGTATCGCGGGCCTGGGACTGCGTGCCGTTGCCGAGGAAGAACTCGTCGTCGCCCGCCGAGATCGGCCTGCCCGTGTTCAGGGCGTTCTTCAGCTCGAGGTAGGGCTCCTTGTTGAAGCCCCACCAGAACTGCCAGAGGGTGAGATCGGGGCCCCCGCTCCCGGGGCCGGGGGTCCTCGAGCTGGCGGGGTTCCCGGTAGGGACGCCGGCCGGCGCGCCCGGGGTCATCGGGCCGGGGGAGCCGGGATTCCCGGGGCCGGGGCTGCCCGGCGAGCCGGGGCCGGGGGTCGCCGGGGTGCCGCCGGTCGGCGTGCCCCCTCCGGGCGGGACGATGTCACCCGGGCCGCGGTAGGTACCTCCGTGTCCGACGGAGATCTCCTGCAGACCCAGCGCGCCGGCGGCGATGGCCGCCAGCGCCAGTGCGATTCTCTTCATGCCTGGCCACCTTCCACGAGGCTGTGCCGAGTAGGGGCCCACAGGGAAAGTCCGATGCGAGAGGGGTGAAGCAAGCTCCGTTCCACGCGCGCGCAAGGGCCCTCCCGGTGTCAGCCGGGCCGGTGGAAGCGATCGAGCTCCTGCGCGGCGTATCCGTGGCGTAGCACAGCTTCCCGCAAGCGGTCACTCCCCGCGCGGCCCACTGGCCGCGCCCGGCGCCACTCGAGGTGCGCGCAGCGCACCGAGCATGTGGCGTTCGTCATCAGGTCTTTCCTCCTCGGGGCCGCGAAGGGAATTACGTCGACCGCAGGTCGACGTAGACCCGTCGAGCACGCCCCGGTGGGGCGTGCGGCGCGGAGGGGGAGGCACGCCGCGCGCAGCTCGGCATCCATCTGGTCTTCCTCCCGCCGGAGGCATCCCACGCGGGCACCGCGTGTCCTCGGCGAACCGGAGGGTGCCTTCGTTGCGTCCCTCATCCCCTCACGGCTGGAAGGAAGGCCCGTGGGGGCAGGAAGCTAGCTGTGAGCGCCCGGCCGAGGTGCCGCCTGGCGCGGCTCCGCCGCGCCGGCGCACCGAGCAGTCACACACAGACAAAGGGCCCGGCGGAGCCAGCTCCGCCGGGCCCTCATTCGTATGCGCTGCGGCCTACAGGATGTCCAGGATCCCGGTGCCCTCGGTATCCGTCAGCGTCGTGGTGTTCGCCCGATAGTTGATGTTGGTCGAGATCTTCGCGTTCCAGGGCAGCGGCTCCTTGTCCGCCACGATCCCCAGCGCCACGGCGGCGAAGCCGCGCGCCAGGTCGGTGATCTCCTGGTTCTCGAGCATCTCGATCAGCGGCTCGATCGAGCGCGCGTCACCGATGGATCCCAGGGCCGAGGAGATGGCCGCCTGGGAGGAGAGGCCGCCGGCCTCCTTGAGCATCTGGATGAGGTCCTCGACGAGCTGCTTGTCGCCCAGGAGCCCCAGCGCGATGGCCGCCGAGCGCAGGAGCTCGGGGCGGAACTTGGAGGCCTTGACCACCTCCTGGATCTGCTCGATGGCCTCGGTGTCGCCCATCAGCCCCAGGGCGATGGCGCAGTAACCGCGGGCCTCGGGCTGGCTCATCTGTTCCAGCTTCTTGCGGACGGCCCTCTTGGACTCGGGATCCCGCATGATCCCCAGGCCGATGGCGTAGGCGCCCACGTCGCGGGTGGTCTTGGACTTGCCCAGGGCGGTGCGCAGGGCGGTGGTCATGTCCGACGACAGGGCGTAGCCGGTCACCGAGTCGGTCAGGGCCCGCTCCAGCACGCCGATGGACAACCCGGCCCAGGACTTGATCGAGCTCTTGCCCTTGGCCAGCTGGGTGGTCAGCTCCGAGCGGATGTCCTTCAGCCCTTCGATGCGATCCCCCTCGCCGTGGCCGGGACGGCCGCCGACCTGGGCGCACGCGATCATCGAGCAGTTGCGCGCCTGGAGGTCGGCCAGGTTCTTGGTGACGTCGATCAGGGCCTTGCGGATCTCCTCGTCCTTCGGGTCCGCGTCGCAGTCGCCGAGCAGCCCCAGGGCCACGACGCAGGACTGCTGGATCTCCTTCTGCTTGTCGGTCTTGTCGCCGACGTCGCGCACGAAGAGAGTGGCGGCCCGCTCCTTGAGCGGCTTGAATTCGGAGTCGGCCCGGTTCTCGGTCAGCTTGGCCGGATCGGGCGACTGCAGCAGGCGCGCGATCGAGATCGGGCAGTGCGCCTGCACCAGGTAGTTGACGTCCTCGGCCTCGTAGTAGGTGAGCAGGTACTCGATCTGGGCCTCGAGGCACCAGGCCGTCGGATCGAGCATCTCCCAGGTGGTGTCCTCGGGCAGGACGAACTCGGGGTTGGAGGGGAGCTGGATCAGGCCCATCGAGACCACCGCGGCGACCGAGAGGTCGCGGGTGGACGCCTCCTTGCCGTCACCCTCGAGGATCTGGACCAGGGTCTGGACGATCTTGGGCCGCTCCGGGCCCTGCTTCTCGTCCTCGGGATCGAGCTGGTAGCCGACCAACCCCAGCCCGTAGGTCGCGAAGGACCGCGTGCGGTAGTGGACCTCGTTGGCGGTGCCGCCGCTGGACACCAGTACGCGGCCCGGGGTGGTGTTCGTCGCCAGGTCCGTCAGGTCCTGGATGGACGTGAGGTTCCCGAGGATCCCCAGCGACACGGCGGCCGTCTCCGAGATCTCCTGGCTGCTGTCGGAGAGGAAGGCCTTGATGATGCTGGCGAACTCGCCCTTGCTCTGGCCGCTCTCGTCCTTGGGATCGCCGATCTTCGCGAGGGCGATCAGGCAGCCGGTCACGATGTCGTTCTGGCGCTCGTTCTGGAGGGCTTGAATGAGCGCGGGCACCACCCGCTGGCGGATCTTCTCCTCGGAGGGGCGGTAGATGTCGCGCGACTGCGACTGCTCGCCCTTGCCCAGGAAGAAGTCGTCGCTACCGGTGACGATGTCGCCGGAGTGGATGGCGGCCTTCAGGTTGAGGTACGGCTCCTTGTTGAAGCCCCACCAGAACTCCCAGGTGGTGAGGTCGGGGCCGCTGATGCCGCCGCCGGTGGTGGGGTTCTTGGCGCCGGTCGGGGTCCCGGCGGGCGCGCCGGGAGTGGCCGGGCCGGGGGTGCCCGGGCCGGCGGGGCCGGGCGAGCTGGGCCCGGTCGGGCCGGGGGTCGCGGGACCGCTCCCGCCGCCTCCGCCGCCGCCACCGGGCGGGACCGTGTCGCCGGGGCCCCGATAGGTGCCCCCGTGCCCGATGGAGACGTCCTGCAAGCAGAGGCCTCCGGCGGCCAGGAGCGCCGCCGCGATTACGAGTTTCTTCATGGTGACCGATGCCAGGGGTTGTACGTGGTTAGAGCAGTACCCACAGGTTGTTCTACCTTGGGCGATCTATCGTGCAAGGGGCGTGCCACCCGGATGTTACGGTCCGGCTCCCCGTGGATCCACGGCCCGGAAGCCGTTTGCGAGACCCTAAGGGGGCCCCGGAGCCGGTCTGGCGGCCGCCGAGGGCGCCCCTCGCGTTCCGCCCGCGTAGCAGACCTTGCCGCAGGGGGCAAGGGCGGTGGCGTCCAGACAGGCGCGCCTGTTCCACGGGGAGGACACCCGCGGCGCGTGGCCACGCGGGCCTCCCGCTGCTAGTTTCGTGCCGTGGAGCCGATGACCCGCGTCTATCTCGTCGCCCCGGCGGCCCCGGACCCCGCGGCGCGCGCGGAGGCCGAGCCCGGGCTGGGGCGGCTCGCAGCGCACCTGTCCCGCGCGGGCCTGAGCGCGGTGTTCTCGAGCGCCGAGCCCGGGACCGGGGAGGTGGGCCTCCGGCTGCGAGCTCTCATCGGGCTCGAGTCGCCCGTCGAGGCGCTGCCGATCCCGATGGGGGACCGCGAGCGCTCGACCGCCGTCCTCGGCGAGCTGGCCCGCCGCTGCCGGGGCCAGGCCCTCGCGGTCGTGGTGGGGGAGTCGCACCTGCGCGAGCTGCTCTCGGCTGCCCTGGGCGCTGTGGTCGGCGAGCCGTACGCGCTCGATCCCCCCGGCGAAGCCCTCGTGGCCCTCGACTGGCCCGCGCCCGGTGATCCCGCCCCGGCGCCCCGACTGGCCGGCCTGGATCTCGACTGGCTCCCGCCGCGCGATTCCGCCGGAGGCACCCGGTATCCGGGCGGGCCCCGGCGCCCGCCGACCACTCGCTGAGCCCCGGTGGGCGGGCCGGAGCTCGGTGGGGGAGTCGTTCTAGTTGTTGCCGGCCGGCCCCTTGGGCGGCTTCGGCCCCTGCATCCAGGGGGCGGCTCCCGGTCCGCTTCCCCCACCGAACTGTTCCAGCATCCGCTTGAGCTCGTAGAAGCCCTCGCCGAAGTGGTACGCCAGCCAGATGAAGTAGCAGTCCACGTTGTCGATGGGATCGTCGATCTCGAAGGCGGCCTTGCAGGTCAGATCGCACGGCCGCTCGCCGTTCATGAAGCACTTCCTGGAGCTCATCCCGCGCCTCCCCGGGCAGCGGCCCGCCGCCGGTGCAGCAGCGTCCGCCACTCCCCGTCGATCACCACCTCGTCGGCCTGGTTGATCACCCGGCTCTCGAAGCGAACCCACCCCCGACGCCGCGCCGGCTCCGGATCGATATCCAGCACCCGCAGCTCCAGCCTCACCGTGTCACCCGGCCGTACCGGAGCCCTGTACCGGATGATCATCTCCTGCAGCGCGGCCACGGTTCCCTCGAACACCCCGATGCGGCTCGCCAGCCCGGTCGACACCGCCTGCACCAGGAGCCCGTGCGCGACCCGTCCCCGGTAGGGAGTCCGCCGCGCGTACTCCTCGTCGGTGTGCAGCGGGTTGTAGTCCCCGGAGAGCCCGGCGAAGGCCGCGATGTCACCCTCGGTGATCGTTCGCCCGGGAGACCGGTACACCTGCTCCACCCCGAAGTCCTCGAAGTACAGGCCCGTCAGACCGCTCGGCCCGCGCGCGGCAGTGTCCGCTTCGTCGCTCATCGACGGGATCCTAGCTCTCCCGGGGGCCCGGACAACGAAGTACCGGGCGGGCGGAGTGGCGCGGAGGGGCGAGCATCCGGAGTGTAAGAGTCAGTCCATTCGATCGATTCCGAGGCTCCCCCGACCCCAGCCCATCTGGAGTGCAACAAAATGTACATTATCAGACGTCCGGGATGCTCTCGGGGCCCGGAGAGCTCCCGAGAGCTCACCGTCCCCCAGGCTGGACGCGCATCCCCCGAGAGCGCTCCTCCGCCGACGCGCCCCCCAGCTATCGGCCCGGGTGTCCGATAGGTCCGACATGAAGCTCGTCGCCCGGCCGCTGTGGGCCGCCGCCGTCGTCGCGGCCCTTTCCGTCCTCCCGGCCTGCCGGACCGTCGATTCCGAGTCCGCCGGCCCGGTCTGGGAGCCCGATCTCGAGGTCGGCGCCTTCTCCGGTCAGCAGGTCGACGTGAGCTGGAAGGACCGGCTGGCGCAGCCGTACGTCTTCGTCGAGCACCGCGGGAGTTACGCCGAGGTGGGCCCGCTGCTCGCGCGGGTCGCGGCGGCCATGTCCGAACAGGGCATCGAGCCCTGGGGCCCTCCCTTCGCGCTCTTCTACGACGATCCCGGGTCGGTACCCATTCCGGAGCTGCGGGCGCGGGCCTGCTTCCCCGTGGGGCGCGCCATCGAGGCCTCGGGGCCGCTGGCCTACGACGTCCTCCCCTCGGGCACCGTCGTCTACGCCTTCGTCGGGGGTCCCTACCCCGAGGTGCCCCTGGCCTATCCGGCGCTGCACCGCTTCGCCGAGCGGCTCGGCTGGGCCGCGCAGGCTCCGATCCGCGAGGTCTATCTGGTCAACCCCGGCTCGGTCGAGACCTTCGAGGAGCTGGTCTGCGAGGTGCAGATCCCCGCCACCAGCCGGTGATCCGCGCGCGCCGGCGCGGAGCGCTCAGGCCTCCTCCAGCCCGGCGCACTCCGGCGGATAGCAGCGCAGCACGATCGCGCTCGTCCCCCCGGGCAGGCGCGCCCGGAGACGGTCACCGGGCTCCAGCCTGCGGCAAAGCTCCGGGTCCAGGCTCACCTCCTGCCGCTCGCCGTCGCGGCCCAGCACGCCCGCGCGATCGGTCCCGACCGGCCCCAGCAGCTCGAGGAGCTCCCCGGGATCCTCCGCCGTCTCCTCGTCCGAGTACGACCCGAGGAGGCCGTTGGCCTCGGCGATGCGCGGGAGGGAGACGGCCAGGCCGTCCAGCGTCTCGCGGAAGGCCTCGAGCTGCGGCATGTGCTGGCGATCGATGGCCCAGAGGGTGAAGGCCCGCAGCGCGCGGACCAGCGCCCTCGCCTGGTCGGCGTCGCGCACCACCTCCCGCTCCTCGACCCAGAAGGCCGCGAAACGCAGGAGGTCCCGGGTCCCCAGGTTCTCGAACACGCCGATGTCCTGTCCGAAGGTCCCGAGCTGCCTCAGGCACGCGTAGCCGGCCGAGTGCTCGGGGCCCTCCTCCCGCTCCACCTCCCAGAGGAACTCCTCGACCATGGCGCCGACCACGCCGGGGAAGTCCGGGTGCTCGCCCTCGATGGAGGCCAGCTGGGAGGCCGTTCGCGGCTCCGGCTCCAGTCCGAGGTCGCGTTCGAGCTGGTCGAAGAGCTGCTCCAGGTCCTGGCCCTCCTCGCGCCCCTGATCGAAGGCATCCATCGCCGCTCGTCGATCGCGAGCGGGCCGGGAGCGCATGGCCGCGGCCGTGGGCAGGATGGTCGCTCCCCCACCGCCCCGCAACCTCGGCCAGGCCTTCAGGAGGGCCCGCCGTGCCGCCTCCAGATCCACCTCGGTCTCGAAGGCCAGCGCGTCCAGGATCACGCCCAGCACGTCCGCCGCGCCGGGGGCCCGGCTCCCCGCGTCGTAGGGCTCCGAGCCGAGCGCCTCGAGGACGCCGTCCACATCCTCGGGGGAGACCCCCCCGGCCTCCAGCACCCGGCGCGCCTCCCCCACCGGGTCGCCTTCCTCGCTCGCATCGGACTCGATCTCCGAACCCCAGAAGAGGGCCTCCAGCTCGCGCTGGGCCACCCGGAGCACGCCCCGGCGCTCGGCCCGCGCCCGCTCCATGTCCCGCTCCACCGCCTCGCACAGCGCGGCGTTGCGAAAGAGCCCCGCCGCGAAGGAGACGCCGAACACCTCCCCCTCGAGGGGGAAGAGCCGCCCCACCAGGAGGTCCCCGCACTCGATGGTGTGCGAGCCCTCGGGCTCGCTGAGGGCCAGCTCGCCCGCGCCTCCCATGTCGCGCACCCACAGGCCTTCGCCGGCTCGCACCCGGGTGACCGCGAACACCCCGGCGAAGGAGCCCTCCAGGGCGTCCATGTGGTCGGCCAGCTGGGGGCCGCCCTCCTCCTGGGCCCGCTCGCGCAGCCCGGCCACCGGCACCACGCCTCCCGCCGAGTCGGCGGGTCGCTCGAGCAGGAACCACTCGCAGTGCCGCCGCGCCGCCAGCCGGCCATCGGGGTCGTCGGGAGTGGAGGCGGGCCGCCCCCCGATGAAGAACTCGGCGCGGCTGGCCTCGTGCTCGGCCCGCAGGCCGGGATCGTCCAGGGCCAGGGCGAGGAGCCTCTCCAGGGCCACCTCGACGGGATGCGCGGTTCGGGGCATGCTCGTACGCTCCGCCCCGGAGCGCGCCGGGGCCGTCCCTCATGGTAGGCGCGCGCCCCGGTCGCGGGCCAGCCCCTTCGCGCGCGCCCGGCGCTCCGCCCGCGGCTTGACAGGCGCGGCGCGGCCCCCTAGCGTGCGAAGCTCATCGGCAAGGGCTCCTCCGGGGAAGTCAGGTGCGATTCCTGCACGGTCCCGCCACTGTGAGCCGCTCGCCGCCGTCCCGAGGTCCCCCGGTCACCGACCGGGCGCGACCGGTCACTGGCGCCGCCCGCTGGAGCGGGAGCGCTGGGAAGGCCAGGGGCGGTGGATCGCGGCGAGTCAGGATATCCGGCTGAGCCCGCCTGGACCGCCGAGCTCCGGTAGAGGGCTGCGGCGCGTCGATCCCGGGCGACAGGATCGGACCTCCCCGGGTCAGACCGCCGGATCTCCTGCGCCGGACCGGCAATCGACGGAACGATCGATTCATGGAGATCCCGGCATGAAACCCACCCTCGCCCTCCTCGGGGCGGCCCTCGCCGCCTGCCTCCCCGCCGCCACCGCCGCGGCGGACACGCCCTCGCCCGGCTACCAGCTCGAGGCCGCCGTCAAGCCCGCCTTCGGGGCCGCCACCGCCACCCTCGACGGGGGCGACATCGTCACCTTCGACGGCCTGAGCGTCGACATCTGGCAGCCGGACGGCACCTTCGTGCAGAACCTCGCCAGCTTCGCCGACTTCCTCTACCCCTCCTTCGTGCTGCCCGTTCCCCTGGCCGATGCGGTCGTGATCGGCGAGAGCATGCAGCACGACCTCTTCGTCGTGCCCCTCGACGCCTCGGGGCCCCAGTGGGTGGCCAACGTGTTCGCCAACTACGATGCCGTCTTCCTGGGGCCCGACGAGCTGCTCGTCAGCGCGGCCACCGGCGGCTTCGGCCTTCCCAACGAGATCGTCCGGCTCCACCTGCCCAGCGGGGCGGTGAGCTCGGTCGCGACCATCCTGGGCCCCTCCGGCCCCATCGCGCTCGATGCCGGCGGCAACCTCTACTACGCGACCCAGGACACCAGCTTCCCGGCCACGCCCGGCAGCACCGACGTGATCTCCTGGACCCGGGCCCAGGTCCAGGCCGGCGGCCTGACCGAGCTCGACGCCACCTCCCACGCCGTGGGCTTCGACGGCGGCTCGAGCATGCGCTTCGACCCGGTCTCCGGCCGGCTCTACCTGGCCGAGAACAACTTCGGCCTTCTCGAGTACCGGATCGTCCAGGTCGCGAGCGACAAGGCAAGCTCGCCGGTGGTGGTCTACGGGGTGGACTGGATCAACAACCTCGAGCTCTTGAGGGGCCCCGGCGCCGCCTCCTTCGAGGCCTACCAGCCCGCGGGCGGTAGCAACCTGAAGTACAACACTACCGACTTCGCGAACTACGACCACACGGTGACGATCCGCCCCAAGCGCCCCACCCTGACCATCACCGGTCCGGGCACGGTGGGAGTCGGCGAGGTCACCCTCGCGGCCGACGGCGCCCCGCCCGGCGGCACGCTCTACCTGATCTACGGCCGCCAGGACACCACCACTCCCTGGGAGACCACCCACACCTTCCCGGGCTTCCTCCTGCACACCAACCTGACCCCCGGCAAGATCCGTCGGGTCCCCTTCCTGATCCCCGTCGACGGGACGGGTCACGGCGAGGTCACCTTCTGGAACCCGGGCGTCCTCCAGGGGGTGAACGCCTACCAGTACCTGGTGGGCGACGCCTTGGGCGGCCTGCTCGGCAGCACCTCCACCGAGGACTTCTGAGGCGTCGGGGCGAGGCGCGATCTCCGGGCTCAGGCGGTCAGCCAGGGCCCGGGGATCCGCAGGCTCCATCCCCCTTCCCGAGCCGCGAAGTCCGCGTCGGGCAGGGACTGGCGCAGATCCTCGGCCAGGCTGCGGGTTCCGTCGTCCACCGGGCCC
Organism: uncultured Planctomycetaceae bacterium; assembly: GCA_964615935.1. Classification (GTDB taxonomy): domain Bacteria; phylum Planctomycetota; class UBA1135; order UBA1135; genus CAZTTG01. Next base: position 807 of record CAZTTG010000066.1, on the reverse strand, counting down.
TCGGCGGAGAGCTGCCACCCCTCGGCGGCCGGCTCCAGGGACCACCGCAGCGCGCCCCCCTCGGGCAGTGCCCGGGCGGTCCACCACAGCAGCGCCCCCACGGCCCAGGCCAGGTGCCATCCCTCCCCCACCCGGGGGGCGAGGCTCGGCAGGGGATCCGCGGGCCAGGCGATCTCCCTTCCCTCGCGCCTCAGCGCGTCGCGCACGAGGTGCAGGAAGGACTCCAGCCCGCGCGCGTGGCAGCGCGCCATCAGGAGGTCGGTGTCCAGGCTGCTGGCCAGGAGGCCCAGGAGCCAGCCGGTCTCCTCGGCCGACTGCGAGGCGGACGCGAGGTCGCCGGCGCGCTCCTCGAGGATGGCTCCCGCCTCCTCGTAGGCGAGCATCCCGTTGAGGCCGGAGATGAGCTGGGTGGCGTTGCGGATGCGGTGCAGCAGCACCGGCAAGAGCGATGCCGCCAGGGCATCCCGAGGAGCGGCGGGCCGGGTGCTGGGATCGGGGGACATGGGGAGGCTGGGGGGGAGGGTACCAGGACGGGGACTCGAACCCCGACGCCCTTGCGGGCAATGGATTTTGAATCCATCGCGTCTACCAATTCCGCCACCCTGGCGTCCCCTCGAGCGACGTCCAGCATCCCCGATGCGCGATCGCCCTGCAAGGGGAAGGGCGCGTACACCCCGCGCATCTCGCCCACCGCCGACGGGACGTGTGCCCCCCACTCCACAGAGGACCTGTCTTCGCGCGGCCCACTGGCCGCGCCCGGCGCGTGTGCCTGGCATGACTGTCGACTTGAAGGTGAGAGTCCTTCCG
>CAZTTG010000065.1:0-35854 GCA_964615935.1 uncultured Planctomycetaceae bacterium | reverse complement strand
CCTGCAGGGCCTCGCACAACCCAATCCTGCGCGTCCTGTACCCCGACACCCCTCGCCGCGCGATGCACACCATGACCTGGTTCCGGGCGAGTGACGGGCTGGAGGGCGACTTCGACGGAGAGCCGCGGGGCCGCTCCTACCAGGGCGCCGAGAGGCTCGGGGACTACGCGTTGAAGACGGCCGAGGCCGAGGACATCCTGCACGCGGCGGGCCGGTCCTTCGAGCGCCTCGCCTCCAGGCCGGTCCCGGGCGACGCGCTGCTCATCCTCGAGCCCGAGCAGTTCAGCCGCGACCTGTGCGCGGAAAGCCGCACCAAGCTGGAAGCTGTCTCCTCCCTGCTGGCCGAGTGGCAGTGAGGCAGCGACCGCGGCCGGCGATGCACCCTGCCCCGCCCGCCCGGAGGTTGACGCCGGTCCCCGGCTCAGGGTCGCGGTTTGCGCAGGGTCGCGATCAGGACCGCGCGGAAGCGGGCCAGGAAGCCGGCGCTGTTGACCAGCTTCTCGTAGGCGATGCCGGCGAGATAGGTGGGCACGCTGAGCCGCATGTACTCGGGTCGGCTCTCGATCAGCTCGGTTCCCAGGAGCTCCAGATCCGCCGCCTCGGCCAGCCGCGCGATCTGCGCTCGCGAGTTGGCCCGGTAGCAGGTGGGGAAGGTGTCCTCCTCCTCCCGCCCTCGCCGGCGATTGACCATGCGATGGAAGGAGTCCGGCGTGACTTTGGCCACCAGGGCCACGTAGTGCCAGCGGTTGGGGGTCTTGGCCAGGAACAGGCCCCCGGGCCGCAGGACCCGGCCCACCTCGCGGAAGACCTCGACCGGCCTCTGGAGATGCTCGAGCACGTTGTCGGAGACCACCAGATCGAAGGACCCGTCGGGGTAGGGGATGGACTCGCCGCACGCGACACGGCCCTCGTGGAGGAAGGGATTGGCCTCGACTCGCGGGTCCGGATCGACGCCGCAGATCCGCCGCGCGTGACCGCGGAAGTCCATCTGGCCGACGATCCCGGCCCCGGCTCCGAGGTCCAGCATTTCGTGCTCGGGCGAGAGGTGGGCCAGCACGCGGTCCCGGAAGAGGGCGTTGTCCCAGTTGCGGTCGAGGCCCGGGTACACGCTCCGATCGAGGCGTCCGATCAGGCCGGGAGCGGTGGGGGTGCGGGCGCGCATGGTGAAGCTCCTTCAAGCCCGACGCAGCGAGACCGCGACCTCGGCGGACTCCGTCAGGAAGCGCGTCAGCTCCTCGACGCGCCAGCGCAGCAGGCGGCCGTGCAGGCCGCGCAGGGCCTGCCCCGAGGCGTAGACCCACGGACCGCAATTGGGACCGGAGGGCAGCACGAGGGTGGGGTACTGCAGGTACCCCCGGCGGTCGCCCAGGAAGGCGAGATCGCGCTCGAAGCGCGCCACCGGCCGCCAGCGCTCGGAGTCCAGGCTGGCGAACAAGGCGGCGCGCGGATCGAGGTTGACGCGGCTCCTCTCCACCGTGGTGGAGACCAGGAGGACCGGGCCGGCCCGAGCCGCGTGGAAGGCGCTGCCGGGCAGCTCGGCCACCGGCTCCAGCCGACCGCTGGCGACGTCGAGGAGTTGAACGTGGTTCCGGACCTGCGGGCTGTCCATGGGGACGATCAGGCCTCGAGACGCGGGGATGACTGAGACCGCGCGGCCCTCCTGGACCCCTCTGACCACCGGCTCGAGGGTCCGGAATCCGTCGGTCGTCAGCCACAGCCCCACCTCGGGACCCTCGTCGCCGGTCAGCACCCACTCCCCGCCGCGCCAGGGATCGTGGAAGACGCCGTGCACGTGCCGGACCGTGCCGGGTGGGAAGGAGTGGACCACGGACCACGAGAGGCCGTCGTCGCTGCCGAAGACGTGCACCTCGTTCCGGGATCGGTTCTGGAAGTACTCCCCGAAGTAGACCCTGCCCCCGGGCGCCAGGCACAGATTGAGCGGACGCGTGCCACGAGCGACCTCGTGAACCTGCTCGAAGGCATCCCCATCCTGCCCGCGCCTGAGGATGGCGCCCCGGACGATGGCCAGGAGGCTTCCGTCCGGAAGAGGCTGCAGGCCGTGGAACCCGCTGCGCAGGAAGCGCGAGGGAAGCTCGAGGCGGGCCAGGAGGCGCGCGGCCAGGCCGGCATTCACCCGCCCCGCGGCGGAAAAGCTGCGGCCGCCGTCCTCCGAGAGGAAGAGCTCGAGACCGCGGCCCACATAGACGCGCGAGCCGTCCGCGAAGAGGACCCGGCCCCGGAAGACCGTCTCGAAGGCCGGGAGGAAGCCGGCACCGGCGGGATCGTCCCGGCTCATCGGGTCGTCCCGGCGGGCCGCAGCCCCTCGCGGGTGTCCTCCGGCCGACCATCGCCGGAGCTGTCCGTCTGGCCGACCGGCCGGACGATGGACGGGGGCTCGACGGTCTCGGAGTCCGGTTCGCGACCCATGCTCCTCTCGAGCTCCACCAGCATCTGCCGCGCCAGACGGCTGCGGTCGAATTCCCGCGCCGCGGCCAGGCCCCGGCGGCTCATCTCGGCGCGCTCGGCGGGCCGGGCGGCGAGGGCCAGCACGGTCCTGGCCAGCTCCTCCGGGCGCGCCGAGCCGATCGTCGCTCCACAGCCGGCCCGCCGCACGATGGCGGCCGCCTCCCCGTCCGGGGCGGCGATCAGCGCCGGGACGCCCATGCCCATGGCCTCGAACAGCTTGGAGGGGATGACCGTCTCGAACAGCGGGATGTCCTTGAGGTGGATCAGGGCCAGGTCGCACAGGCTCCAGATCGCCGGCATGCGCTCCCTGGGCTGCGGTGGGACGAAGTGGATGTTCTCCAGCTCGCGCTCGGCCGCCTCGGCCACCAGGCTCTCCCGCTCGGCGCCGTCACCCACCAGGAGGAAGCCCACGCTGCGCTGGTCCTGGAGGAGGTCGGCGGCCCCCACGACGTTGTGCAGCGCGTGGGCCATCCCGTGCGTGCCCACGTAGCCGACGACGAAGGGCTCGACCACACCCAGCTCGCGCGCCAGGCCGCGGTCGCGCGCGCGCGGGGCGTAGCGCGAGAGGTCCACCCCGTTGCGCACCACGGCGATCTTGTCGCCGCCGATCCCTCGCCCGATCAGCTCTCGTCGGAAGGATTCGGTCACCGAGACGATCCGCGCCGCACGTCGGTAGAGGAACATCTCCAGCCGCTCGAGCAGCCAGATGATCGGTCCGCGCCGCATGGCCCCGAGGGCGGTGATGGAGGCCGGCCACAGGTCGCGCAGCTCGAAGACGAAGGGGACGCGCCGGACCGCCGACAGGGCCCAGGCTCCCGCCGCGGCGAAGAACTGGGGCGAGGTGCCCACCACTACGTCGGGCCGTCGCTGGAGAAGACCGGCGCAGAAGGCGCTGAGCATGAACGAGAGGTAGTCGAGGATGCGCAGGGTGAAGCCCCGGTTGGGGGCGATGAAGGTCTTGACCCGCACGACCTCGATACCGTCGACCGTCTCGCGCCGGTACCAGCGGTTGCGGTAGCCCGCGTGCACGCGCCCGGCCGGGAAGTTGGGCGCGCCGGTGATGACCGTGACCCGGTGTCCCTCGCGCACCCAGACCCGGGCGTGCTCGTGGACGCGCGTGGCCGGCGCGTTGGTCTCGGGGGGGAAGTTGTCGGAGAGGAAGAGGATGTGCATGGCTCAGCCACTCCAGCGGACCAGGGAGCCCCCGTCCGTCAGGTCGACCCGAAGACAGCGGTTGGGCACGGACAGGTTGAAGCCGGGGTGGAAGCTCGTCCGCTCGATGGACGGCTCGCCGCAGGCGACCTCGATCTCCAGCGCCCGCCGCCCCAGCCAGCCGGCCGTCCAGGCGTTCGGCTCGGGGCCCGGGGCCAGCCTGAGGTCGGGGTGCAGGTGAAAGCGCGCCTGGGCGCGCAGGAAGCCGCCGGTGACCTCGTCGCGGACCTCCACGGCGGCGGGCGTGAGGATCCAGCGGCGGCGGTGCATCGGCCGGCCGCGCAGGCGCCGGTAGCCGTCGTGACCGCAGACCACCTGGATCTCGCGCTCCCCCTCCTGGATCTCCAGCCCGAAGGGACGCGCCCGGCGGGCGACCCTGAAGCTGTCCCACACCTCGGAGGAGCTCTCGCCGTCGATCACCACCGTGTTGTGGGCCGCGGTCGAGCGCTCGGCGTGGCGCTGCGGGCCGACCTCGTAGGTGGAGACGCCGCTGTTGACCAGCACCCGACGGCCGGCCAGCGAGAGCTCGAAGGAGAGCGTGTCGGCGTGGGCGTGCCCCGGCAGATGGCGCGGACCGATCTCGCCCACGTCCAGGATGACCACCCGATCGTCGCGCTGGACGCGCAGGTAGCCGCTGTCCTCGAGGTGGGTGACCCCCTCGGCGGGCTTCGGGGGCGCCCGGAAGCCCAGCCGGCGGGCGTAATCGAAGATCTCCCCGGTCGAGGGCGCCACCCCGCCGGTCGAATCGTTGAAGTGCGCCAGCTCGCCGTCCGGGTGGGTCATCGCCGCCAGCCAGGGCAGCATGAGCTCGATGGCCCGCCGCCAGTGCCCGGGGTGCTCCCCGTACAGGCGCCCTCCGGTGTGGAAGTAGGCCCTCGAGAGGTTCCAGGCGTCGAGCAGGTCCTCCAGGACCAGCGCGTGGTACATGGGGCTGCGCTCGTCGTGACCGCCGTCGGACAGGATCTGCTCCTCCAGCATGGTCCGCAGGATCCGCAGCCCGGTGCACAGCCAGTCGTCCGCCTGGGAGCCGCGGTAGAAGGAGCCCGCGAACACCAGCGCCTTGGCGTTGGCCAGGAGGTGGTTGCCCAGAAGGTGGTACTCCAGCGAGTCGCGCAGCCAGCGCACCTGCACCGCCAGGCTGTGCTGCGCGCGGCAGCTGAGGTGGCCCCCCGAGAGCGACCAGCGGATCCAGTTGACCACCCGCAGGGAGAGGGGATAGGGCTCCCACCCCACTCCCTCGCCGGGGGGGTTCTCGGCGATCCAGCGGTCGATCAGCTCGCGGTGCCAGTGGGCGCGCTCGTCGGCGCCGCGCCCCTTCAGGTCGTCGAAGTAGTGCAGGTTGTAGAGCCACAGGCGGTCGGCTCCGGGGTGGTTCCAGTCCTCCTGCCTCTCGATCGAGCGCTCCTGGTTGAGCAGGCAGGCGTGGCGCGGACACAGAAGGCGCGGCTCGCACTCCAGCCCCGGCACCCAGCCGCGGCCGGGGCGCAGATCCGGCGGGGGTGAGAGGTCGGGCTGGGGGCGCCTCACCCGGCTCCAGGCCCGGCCGAGGATCTGCACCGGGCGCAAGGTCGGCAGGGTGCGGGCATAGAGCATGGCGCGGTCGAGATTCATGGAGTTCCCTCCAGTAGAGGCTGAAGGCGACGCCGGGCGCGCCAGCCGAGGTCGGCGCCCAGCGCGAGCAGGGGCGAGGAGCGCAGGCACAGCCGCTCCAGGAGGCCGCGCGGAGCGGGCAGGGCGGCGGGGACGTAGCCCAGGTCGCGGAAGGCCTCGCCGCACAGGCGCTCGGTCAGGCGCACCTGCGCGGGGCTCAGCCCGCCGGCCCACTTGCCGCTGTTGCCCGCCAGCAGGGGGCCCAGGGTCTCCCTCTTCCAGGCGAGCTCGTCCTGGCTGACGAGCTGGCGAGCGGCGGCGCCGAACTCGAGCATGCGAGCGTCGTAGGGCACGCGCAGGTGGGCTGCGATCCGCCGCAGCGATCGGCCGGGCTCGGAGATCAGGTCCTCGTAGCGCACCTCCAGGTAGCGCTCCCCGAAGTGCTGCCGACCCATCCTCCGCCCCCGCCAGAGCTGCTCGCGGTATACCATGGGGTGGAGCCACCAAGGTCGCGAGGCCGACCAGGCGGCCCGGGTGCGCGACAGCAGCACGTCGCGCGGGTCCCGGACGATGTGCAGCACGGCGGCGCGCGGGAAGGCGCCGGCCAGCTCGGGCAGGAAGTCGATGTTGCGCGGGTCCTTGTCGCCGACCAGCGGCTTCCCCTCCCGCGCCGCCACCCGGCGCAGGAGCTCCAGGTACAGGCTCGACAGGTCGAAGCTCGAAGCCTCTCCGGGCCGGCACAGATCGCGGGCCGGGATCCCCGCGCGGGCGAACTCCCGGTCGCGCTCCAGGATGCGGGCGAAGGCCTCCGGCCCGCGGCGCTGGTGGCGGGCGCGGATCCCCGGATGGGCCGCGTAGCGCCGGAAGAAGTGCGTCTCGGGCGGGAAGCAGATCAGCGGGTGGGCGGCCAGCATGGCCTGAAGCAGGCTGGTACCCGAGCGGCCCACGCCGCACACCAGGATCGGCTCCGGCCGCGCGTCGGGCTGTTGCACTGCAGCGCTCATGCGACGTGAACCCCCTCCCTCGCTCCCGCGAATCCTCGGGCGGCGCGCAGCCCGTCGAGGCTCTCGGGAAGGACGTTCTCGACGAAGGTGCAGTACCAGAGGGCGAAGTTGGCGAGGTTGAACCAGAGCCGATCGGCGCTGCGCGCGAGCAGCCGCTCGAGGGCCGCCGGCTCGAAGAGGGCGGTGCGGCGCGCGAACTCGATCAGCAGCGGACCCCAGCGCCCGCCCAGCTCGCCCTCCTTCCACTCGGCCACCGGCGCCTGGAAGCCGCGCTTCTGGCGGTACACGAAGGCGCGTGGCAGGCTCCGGCACATGACCCGCTTGAGCAGCGGCTTGCCCACCCCCCCGGTGGCCGCGCGCCAGGCGGGCGGCAGGCCCATGACCAGCTCGACCACGCGGTGGTCGAGGTAGGGGACGCGTCCCTCGACCGAGAAGGCCAGGCCCATCTTGTCGAGGCGCGGCAGCATGAGCTGCGGCAGGCGGAAGCGCAGGTCCGCGTAGCTCATCCAGCCGGTCAGGTCGGCGGGATCGCCGCGCTCCAGGAAGCGATCGCGCAGGGGGCGCACCACCCGCTCGAAGGTGGAGGCGGCCGGCCGTCCGACCGCGGGGCCCAGCAGGCGCTCGCAGGCGTCCTGGCCGAAGTCCAGCGCGCCGCCCCAGAAGAGCGGCTGCCCGGCTGCCGCGCGGCGCAGGATCTCGCGTTGGGGGGCCGTCTCCGGCAGGAGGGCGCCGGCCAGGGCCGCGGCGCCGCGCCGCAGCCACCTGCCCGGCAAGTCGGGGAGCCGGTCGTCCCAGCGCTGCAGGTCGCGCAGGCGGATCCAGCTCCGGTAGCCGACGAAGAGCTCGTCGGCGCCCTCCCCGGCCAGGGCCACCGGCACGCCGGCGGAGCGGGCCGCCTGGGCGAGGAAGTACACCGAGGGGCAGACCGGCGCGGCGATGGGCTCGTCCTGGAACCAGGCCACCTCGGCCAGGGAGTCGCCGTAGGCCCTCGCGCTCACCGGCACCGGGTGGTGCGCCGAGCCCGCGCGGCGGGCCAGCTCGGCCGCGTCCGAGCTCTCGTCGTAGCTGTCGTGGCCCGGGTAGTGGACGGTGAAGGTGTTCAGCCTCTCGCTCGTGGCCGCCATCCGCCCGAGCAGCCAGGCCGAGTCGACTCCCCCCGACAGGAAGAGCCCCACGGGCACGTCGGCGCGCATCCGCAGGTCCACGGCGGAGCGCAGCAGCTCCTCCAGGCGATCGGCGGCCTGCGCCTCGGTCTTCGGCGGCGTCCTCGCGTCGCCCAGCGGATCCCACCAGCTCGCGCGGCGGAGCTCGCGCCCGGCCTGGTCGAGCTCGATCAGGCCGCCCGGCTCGAGGCACTCCACGCCTTCGAATAGGGTACCCGGGGCGGGCACGGAGCGGAAGCCGAGGTAGTGGACGAAGCTCTCGCGATCCAGCTGGGCCCGGATGCGCCCCGAGGCGAAGAGCGCCTTGGCCTCGGAGGCGAAGAGCAGGTCGGCGCCGGCGCGCGCCACGTACAGCGGCTTGATGCCCACGCGATCGCGCACCAGGAAGAGGCGATCGGCGGCGCGGTCCAGGAGCGCGAAGGCGAAGGCGCCGTTCAGGCGCCGCAGGAGTCCCTCCAGTCCCCAGGCCCGGTAGCCCACCACCAGGACCTCGGTGTCCGAGTGGCTGGTGCGGAAAGAGAAGCCGAGCTCGACCAGGTCGCGCCGCAGCTCGACGTGGTTGTAGATCTCGCCGTTGTAGACCACCACCACCTCGCCGAGCGCGTCCCACATGGGCTGGTCCGCCTCGGGTGAGAGATCGACGATCGAGAGCCGCCGGTGGGCCAGCCCCACCCGGCGATCGGCGGACACCCACTGCCCGGCGCCATCCGGTCCGCGATGGGCCATGGCCTCGCGCATGCGCGCCAGCGCCTCGGCGTCGACCTCGCCGCGCGGTGAGAGCCATCCGGTCAGGCCGCACATCGCTCTGCCTCCCGAGCCCCGGCCAGCTCCCCGAGCCACTCCTCGAGCCGCGCGTGCCAGAGGGGGCTGCGGAGCTCCTCTCCGGTCCGCAGGCTTCCCGCCGACAGGCGCTGGTACAAATCCCTATCCTCCGCGAGCCGCACCATCGCCCCGGCCAGTTCCTCGGCAGAGCGCGGCTCGACGATGAGTCCGTTCTGCCCGTCGCGCACCAACTCGGGCAGCGCGCGCCATCGGGTGCCCAGAACCGGCAAGCCCAGCTGCATGGCCTCCACCACGGCCCCCGGCATGCCCTCGCCCTCGTACCAGCTGGGGAACACCAGGGCGTCGTGCTCGGCCAGGGTCGCGCTCACCCGCTCGGGCGGGAGGGTCCCCCTCCAGCGGGCCCGGGGGTGGCCCGAGAAGCAGCTCGGATCGAGGTCCCGCATGCCGGGCCCGTAGACCGAGAGGCCGCAGCCTTCCGGCAACCGGTCGGAGGCCGCCAGGGCCTCCAGGAGCCCCTTCTCGGTCCGCAGCTGCGAGAGGAAGACGAAGCGCCGGCAGGGGCCCGCGGCGGGGTGGTCGGGCGAGGGCAGGTCGCGGGTGGTCGGGAACCAGCGCGCCCCCCGGGCCAGCTCGAAGCGTCTGCATAGACCGCGCGTCTGCAGCAGGAGGAGGTCGGCGCGCAGGAAGCTCCTACGCGCCAGGGCGCGCTGCCAGCGCGGGGCGCGGTCGTACCAGAGGTCGAGGTCGCCGCCGAACAGGCGGATGGCCAGCGGCCGCCGGCGCAGGCGGGTGAGCTGCCACAAGAGCGGCCCGGCGGCCAGGCACCCGCGGGCGGAGAGGTTGAGCAGCACCAGGTCGGCGGGGCGCGAGGCGGTCGCGCCCAGGGCGCGCGACAGGGCCAGGAGCTCCAGCTTGCGGCGCCGGATCGCGCCGCCGCGGTGCGCCCGGTAGGGCCGCGAGGTGTCGATCACCTCCAGCTCGAAGCGCCCGCTCCGCTCGAAGTCCGACACCAGGTTCTCGAAGGAGACCTTGGTGCCGCCCACCACGTCGTCCTCGATGCAGCGCGGCCCGATGAGCAGCAGGCGCGGGTCGCCTCTCCGGGCGCTCATGCGGCCACCTCCCAGCGCTCCATCCAGCGCCCCAGCATGGCCAGGAGCCACACGCGCGAGGCCGCCGCGCGGTGGCTGAGGCGGCCCTCGTCGGCGCGCGCCGAGCGGCCCTCGGCCATCACCTCCTCCAGGGCCTCGCGCCGGAAGAGCTCCGCCGCGCGGGCGCCCGGGGCGTAGAGGTCGCGAAGCAGCTCCCAGAACTCGTCGTTCAGCCAGTCGCACAGGGGGATCGAGAAGCCCTGCTTGCGGTGCGTGTAGACCGACTCGGGCAGCATCTCGCGGCCCGCCCGGCGCAGCAGGTACTTGCCGATCCCACCGCGCATCTTCAGGCCCAGCGGCAGCCGGTCGGCGAAGTCCAGGACGCGGCGGTCGAGCAGCGGCACGCGCACCTCCAGGCTGGCGGCCATGCTCATGCGGTCCACCTTGGTCAGGATGGCGGCGGGCATGTAGGTCCGCGCCAGCCAGGCCATGGCGTACTCCTCGGGCTCGCGCCCCCCCGGGTCGAGCTCGCCGTCAGCCGGGGCGGGCCGCAGCTCGAGCTCCGAGGCGGAGAGGTTCAGGAGGCGGGGGAGCTCCTCCGGGGCCCACAGGCTCATCATCCGGCGGAGCTGGTCGGCGGGCTCGCGGAAGCTCAGGGCCAGGCCCTTGCGGCCCCGGCGCGTGCGCTCGGCCAGCCGCCCGCGGGCGAGCGGGGCGGCCCCCGCCAGCACGGCCTGGCCCAGGCGGCGCAGGGGGGCCGGGATCCGCTCCGCCCGGCGCACGCGCCCGGCCCAGCGGACGTGGTCGTAGCCGCCGAAGAGCTCGTCGCCCCCGTCGCCCGAGAGGGCCACCTTGACGTGCTCGCGCGCCAGGCGGGAGACCAGCAGGGTGGGGATGCAGGAGGTGTCGCCCAGGGGCTGGCCCGCGTGGTCGAGGATCAGGTCGAGCAGGTCGGCGTCGAAGCGCGCCTCCTCGATCCGCAGCTCGTGGTGCTCGCAGGAGAGGTGCCGCGCCACCTCGCGCGCCAGGGCGCTCTCGTCGTAGTCGGGGTGGGCGAAGCCCACCGAGAAGCTCTGGACGGCCTCGCCGCGCTCGCGCAGGGCGCGGGCCGCGAAGGCCGCCACCGTGCTGGAGTCGATGCCGCCGGAGAGGAAGACCCCCACCGGCACGTCGGCGACCAGGTGCGAGCGGACGGATTCGTCCAGGAGGCCGACGAGCTCGGAGAGGGCCGACTCCTCGTCGCCCTCGCGCGCGCCCTCGGTCGGAGCCGGCAGGGGCGGCTCGGCCCAGCGCCGGATCTCGATCCGACCGGCCTTCCAGCGCAGCACGTGCCCGGGGGGGAGCTGCCGCACGCCCTCCACCAGGGTCCAGGGGTCGTTCACGCAGCGGTCGACCAGCAGCATGGCCAGCGACCGGCGGTCCAGGCGCCGCTCGATGCTCGGGTGGGAGAGGAGGCTTGCGAGCTCCGAGGAGAAGATCAGCCCGCCGCCGTCGGTCCGGGCGTAGTACAGGGGCTTGATGCCCACGCGGTCGCGGGCCAGGTGCAGGCAGCGCTCCTCGCGATCGGCCACCGCGAAGGCGAACATGCCCCCCAGTCGGTTCAGGCAGGCCGGCCCCTCGGCCGCCCAGGAGCGCAGCAGCACCTCGGTGTCCGAGTGGGTGCGGAAGCGGTGGCCCTGCGCTCGCAGCCGCTCGCGGTGCTCCTCGCAGTCGTAGATCTCGCCGTTGTAGACCAGGGTGGTGCGTCCGTCCTCGGTGGACATGGGCTGGCTGCCGCGGCTGAGGTCCACGATCGAGAGCCGGCGCATGCCCAGGGCGGCGAAGCCCACGCTCACCACGCCGCCCTCGTCGGGCCCGCGGTGGTGCAGGGCCGCGTTCATGCGGGCCACCCGATCGAGGGAGATTCGATCCTCGCGGGTGTCGGCCGTGCCGTTGATGCCGCACATGGGAAGGGTCAGGGCGCCTGACGGAGCGCGCGCAGCGGCGGCGCGTGCCGGGTCGCCGTCCAGGTGAGGGTGGCCAGGATGATCAGCAGGAGGATCGGCCCGAGCAGGCAGACCATCTGCTTCACGATCAGGGCGAAGGTGCTGCGGTGGGCCAGCAGGACCACCGAGACCAGGTAGGGGCTCAGACGCGTCAGGGGGTGGCCGGGCCCGAGGATGCGCCGGGCTTCGAACCACAGGAGCCCCAGGCCAGCCAGGCAGCCCACCAGCAGCGAGCCGATCCCGCGGCCGAGGTTCCACCACGCCTCCGCCACCAGGCTGAAGGCGGCGCCACCGCCGCGCTCGGCCACGGCCGGGTAGTATTCCCCGACGAAGCGCTGCGATAGGCTGCGCGGCCGATCGGGGAACAAGGCCAGGGGCATCAGGATCTGGAAGGCGTCCAGGTAGCTGCCGCAGGCGAGCTCGCCCGCCTCCTCGTAGCGCTGGACCTCTGCGGCGGTCACGAAGGGGTGGGAGAGCTCGGAGCCGCCCACCAGCCAGCCCAGGGTCTGGTCGCTGGTGGCGCCCATCTCGCGCATCGTCGCGACCGCCTCCAGGAAATCGCCGCGGTAGGAGCCGCGGACGAGCATGTAGCCCTCCACGCCCAGGTAGGCGGCGAGCAGCAGGAGCACCACCCGGAGGCGGACGCGCCCCAATTCCAGCCCGCGGTTGCGGCACAGGATGTACAGGTATCCGAGCAGGAGCACCGCGAAGTAGGTGCGGGTGGAGATGAAGAAGAGGGCCCACAGGGCCACCGCCACCGCGACGAAGCGCGCCGCCCACCGCAGAACGGACCCGACGCTCCCCGCCTCGGCCCACAGCACCCCACAGATGACCAGGTTCAGGCCGATGGAGAGGAAGCCCAGGCCCTGGCCGGCCAGGTACTTGGTGGCGAAGTCGCGGTAGTCGAGCAGCACGCCCACCCCGACCCGGCTCACGAAGCCGACGTACAGGAGGCCCCCGCCCAGGATCAGACCCAGGCTGACGAACCGGTCGCGGTGCACGGTCCAGGGGGCGGGCTCGCCCCCGGCCTCGGGGGGCCTCCTCAGCCAGCCCAGCGATCGCGCCAGCACGACGGCCGCCAGGAGCCCCAGGGCGAAGATCAGGTACTCGGCCTGCACCCCCAGTAGAACCTCCTCCGGCAGGTGTCCGACGCTGCGCCAGGTCAGCGGCCGGATCCACAGGGTGGTCAGGGGGTAGAAGGTCCCCACCAGGGCCGTGGCCACCATCGCGATGGCCGCCGGGTGGAGGGGGGAGTGCCGGCGGAGCAGCCACAGCGCCAGGCCGGCGGCGATCCAGATGCCCAGGCTGAGCAGGATGCGTTCGGTCATGGCCGGCTACCCCATCAGGCTCCAGCGGGCCGCTCCGAAGAGCGCCAGGACCATGAGCGCCAGGGCGGCCACCCGCCAGCGGGGCAGGACCCGCCGGGGCAGGGCGCGCACCTCGTGCGCGATCAGCAGCACCTCGGCCAACCGCGCGCACAGGTAGGTCGCCACCGCGCCCCACGCGCCGAAGCGGGGGATGAGCAGGACGCCGACGATCACCATGATGACCGCCGACAGGTTGTAGCAGCGGCGGTGGGTGGAGAAGTCGCCCCGGGCCCGCTGGAAGGGCGTGATCAGGAAGCCGAAGAGGTGCAGGAAAACCCCCGCGCACAGGAGCGCATAGACCCGCGCCCCGCCGGCGAAGTCCGCGCCCAGGATCAGCGCCAGGATCGGCTGGTGGAAGGCGATCACCAGGAGGAGCACCGCGAAGTAGGCCACCGCGATGCGCGAGGCGTAGCGGACGAAGATGCGCCCGGTGGCCTCCTCGTCCCCCTCGGAGGCGACCCGCGCCAGCATCGGGTACAGGAGGCTCCCCAGGGCCGTACTGACCAGGTTGATCTTGACCGCCAGGTCGTACTGCGCGCCGTACTGGCCGAAGTCCCCGGCGGCGCTGTTGTGGCGCAGGATGGCCCGGTCGGCCCCCACCAGCACGGTGGAGGCGGCGCTGAACCCCAGGAGGTTCCGGATCTGGGCGCCGTGCGAGCCGGCCTCAGCCGGGCTCGCCTCTTCGGCGCCGCTCCCGGACGCGCGACCCGCGACCAGGCGCCGGTACCCCAGCAGGATGCCCAGGTTCCCCAGGGCGAAGGCCCAGACGTAGGCGTGGGAGCTCGCGGTGGCGAAGGAGAGCGGCACCACCGCCAGGGTGGCCCCCGCCCAGCAGCCGTTGCGCACCGAGAGGGCCAGGCCGGCGCGGCCGTCGGCGTTCAGCCGCGCGAAGGGGCCCGAGGAGCTCGCGTGCAGCAGGAGGGCCAGGGTCAGCCCCGTGGTCGCGGCGGCGTCCAGGAGGAGGCTCCCGGCTACCAGGGCTCCGGCGCCGAGCACCAGGGCGTTGGCCCGCAGGAGGCGCCGGCTGGCGGCCGGCTCGCCCCCGCCTCCGGCCAGCTCGCGGATCAGGATGGGCCGGGCGAAGTCGAAGCAGGAGAGGCTGCCCAGGGCCAGCATGAACAGCGAGAAGCCGCCGTACCCGACGGGCTGCAGGTTGCGCGCCAGGATCGGCAGGCTGAGGAGCCCGGCGACGGCCAGCCCCGCCTGGCTGCCGAGGATCTGGCCCAACCCCCGGAGGAGGTCACCGCCCCCCGCCCCCGCGGTCCGCTCGCGGCCCAGGGGGCCGGCGCTCACCGGGGGCAGGGTGCTCGTGCGCGTGGGGATCGGCGTGCTCATCCAGGTCCGGGTGCGGCGGGCGCCCGGGGCGCGGCGAGCGCAGGGGCGTCGGGCCGGCCACCTGGAAAAGGTTTCCGGCTCCCTGCCTGTTCGTCACCCCGTCAATAGGTCTTGAGCGCTGCCGCGGAGGGGTCCGGATGGATCGATCGGGCCTGTCCCATCGAGGGGACGAGACTGGTACTCCTCCCCCTGCCGGGCGTCAGATCCGGCACGGCCGGCACCCTCGCCCGGATCGGATTGAAGGCCGCGGCCCCCTGCGCTCGATAGCTCACGCGCCCCGAATCCGAACCACTGACTCCACGGTTCCAGCGGCACACCCCCCGAGCTGCGGGCCGGACTCCCCTCAGAGAATCTCCGTGTCTCGCACGATCCGACCTGGAAAGGTCTCCCAAGCCGTGTACACCAGCTCGCAGCTCGCCCCGATCACCCCCGAAGTGCCGGTGCTCCGGCCACCGGCCCCGGCCCTCCCCCGGCGAGGGAGGGCCCCTGCCGGACCGACTCGAGCGGCCCCCGCGCCGCACCCCGAGCTGGTGCGGCGCGAGCCGGCGGCGGAGCACAGGCCCGAGCCGGACTGGGAGGCGCTCGCCCCAGCCGGATGGTACGGACGATGGGGGCACCGGGTCTTCGACCTCGGCCTGCTCGTCCTGTGCCTCCCGCCCGCCCTGCTCCTGGGAGGGGCCATCGCCCTGGTCAACGCGTGGATCTTCCGCGACTGGCGCCAGGTGTTCTTCTTCCAGGAGCGGATCGGCTACCGCGACCAGGTCTTCCGCCTGGTCAAGTTCCGCACCATGCGCTCGGCGGCCGGCACCCACTTCGCCTCCTGGGGCGCCGGGGAGGACCGCCTCCGGGTGACGCGCTTCGGGCGCCTCCTGCGCAACACCCACCTGGACGAGCTGCCCCAGATCCTCAACGTGCTCCGCGGCGACATGGCCTTCATCGGCCCACGCCCCGAGATGATGGAGATCGAGGAGTGGGCCCGCCGCGAGGTCCCGGGCTTCGCCACCCGCATGGCCGTGCGGCCGGGCATCACCGGCTATGCCCAGATCACCCAGGGCTACGTGGGCCGCGACGCGCCGGGCTACGCCCGCAAGCTCCAGCTCAGCGACCGCTACCGCCGCCACCAGTCGCTGGCCCTGGACCTGAAGATCCTGTGGCGCACGGCCTTGTGGATGCTGTGCGGCCGCGGCTGGCAGTCGAAGCCCGCGCCGGAGAAGGCGGCCCGCCGAGCCGCGTAGGGGGGCCGTCCGTCCATCCGCCCGTCGCGCTCGCTCCTCGCCCGGCGGAGGCCGGGGGAATTGGCCCCGTTCGGGTGCCATTTCCAGCCGCCACCGAGGTTCGCCCGATGGCAGCGAGGCGCTAGGACGTTGCATGTGGAGGACTTAGCGCGGCCGCCGTCCGGGGCGACCGCGCGGTCCACTCGAAGGGCCGCGGGGGAGCGCTCACGCCCCGGAGGGAATCGGGACGATGAGCGCGGGGGACTCTTGACTGGCGAGGGCCTTTTCGCTTGCCTATGCCTCGGCCCGTTACATCCGGAGGACGTCAAACATGGCGATGAAGATTACCGACGAGTGCACCAACTGCGCCGTCTGCGAACCCGAGTGCCCCCGCGAAGCCATCACCGAGGGCGATGAGTTCTTCGTGATCGATTCCGAGAAGTGCACCGAGTGCGAAGAGGAGGGAGAGCCCCTCTGCGTCGACGTCTGCCCGGTCGACTGCATCATCAAGGCCGAGTAGGCGGCGCGCCTCTCCGCTCGATCCCGAGTCCCTCCCGGCGGCCCCGCGGAACCTCCGGCTGCGTCGGAGCCGCCGCAGTCCTCCTCCTCCGCGCGCCTGCTGTGCAGGCGCGAGCCCGGCCGCTGCCGCGGCCGGTCCGGCGGCCGCGCCGCGGCCCGGTGGTAGGATGGAGCCCGTCATGAAGGTCCTTCGGATCCCACTCCTGGCCTCGATCGCGCTCCTGGCGAGCTGCACCTCGACCTGGTACCCGCATCGATTCGCGCCCAGCCCGCTCGAGGAGTCGATCGAGTTCGACCGCCGGCCGCAGGCCCGCGCGCGGACCCTGGCCACCGTGCTGGGCATCCTGCGGGCGGATCCCGAGGAGGGTCGGCCCGCCCGCGCCCTGGTCCGCCTGCGGCTCGAGAACATCGGCGAGGAGGAGCTCGTGCTGGAGACCGCGAGCGCCCAGCTCCTCAGCGCCGGCCTGGTCGCCTTCGGCGTCCCGACCCTGAGGGGGGAGGGCGTCGCGCCGGACCCCCGCGTGGAAGCCGGCGGGGACGCGAGCGTCGAGCTGGCCTTCCCCCTCCCTGGCGGCGCGGGCGCGGACCAGCTCGATCTGAGCACCGTCAACCTGCGCTGGACCATCCGCTGCGGCGAGGAGGCCGTGACCATCGGCGCGACCTTCGAGCGCTGGGATCGTCCCTCTGGCGCCCACGCGCGCGGGACCCTCGGCGTGCGCATCGGCTGCCGGGACGGCGAGGCCCGCGGCAGCCGGCGGTCATAGCCACAGCCCCGCCGATCCGATCAGGTTGATCAGCGCGTGCAGCGCGATCGGGGCCGCCAGGCCGCCGGTCCTCACCCTGGCCCAGCCGAGGATCGCGCCGGTGGTGAAGGGGATGGTGACGAAGACGCCGTAGTGGGAGTGCATGAGGCCGAAGAGGGCCGCGGTGACCAGCACGGCCGCGGCCGGACCCATCCATCGACGCAGCTCGGGCAGGACGAAGCCGCGGAAGACCAGCTCCTCGCCGATCGGCCCCAGGATCACGATGATCGCGAGCAGGATCGGCAGGACCGCGGGCGAGAGGCCCAGGGCTCCGAAGATCTCGACCGGGTTGGCCATGGGCGGGGAGGCGCTCACCTCCGAGAGCAGGCGATGGGCCGCGGCGGTGAGGATCCCGACCCTGGGGATCCAGGTCAGGAAGTAGCCGGCGCCGATGGCGACCCCGGCGGCCGCCGACAGGCCCGCCCCGGGCTCCGCGGCCCGGGTGCGCCTTGCCATGGCGAGCGCACCCAGCGCGATGAGGGCGATCACCTGCGCCAGCAGACCGAGGAGCAGCCCCCCGGAGGTCCGCCCGCCGAGGGCGATCTCGAGGGTGAGCTGCACGCCCAGGCTGCAGACCAGCGCCCCCAGCATCGCGGCCAGCGTCCACCACCAGAAGAGCGGGCCGCGCTTGCGCCGCAGCTGGCACCAGGTCCACAGGCAGGCCAGGGCGAGGGCGACCGGGAGCATGCTCACCAGGGCGTCGACGTACCGGCTCCAGCGGAGGCCGGGCTGCTTCTCCTCCCGGACCTCGAAGAGGCCGCGCTCGACTCGCGGCTCGCGGGGGACGGGCTCGGGCAGCACCGCGAGCTCCAGGGACTCGTCCCCGCGGCGCAGGCCGAGGGTCACCTCCTGGGGGGGCCACGAGGCCGAGAGGGCCGCGCGCAGGTCGTCGGGGCCCTCCACCGGCTCGCCATCGGCCCGCTCGATCACGTCTCCCGCGGCGAGGCCGGCGGAGGCGGCCGGCGAGTCGGCCAGCACCGCCTCGACGCGCGCGCCGCCGTCGAAGTCGGGGTCCAGCTCGACCCCGATCCGCGCTCGCGGGCCGGACCCCAGCTGCTCGGGCAGGATCGGCATCCCGGAGGTGTGGAGCAGGAGGACCGCCGCGACCAGGGTGTCCACCAGGGCGAGCCCCAGGAGCAGCCGGTGCCAGGGGCGCGCACCGGGCTCGCCGGATCGCCTCAGACCCTGGATGGCCAGCCACCAGACCAGCGGCAGTGAGAGGACCGGGGCCAGGCCCACCACCAGGCACAGGTGGAACCAGGTCCGGACCGGACTCGCAGCGGAGGTCGAGCTCATGGCGGGCGGGGCCGCAACGGCCCCCGCGGGCTCACACCGTAACCAGGCACGGCGGCGCGGCCGAGCGACGGGCGGGATTCCCCGCGCGCCGCGAGCCTCCCGCTGGCCTCGCGCGAGCCCGAGGGGGACAATGCCCCGGGAGCCCATCCCATGAGAGCGCCGAACCTCATCGCGATCGTCCTCTGTCTCGCCTCCTGCAGCTCGCCGGTCGAGGGCGGCGATGAGCCGGGCTGGACCCGCCTCTTCGACGGCACCGGGCTCGCGGGCTGGGAGGTCACCCGCTTCGGCGGGGAGGGCGAGGTCGAGCTCCAGGACGGCCGGATGATCCTGGGCCGCGGCTCGCCCCTCACCGGCGTCACCTGGCGCGGGGAGCTGCCGCGGGGCGAGGCCTACGAGGTCCGCCTGGGCGCCGCACGCCTGGACGGCACCGACTTCTTCTGCGGGCTGACCTTCCCCGTGGGGGAGGACTGCTGCAGCCTGATCCTGGGGGGCTGGGGGGGCGCGCTGGTGGGGCTCTCCTGCATCGACGGATGGGACGCCGCCTCCAACGAGACCACCCGCTTCGTCTCCTTCGAGGCGGGCCGCACCTACCGCGTCCGGCTGCGGGTCTCCCCCGAGCGCATCGAGGCCTGGATCGACGGCGAGTCGATCGTGGACGTCGCCATCGCCGGACGCAAGATCGGCGTGCGCTCCGAGGTGCTGCTCTCGAGGCCCCTCGGGATCGCCGCCTTCTCGACCATCGCGGCGATCTCGGACGTCCGGATACGCCCGCTGGTCACTCGGCCGTGATGGTCAGCCCGCCCGAGGCGCGCAGCTCGACCCGGTAGGACTTGCCCGGGCGCAGCTCCACGAAGGGCGCCTCGCCGTGGATCGCCCGCACCCCCTTCTCGGCCGCCCTCTCGGGGTCGTTGGCCAGGTCCCAGAAGTCCTCCCACAGCTCCATGTGGAAGGGATCCAGGCCGTCGTCCGAGGCGTAGATCATCGGCTGGGTGCCGGTGGGGTCGATGGGGGTCCCCTCGCTGGGCTTCTGGTCGTCGCCAAACATGCGCTGGAAGAGGCACACCGAGGTGCCGCGGAGCCAGTCCCCGCTCTCCACGTGGGCGTCGTCGAACTTGATGACCAGGGCCTCGAGGTAGAGGACCGTGCCGTCCACCACGGCCTCCACGCCCTCGCCCAGGGGCTCGCCCTCGGCATCCAGCTCGGAGAAGCGGACGCGGGTGCGGATGAGGTCGGGGTCCTCCGGGCCGGGCCCCTGGTCCAGCACCACGATGCGGCCCACCCGGCTGTCCACCTTGAGCAGGCTCAGGGCCGCGTCGAGCTCCTGGATGCGCTCGTCGCGGGCGGCCACCTCGCCCTCGAGCGCCCCGATCCGCTCGTCGCGCTGGGCCAGGTCCCGTTCGTGCTGGTTGATCTTGGAGCGCAGGAAGAGCGTCCAGTAGCCGCCGATGGCCACCAGCCCGGCCAGGGCGATGTTGCGGATGATGGCGCTCATGGTGGTCGCTCGGCTCATGGCGGGTCGTGGAGACATCAGCCTACCAGAAGGAGGGATCGGGTCGGCATACGCGCCCGGCTGTGGAAATTCTCGCCGATCCGCGGGCGCGGTGGCCGTAGCGGGACGGAGGGGCGACCTCCCGGCCTGCTCAGCCGTCCTCCCGGTCCTCGTCCCAGTTGCGCTTCTTGTTGTCGTTCCACCAGCGCTGCCACTCCCGGTGGTCGTGCTCGGAGTGGCCGGTGACGGCGATCAGCGAGGGGATTGTCGCGTCCCGGACGGCATCCCAGCGCTCCCGCGCCTCATGGCTGGTGGGGTTCGTGCCGACTAGCGACTCCTCGCTCAAGAGGTTCCGCAACAGCTCCCCGAAGATCTCCTTGCGCTCCTTGGAGCGGAGCTCGCCGAAGCTGCCCAGGGCCTTGGCCGCGGCCACGGTGACCTCGAGCCCGGGCTCCTGCAGGACCTCGAGCACGGGGTCGACGGCCTTGGCGTCTCGAGTGGCCCCCAGGGCGCCGACCAGCTCGCAGCGCAGCGCCAGGTCCGCCTTCACGCTCCGGTGCCCGAGCCAGCGCGCGAGCGGCTTGACGCTCTCCGGACCCATGACGCCCAGCGCCGTGGCGCAGGCGAGGTGGAGCTGGTTGTCCGGCTTCCCCTTCGCCAGCGGCTTGCGCTTGAGCTTCAGGCAGCGATCGATCTCCTTCACGATGGACGCCCGGTCGGAGGGTCCGCAGCCCTCGAACTCCCTTCCCAGGCGCCTGGCGATGGTCGCGGCAGCGGCGTCCTCCTCGCCCTTCTTCTTCGCGTGCCCCGCGAGCTCCTTCAGCAGCTCCGCGATCTCGGGCCGCTTGTCGACGATCTTCGAACCGTCGTCCTGCACGACTACACCGGCCCCGCACCGAGCTGCCGTCTCGGCCGGGATGGGAAGGGCAGCGAGCAGGAGGGCGATCCCCAGCATGGTCTTCATGTCGGACCTCCCGTGTGAGGGGCCAGGATAGCACCCGGGGCGGCTCCGCGGGCGAAAAGGCCCCCGCGCCCCGCCCCGGGGCGGTCCGCTATACTCTCGCGCGGTGCCCAAGCCCTCGTCGAAGCCGAACGCCGCCGCGCCGCGCCGCCGGGCGCTCGTCCCGCTCCTCCTCGTGCTCCTCGCCGGCGCCGGGGTCCGCGCGCTGTACCTGGCGGAGGCCGCGCAGGACCCCACCTTCGACCATCCGGCCATCGACGCGGGCTTCCACGACTACTGGGCCCGGAGCCTGGCCGACCCGGACTGGATTCCTCCCGAGCACGTCGACGACCCGGAGATCGAGACCCGGGCCTTCCTGCGCCCGCCGGGCTATCCCTACTTCCTGGCGGGCGTGTACGCCGTGACGGGGGGGAGCCCCCTCGCGCCGCGCGTCCTCCAGATGGCGCTCGGCCTGGCGAGCGCGCTGCTCGCCTGGTGGATCGGTCGGCGCTGGCTCGGCCCGGCCGTGGGGCTCGCGTGGTGCGCCCTGATGGTCCTGTGGTGGCCACTCGTCTACTTCGAGGGGGAGTTGCACGCGCCCGCGCTCCTGATCTTCCTGCTCCTGCTCCTGATCCGGCTGCTCGCGAGCTGGTCCGGCTCCCCGGGCGTCGCGCGCGCGCTGGCGGCCGGCCTCGTCCTGGGCGCGGCCGCCCTGGTGCGGCCCAACGTCCTGCTCTTCGCGCCCCTGGCCCTGGTGTGGATGCTCTGGCTCGCGTACCGGCGCGAGGAGCGCTTCCTGCCCTCGGGGATCGCCCTCGCCGTGGCGGTGCTCGCGGCCATCGCACCGGCCGCGATCCGCAACGCCCGGGTGGCCGGAGACTTCGTGCTCGTCTCGTCCAACCTCGGCATCAACCTGTACATCGGCAACAACGAGCGCGCCACCGGCTTCGTGGCCGCCAGCCTGCCGCCCCACGGCGAGTTCGAGACCTGCTACGACTACCCCGACGTCGCGCGCAGCGTCGAGCGCGAGCTGGGCCGGCCGCTGAAGGACTCGGAGGTCTCGGCCTACTTCGCGCGCAAGGCGCTGGACTTCGCGCGCGAGAACCCCGCCCGCTTCCTGGCGCTGCTGGCGCGCAAGGCGGCGCTCTTCTGGGGACCGGACGAGATCTCGCACAACAAGGTGCTGGCCCTGGAGCGCGAGCACTCGAGGGTGCTGCGCTGGCTGCCGGGGAGCTTCCCGCTGCTCGTCTCGGGGGCGATCGTCGGGCTGGTGCTGATGGCGGCCTTCGCCCGGCGCCGCTGGCCCCTCGCGGTTCTGGCGCTCTCGATGATCGCCCTGTGGTTCCTGTCGGTGCTGCCCTTCTTCGCGGCCTCCCGCTACCGCGCGCCGATTCTCCCCCTCCTGATGCTCTTCGTCGCCATCGGGGTCTGCGAGATCGCCCGGCTCCTGCGCGAGCGGCGGATCGGCGCGGCCGCGCTGGGGATCGGGGGGTGGGGTCTGCTCCTGTGGCTCGCGAGCTGGAGCCCGTACGACTACCAGCCCGACGCGGCCAAGTGGCACATGGACCGGGGGCGGGCCTTCAACCGCGCCGGTGAGGCCGGGCGGGCGCGGCGCGAGTTCGAGGCGGCGCTCGCGGCGAAGCCGGAGTCGGCCGGCGCGCACTTCAGCCTGGCCCTCACCCTGGGCGGGCAGGGGCGTGTGGCGCAGGCCATGGAGCACTACCGCCTGGCGCTCGCCGCCCGGCCCGATCACGTGCGCGCGCTCAACAACCTCGGCAGCCTGATCGCCCAGGGGGGCGGTTTCGAGGAGGCCATCGAGATCTTCCAGCGCGCTCTGGACGTCGATCCGGACCAGCCCGATACCCGCTACAACCTGGGCCTCGCCTGCGAGCGGGCGGGTCGGACGGAGGAGGCCGTCGGGCACTACCGCGAGGCGCTGCGGCTCAAGCCGGATGCCCCCAAGGCGCTCCGGGCCCTGGCGGGCACGCTCTCCGCCGCCGGCCGCGGCCGCGAGGCGCTGGAGGCGTGGGAGCGGCTGATCGAGATCGAGCCCGGCGCAGCCGACCACCGGCGGAACCTGGTCGGGTTCCTGGCCACCAGCCCCGATGAGGCGGTGCGCGACGGCGAGCGAGCCGTCGAGCTGGCCCGGGCCCTGTGCGCCGGCCCGGGTGCGTCGCGCCCCGAGAACCTGGCCGTCCTGGCCGCGGCCCTCGCCGAGACGGGCCGCTTCGAGGAGGCCGTCGAGGCCGCCGAGCGCGCGCTCGGGCTGGCCGAGCGCGCCGGGCAGCCCCGCCGCGCGCGCTCCCTGCGCGCCGCCCTGGAGCTCTACCGCCTGGGCCAACCGCTGCGGGCGGGGTCCTGAGCGCGGCAGGGGCAGGGAATGCCCACGAGGTCCGGCACCGACCATCCAGCTTGCGTGGATCCGCTCGGCGGGCCTATCATCATGCATCGGATGGGAGCAGCCGCGATGAAGCTCGGCACAATCGAGATCGTAGATGAGGACCTTGGGCAGATCTGTCGGGAGTTCCGGGTCGCTGAGCTCGCGGTCTTCGGCTCCGCGCTGCGCGAGGACTTCACCGAGGACAGCGACATCGATCTACTCGTCTCCTTCGAGCCGGGCGTGCGAATCGGGTTCCTGAAGCTGGCCCGGCTGCAGGGTCGATTCGAGGGCCTTCTTGGTCGGAGCATCGACTTGATCCCCAAGGGTGGCTTGAAACCGGCCATCCGCGAGGCGGTCTTGTCCTCATCGCGCGTCATCTACCATGCGGCCTGAGGATCTCTACCTTCAGGACATCCTCGACGCGGCCGAAGCGCTCTCTCGGTTCCTGGAGGGAGTCGAGGAGCGGCGGTTCATGTCCGATGAGCTTCTGCAAAGCGCGGTTCTTCAGAAGCTGATCGTGATCGGAGAGGCCGCGTCCAGGATCGAACAGGAGTTCCGATCCCGCCACGCCGAGATCGAGTGGCGGGAGGTGATCGCCTTCCGCAACTTCGCCGTTCACGCATACTTCGCCATCGAATGGTCGATCGTCTGGATCACGGCCACCGAGGACGTGCCGAGCCTGTGCCGGCAGATCGGCCGCCTGCTCGATGAGGGGAGAGCCCCCTGAAGGCGGCCCCGCCTCACTCCGGCGGTCAACGCCCCCCCTGGATCCTCCCGTAGTAGGGGTACTCCTCGAAGCGCTCACCACCGCCGAGCAGGCGCGGGTCGCCGGTGTCGCGCAGCCCCGCGGCGAGGCGATCGGCCAGCTCGGCCCGGATCTCGGCGTAGGCCGGGTCGCGGGCCAGGTCGGCCCACTGGTGGGGGTCGTGGCGCAGGTCGTAGAGCTCCTCGGCGGGGCGCCGGGCGAAGGCGCGCTCGAAGTAGGGGCGGACGGCCCGCTGGTCGCGATGGGCGACGAGGTACGCCTTGGTCGGGCCGTCGTCGCAGTCCCCGAAGTCGCGGCCGCGGGTCGAGCCCTCGGGGACGCCGGCGGGCCAGCGCTCGGGCGCGAAGTTGCGGATGTAGAGGAAGTCGAGGGTGCGGAGGGCGCGGCTGGGGTAGCCCACCATGCTGGGGGCCGCCTGGGCGGGGGTGTGGCGCTCGCGGCCGGTGAGCACCGAGTCGCGAGAGGGATCGACGAGACCGCTGGCGTCCGAGAGGAGGAGGGGCAGCAGGCTGCGGCCGGTCATGACCTCGGGGGGGGCGAGCCCCGCGGCCTCCAGGAAGGTGGGCGCGAGATCGGTGAGGGACGCGAAGTCCTCGAGACGCCGGCCCGCCGGCACGCGCTCTCCCCAGCGGACGGCCAGGGGAACGCGGGTGCCGGTGTCGTAGAGATTGCCCTTGCAGCGCGGGAAGGGCATGCCGTGGTCGCCGGTCATGACCACGATGGTGCGCTCCAGCTCGCCGCGGCGCTCCAGCTCGGCCAGGGCCTGGCCCACGTCGGCGTCGAAGCGCTGGACCTCCACGAAGTAGTCGGCCACGTCGCCGCGCGCCTCGATGGAGTCCGGGAAGCAGGCCGGCAACCGGATGGCGTCGAGATCCATGCCGCTCGCCGCGCCGCTGTCGAGCTCGTAGGGGCGGTGCGGGTCGGAGGCTCCCAGCCAGAAGCAGAAGGGCGCGCCCGGGGGCCGCTGATCGAGGAAGGCGGCGAAGCCGAAGAAGCGCTCTCCGGCCGGGCGCTGCTTCCTCCCGGCGGGCTCGATCCGGCCCGGACCCCAGGCCTTGCGCCAGGAGCCGATCCAGTAGCCGGCCTCGGCCAGGAGCTCGGGGTAGACCGGGTGCTGGGCGGGCAGGGTGCTGTGCAGGTTGGCCGCCTCCTGGAGGCGCCAGTGCCACTGCCCGGTGAGGACGGCGCTGCGGCTCGGGGTGCAGGAGGGGGAGGAGACGAAGGCGTGCTCGAAGACCACCCCCTCCGCGGCCAGGCGGTCGAAGGTGGGCGTCGCGACCACCGGCTCGCCGTAGGCTCCGGCGTGCGGCCACCCCCAGTCGTCGGCGATGCAGAAGAGGATGTTGGGGCGCGGATCGCCCTCCTCCTGGGCGCGGGCGGGGGCCGGGAGGAGGCCGGCGGCGAGGACCGCCAGCAGGAGTGCTCGGAGCTCGTTCTTCATGCCGACATACGATACCGCGCCGGGCCCCGCGAGGCGCCGGCGCCGCATGGTTAGGCGCCGATGAGGAACTCGAGCGCGTCGGTCAGGTTGGTGGTATGGGGGTCCGAGGGGTCGCGCGACCAGTACTGGCCGTACACGCTCGTCCCGACCGCCAGGCCGGGGTCGACGCCGCTCTGGATGCGCGCGTTCATGTCGTAGGCGTAGGTCCCCGAGCAGTCGCTGGGCGGCGGGTTGCCGCCCGAGCTCTGCGGGGGGGTGCGCTTGATCGGCGGCTGAACGCACAGATGGCCCCCCTGGAAGGGGATGGCCGCCGGGGAGTAGCCGTAGAACAGCATCCCCGGCTTGTTGTTGAGGACGTTGGTGGCGCTGACGTCGAAGGGGTTGGGCGAGCTGGCGGAGGGCGCGCCGCTGAAGCCGATGGCCGGGGTGCAGCCCAGCGTGTTGACCTTGGCCGTGCAGTAGATCGTCGCCGTCGCGGAGTCGTACTCGACGATGTAGCTGGACGTGAAGGGGTTGGAGGCCTCGGTGTCGTTCCACTCGCCGCCGCCGAACATCTCGATCCAGTTCTCGTCGCCGCCGGAATAGCCGAGGTTGTTCGGCTCGCCCGGCGCCCAGTTGGTGTAGACGAAGGGCTCGCCGGTGACCCACTTCCAGGCTCCGCCGGGCTCGGAGTAGCCGGGGTCGGTGACGTCCTGGTAGCCGCCGAGCCAGGGGCGGTCCGCGCCGAGCGTCACCAGGAAGTCCTTCTCCGCCGCGTCGCTCACGGTGGCCAGGTGGCCGCCGAAACCCAGGTAGGTCATGTTCTCGGCCGCTGCCTTGGCCGAGTCCCAGTCGATGAAGCCCGAGACGACCTCGTAGTAGTGCCCGTTGGCGGGGTTCAGCACGGGGACCTGGGCGTGGACGATGGCGGCGCTGGCGAGGAGCGCGCAGGCGGGCAGGAGCTTCAGCATCATGGTGTTCCCTCCAGGCGGATGCCGGGAGTCGAAGGCGGCTCTCGAAGGGGGACGCGGGAGGGTCCGATGAGGCCCTCTCCCCGACCCCATGCTACTTCGGAATCCGGGGAGCGGGGCGATCCGACTCGAGCGCGAGCGCCAGCTCGGCGAGCCAGGCCTCGACGTCCCCCTCGGGGATCTCCAGCGCGCGTCGGGTCGCCTCGGGAGACGGATAGCCGCCCACCTCCTCCTGGCTGTCGATCACCCGACCTGTGCGCTCCCGAACCTGGCGGACGATGCGCGCGTCCACCTCGTCCCGCTCCCGCGGGCGGGCGCCGGCGCAGCTCAGGACCTGCTCGAGGACCTCATCGGCGGGGAGCGCCTCCAGCCCCTCGGGCCAGATCGGCCGCTCCTCGAGGATCCCGGTCCTCTCCGAGACCAGCGCGACGGCCTCGCCGGCGCGGTCGAAGGCCAGGTTGTCCTCGAGCCAGGCCCGGCCCCGACCGCCCACCAGCGGCGATCCAGCGCGCGTGCTCGGGCCGTGCAGCAGGAGGTTGCCGACCACCGCGATGCGGCCGTGCTCCGGCCGCGCCTTGGCCCCCTCCCACTCCGGATCCCAGTAGTCGACGCGGATGGCCGCGCCGCCGGGATCGTAGATGACGTTGTTCACCACCACCCCGGTGGTGTAGGCCTTGAAGTAGGGATTGCGATCGGCGTTGTGCGCGTAGAGGTTGCCGATCACCGCGATCTCGCGGCACCAGTCGTGGATCAGGCTCCCCTTGGAGTGGGGCCCCTTCGAGTGGGAGGAGTCGTGCAACCCCTCGGCGACGATGCAGCTCCGGAAGGTGATCCGGTGCGAGGTGGCCTCCGGCCCCCGATCGCGCGGACCCGAGGCGCTCAGGTTCTCGTCCACCGCCCAGGTGATGGAGCAATGATCGATCACGACGTCGTGCGCGTCGCCTCCCGAGGTCGAGATCCCGTCCGGCTCCCACCCGCTGCGCTTCGCCCGACCGGCGTCGCCGGGCCGCACCCGCAGGTGCTGGACGAGCACGTCGTGGGTCTCGATGCGCAGCCCGCCGCGGAGGATCGTGATCCCCGGAGAGGGCGCGGTCTGGCCGGCGAGGCCCAGCCAGGGCTCGCGCACGACGAGGGCCCGGCCACCGAGGTCGATGACGCCGCCCACCTCGAAGACGACGATTCGCGCCCCGCTCGCGGCGATCGCCTCCCGCAGGGAGCCGGGGCCCTCGGGCGCGAGCGCGGTGACGCGCAGGACGCGGCCGCCGCGCCCCGCGGGGGTGTCGGCCCCGAAGCGGCTCGGCTCGGCGGGAGCGAGACCCCCTTCCTGTGATCCGGCGGGGGTGAGGAGCAGGAGGGGTGCGAGGAGGGCGAGGCGGATCATGGGGTGGGGTCTCCGGCCCGAAGTGCGGAGTATACTGGGCCCTCGAGGAGGTGCCCGCATGCTCGCGGAACTTGGCTTGCTGCTCGTCCTGACCCCTCCCGGGTCGGGGCAGGAACCCTCGGAATTGCCGGTGCTCGAGGTCGGCGAGACCATCGAGGACGCGATCACCGACGAGGATCCGCTCGTGCACACGGAGGCGCTGGACACCGGGTACACCCGAGCCCCGAACGTCGCCGAGGCCTACCGGATCCAGGTCGAAGAGGCCGGCCCCTACCACATCGACCTGCGGTCGTACTTCTTCGACGGCTATCTGGTCCTGCGCGGGGAGGGGGGCGCCATCCTGGCGGAGGACGACGATGGCCTGATCGGCGTGCACGCGCGGATCGCCGCGGAGCTCGCGGCGGACACCCGCTACCGCCTCGAAGCCTGCGCTCTGCACGGTGATCGCGGTGCGTACTCGCTTCGCCTGGTGGCGGGTCGGCCGGAACCGCTCTCCTTCCTGGAGAGGGCCGCCGCCGAGCGCGCGGATTCCGAACGACGGCTGGCCGCGGTCGAGGAGGTCCTGGGATCATTCCATCCCCACACCGCGAAGAGCCTCGACGGGCTGGCCCTCATGATCCAGGAGCGGGGCGAGTACGACGCCGCGCGGCTCCTCTTCGAGCGCGCCCTGGAGATCCGCGAGAGGGTGCTGGGTTCCGAGCATGCCGACACCGCCCTCAGCCTCAACAACCTGGGCCTGCTGCTCTACGACCAGGGCGAGCACGACGCCGCGCGGACGCTCTACGAGCGCGCTCTGGCCATCCGCGAGAGGGTGCTCGGGCCGGAGCACCTCGATACCGCGGAGACGGTCAACAACCTGGCCCTGCTGCGCGAGGATCAGGGGGACTTCGACGCCGCCCGGCTGCTCTACGAGCGCTCCCTGTCCATACACGAGACGGTCCGCGGGCCCGAGCACCCCGATACCGCCACGTGCCTCAATAACCTGGCCATGCTGCTCGAGGGCCGGGGCGACCACGCCGCGGCCCGGCCTCTCCTGGAACGCGCCCTGGCCATCCGCGAGAAGGCCCAGGGTTCGGGGCATCCCGAGACCGCCCTGAGCCTCAGCAACCTGGCCGCCGTGCTGCTGCTCGAGGGCGACGGCGCCGCCGCTCGAGCTCACCTGGAGCGCGCCCTGTCGATCCGCGAACGGACCCTCGGGCCCGAGCACCCCAAGACCACCCTGAGCCTCAACCGGCTCGCCAACCTGCTCGAGTCCCAGGGTGAGTACGAGGCCGCGCGGCCTCTCCTGGTGCGCGCCCTGGAGACCGAGGAGAGGGTCCTGGGACCCGAGCATCCCCTGGTCGCGTCGACCCTCCACAACCTGGGTCGCCTGCTCCGGCTCCAGGGCGACCTCGATGCCGCTCGACCCCTCATCGAGCGCGCGCTGGCGATCAGCGAGAGGGTCCACGGCCCTTCGCACCCCGGCACCGCGAGGGTCCTGGACAACCTGGCCATCCTGCTCTGGGCCCAGGGCGACCACGACGCCGCCCGACCCGTCTTCGAGCGCGCTCTCGAGTCGAGGGAGAGGCTTCTAGGCCCGGAGCACCCCGAGGTCGCCAGGGCCCTGAACAACCTCGCCAGCTTCCACGCGAGCCTGGGCGAGCGCCAGTCGGCCCGGCCCCTCTTCGAGCGGGCCCTGGCCATCCGCGAGAGGGCGTACGGTCCCGAGCACCCCGAGACCGCGGCGAACCTCGGGAACCTGGCCATCGTGCTCGAGGGCCTGGGTGAGCTGGAGACCGCGCGCCAGCTCTGCGAGCGGGCCCTGAGCATTCGGGAGGAGGCCCTGGGCCCCTGGCATCCCGACACCGCGATGAGCCTCAACAACCTGGGCAGCCTTCTACAGGGGCAGGGTCAGCTCGCCGCCGCCCGGCCGCTCCTGGAGCGTGCCATCGAGATCTGCGAGAGGGTCCACGGGCGCGATCACCCCTGGACGGCCACGAGCCGCACCAACCTGGCCGGATTGCTGATCGACCTCGGCGACCCGGAGGCCGCCTGGGGGACCGTGCGGCGGGAGGGGGAGCGGCGCGGCGACCACCGCCGGCGGATCCTCGGCTCCATGACCGAGGGGGAGCGATTCCGCTACCTCGCTCGCGTCTTTCAGCCCCTCGAGCTGGAGCTCAGCCTGGCGGCCGGGCTCGACGATCCGGCGGCCGCGCTGGCGGCCTACGAGGACCTCCTGGAGTGGAAGGGTCAGCTGGCGAGGATGAGCCTGGCGAGCCGGGAGAGGCTCTCGGCCGCGAGCACTCCCGAGCAGCGGGAGCTCGTGGCGGGCCTGCGCGCGTGTCAGGCGAGGCTCTCCACCCTGGCGCTGGAGACCGACGTGCGCGATCCGCAGGCCCACGAGCAGCGCGTGGCCGAGCTGCGCGGGCAGCGCAACCGCCTGGAGCTCGAGCTGCAGCGGTCGATGGGCTCGCTGATCGAGGTCCGGTCCTCTTCGTTCGATGAGATGCAGGCGGCGCTCCCCGAGCGCTCGGTCGTGCTGGACTTCTTCCTGCATCGAGTCCGGCGTCCGCCCAGGGTGGAGGGCGGCGAGCTTCGGGCGACCGGCGGCTGGAGCGAGCGGCGGCTCTCGGTCTGGATCACCCGCCCCGAGGTGGAGGTACCGGTGCACCTCGACCTCGGCGAGGCCGCTCCGATCGAGCGGGCGGTCGGTGCCTTTCTGGAGGACATGGTGGCCCGCCGAGGCCTCGTGCTCGGAGAGGTGCCGGGCGGCGAGGACCGCGGCGCCGCGCTGCGCTGGCTCCTGTGGGACCCGCTGGCTCCCCACCTGGAGGGAGCCGACACGCTCTTCGTCTCACCCGACGGCTTCCTCGGGACGCTGCCCTGGGAGGCCCTACCCCTCGAGGACGGCCGCTTCGCGATCGAGCGTTGCGCCTTCGTCTACCTGCAGGACCTGGCCTCCCTGCCGGACATGGAGCGAGGCGGACGGGCTGCGCTCGACTCCCTGCTGGCGGCTGGCGGCGTCGACTTCCGCTCGCGGGCCGCCTGGAGCCGGGCCGAGGAGGAGAGCCCCGCGCCGGCCTCGTCCCTGCGCGGCGGCTTCGCCGATTACTGGCCACGCCTGCCGGCCACGGCGCCGGAGTCGCAGGTGGTCTTCGATCTGCACGAGGACGTCTTCGGTGAGGGGGGGCAGCGGCTCCTGCTCCAGGGAGCGGAGGTCACCGAGGAGCGGCTCAAGCACGAGCTGCCGCGCTACGCCTCGCTGCACCTCGCGACGCACGGCTTCTTCCAACCCGAGGGCCTGCCGTCCATCTGGAAGGCGGCGCTCGAGGAGGCCCAGGAAGTGAGCCTGCGCCGAGAGGCGCGGCACCTCGTGGGCAAGCACCCCGGCCTGCTCTCGGGCCTGGTGTGCGCCGGCGCGAACCGCCCCGAGGAGGGCCGCGAGGACGGCTATCTCACCGCCGAGGAGGTGGGCTGGCTGGACCTCTCGGGCGTGGAGCTGGTGGTGCTCTCGGCCTGCGAGACCGGCCTCGGCCGCGCGGAGTCGGGCGAGGGCCTGATCGGGCTGCGGCGCGCGTTCCGCAGCGCGGGGGCGAGGACGGTGATCAGCTCGCTCTGGTCGGTGAAGGACGAATCCACGGGAGACCTGATGCGGGAGCTCCACCTCAACCTGCTGGAGCGCGGCATGGGTCGTCTGGAGGCCCTGCGCTCGGCGCAGCTCTGGATGCTGCGGCGCAACCGGCTGGAGCACGGCCGGCCGCTGCCCTCGACCTGGGGCGCCTTCGTGCTGTCGGGGGAGTGGCGGTAGGCGCCCGGCCCCGCCGCCGGGGGGGGCGTCCCTCCTTGTCCCTCCGGCGGGGACTCCTAGAATGGACCCGTTGGTCCCGCTTCCCGTGAGTCCTCGCATCAAGCTCGCGTACCGCCTCGGCGCGCTCACGCTCTGCGCCCTCCTGATCCTGGCCATCGCCTGGGCGTTCCTTCTACGGCCGCGACGGCCGGGGAACAGCGTCCACGCCGTCGATCGAACGGAGGAGTTCCGCGACATGCTCGAGGAGCGCGCCGGCAGCGGGCCCGCTCCGGCCGCACCGCCCATCCTGCGGGGCGGAGTGCCCTGGCCCGGGCTGGTCCTGAATCCGGCCGACAAGGCCGCCCTGCTGGGACGCGGGGGCTGGGTGGAGCGCAAGTACAAGGTCCTCGATCCGCACGCCTACTGCCGGCTGGCGCCCGGACAGGCCCGCGAGCGGCGCTTCGGGGAGCACCCCCGAGGAGGCTGGGTGATGCACACCAATTCCCTGGGCCTGCGGGGCGCCGAGGAGCTCCTGGACGAGCCGGACCTGCGCGTCCTGGTGACCGGGGACTCCCACGTGCAGGGAGTGTGCGCCGACGAGGAGACCTGGCCCGCGCTGCTCGGCCAGCGGCTGCGCGCCGCGCGGCCGGGCGAGGACCTCGAGAGCCTCAACGCGGCCGTGGGCGGCTACGGGCCCTACCACTACCTGGGGGTGCTGGAGTGCTTCCTGCACCTCCAGCCCGACCTCTTCGTCGTCACCGTCTTCGGCGGCAACGACTTCAAGTACGCGCAGACGCTCCAGCGCTACTACGCCCACCGGGGACCCTACGAGACCGGCCCCCACGACAGCCGCACCCTGGCCGAGAAGGGGATCGAGCACGGCGGCCTGCGACCCCAGGAGCTGGAGCAGATCCTGTACTTCCTGAACAACCCCGACGAGGTGCGGGTGGCCATCGAGACCATGGTCGCGCTCACCGACACCATGCAGCGACTGTGCCGGGCGGAGGGCATCCGGTTGGTCTTCGTCTACCTGCCGCCGCCGCTCACCGGCCAGCCGCAGCACTTTGGCGAGCTGTCCGAGCGGGTGGTCGAGGCGCTGGGAGTGGAGCGCGAGGAGCTTCGCTCCAGCGACCGCATCGCCGACGGCTGGATGGAGTTCCTGGCCGAGCGAGCGATCCCCTGCGTCGACCTGCGCCCGCCCTTCCGGGCCAGCCAGGTCCCCTGGTTCTGGAACGCCGATCTCCACCTCAACCTCGCCGGGCAGCGCGCCGTGGCCGAGGCGGTGGCGCCGGTGGTGCAGGGGCTGGTCGAGCCGAGGTAGCGCCTGCCGAGGCACGGATCCCCGCGGGTGGGGGGCAGCTCGGGACCTGTGGAAGGGGGGAGGACGGAGTCGAGCGCTCGTTCCCTCGCATCCCCTTCAGAGCTTCGGGATGAATCGACGGCTTCGGCACGGCACCCGGGGCCATGCTCACTCCTCGTTGGACGTCAGCCCGGCGATCGGGGGGGTTCGGCGGCACGGACTTGCGGACCCAAAGTTCTATCGGGCTCGCCCCCTCTCGCTCTCCTCGTCCAGGATCGCTCCTGGCCGGGCTCGCTCGTGGGAGGTCCATGCGCGTTCCTAGCTCTTCCGGACTCGCTCTTCCGGCTAGAACGCTTCCCCGCTGCTCGCGGCTCGTCTTGCGAGTCTGCACCTTCGATTTCCTCGCGGATCACGTCCATCCGCGATGGCTCTCCTGAGGTTCCTGTCCGCCGACACCATCGGTCCGACCGGTGCTCCCCGCTGCCCGCGACCCGTCTCGAACCGTCGTCCGAGGGTGGATCCGGCAGGCGGCTTGCGCCCGATCCGGCCTTGCGCTGGGGGGCCCCCCCTGCGCGATACCGGCGCGACTCCCTTTCAGAGCACTCTCCCCATCCGGAGCGGTAGCCGGTTTCCCGGCTCCTGCCCTCCTGTGGTTCCCCCGACGACGCTTCACCGCCGCCAGCGGTCCGCTTCAGGGCTTCGTTCCCCGGACGGAGCACCTCGAGGCCTTGAAGTTGCCTCGTGTGGCTCTCCTAGGGTTCCCCTCTAGGGTCTTCTCCTCCGCCGCCCTGGCTCACGGTTTGTTCTCCCGGGCCATCCTCCTTCGCGCTTTCCGCGCCGCCGCCCGTCGGCGATCGGCGCCCGGCGCCCTGGAGTATTGCGTAACGGCGGAATCGGCTTGCGGTCTCCCGCTGCCGACCCTTCTGGGCTTCGCGACCTTGCGGTCACGAGGGACTACTCGCGCTCGACTCCGAGTTCTCAAAGATCCCCTTGAGGTGCGCGATCATACCACGGGTTCGCGAGCTCGTGGGGCCGCGGCCGGGCTGGAGGGGAGGAAAGTCGCAGCCCGGCGGAGGGCGGCGCTCGACCCTCCCGGAGACCGGGTTTTCGACCTTGCGCACGGGCGCTGTGGAAAGGAGGGACTCGCCTGTGGAAGGCCTGTGGAAACCGTGTTCATCGGCGGTGGATTTCGCGGCCGGTACCGAGGATGGGAAACCGCCGAAACCGCCCCGATTTCCCTTGGAGACGCCTGGAAAGGGACTTGCGGTCGCCGCTCGCGGGCCG
Source organism: uncultured Planctomycetaceae bacterium (assembly GCA_964615935.1). GTDB lineage: Bacteria > Planctomycetota > UBA1135 > UBA1135 > CAZTTG01. Next base: position 2,332 of record CAZTTG010000065.1, on the reverse strand, counting down.
ATTCCCGGCCCGCCGCGCGGGGCCTCGTGTCCCCGCCGGGCCCCGGGACTACACTCGCCTGCCATGAACCAGCATCCGCGCAGCGCCCTGAACATCGCCGTCCTCTTCGACCTAGAGAACCTCGCCATCGGCGTGCGCCACTCGAGCTATCCCCCCTTCGACGTGGAGCTGGTCCTGGGGCGGCTGGTGGAGAAGGGCAACCTGATCGTCAAGAAGGCCTACGCCGACTGGACCCGACTGTCGTCCTACAAGCGCGCCTTCCACGAGGCGGCGGTGGAGATGATCGACCTGCCCGGCAGCAAGCTGGCGGGCAAGAACAGCGCCGACATCAAGATGGTGGTGGACGCCATGGAGCTCTCCTTCACCAAGCCGCACCTGGACGCCTTCGCCCTGGTGTCGGGCGACTCGGACTTCTCCCCCCTGGTGTCCAAGCTGCGCGAGAACGGCAAGCGCATCATCGGGGTGGGCGTCAAGAACAGCAGCAGTCGCCTGCTGATCGACAACTGCGACCAGTTCATCCTCTACGACGACCTGATGCACCGGCCGGAGAGGGAGCGCAGCCGCCGGCTGGAGGGCCTCCCCCAGGTCAAGGCCGAGGCCTTCCTGCAGCTTCTCGAGGCGGTGGACGCGCTGCACCGCGAGGACAAGGAGCTGCACAGCTCGCTGGTCAAGGACACCATGAAGCGCAAGCAGCCCCAGTTCAACGAGGAGTACCACGGCTACTCCTCCTTCAGCCGCCTCCTGGAGGACGCCCAGCGCAGCGGCCTGGTCCGGCTGCGCCGCGACGAGCGCAGCGGCACCTACGTCATCGCCGAGGTGCTCGAGGGCTGACGCGCCCCGCGGCCCGGGGGTGGCATCAGATGAGACTCCATCGCGATTCCCGATGGCTCACCGGACGAAAGCACACGACCTCTGCAGACAAGGAAGGAAGGACATGAACGTCACTCTCGCGCGCGGATGGCGCACCCTGAGCTTCGCCGGTCTCGGGCTCCTCCTGCTGTCGTTCCAGGCACCCATCGACGACGCCGAGAAGGCCGCCCTCGAGCGGGCCAGAGCGTACCTGGCCGGGGGAGGCGACCTGGGCGAGACCCACGACTGGACCTTCAACGGAGATCACTGCTACGGCACGCTCCTGCACCGGGCCGTGGTGGACGGGCACCTCTCCGTGGTGGAGCTCCTGGTGGGCGAGGGGGCGGACGTGGGGAGCACCAGCTTCGACGTCAAGGGGGAGGTCGACGCGGTCACCCCCCTGGCGCTGGCCGCGCGGCTGGGCGACCTGGAGATCGCCGGCTACCTGGTCGAGCACGGGGCGGATCCGGCGCATCGGGAGGGGAGCGGGAGCTCACCGCTCTTCTGCGCCGCGCGCTGGGGGCGCGGCGAGATGGCGCGCTTCCTGCTGGAGAAGGGCGCCCCGGTGAATCCGCCCACGGAGGGCTGGATCACTCCCCTGCACGCCGCCGCCGGGAGCGGCCACATCCTGATCGCGGAGCTCCTCCTGGAGAAGGGAGCCGACGCGAGCGCCGACGTCGAGTACCGGGGCACTCCCCTGCAGATGGCGCTCTCCGGCCGGAACGGGGCCCTGGCGACCCTCCTGATCCTGAGGGGCGCCCGCGTCACGCCGGGGAAGCTGGAGGAGAATCCGCTCGCCGATGCGGCGCGGATCGGCGATCGCGGGCTGGTCGAGCTGATGATCGATCGGGGCGCCCTCCTGAACGTGCCGGGCGAGTTCTCCTCGGCCCTGCACGCCGTCATCGAGAACCAGGAGCTCTCGTGGCAGACCTACGAGAGTCCCCATCTGGATGTGGCCTCCCTGCTCCTGCGGCGCGGCGCCGAGGTGAACGCGCGCGGTGGCTACGGGAAGCAGACGCCCCTGCACCTGGCCTTCGAGGGTCGCGATCGCCCCCTTATCCACCTCCTGCTCGACCACGGGGCGGATCCGGACGCGCGGGACGCCCAGGGTCGGTCGCCCCTGCACATGGTCTGGAGCGCGGAGCTCGTCCGGCTACTGATCGAGCACGGCGCCGACACCGACGTGCGCGACGAGCGGGGCCGCAGCCCACTGCACGCCGCGGCCGCGCAGGACCAGTCCACCCACATCCTCCTGGCCATCGTCCAGGCCCTGCTGCGCGGCGGCGCCGATCCCCAGGCGGTGGACGGTGAAGGGAAGCGGCCCGCCGACCTGGCCCGGGACGCCGAGGTCCGCGAGCTGCTAGGGGGCTCCTAGGCTAGAGTTTCGCCCTTTTCGGCCGGCGCGTGGGCGTGGGATCGGCAGGGATTCCCGAAATTAAGAACCGCGTGGCGAAAATGATGTCGGCGGGAAAGGAGCGCGCTC
>CAZTTG010000064.1:0-35930 GCA_964615935.1 uncultured Planctomycetaceae bacterium | reverse complement strand
ACCACCCAGTAGAAGATGCCCCAGCCCACCGAGGAGTTCTTCTTGGTCAGGTTCTGGGCGATGGAGCCCTGCAGGGCGGGCTTGAAGAAGGCCGTGCCGGTGGCCAGCACCAGGATGCCGGCGAAGAAGCCCACGTAGTCGTGGAAGTTGGCCATCATCACGTAGCCGGCGGCGTTCATGGTGATGGCGAAGACCAGCACCCGCTTGTAGCCGTAGCGGTCGGCGATGCCCCCGGTCACGATGGGCAGGAAGGACTGGAAGATGGCCCACCAGGCGTAGATGACGCCCTTGTGCATGGCCGTCAGGTGCAGCCCGCCGGGCTCCGTGGCCTGCATGATGTAGAGCGCCACCACCGAGCGGACGCCGAAGTAGGCCAGCCGCTCGAAGGCCTCGATGCCGTTGAGCATCCAGTACGGGCGCCCGAAGGCCTTTCCGGGGGTCGGCTCCGCGGGGGTCTCGCTGGCGGGAGCGGTCGACATGGATTCTCCTGGGGTTCGAGCAGCCGCGGCCGGGGATCGACCCGCGGCGATGGGGGCGCAGCAGTGTAGGGGATCCCACTCGGGGGACAAGCGCGGGGCACGGGGGGCGCCATGAGCCTGCTAGGATGGCCCGAGCAACCCAACTGGAGGCATACCGATCATGAACGACGATCGTTCCCTGGCCATCCTCGGAGGCGGCAACCTCGGACGAGCCATGGCCCGGGGCTGGGTCGCGGCCGGGCGGCTCTCCCCCGGGCGCATCGCGATCACGCGGCGGCAGGCCGCTCGACTCGATCCGCTGGCCGAGGCCGGGCATCCCACCGGATCCGACAACCGCGCCGCGGTGGTGGAGGCCGACACCCTGGTCCTGGCCGTGCAGCCGCAGCAGGTGGAGGAGCTCCTGGCCGACATCGCCGACGCCATCGACCCCGCCCGTCACCGGTTGATCTCGGTGGTCTCGGGCATCTCGATCGATCAGATCGGGGAGCGCATCGGCAAGCCCGCTCCCGTGGTGCGGGCCATGCCCAACACCGCGGTCACCCTGGGCGAGTCGATGACCTGCCTGGCCGCGACCGAGGGCGCGACCGAGGCCCTGGAGGAGGCGCGCGAGCTCTTCGAGGTCCTCGGCCTCACCCTGGTGATCCCCGAGGAGATGATGACCCCGGCCACGGTGCTGTGCGCCTGCGGGGTCGCCTTCTTCCTGCGCTCCGTCCGCGCCGCCTCGCAGGGCGGCATCGAGATCGGCTTCCATCCGGAGGAGGCGCTCCGGCTCGCGGCGCAGACCGCCCGCGGCGCGGCCAGCCTGCTCCTGGAGGGCGAGACCCACCCGGAGTCGCAGATCGACCGCGTCACGACCCCGCGCGGGTGCACCATCGCCGGGCTCAACGAGATGGAGCACCAGGGCTTCAGCTCGGCCATGATCAAGGGGATCCTGACCTCGGCCCGCAAGGCGGAGGGCCTCTACACCCCCGACTGAGGCCGACCCCTCTCAGACCCCGCGCGCGAGGCGGCCCATTCGCTCGGCGGCGATCCGCAGCGCGGCCTCGTCGGCGTTGCCCACGGCCACGCGCAGGCAGCCCTCCTCCCCGGCGCCGCAGCAGGCGCCGGGCAGCACGAAGACCCGCTCCTCGCGCACGAGCTGGCGGGCGACGTCCCAGGAGCTCCCCTCGAAGGGGTGGCGAAGGTAGGCGAAGAAGGCGCCGCTCGACTCGACCTCGAGGCCGGCGTCCTGCACCTCGAGCGCCTCGCGGAAGGCGCGCACCCGCCCGTCCATCTCGGCGCGGCGCCCGGCCTGCCAGCCCGCCAGCCCCTCCCACGCCAGGCCGGCCAGGGCGGCGCGCTGGCCCGGGTGGGGGGCGCAGATGACCAGGGTGTCCTGGACCTTGAGCAGCTCCTCCAGCAGCGCCGCCGAGCAGGCCAGGTAGCCGACGCGGTGGCCGGTGATGGCCAGGGACTTGGAGAAGGTGCCGACCACCGCCCCGTGCTCGCTCCACCCCGGGAGGCTCGCCAGGGTGACGGGCTCCTCGTCCCGCGGGAAGAACTCCAGGTAGGTCTCGTCGAGCACCAGGAAGGCGCCGCTCGTCCGCGCGTGCTCGAGCAGCGCGCCCACGTCCTCGCGCGAGTGGGTCCGCCCGCTCGGATTGGAGGGGTTGACCAGCAGGATCATCTCGCCCGCGCGGGCCTCGAGCAGCCCGCCCTCGACGGCCTCGGCCAGGGAGAGTCCGGCGGGGAGGCGCCGCTCGCAGACGGCGCCGCCGGCGAGCTGAACCGCCATGGGGTGGTTGAAGTAGTAGGGCGTGACCAGGTGCGCGCGCCGCTCGGTCGAGCACAGGGCCTGGGCGAGGATGGAGAAGCCCATGTTGGCCCCGGCGCAGATCAGCACCTGCTCCGGCTCGATCCGCGCGCCGTGGCGTCCGGCGAGGTGGCGCGCCACGGCCGCGCGCAGCTCGCCGAGGCCCGCATCCTCGGTGTAGCGCGCGCCCGCCGGGCTGCCCCCCGCCTCGGCCGCCGCCCGCAGCACGACCTCGGGCGGCGGCCAGGAGGGGACCGCCTGGTTGAGGTCCAGGATGTCGCCCGGCACGCTGCCCCCGGGGAAGAGCCGCCGCTTGAGGGCGACGATGGGGGGCTCCATGATCCCGCTGCAGCGCAGGCCTTCCATGGCCCGAGCATACGGCGCGGGCCGCGCGGGGAAAGCCCCGCTCCGGCGCCCTCGCCCTTGACGCGCCGGTCCCCTCTGCTACGACTGGCTGCTCGCGGGCGCCCAGAGCGCCCGGGAGAGGATCGAAGCATGGCGAGCGAGAAGGACGAGAAGCGGCTCCGAAGGCGCCGGCGCAGGCGGCGATTCCTCCTGGTCCTCGCCGCGCTCTTCACGGTCGCGGCCGTGGCCTTCTCCTGGGACTTCTTCGTGCGGAAGAACTTCGACACGGTGGTGCCGGGGAGGCTCTATCGCTCCGGGCAGCCCAGCCGCTCCCAGCTCGATCGCTGGATCCGCGAGTACGAGCTGAAGACCATCCTGGTGATCAAGCCCACCCTGCGCGACTACGGCCCCGAGCTGGCCGCGGAGCACGGCATCGAGATCCACCACATCCCGCTCTCCACGCGCCGGGAGCCCACCGAGGAGGAGTGGCAGTCGATCAAGGCCCTCCTGACCGACGAGGAGAAGCTGCCGCTGCTCTACCACTGCCACAGCGGCTCCGACAAGACCGGCCTGGTGACCGCGCTCTACCGCGTCGAGGTCCAGGGATGGCCGGTGTGGAAGGCCCTCCTGGAGATGGACCTCCACTACCACCTGCCCCCGCAGTATCCGGTGCTGCAGCGCTATGTCCGGGAGCGCTTCGCGGGCGCGGAGGCCTCCGGGGATCCCGATCCGGGGGGGTAGGCGCCGGCTGGCGGGCGCTCGGCGGGCTGGATCACCACCTCGGGCTCGCTCGAGTCGGCGACGGGGACCGCGCCGCCCTCGCCGAAGACGCGGTCGCACCACAGGTCGAGGATCAGCAGGGTGAACAGCGGCTTGCGGTGGTCGGCCTGGCGCCGCAGGTGCTGGTCCAGGAGGCCCGAGATCCCCGCGTGGGAGAAGAGGCCGCGGGCCTCCACCCGCTCCCGCGAGAAGCGCTGGCGCAGGCTCTCGCCCAGCCCCTCCAGCAGCCACTGCGAGAAGGGGATGTTGAAGCCGCGCTTGCGGCGGCGGAGGATCTCCTTCGGCAGGCGGTGGCGCACCGCCTGGCGCAGGATCCACTTGCCCGTCCGCCCGCGCAGCTTGTAGCGCGAGGGCAGGCCGGCCGCGAACTGGGCCAGCTCGTGGTCGAGGAAGGGGCTGCGCGCCTCGAGCGAGGCCAGCATGGTCGAGCGGTCGACCTTGGTGAGCAGGTCGTCCTGCAGGTACATGGTGAAGTCGGAGTACAGGAGCTCCGACAGACCGTCGGGGAGGCGCTTGCCGGCGAGCCGCTCGCGGGCCGAGCCGAAGGGATCGTCGCCCTCCACGGCGGCGGCGAGGCGGGGCGAGAGCAGCCCGGCCTGGCGCTGGGGGGAGAGGCTCCCGAACCAGGTGTGGTGCCGCTCGATGCGGTCCATGCCGGCGCCCGCGAGGAAGCGGCCGAGAAGGTAGTCGAGGCCCACGTTCCCCATGCTCACCGGCACCGTCGCCCGGGCCGCGCGGGCCAGGCCGCGGCGGACCCAGCCGGGCAGGCGCTGGAAGCCGTCGGCCAAGCGGCTGCCGAGGTAGGTCGGGTAGCCCGCGAAGAGCTCGTCGCCGCCCTCTCCCGACAGCACCACCTTGACCTTCTGGCGGGCGAAGCGCGCCAGGAGGTGGGTGGGGATGGTGGAGGCGTCCCCCAGGGGCTCGTCCAGGCCCCGGCCCACGAGGCGCAGGCCCTCCTCGAGGTCCTCGCGGCCCAGGATCAGCTCGTTGTAGTCGGCCTGGAAGTGCTCGGCCGTGCGGGCGGCGAAGCGCGCCTCGTCGAAGGCGCGGCGGTCGTGCCCCAGGGCGAAGACCGGCACGCCCGGTCCGACCTGCTCGGCCAGGTGCGCCAGCACGGTGGAGGAGTCGATCCCGCCCGAGAGGAAGACCCCCACCGGCACGTCGCTGCGGCGGCGGCGCTGGACGGCCAGGCCGATCCGGTGATCGAGCTCCCGGGCGAGCTCGGCGGGGCTCGCCTGCGCCTGGCCGTCGCCGAAGTGGTCGGCCAGGTCCCAGTACCGTCGAAGGGAGAGCTCCCCGTCGGAGAAGACCGCCGAGCAGCCCGCGGGGAGCTTGCGGATCCCCTGCAGGGGTGTGTGCGGCGCGGGGAAGTAGTCGTGGGTCAGGTAGCGACGCAGCCCGATCGGATCCACCCGGCGCGGTCGCGGCCCAGCACCAGCCGTCCCCGGCGCTCGTCCCAGACCGCCACGGCGAACATGCCGTCGAGGTGCCGGACGAAGTCGCACCCGTGCTCCTCGTACAGGTGGGGGATGACCTCGGTGTCCACCCCGGTCCGGAAGCGATGACCCCGTGCCTCCAGCCCCTCCCGCAGCTCGGCGGCGTTGTAGATCTCGCCGTTGCAGGCCGTCCACACGCTCTCGTCCTCGTTGGCGAAGGGCGGGATGCGCGTGGCCCCGGGGTCCACGATGGCCAGCCGGTGGAAGCCCAGGCAGCAGCCCTCGCGGAGGGCATGGCCCACGCCATCCGGACCGCGGTGGACCAGGGTGGCGGTCATCCGCCGGACCGTCTCGCCTCGATCGGGGTCGCGCCCGGGCGGACCCACCACTCCCGCCAGTCCGCACATGATCGAGCTGTTCCGCCGCTTCCCGCCCGCAGGCTCCCGACCCCCTTCTTACCCGATTGCCGCCCGGCAAGGAAGGCGAGCGGGGCGAACCCTCCTACTCCTCGCCGCCGAGCGCGTCCAGAGGGCGGCTGCCGGTTGGAGATCAGGAGCACGTTCTTGCGGCTCAGCCGGGCGGTGTGGAGGACCGCGATGCCCTCGAGGATCTCGCCCGGAAGCTCCTCCAGTCCGCTCCGGTTGACCACCGCGAAGACCTCTCCGGCCGCGGCCAGGTGCTGCGCCAGCACCGCGGTCCGCCGGGACTCCCGCGCGTAGATCCCGCCGGAGTAGAAGGCCAGCGCCCGCGGGAGGTTGCCCAGGCGGAAGGCGACGAGCTCATGGCCCTCGGCCCGCGAGGCCGCGGTCCTCTCCTTCACGATCCCGGCCAGCTCGCGCCCGGACTTCACCGGGTCCAGGGCGGGCAGTACCACCGCGACCGTCGCCAGGTACGCCAGGGCAACTCCGGCGGCCGTGGCCACCACCGACTCGAGCGGCCGCGAGCGCAGGGCGAGGGCGAGGGTCCCCGCGCCCCCCGCGAAGAGCAGCGCGGCCGCCAGGCAGAGGGGCCCGACGGGGGCTCCCTCCAGCCGCAGGGCGACCGCGGGCAGGGCCAGGGCCGCGAGGGCGAGCAGCGCGCCCACTGCGCCCTGGCCGATGGTCACCCAGCGCGGGCTGATCGAGGTCGCCCGCCCGCCGGATCGATCGCGCCAGCCGTAGAGGAAGCCCACCAGCCTCGCCATCAGGAGCGCGAAGGCCGGGAAGGCGGGCAGCACGTAGAGGTTGCGCTTCTCGGTCGAGAGGCTGAAGAAGACCACCACGAAGAGCGCCGCCACCAGGAGGAAGCGGTCGGACGAGCTCCGGCGGCGCCAGGCGATCAGGAGGGCTCCGGGCAGGAGCGCCGCCCAGGGCAGGAGCATCAGCGGGAGCTCCCTGGCGTAGTACCAGAAGGGCTGCTCGTGGTGCATGCCGTGCAGGCCGCGATCGATGACGTGCTCGCGGATGGCGCCCCAGACCGAGTATCCCTCGGGGCCCCAGAGGGAGGCGGGAACGACCCACAGGGCGGCGCACAGGCCAAAGACCGCCGGACCCGCCAGCGGCGCGAAGCTCCACCATCGGCGCGGCTGGCGATCGACGATCAGCGTCAGGATGGCGATGCCGAGGGGGAGCATCACACCCACCGGCCCCTTGGCAAGACCCGCCAGGCCCAGCGCCAGCCAGAAGAGGATCCCCGCCCGGCGGCCGTCGAGATCGCCCGAGCGGAAGGCCGCGAAGGCCGACAGCGCGGCCCAGATCAGGAAGCACAGGAGCGAGTCGATCCGGCACCAGCGCGCCTCCTGCCAGAACAGGAAGCTCGTCGCCAGGATGGCGCCCGCCAGGGCCGCGGTGCGCCCCCCGTAGAAGCGGCGCCCCAGGCGCACGGTGAGCACCAGGGTCCCGATCGCGGCCAGGACCGAGGGCAGCCGCGCGCTGAGCTCGCTGACCGCGCCGAGGGAGAGCGAGAGGATCGCGACCAGCCAGAAAAACAGCGGCGGCTTGTCCGTGGTCAGGACCCCGTTCACGTGGGGCACCAGCCACCGACCGTCGGCCACCATCTCGCGGGCGCCCTCGGCGAAGTAGGGCTCGTCGGGAGCCCACAGGTCGTGGCTCGACAGGAAGGCCAGGAGGAGCACCCCCGCCAGGACGAGGACCACGCGTTCCCACCTTGCGAATCCCATCCGTGAGTGCTCTCTGGCCGGCGGCGGATCCTAGCACGCGGCGCGGAGCCCCGGTAGCGGGCCCCTTCCGGCGGCCCGGCCCGATCCGCCGTCGCCGCCGGGCTCGGGACGGTCCATCTCCTGCCCTCGGGGGATCCTCTCGGCTGCCCCGGCCTTGGACGGCGCCGTCCGGCTCGCTACAAGGGGGCCCTGGAGATCGGAGAGGGGCCACGCCCCGATCCTGCGTCCTTCGATGCGGGCGGTCCCCGCCGAGGCGGGCGGCGGATCGATCTTCCCCCGCGATGAAGCCGCAAGATCCACGGTCGCCGACCCCCTGCGTATCCCCCGCCACCGGCCCGCCTCTGGCCGAGGGCGTGACCGTGGGCACCGGCGGCGAGCTGGAGGCGGAAGCCACCGGAGGGCGCGCGCTCGAGCGAGAGCGGCCGCCGATCCACCCGCTGCGCCAGTTCCTGCGCTACTCGGTGTCGGGGAGCGTCGCCACCGCGGTCCACACCATCCTGTTCTACTTCTTCGCCTGGAAGCTCCTGCCGGCCCTGGGCGAGTCGGATCGCGTCGTCACCCTGCTGGGGCTGCCGGTCGAGCCGGTGACGGACGCGGTGCGCGCCGCCCACTACCGGTGGAACAACGCGGCCGCCTTCGCCATCTCCAACTTCACCGCCTACCTGCTCAACAAGGCCTGGGTCTTCCCGCCCGGACGGCGGCACCCGGTCGTGGAGATCTCGCTCTTCTACCTGGTGTCGGGCACCAGCATCCTGGTCGGAGTCCTGGTCACCAGCCTGTCGATCGAGCACCTGGGCTCGTCGACCACCGCGGCCATGGCGGTGAACCTGGTGCTCTCGATGCTGATCAACTTCACGCTCAGGAAGTACGTGGTCTTCCGCCGTTAGCGTGGCGCTAATCGTCCTCCCCGATGTAGCCCATCTCGATCAGGGTCCTGCGGGAGGCCTCGGTCTCGGTGGCGTCCACCTCGCGCTCGCTCGACCGGTGCCAGGCCTCGATGGCGAGGCGCAGCTCCTCGGCCTCCTCGGCCCGATCGGCCGATAGATCGCTCAGCTCCCGGGGATCGGCCTGGATGTCGAACAGCTCCACCCTCGGCGAGCTCTCGGGATCGAGGGTGAAGCGCTCGGGGAAGTGCAGGATCAGCTTGCGCCCCCGGCTGTCGAGGACGGCGCTGGTCCGGTGGCCGAAGGCGAAGACCCGCTCGCGCTCCGGCTCGCGTCCGCCGAGCAGGCTCTGGCCCTCGATCCTCCCCGGGCTGGGCAGGTCGAGGGCCTCCAGGATGGTGGGGTAGATGTCCAGGTTGGCGGCCAGCCCCCCCCGGCGCGTGCCGGCGGGGAGTCCGGGGCCGACCAGGATCAGGGGGACGTTCCACAGGTCCTCGTAGTACCAGGGCCGGTGACCGCGCACGAAGAGGTCCGCCACCCCTCCCGGCAGGCCGCCCTCATTCTCGACGTGGTCGTTCAGGAGGAAGGGGTAGTGGGGGTGCTCGTAGAGCATCTCCCCGTGGTCCGAGCAGAAGACGATCAGGGTCCTCTCCAGCTCGCCGGACTCGCGCAGGGAGTCCAGGATGCGCCGCACCCCCTCGTCCACGGCGCGGACCTCGCCGTCGTAGCGGTTGCTGTCCCCGTTCATGCCGTTGACCGCCTGCTCGAAGCTCAGGCCGTCGAGGGAGGGGGAGAGCTCGGCCACCCGCGGCAGCTCCGCCCTCCAGCGCGGGACCAGCTCGGAGAGGTCGTGGCGCTGGCCGCCGAAGACGTTGTAGGTCTTCCCCGGCTTGTACGGATGGTGCGGATCGAGGAAGTGCACCCAGGCGAAGAAGCCGGTCGAGCTCGCGCCCGCCTGGCGGTCCGCGCGCCAGCCCTCGAGCCACTCGCCGAAGGCGTCGGCGATGTCCGGGGCGCGCTCGTTGAAGAGCGGCTCGAAGTCGTCGAAGCCCCGCTCGAAGCCGCGGTCCACCCCCAGGGTGGCGTTGGCCAGGAAGGCCGAGGTCCGCAGCCCGTGCGCCTGCAGGTGCTCCGCCAGGAGCGTCACCCGGGGCAGTCGCCTCTCCAGCTGGGTGACCGACAGCCCGCTCATCATCGAGATCATCGAGGGGACCGTCCAGCAGCCCTGTGAGTAGCAGCGCTCGTAGAGCACCCCTTCCTCCGCCAGGGCGTCGATGGTGGGGGAGGTGTCGCGCTCGTAGCCGTAGCAGCCCAGCCGGTCGGCGCGCAGGGTGTCGGCCACGATCAGGAGCACGTTCCGGGTGGGGCTGGGGGTGGGCCGCGAAGGGCCGCAGCCGGCCGCGCAGGCGAGGACGGCGAGGAGGAGGAGCGCCCTGGCCGGGCGCGGCTCGAGAGGGGCCGGGCTCGCGGCCCCGCGGTGGAAGGGTGCCATCTATCGGTCCTCCGGAGGGTTCCACTCGAGGTCGAAGCGGACCCGGTCGAGGGTGGGGACGCGCCCCTCGCCGCGCGGGAACACGCGGCTGGCGGAGTCGAGCTCGAAGGTCAGCCGGCGGCTCTCGCCGCGCAGCACCACTCGCCGGGGAGCCGGCGATCGAGCGAAGCACAGGAGCGCCGCGCGCAGGCTGGTGCGGTCGAGGGCCCGCGGCACCTCGATGCGCTCCTCTGCGGCGCCGATCTCGCCGGTGCCGACTCCGACCGGAGGGCCCTCCACGGCGGGGTGCACGCGGCGAGTGATCTGCAGCCAGCAGTCGCCCTCGGAGAGGACCGAGAGCCGGCCGCCCAGGAGCCAGTCGCGGCTGCGTCGCGCCCGCTTGAGGTCGAAGACCAGCACGGGCTCGGAGCCGTGGGCCCTCGCCCAGCTGTCCTGGACGTCCACCAGCAGGGCCGCCTCGCCCGGCAGGAAGACGGAGAGGCGCATGCGCCCCTCGCAGGTGGCCTCCATCAGCCGCTCCAGGCTCCCGTCGGCGCCCTCCGCGGTCTCGAGCATCGCCCAGGGGAAGAAGCCCAGCCCCCAGAGGATCCGCGGGCGGCCGACGGTGCGGGGGTTGCGCTGGGGCTCGTCGATCTCGGAGGCCTCGACGATGCAGGCCGCCGAGGCGGCCGCCGAGGCCCGCGGACCCAGCGCGATCACCGGGACGCGGTGCACGTGCCGCTCCCACACCCGGCGGATCAGGAGGCTGGGGCGCCCGTCCGGGTACGCGGCATCGATGGCCCGCGCCGGGCTGCCCGTCACCAGCCGGATCGAGCCGATCCCCGCCATGGCGTCGGGGATCTCGGGGGAGTCCTGCAGCTCCGAGCCGGCGGTGACCGCCACCCGGATTCCCGCGGGCCCGCGCTCCAGGGAGGGCTCTCCCCCCTCCTCTCCGGGGCCCGCGTGCAGGAGGACGACGGCCTCGCCGCCGCCCCGGCTCTCGGGGACCAGGCGCTCCCAGCCCTCGAGCTCGCCGCCCACGAGCAGCACCTGGCCCCGATGGATGTCCTCGCTCGCCGAGGGGGGGACCTCGGGCCCGCGGGGCGCGTCCTGGTCGCGCGCCCCGAGCAGGGAGGCGAGGCCGGCCAGCAGCAGGAGACCCGGCCGGGTGGCGATCGCGGAGGGCGGGAGCGCGGGGCGGAGCACGGGCCTAGCCTCCGGAGGGGACCCGCAGGTCGAGGATCCGGCAGAGGGCCGAGACGACCAGGGCGTGGCGGATCTCGCCGGCGGCGATGGCCGAGCGGACCTCGTCGAGGCTCAGGAGGTCGACGGCGATGTCCTCGCCCTCGTCCTGCTCCTGCGGGCCCGCCGGCGCCGCGTCCTCGGCCAGCCAGTGGTGGCACAGGTTGTCGTGAAAGGCGGGATTGGGCTCGACGCACCCCAGGTAAGTCCAGCGAGGCGCGGAGTAGCCGCACTCCTCGCGCAGCTCCCGCCGGGCGGCCTGGGCGTGGTCCTCTCCGGCGTCGACCACTCCCCCCGGGATCTCGCAGGTTACCCCCCGCGAGCCGAAGCGCCACTGGCGCACCACCAGGAGGCGTCCCTCCGCGGTGAGGGCGACCACGTTGACCCAGTCGGGGACCTCGAGGACCGTCCGGTCGAGCTCCCGGCCGTTGCGGGGGTTGCGCACCCGATCGAAGCGAGCCCGGCAGACCAGGAGGTCGGGTCCGCGCTCGGAGGAGAGCAGGGGCCAGCTTCGGGGGGTCGGATCCGAGGTCATGGGGCGCTCGCCGGAGTGCGCGCGGCGAGTCGAAGGCGGATCAGTGTAAGGGACCGCGCCATTCCGCACGAGGAGCCCCGGCGGGCTTCCGCCCGCCCGCGGGTTCCGCGCGCCGCGCCCCGCCGCTAGCCTGCGGGGATGGCCCAAGTCACGCCAGGCCCGGGCGGGGACGCCGAGAGCCGCCCGCAGCAGGGGGGGGCGCTCCCGGGTCACCTGGCCCTGATCGCGGTCCAGGCCTGCTTCGGCCTGTTCCCGGTCTTCGGCAAGCTGGCCTTCGAGGCCTTCGACCCCTCCGCGGTGGCGGCCTGGCGGTTGCTGGTCGGCTCCTCGGTGCTGGGCGCCCTGGCGTGGCTGACCTACGGCCGGCGCGCCCTCCCCAGGCCGGGCGACCTGCCGCGGCTCCTGCTGCTCTCCCTGCTCGGGGTGGGGCTGAACCAGTGGCTCTACCTGCAGGGCCTCTCCCGCTCCACCGCCGTGCACGCCGGGCTGATCATGGCCCTCATCCCGGTGTTCACCTTCGGCGTGGCCGTGGCCATACGCCAGGAGCGCTTCTCGCGACTGGGAGCCCTGGGCATCGCGATCGCCATCCTGGGCAAGCTGGTCCTCTTCGGGGAGGAGAGCCCGGGCGCGCCCCCCACCCTCGCCCTGGGCAACGCCCTGATGGTGGCCAACACCTTCTGCTACGCCCTCTTCCTGGTGGGCTCCCGCCCCATGGTCCGGCGCTACCCACCTCTGGTGCTGATCGCCTGGATGTTCGTCCTCAGCCTGTGGTTGATCCCCCTCTTCCCCGGCCACCCGCCCCTCGTCCCCGCCGGGGCGAGCGCGGAGGCCTGGCGCTCGCTCGGCTTCATCCTCCTCGCGCCGACCCTCCTGGGCTACCTGCTCAACATGTTCGCCCTCTCCCGGGTGAGCGCCACGACCACGGCGGTCTACATCTTCCTGCAGCCGATGATCGCGGGCGCCGCGGGCGTGCTGATCCTGGAGGAACCGCTGGCGGGCGCCACCCTGGTCGGAGCCAGCCTGATCTTCGCCGGCCTCGGGCTCGTGCTGGGCCGGTACACGACCTGGGCCAGATCACCCCGAACCCGCTAGCACACTCCATGGATGCCCCCCTCGTACCCCCCTCCGATCGCATGCGCTTCCGCACGCGCGCCCGCACTCGCTGGTCCGACGAGGACATGCAGGGGGTGCTCAACAACGCCGTCTACCTGACGCTCTTCGAGGAGGCGCGCTACGACTGGTGTCGCGAGCTGGGCCTGCTGGTCGGCCGCCACTTCAGCTTCGTGCTGCTCCAGTCCAACGTCCGCTTCCTGCTCCCCGGCCAGGGCGGGGTGGAGGTCGAGATCGAGCTCTGCACTGCGCACCTGGGCACGAGCTCCTTCCAGCAGGCCTACCGCGTGCGCGAGGCCGAGAGCGGGAGGGTGTGGTGCGAGGCCGAGGCCCTGCTGGTGATCTGGGACGCCGAGAGCCGCGCGAGCGCGCCCATGCCCGCCGGCTTCCGTGAGGCGGTGAGGCGCTTCGAGGGATGGGCGGCCGAGGAGGGCTGAGCCCCTCCCGGCCCCGGCGCGTTCCGTTGATTGACCCGGACAATGTGGCCGGTGAATCGCCCCAAACTCCCTTGTCGGGGCCTTTTATGGCGCCTATGATCCGGGCCAATTGCCCCGATTGGCCTCCTTGGACCCCCTCGAACCCGACAGTTGGCCTGGCCCGGATCGAAGCTCTGCGGAGCCTCTCTACCGCCAGATCGCCGCCCACCTGCGCGCCTGGATGAGCTCCGGCAGCGTGGCCGAGGGCGACCGGTTGCCCGCCATCCGCGCGCTGGCCGAGAAGCTCGGCGTCCACCGCTCCACCATCCAGATGGCCTACCGCGAGCTGGAGTCCGCCGGCCTGGTCGAGAGCCGGGTGGGCAGCGGCACGCGCGCGCGGCGGCCCGGTGGGGGAACCGCGGCCGTCCAGGCGCGGTCGCCTCGCGCCGCGGGGGCTCCCTGGAGACCGAGGTTCACCCGGGCGGCCGAGGAGGCCTGCGCCCTCTTGATCTCGGGCGAGGAGCAGGGGAGGGAGCCCGCGGGGGGGATCGACTTCTCCAAGCTCGTGCCGGACGTCCGCGACTTCCCGGTCGGGCCCTTCGAGGAGTCCATCGGTCGGGCGCTGGCCTCCGGCGGGGCCGCCCTCCTCGACTACGGCGCGCCCGGCGGCTTCCCCCGGCTGCGGGAGATCCTGGCCGAGCGCGAGACCCGCGCCGGCACGCCCACGACCCCCGAGCAGATCCTCGTCACCACCGGCGCCCAGCAGGGGATCGAGCTCGCGGTGCGGGCCTTCGCCGGGCCGGGCGAGGCGGTCGTCTTGAGCTCGCCCACCTACCACCAGATGTTCGGCATCCTGCGCAGCCTGGGCGTCGAGGCCCTGGGGGTACCGGAGAGCGCCGGCGGCATGGACGCAGCCGGGCTGGGCCGAGCGCTCCGGACCGAGGGCGCGGCGCTGGTCTACGCCATGCCCAACTTCCAGAATCCCACCGGCCGCACCTGGGATCGGGCGGCGCGGGACGGCTTCCTGGAGCGAACCGCCGACTTCGCCGGCCCGGTCCTGGAGGACGACTTCGAGCGCGAGCTGCGCTTCACGGGCGAGCACCTGCCCACTCTGCGGTCGCTGTGCGCCGAGCCGCGCGTGATCTCCCTGGGAACGGTGAGCAAGGCCCTCTTCCCCGGAGTCCGGGTGGGGTGGATCGCCGCCGAGCGGATCGTCATCGACCGGATCGGCGCGCTCAAGCACTACAGCGACCTGTCCTCGGGCATCCTGCTGCAGGCCGCCCTGGCCGACTTCATCGAGCGCGGCGAGTACGACCGCCACCTGGTCCGGGTGCGCGCCTCCCTCGAGCGCAAGCACGCCGCCGCCCGCGAGGCCCTGCAGCGGCACCTCGCGGACTTCGCCACCTGGACCGAGCCCGAGGGCGGCTACACCCTGTGGGTGCAGTTTCCCGAGCGCGTGGACAGCCGAATGCTGGCGCGGGAGGTCCGCGACCAGGGCGTGCAGGTGGCTCCCGGCTTCGTCTTCGACCCCGACGGCTCGCGCTCCAGCGGCATCCGGCTGGCGCTGCCCCGGGCCGACGAGGAGGAGATCGGCCGGGGGATCGAGATCGTGGCGCGCGTCGCGCGCCGTCAAGCGGAGCGGCAGACCGCTCCCAGTTCCGTCTTTCTCTAGACAGCGGGGTTCGCCATGAGCAACCAGGAAAAACAGCGGGAAGTCCCCGGCTTCACCCCCGAGGAAGTACAGACCAAGATCGGCTTCTGCGAGCAGCTCCGCGGCGGGGTGATCATGGACGTCACCAACGCCGAGCAGGCGCGCATCGCCGAGGACTCCGGCGCCGCCGCGGTGATGGCCCTCGAGCGCGTGCCGTCCGACATCCGCCGCGACGGCGGCGTGGCCCGCATGGCCAGCATCGAGAAGATCCGCGAGATCCAGGAGGTCTCCTCGATCCCGGTCATGGCCAAGGTCCGCATCGGCCACTTCGTCGAGGCCCAGGTGCTGCAGGCGCTGGAGGTCGACTGCATCGACGAGTCCGAGGTCCTCACGCCCGCCGACGGGGCCCATCACGTGTGGAAGCGGGAGTTCCCCATCCCCTTCGTGTGCGGCTGCCGCGACCTGGGCGAGGCCCTGCGCCGAATCAACGAGGGCGCGGCCATGATCCGCACCAAGGGCGAGGCGGGCACCGGCAACGTGGTGGAGGCGGTGCGCCACATGCGCGCCGTGACCTCGGCCATCGAGGCCCTCCAGGGCGCCAACCTCGATCGCCTGCAGGAGCGCGCCCAGGAGTGGCGCGTGCCCCTCGAGCTGGTCCAGTGGGTGGCCGAGAACCAGCGCATGCCGGTGCCCAACTTCTCGGCCGGCGGCATGGCCACTCCGGCCGACGCGGCCCTGATGATGCAGCTCGGCGCCGAGGCGGTCTTCGTGGGCAGCGGCATCTTCAAGAGCGAGGACCCGGTCGCCCGCGCCCGCGCCATCGTGGCCGCGGTCACGCACTTCGAGGATCCCCACGCCGTGCTGGAGGCCTCCCTGGGTCTGTCGGAGGCCATGCCGGGCCTCGAGATGTCGTCCATCCCCGAGGAGGAGCGCCTGGCCTCGCGCGGCTGGTAGCCGCGCGGGAGATCGCGATGCGGAGCGCGACGGTCGGGATCCTGGCCCTGCAGGGGGACTTCCCCACCCATCGAGTCGCCCTGGAGCTCGCCGGGGCGAGGGTGCGCGAGGTGCGCCGGGCTCGGGATCTGCCCGGGCTCGACGGCCTGGTGCTCCCGGGCGGCGAGTCGACCACCATGCTGAAGCTCCTCGCCCGGGAGGACCTCGAGCGCCCCCTGGTGGAGCGCCTGCGGGCGATGCTGGAGGAGGGCCGGCCCGTGCTGGCCACCTGCGCCGGCCTGATCCTGCTCGCCGCCCGGGTGAGCCGCCCCGCCCAGCGCAGTCTGGACCTGCTCGACGTCGACGTGGAGCGCAACGCCTACGGCCGGCAGATCGCCTCGGGCGTCTTCGAGATCGCCGGCGAGGGAGGCTTCCCCGACTGCCGGGGCACCTTCATCCGCGCTCCGCGCATCGTCCGCCTGGGCGGCGAGGTGGAGGTGCTGGCGCGGCGCGGTCCCGACCCCGTGCTCCTGCGCCAGGGGACGCTCCTGGCGGCGAGCTTCCACCCCGAGATGGAGGAGGGGCATCCCGCCTACCGCCTGTTCCTGGAGGCGGTGGGCCTGGCGACGGCGCCCCTGGCCGCGCCGTGACCGGGTCCTCCGATGGCCGCCGCTTCCTGACCACGCGCTGGAGCCAGGTGCTGCGCGCGGGCGAGGGTTCCGGGCCGGGCTCGCGGCAGGCCCTGGAGGCGCTGTGCGGCACCTACTGGTACCCCCTCTACGGCTACGTGCGGCGCAGCGGCTTCCCCCCGGACGAGGCCGCCGACCTCACCCAGGAGTTCTTCGCGCGCCTGCTCGAGCGACGCGTCGTGGAGGCCGCCGACCCGGGTCGCGGCCGATTCCGCAGCTACCTCCTCGCCGCCCTGCGCCACTTCCTGGTCAACCAGCGAGCCGAGCGCAGCGCCCTGAAGCGAGGCGGAGGTCGGCCCCCGATCCGCTTCGACGCCCGGACGGCCGAGGAGCGCTTCGCCCTGGAGCCCGCCGATCCCCACACCCCCGAGCGGTCCTTCGCCCGCTCCTGGGCGCTGACCCTGCTCGAGGGGGTCCTGGGGCGGCTCGGATCGGACTACGAGGCGGCCGGCAAGGGCGAGCTCTTCGCGGCGCTGCGGACGGCCCTGACCGCGGATCCGAAGATCGCGCCCCATCGGGAGCTGGGCCAGCAGCTGGGTCTGTCGGAGGGCGCGGTCAAGGTGGCCCTCCACCGGCTCCGCTGCCGCTACCGCGAGCTGCTGCGAGCCGAGATCGCCGAGACCGTGGCCGAGCCGGAGGACGTCGAGGACGAGATCCGGGGGCTGTTCGAGGCGCTGGGTCCCTGAGCCTTCGCGGGCGCGGCGAAGAGGGTCAGGGCGTGAGGAAGATCTGGATCCCGGAGTAGCTCCAGCCGTTGCTCGTGTACGTCGCGAGCAGCGACGCGAAGTTGGCCGCCAGGTTGCCGCTGAAGAAGGCGTCGTAGTCGAACGCGTACCCCTTGAAACGCGTCTGCTCCTCCAGGCAGAACAGGCTCTGGGTGGAGCCGAACATCGGCAGGGAGTAGGGCGGCAGGTCGAAGCGGGTCACGCCCGCGGGGGTGAAGACGAGCCACAAGGCCTAGTCGATCCCCGGCGGCGGGGGACCGCTGGCGCCGGCCTCGGTGGCGACGGTGAAGTGGTTGAACCCGTTGCTGCCGAAGGTTCCCGTGCTCCCCTCCAGGATCCGGACTTCGAGGGCGTCGAACTGCGCCATGGTCAGGATCGAGAGGTGGGCGGGGTGCAGGATCGTCGGCAGCGAGGGGAAGTCGAAGGCGACCGATGCGGGGGTGGTCGTCAGAACCTCCTCGTGTTCCTGACCCGCCTCGATGTTGCCCAGGGGGTCGAAGGTGTCGGCGTCGAGCTCGATCCGGTAGCCGGCGAGCTTGGGGTCGGTGACGTCGGGCAGCGTGAAGGAAGTGGGGGCCGGGTAGCCGTCGAAGAAGCTGAAGTCGAAGCGGATCCCGTTCGCGGCGTCCTCGACCACCAGCTGGATGCTGAGGTCCATCGCGGGGTGGACGTTGGTAGCCGAAAAGCCCACCGTCGCGTTCCAGGGCACGACGGCGGTGCTCCCGAAGTCGGGATTCCAGGAGAGGGTGGCTCCCGGCCCGATCTGTCCCACTCCCGGCTGGATCAGCGTGGCGAGGATGGTCCGCTTGTCGAAGGCGGGGTCCTCGCGGTGGGCGACGAAGCAGTCGATGGGGGTGTTCGAGGGGATCGGCATCGAGTAGAAGCCGGTGGAGGGGTCGACGGTCGTGCTCCACTCGAAGTCGACCGGGCCGTTGGCCACGGCCACGACCTCCACGAACTGGTTGCCGGAGAGTGCGGGCAGGTTCGCCACGTTGCCGCTGAGCCAGGCATCGACGCTGGGGGGCACCTCGTAGGACGCGAACAGCGGAACTCCGATCGTGCCCGCGGGCGGATTCCCCGAGATCGCCGGCTGGACGTCGATCAGGCTCGAAGCCAGGCGCGTCGTCGTGCCGAGCCATGTGTGGTCGGCCTGCGCGGTCATGGAGTAGGGTCCGGCCACGCCGGGGAAGATCGCCGCGCCGCCCGCGCCGGTCGGCTGCACGATGCCGTTCCAGGACGTCGGGTAGACCCCCTGGAGCGTGACCGTGGCTCCGATCACCGGGGTCAGCGGCGTGCTGTTGTCGTCGTCGTCCATGTAGACGAGCACGGTGATGTCCTGGGGGCCGATTCGCCGGTCGTTCGCCTGCGGGAGCTGGAGCTGGGCGGTGGCCGGCGATCCGAGGATCGAGGCGGCCAGGGCGACGATCAGGGCGGGCAGGGAGATCCTGCGCGCGGTGGAGAGGGCGAGGTTCACTTCCACGGTCCTTCCGTTCGGGTGCCAGGGGTGGCCAGGTGCCGTCGAGGAACAGGATAGCGCTCGCGCCGAGGATCGAAGCCGGGAAGCGGGAATGCCCCCGGCGCCCGCCGAGCCTCGGCGTGGGGCGAGCCCCCTGCAGCCGGCCGACGACCTCGCAGCTCTCGGGCTCCCCGGCGAGTTCTGCCGCGTGTCGAGCTGCGAAATGCCACCCTGACCCTGTAACCTTCGGCATCCCCTCCTGCATGGGACAGCGGACGCAGGTCCGCCCGCGATGCCGCCCCAGCCGAAGAACCACCCCTGTCCCCAGTGCTCGGCGCCCATCCCCGGCGAGGGCGGCTCGGGCGGGCTGTGCCCGCGCTGCCTCTTCGAGCTGGGGCTGGGGCGGGACCCCGACCTGGACGTGGTGATCAGCGGGCCGGGCGGGGCGCCGCCGCCCCCTCCTGCGCCCGAGGAGATCCAGCCGTTTTTTCCCCAGCTCGAGGTGCTCGAGGTGGTGGGCGAGGGCGGCATGGGCGTGGTGTACCGCGCCCGGCAGCGGGGGCTGGATCGCGAGGTGGCGCTCAAGATCCTCGGCGATCGGGTGGCCTCGGTCCCGGCCTTCGCCGAGCGCTTCGAGCGGGAGGCGCGGGCCCTGGCGCGGCTGGACCACCCGAACATCGTGCGGGTGCACGACTCCGGGCGCGCGGGCGGCCTGTACTACCTGGTGATGGAGTACGTGGACGGCGCCACCCTGCGGGAGGTGATCCGCGCCCGGAGCGCCGGTCCGGCGGAGGCGCTGCGCCTGGTGGGGGGGGTCTGTGAGGCCCTGCAGTACGCGCACGACAACGGGGTGGTCCACCGCGACGTCAAGCCCGAGAACATCCTGATCGATCGCGACGGGCGCCCCCGGATCGCCGACTTCGGGCTGGTGAAGCTGGCCGAGACGGAAGGCGGTTCGCGCGGCCTGACCGCCACCGGCCAGGCCATGGGCACACCGCACTACATGGCGCCGGAGCAGATCGAGCGGCCCCTGGAGGTGGACCACCGGGCCGATATCTATTCCCTGGGGGTGGTCTTCTACGAGCTCCTGACGGGCGAGCTACCCCTGGGCCGCTTCGTGGAGCCCTCCCGCAAGGTGGATGTCGACGTGCGCCTGGACGAGGTGGTGCTGCGCACGCTGGAGAAGGAGCCCGAGCGCCGCTACCAGCGCGCCAGCGACCTCAGGAGCGACGTGGAGGACGCCTCCCGCGGTCGGCGGCCGTCGGGCGCGCGGCCGGCCGCCGGTCGGCCGGACGGAGCCGGCGTCGTCTTCGAGGTCGAGGTGGGCGGCATCCCGCGCCGTCGGATGCGCTGGCGGGTGTACTCCATCGGCCTCCTCGCCGGGGCGATCGCGCTGGCGGCCTTCACGCCCGGCGTCCTCTTCCAGCACGGCCCGGGCTCGAGCTGGGTCCCCTCGCGGTCGGCCGGATGGCTGCCCGGCTACCTGCCGGCCCAGCTCGTGTGCACCGGCCTCCTGATTGGCCTGGCGGCGGTGGCGCGCCAGGCCTTCCGCCGGCGTCCCGGGTCCGTGGGGGCCGGTCTCCTGACCCGCCTGCCGATCGCCGTGGCGATGATGGCCGTGCCCGTGCTGCTGACGCAGGCGTTCTTCCTGGACTGGCTGTCGAATCCGCTCTACCTCCCCGGCCCCGGTCCCGGGGGTGAGATCGTCCTGGCCCGCATCTTCGCCGCGTCGACCCTCCTCTGGAACCTGGTCTTCCTGGGCACCGCCTGGTGGGCCTGCGGCGGATCGGCGGCCGAGCCGGCCCCCGCCGCGCCGCGCGCCGCCGGGCCCGTGGTCTACGTCGTGCTGGGCGGGATCGGCATCGTGGGCAGCCTGCTCCTGGAGGAGTTCGTCCACAGGGGGAGCCTCACCGAGCACCTGCAACAGCTCCTGTGGACCTCGATCGGCACGGTCGTCGCGATCATCGCCGTGCGTTCCCGCCGCCGGACGAGCCCGCCCCTGCGCCGCTTCCTCTCGATCGCCATCCCCCTCTGCGGGGCCGGCCTCGCGGGCAGCCTGGTGCTCGAGGAGCACGTATGGTCCGGGAGCTTCTCCGACCACCTGCAGCAGCTCCTGTGGCTGGTGGTCGGCTGTGCGGTCGCGTTCTTCGCCATCGGCTGGCGCCAGGCGGCGAAGGCCGCGAGGCGCCGGACCCTGCGGTGGCTCCTGATCCTCGGCACGATCGGGGGTCTGGGCAGCCTGGTGCTCGAGGAGCACGTGCACCGCGGGAGCTCGGCCGAGCGCCTGCAGCAGGTCCTGTGGGTGGTGATCGGCGTCGCCGCGGCCATCGCGTGGCTCGGCCGGGGCCAGCGGGAGAGGGGCCGGGACCGAGGAGCGGGCTGAGCGCGCGGAGCCTGTCCGGGGCCCTCCGAGGGCCATCGGGGGGGCCGTCCGGGGCACCGGGAGCGCGCCGCGGGGGTCTCGGAGGGCCGCGAGGGCGACGCGAGGTGCGATCGGCCCGGTTTCGCGGTATCGGGATTCCGGATTCCCCTCCAGAATGCACACTGGCGTCTTGCGGGGCTCAGCAGGGTCGTGAAGCGGCCTCGGCCCCCGGTCCCGTACGCGATCCCACACAACCGTATCAGGAGTGAGCATGTATCGATCATGGACGATCGCTGCCGGCGTCGCCTTGAGCTGCGCCGTTGCCAGCGCCCAGTACTCCGATCCGAGCCGGGCCCATCCGGTCACCGTTCCCATCCGGCACGCCGGGACCCTCGACTGGGCCACCAAGACCTGGTCGAGGAAACCCATGGCGCCGGAGGCCACCAACCGGATCATCTTCAACAACACCTGTCCGTGGTGGCAGGGCGGGGGGAGCTACGTCACCGTCGAGGACTGCGAGGACTTCTACGACAGCGGACGCGTCCCCAGCCCCAGCGATCCCAATGGCCCGGCGGGCACCACGATAGACAACCTGGTCACCAGCTTCGACTTCGGCTACTGCACGCCGTGGCCCACCGGGCAGGTCGACATCAGGTACGGCTTCTACGACAACTTCGGCGGCTCGTGCATCAACTACCAGGTGGTCGGCAAGGCGCCCCACGGCATCGAGGCGGCCTACTTCGACTTCGGCGCCGCCTCCGGCAACCCCCTGCCGGGCGACAACAGCGGCGGGGGCACCCTCTCCTGCTGGATCGTGACCATCAACCTGGCCAACTCGGGCAGCTTCTGCCTGCAGTCGGACGGGGACGGGACCTGGGAGAACAGCGACGACGTGGACTCGTTCAACATCGTCTTCCAGAACGAGAACGACGTGCTCACGTACTCGATCGGGGCTGGCCCCCTCTTCGGCGGTGAGATCCTCACGGGGACCTTCGGCGCGTGCACCTACAACGTCCCCTGCGGCACCGACCCCGGCTATGGACCCTGCGGGACCGGCCGGAACACGACCGACGGCCTGTGGATCAACGTCGACAAGGGGAGCCCCGCGGGCGGGATGTGCCCCACCGGCGCCGGCGCGGGCTCGAGCTGCTACGTGTTCGGGCAGGGCTGGCCGGCTTCGGCCTGGGCCAGCATGCACGGGCTGATCGAGAGCCCGGGCGGTTGCAGCGGCGGCACCCCGCCGGTCCACTACTGCGGCTACGCCGACCCCAGCACGGCGACCGCCTGCGGCTTCATGTCGTGTCCGAGCTCGAGCGGCTGTCAGGCCACCATGGCGACCTCGAATCCCGCCGACGGGCCGGTCTCCGGGGCCAACGACTACGACGTCACCTTCAGCGGCTCCGAGATCGGCAAGCCCGCCATCATCTTCTTCGGCCTCAACGGCACCGCCACGATTCCCTTCTCGTCCGGTCTCCTGTGCATCAAGCCGCCCCTCAAGCGGACCCCGCCGGGCAGCACCGGCGGGGCTGCGGCCTGCACCGGCACGCACAGCCTGACCATCAACGACCCCGCCACCCCCGTCAACCAGCCCACCGGCACCACGGTCCACTACCAGGGCTGGCTGCGGGATCCCATGGGTGTGGGGACCGACCTCAGCGACGGGATCGAGCTGATCTTCCAGTAGGAGACTCGCCGCGCGGAGCGTGGCTCCGATCGGGATCCAGCAGACGCGGGGGCGCCGCCGCGGCGGCGCCCCCCTTCCGTGCCCTCAGTCCCCCCTCGGCGCGGCGGCCAGGGCCGGCCGGCCCGCCGGCGCCTGCGGCGGATCGAAGGGGCTCGGGAGCCAGGACCGGGCCGGGCGGGTGTTCCACTCGCGGCGCCAGGCGCGGTGGGCCTCGGTGTCGGGGAAGCTCTCGCCCTCGCCGTAGGGGTAGCCGCTCATGCCGTGGAAGGGCAGGGGCTCGACGTAGAGGGCCTCGACCGTGTTGGGATCGCGGTCCTTGGCCCACCCGTCCAGGAAGACCAGGTAGTCGCGGCGCCAGCCGGGGGCGAGCTCGGGCAGCCCGCCGGCCTCGAAGCGCACCTCGAGGGCCTCGCCCGCGCCCATGATCGCGAGGCGATCGTCGATCTCGGTCACCAGGGGCAGGACCTCGCCCAGCTTCGTGTACAGGCCGGGGTGGGGATCCCAGCGCGGCAGCTCGCTCAGGCGGTCCCAGGTGAAGCGCTCGGGCTGGTGCGGGTCGGAGGTCTCCTCGGGCGCGCTGAAGCCGCGCCTCCACAGGCGGGCCGAGCTCGGCTCGAGCGAGGTGACGCGGGTGGGCGCGTCGTCCCCGTCGACCGCCAGGCGGATGGAGTCCCAGTACAGGCGCAGGGTGGTGAACACCCGCAGCCGGGGGTCGGCGCGGTCCAGGAGCTCGCTCACGTCGACCACCATGGTCTTGGTCTTGCCGGCCGGGAAGCCCACCGGGGGACCGGCGTTCCGCCAGCCGCCGGCGCCGTCGGGCACCTGGAAGAGGGGCGGCACGAACTCCCAGTCCGGGTGCCGCGCCGCGGCCATGTTCACGCTGGCCTCGGTCCAGTAGAGCCAGCCGGTCATCAGGAGCCTCAGGAGCGGGGCGTCGCCCACGAGCTCGGGATCGAAGGAGAGCTCCAGGAAGTGGGGCGTGGCCAGGCCCAGGAACTGCGGCGGAGCGTTCTCGAAGGGGACCGCGTGCACCCGGTCGACGGCGGCGAGCTCCCCGGTCCAGTCCTTGCCGTCGCTGCCCAGCGCCCGCGTGGGGGAGAGGGGAGCGCGTACCGTGTGGGTGTGGGGCTCGGGAAAGGGCGGGAAGCAGAAGCGCTCGTTGGGGAAGATCTCGGTGCCCTGCGGGTGGTCGACCACCTCCAGGCGGATGCGGTCGAGGTAGGTCACCTCGCGCAGCTCCTCGGTGAACTGCAGCAAGAGGGCGCCGTCCTTCGGCCGGAGCTGCTCGCCGCGCACCAGCACGTACTCGTCGCTGTCCGGCGGGACCAGCATGCCCGGGGCCATGGGCAGGCCCAGGGGCGTGATGCCCAGGACGTCCGAGACGAACTCGAAGGTCTCGCCGTTCCAGGCATAGAGGAAGGGGCAGGAGCCGATGAGCCCCTCGGTCTGCATCAGCGCGTCGAGCGCCCCGCCGGTGGCCCGGCGGTCGCCGATCTCCGATCGCAGGTCGTACTGCACCACCCCGTTGGGCCAGGTGATGCGCAGCCACTCGAGCTCCTCGGCTGCTCCCAGGCCGAGCAGCGCGTTCTCGCCCATCCAGAAGCGCCGCTGGTAGAGCTCGCCCGCGCGCAGCTCGACCGTCGCGCCGATGCCCCGGCGGTTGTCCTTGACCCCGCGGAGGGAGAAGAGCAGCCGGTTGCCCTCGGCCCCGGTGAGGTCGCGGACCTCGATCCCCTCGTCGGTAGGCAGGATCAGCTCGAGGTCCAGGTCGGCGTCGAGGTCGGCCAGGAGGGCGGCGTCCCACTCGGGTCGCGAGCCGGCGCCGGTCACGTCGATGCGGAACGGTCGCTCGCCCTCCAGGCCCACGGCCAGGATGCCGGCGAGCTCGGTGTGCGCCGTGTCGATCCAGGCGACGTCGACGTTTCCGTCAAGGTCCAGGTCCCGGGGCGTGCGCTGGAGCTCGCTCCAGACGGTGGTCGGGATGGGGGCCTGGGGCCGGGGGGACGCGCGGAAGCGTCCCGAGGGCTGGCCCAGGAGGAGGGCCTCCTCGCTGGCCTGCTCCGCCGGTGCTCCACGGGTCACCCGCGACTGGAAGTACAGGTCTGGCCGGGAGTCCCCGTTCAGGTCGGCGATCAGGGGTGCGTCCAGCCTCTGCCCCGAGTCCTCGGCGAGCCGGTCGCTGGCGTCCTCGAAGGCGCCGCCTCGGAGGTTGGCCATCAGCGCAAGCCCCGCCGCTCCCCCCAGGAGGAGGTCGACGTCCCCGTCGGTGTCGAGGTCCTCGACCGCGCACCACGGCGAGACCCACTCCCGCGGGAGTCCGGCCTCGTCGGTCGCGTCCGAGAAGCGCCCCCCCTCCGCGGCCGCCCCGTCGTTGCGCCACCAGCGCGTCCCGAATTCGCCCGTGAGCAGGAGGTCCAGGTCCCCTTCGTGGTCGCAGTCCGCCGCCAGGCCGTCCCACGGATACGATTCGAGCTCGGGCAGCTCGATGGCGCGCTGCTCGTACTCCAGATCACCCGATTGCATGTCCAGGCGCGCCTCGAGGAAGGCCATCCCCGAGCCGGCGAAGTACAGCAGATCGAGATCGTCGTCGTTGCCCAGATCGAACGGCAGGGCCCACTCCACGACCTCGGAGACCAGCGCGCGTCCGGCCCAGCCGCCTTCGCCGAAGAGCCCGACGAACAGCCCCTTTCCGCCCCACGCGACGAGGTCCAGATTCCCGTCGTTGTCGAGGTCCGCCGCGCGCACTCGTTCGGCACCGGCGAGCTCGGGCAGGATCCTGTTCGCCGGCCCGAGCTCCGGCACGGGTCCCGGCTCGGCTCGCGTCACTCCGGGCACCTCGGGGGGCAGGATGAGGCCGAAGTTGCCGCGCTCCAGATCGACGCGCCGCGGGACGGTGACCCCGCGACCCTTCAGGAGCGCGTACTCGGTCGTCAGCTCCTGGCCCTCATCCGCGCGATCGGTGCCGCGTAGTAGGAGGCCGGCGCGGTAGAGCGCGGTCATGTACCAGCTCCCGGCGTTGTCGATGCCGCGGTCGAGGATCGCCCGGTAGATCGCCTCCGCGCGCGCGGGCTCCTCCTCCTCGAGCGCGTCCGCCAGGGCGAGCTGGGTGGGCAGGTCCCCGGGCGCGGCCTCCAGCGTGCGCTCGAAGTGCTCCCGGGCTGCGTCCCGATCGCCGCTCAGGAAGGCGAGCTGGCCCAGGTTGAACTGGACCTCGGGCGCGTCGGGCGCGAGCCTCTCCGCCCGCCGCAGGAGCTCGGTGGAGGCCTCCAGCTCGCCCAACGTGAGTTCGGCGATGGCGGCCCGCACGAGGTCCATGGGATCCGGCGGCCGCACCTCGAGCAGGGGCGCGAGCACCTCCCGGGCCTCGAGGCGGCGATCCTTCGCGAAGTAGGCCGCCGCCAGCTCGCGGGCCCGCTGGGCCTCGGCGGCCGAGACCTCGCGGCCCGGTCCGGGACCGCGCAGGGCGAAGAGGACCGCGGCGGCGGCCGCGATCAGGAAGACGGCGATCCACAGCGCCGCCCGTCCGGAGGCGGGCCGCGTCGGCGAGAGGGGAAGGGGCGGGCGCATGGGAGGCATCTCCGGCTCGGACGCGGGCGGGGACGTGCCCGCGTCGGTTTCATGGATTAGAACAGCTTCATGGGCCCCCCTCAAACGAGCCCGGCCGCCCTTCGCGCCCGAGTGGTCGCGCTGGGGGCGAGCAACCTGGCGCGCGGGATCGCCCCGGTGGTGCGCCGCGCGCGGGCCGCTGCCGGCGGTCCGGTCCAGGTGCTGGCCGCCTTCGGCCGCGGCCGCTCCCTCGGGCTCACCAGCGGCTTCCTGGGTCACTCCCTCCCGCCCATCACCTCCTGCGGCCTGTGGCGGGAGCTGGAGCGCGGTCCCGAGCTGCCGGGCCTGGCCGTGCTCACCGACGTCGGCAACGACCTGATGTACGGGCCCGGGCCGCAGCACGTCGTCGCCTGGATCGAGGAGTGCCTCGACCGCCTCGCGCGCGCGGGCATCGATCCGCGCCGCACGGTCCTGACCACCCTGCCCCTGGCCCGGCTGGAGAGGCTGCGGCCCTGGGCCCTCGGTCTGTGGAGACGCCTCTTCTTCCCGGCCAGCGGACCCGGGCCCGCCGAGGCCCTGGACGCCGCCCGCGAGCTCGACGCGAGGGTCCGCGAGCGGGCGGCGCGCCGCGGCATCACCCTGGTGGAGCTGGATCCCGCCTGGTACGGGCTGGACCCGATCCACTTCGGTCCGATGCGAAAGGGCGCCGCCTGGGACGCGATCCTGCGGCCGTGGCTCGACGGGGAGAGCGGGTCGGCGTCGCCGCGCGAGCTCCTGCTCGGGCCGCGCCTGAACCTGATGGCTCCGGAGCGCGACTGGATCCTGGGCCGCGAGCGCTTCCGGGCGCAGCCCGCGGTGCAGCTCGCCGACGGCACCACCATCGCCTGCTATTGAGCGCTCACCAGGGCGCGAAGGCGCGCGGCGCGTCCACGGCGACCAGGCGATCCTCCTCGGCGATCCAGGCCGTGAGGCGGCCGCCCCAGACGCAGCCGGTGTCCAGGCCCCGCAGACCCGGCCGGTGCACCAGGCCCAGGCGGGCCCAGTGGCCGAAGACCACGGTCTCCTGGGGAAGGCGCATGGCGGGGAGGTGCTCGAACCAGGGGACGAAGGGCGGACCGGGGGGCGGGAAGTCCTCGGGCGGGCGCTCGCCGGTCGCGGTGCAGTGGCGCACGAGGGTGCAGAAGCCGGTGCGCTCGTCGCGGACCAGGGGATCGATCCCCTCGAGCTCGGCCGCGGGATCGCGCCAGGCCGGGTGCAGTCCGCCGTGGACCAGGAGCAGGTCGTCCCAGGCGCGCACGAAGGGGCGCTCGGCCAGCCAGTCGCAGAGCTCGTCGCGGTCCTCCGCGTCCCGCAGCTCCTCGGGGGCCTCGCGGCCGGCGCGCCGGCGGGCGCGCGCCGCCTTGCGCAGCAGGTGCAGGTCGTGGTTGCCGAGCACCCCGCCGGCGTCGAGCTCCCGCATCAGGCGCAGGGCGCCGGCCGAGTCCGGTCCGCGCCGCACGAAGTCGCCCACCGGGTGCAGCTCGTCAGCGGCGGGGTCGTAGCGCAGCGCCTCGAGCAGTCGCTCGAGCTCCTCGCGACAGCCCTGGATGTCCCCGATGAAGATGCGGCGCGGCACGCGGAGCTCACTTCCCGCGCTGGTCGCAGTGGTCGGGATCGGGCTCGGCTTCCACGGGCTCGTTGCCATCGCTGTAGCCGATGACCTCCAGCCCCTGCTGACCGGCCGCTCCCACGCCGATCGCGTGCGTCGCGCGGCGGTGATCGGCCTCGATGAGCCGGGCCCGGGCCTCCTGGGCGAGCACCGCGGCCTCGTCGGCCCGCTCGGCCGCCACGTCCCGCAGCTCGGTCGGATCCGCCTGCACGTCGAAGAGCCGGACCTGCCCGCCCTCGGGCGGCTCGGCGGCGCCCCAGTCCGCGCCCGTGGGCGCCCACTGGAAGGCGAGGTCCCGCGTGCGCAGCCCCACCAGCACCTGGTGCCCGCGGCCGTTCCACCAGCCCTTGTGCAGCGAGTAGTAGGCCTGACCCAGCATGTGCCCGTCCGCCCGGGAGAGGTCGATCTGCGGTCCGCCGTCGCCCGCCAGCTCGCCGCCGCCGATCCGCGCCAGGGTGGGGGCCAGGTGCCGGTTGGACACCGGGCTTCCCACGCGCTCGCCCCGCGGGATCCCCGGGCCGGCGAGGATCAGGGGCACGCGCACCAGCTCGCGGTGGAGGGCGTGGCCGTGGGCCAGGTGCCCGTGGTCCAGGAGCTCCTCGCCGTGGTCGCTGGTGAAGACCACCACCGTGTTCTGCTCGAGGCCCAGCTCGGCGAGGCGATCCAGGATGACGCCCAGGTAGTGGTCGCCGGTGGCGACCGCGGCGTCATAGGAGTCCGACAGCCAGCGCGCGTGCTCCTCGGGCACCGCGCGCTCGGGGAGCAGGTTCCCCGCCTCGTCGTAGCTCTCGCGCCGGTTGAGCACGCCCGCGTAGACGTCGAGCGGGTCCACGAACTTGATGTCCGGACGAGGTCCCTCGGGCAGGTCCACCGGCATGGGGCCGATGCCCAGGCGCTCGAGCTCGGCCCGCAGGGGCCGGTGGGGCGTGTGCGGATCGACCAGGTGCAGGTAGAGGAAGAAGCGCTGCGGCGCGTTCTCC
Source organism: uncultured Planctomycetaceae bacterium (assembly GCA_964615935.1). Lineage (GTDB taxonomy): Bacteria > Planctomycetota > UBA1135 > UBA1135 > CAZTTG01. Next base: position 7,608 of record CAZTTG010000064.1, on the reverse strand, counting down.
TCCAGCCAGCTCAGGACGCCCGGCAGCACCTCGTCGGTCTTGCGGAAGTCGCGGGGGTCGCCGTCGAAGAGGTCGAAGCCCTGGTGGAAGCCCTTGCTCTCGACGATCAGCCAGTTGCCACTGAAGGCCGCGGTGGCGTAGCCCTGGCTCTGCAGGACCTCGGCCAGGGTGTCCAGCTCGGCGCCCAGGTAGCAGGAGCTGTTGCTGACCACCCCGTGCTCCTCGGGCAGCAGGCCGGTGAGCATCGAGGCGGTGGCCGGCCAGGTCCAGCTGGAGGTGGCGAAGGCCTCCTCGAAGAGCAGCCCGCGGCGGGCCAGGCGGTCGGCGTGTGGCGTGGTGTCGCGCGCCTCGTAGCCGTAGCAGCCCATGCGGTCGGCGCGCTGGGTGTCCTGGACGATGTAGAGGATGTTGGGCCGCGAGGGCCGGGCGCGCTCGAAGGGCCGCAGGCCGTGGCGCTCGAGCTGCAGGCCGCTGAAGCCGACCAGGAAGTGCTCCGGCGCGACCTCGGGCGGCGGCCCCACCAGGCTGGTGGAGAGGAGCACCTCGTCCCCCGGTCGCAGCGCGAGGCCCTGCTCGCCGCCCACGGCGTGCCAGTAGCGCTGCTCGAGGAAGTCCTCGCGGTGGGCGGCCAGGGTCTCGTCGAAGACCGACTCGCCGTTGACGAAGACCTCGAAGCGCACCCTCGCGGCCGGAGCCTCGCCCTGGATCCGGTTGGCGAGCTCGAAGTGCACTCCGGCCGCCGTACGCAGCACGACCGGGCCGTCCTCGCGGCGGATGGGGATGCGCACCTTGCAGGGCGGCGTCATCACCAGGGCGGGCCGGTCCTCGTAGCCGGCCGGCGCGCCGGGTACCGGATAGAGGGAGGGCGCCAGCACCTGCCAGCAGGGCTGGGCGTCGGGGTTGGCCTCGATCACCTCCCAGCGGGTCTCCGGCTCGAAGAGCAGCTCGCGGTACAGGCGCTTCACGCGGTGGGGGGGGGCCGCGCTCGCGCCCCACATCCCCAGGCCCACGGCCGCCGCGACGAGCACCAGGAGCGGGATCGCCGGGCGGGCGGGCCGGGCTCGCAGGAGCGGAGTGCGGAAGGCGGCGGCTGTGACGAGGCCCAGGACCACCGCCAGGAACCAGCCGGGCCACCAGCCCGCTCCCAGGCTGGCGTAGGCCGATTCGAACGGCCGGCCCACCAGGACCGCCGCCAGGAGGGCCGTGTCCAGGGCGAACCGCAGGGCGCCGCCGCGGCCGGCGTCGAAGCCGATCGCGAAGCAGACCAGGACGGCCCCGCAGACGAGGCGGGGGAAGCCCCCGGCCAGGGTCCACAGCGCCGGGCCGCCGGTCAGCCCGCGGTGCAGGCAGAGATCGGCCAGGGCCAGGCCCACCCTCAGGGCGCAGACGCCCGCCGCCGCCCACAGGGCGGTCGCGGCCCAGCGCGCGGCCGTCCCGGTCTCTCCGTCCGCCTCGCTCACGGCGCCCAGGATATCGGCCCGCGGCCCCCGCGTCCCTGGGGCCCGCGGTCGGAATCGGGCGTCCCTCCCGGCGACCGCCGGCGCTCAAGCCCGGGGCGGAGGCGGCGCGAAAAGAAGCGGGGGCCCCTCCCCCGCTTGCACCCGCGCCGCCGGACCGGATCATGGGCCGGCAGAGGCCAGCGCCCGCTCCACCATGCTCCAACGCCTCCGAGCCCTGCTCCCGGTCGTGCTCCTGGCCGCCGCCGCGGACGGCCTCTGGGTGCGCCACCTGTACCCGCACCGCGGGCCCGAGGCGGCGCTCGCCGGGCAGGCCATCCTTCTGTGGGTGTCGTACGGACTGCTGGCCCTCGTCCCGGCGGCGGCCGGGACCTGGCTGTGGTCCCGCAGCCTCGGCCGGAGGTGGAGGGGCGGGGCCCTGGGGCCCGTCCTCCCGGGGCGCGCGACCGAGCGCTTCTCCACCCCCGAGAGGGAGAGCGCCCTGGCCGCCGGCCTCTGGATCGCGGCCTGCCTGGCCTTCCCGCTCCTGGCCCACGCGCGGCTCGACTCGTACACCGCCCTGGGCGGGGACACCTCGGCCCTGGCCGGCCCCCGGCCGTGGCTCGAGGTCCTGGGCATCCTCCTGGCCGTGATCGCGGCCGCGGACCTCGCCGGGCGCGGGCTCGCCCGCTTGCGGCCGGGGTGGGCCGCCGCGATCCCGGCCCTGCTGGGCCTCGGCGGCCTGGTCTGGGTCGGCTTCCTCGGCGCGGCCGCCGGCGCGGCGCCCGGCGCCCCGCCGGAGCGCGGCGAGCGGCCCAACCTGCTGCTGCTCGTCTGGGACACCACCCGCAGCCAGAGCCTGCAGCACCACGGCTACGACCGCGAGACCACCCCCTGCCTGTCGCGCCTGGCCGAGGAGTCGCTGGTCTTCGACGGAGCCCGGTCGGCCTCGGTCTTCACGCTGAGCTCGCACGTCTCGATGCTGACCGGCGTGTACCCCTCGCACCACCGCACCAGCTTGGCGCGGCAGGTCTACCGCCCGCACGTCGCGCCCAGCGCGGTCGAGACCCTGCGGCGCGCCGGCTACCGCACCGGCGGCTTCGTGGGCACCGACGTGCTGCGCGCGGGAACAGGGATGATCCACGGCTTCGAGCACTACGACGATCGCACCGATCCCCCGGTGACCTACACCCGCGGCTGGGCCGTGCTCCACGACCTGCAATCGGTGCTGGCGGCGCGCTTCCGGAGCCTGCACTTCAACGGCCTGCCCCACTGGATCCAGGACTTTCAGCGGCCGGCAAGCGAGGTGCTGGATCGGGCTCGGGAGTGGATCCAGGAGGACGACCCCCGGCCCTGGTTCTGTCTGGTCAACCTCTACGACGTGCATTGGCCCTACCGGCCCTCGCCCGAGTTCGAGGAGCGGTGGGTGGATCCCTACGACGGTCCGATGGACGGCTACCTCTTCCGCAGCGACCGCTACGTGAAGGGATACCGGCCCGACGAGCGCGACAACGCCCACCTGGCCCAGCTCTACGACGCCGAGATGAGCCAGATGGACCGGGAGGTCGACCGCTTCCTGGCGGCCATCGACGTCGCGGGGTCCCACACGGCCGTCCTGATGACCTCCGACCACGGCGAGGCCTTCGGAGAGGGCGGGTGCTACGAGCATCAGGAGGTGCACGAGCCGCAGGTGTGCGTTCCCTTCCTGGTGAGGATGCCGGGAGCGCCGCCGGAGGCGCGCGGGCGGGTGGACGGGCTGGTGAGCGGCGTCGACGTGGCGCCCACCCTCCTCGGGATGGCGGGACTGGAGCCCGTGGCCGAGGGCGGAGCTCTCTTCGCCGGGCGCGACCTCCTGGCCGGGCGGCCGGAGCCGGACCGCGCGGTGCTGGTCGAGGATCGCGATCACCTGGACCCGACCGCGAACCGCATCGCCCTCTACCGGGGTCCCTGGAAGCTGGTCCGCGCCGGGGTGGGGGAGGGGGCCGCCTTCGGCCTCCACGACCCCCGCGAGGACCCCCTCGACCAGCGGGATCGCTCCGCCGAGCACCCGGAGGTCTTCGAGGCCCTCAAGGCCGAGATGGAGCGGATGCGGGGGATCTGGGGGGCCGACGACGAGCGCCAGGAGGCCGGCGGCGGGGTGGACTGGGACGCCATGCGGGCCCTGGGCTACGCCGGCGACTAGCCCGGAACCGCGGCTCGGGGCTTGCCGGCGGGGCTCGCCCTCGCTTCAATGGTCCGCCTTCATCCCCCCAGGAGCCCCCAGCAGAGCGAGATCAGCCATGGCCAAGTCCCAGAGGAAGTCCGGCGGGTGCACCCGCAAGCGGCCCCGCGTCCGGCGCATGGGGATGAACTCGGGCCGCTTCTACCTGGCCCGCAAGCGCCGCCGCGGGTAGGCCCCGCGCCGACCGGCGGATCAGCCTCCGCCCTTCTTGCGCCGCTCCTCGTACTCCTCGCTCCGCTTGATCATCTCCTGGGCCGCCTTGATGCGCTCGCCCGCGAGCCTGGCGATCGGTAGCTCCGGGTACTTGTCGATGATCTTCTCGTAGGTGGCGATCGACTGGTCCACCCGATCCATGCGGTTCTCCACCACCCGGGCCCCGGCGAACATCTTGCCCGCCTTCATCTCGAGCCGGTAGTCGGGCCGCGCCTCGAGCTCCTCCAGGAACCGGGCGCACACCTGCGAGCAGGAGTAGGGCGGCTTGCAGCGGGCGATCGGGGTGGCGATCCCCACGGCCTTGTACACGTCGCCCTTCTCGGCCTGCTCCCGGGCCTCCTCCAGCCCCCTCTGGGCGGTCTCCTCCAGCCACTCGCGGAGCTTCTCGCCGGCCTGGCGCTCCTCGTCCTTCAGGCTGCTCTTGCCGAGGGCCTTGTCCACCTGCGCGAAGGCCGCGCCGCGGTCGCCCTTGCGGATGGCCGCCACCGCGCGCGACATCGACCGGGGGTGGAGGCTCCCCTTCTTCGCCCCCTCCAGGGCCTGGCGCAGGGGCGACCCGTAGGCCGTGTGGTCGCCCGCCCAGATCAGCGTGCCCGTGGGGTCGATGACCGCCATGCGCGGGAAGCTGGGGACGTAGATCGCGCTCTCGACCTCGGCCGTCTCGAGGACCACCACCGGGAAGGTGACGCCGTGGGTCTCGATCCAGTGCTCCACCAGGACGGGCTCGTCCCGGGTGATGCCGATCACCATCAAGCCGTCCTTTTCCTGCTTGGCCAGCTTGGAGTTGAGCGCCCCGACGGTGGTGGGGCAGATCGTGCACCAGGTCCGGAACACCTCGATCAGCACGGCTTTGCCGCGCAGCTCCTCGAGGGTCATCGGCGGCGAGTTGTACCACCGCAGCGGATCGAGCTCGGGCATCGGGCTGCCGATCTGCTGCGCCGGCGCCGAGGACGCCAGGGCCGCGAGCACCAGGCCGGCGGAAACGAGCGGGACGCGTCTCATGGAGATCCTCCGATAGGGCGGAGAGGGCCGGTCGGGGGCGCGCCTGCGTCGGTGGACGGGCCTCCGAGGGAACCTCCCCAACTCTACGGACTGGGACGCGCCCTGCGTCACTTCAAGTCGCGTTCTCCCCTCCTTACGGGTCCCCTACCCCCGATCCGGCCCGGCGGGCCCCTCTCCCCGGTCGGGTGGGCACGAGACCCGGGTGGTCGCGATCGTCGAGGGCCCGCGTTCGATCGATCCCGCCACCCGGGAGGGTGCGAGGGGCCGCTTCGGTCGGCCGCGACGGGCGCGGGTCAGGCCGTGGGGATCCCCTGCGCTGGGTTGCTGGGCTGCTCAGCCGGGAAGGACGCGGTGCATGTTCAGCGCCGCGGCGACCACCGCGAGGGCGATCGCGACCTCCATGCTCCGGCAGAGAGCGTGGGCGAGAATTCGTTTATACATGGCCGATTCCCCGTAGGCTGGGTTGGTTGGGGCGGGGAGACGGGGGCCGGTGCAGCCGCGCCGGCCATCTTCGTGTCCGATCGGGGCTGGCCGCGGGGGGCCGAATTCGAGCCCCGTTCCCGGGACGGGGGGCTAAGCCGTTGTCGAGGGGCGGCTTGCAGCCCGTGGTGATCCTGGGAAGGCGGCCCTGCCCCGGGCCCCCCTGGCGCCCCGCGCCGGCAGTACCAGGAGGCACAATCCGAGGGCGGCCCACAGGCCCAGGCGGGGGTCGCCCAGCCAGGCCCAGCCCTCGCCCGTCCCGATCAGCACCGCGCGGGCGTTGTGCCCGGCGTGGAGGATCACGGCCGGCCACAGGCTGGCGGTCCGCAGGGCCACCACCGCGCACAGGAAGCCGACGCAGGCGGTGGGCAGGAAGCGGTAGATCGAGAAGTGGGCCAGGCCGAAGAGGAGCGCCTGCAGGATCAGGATCCGGGAGCTCGACAGGCGCGCCCGCATCCCCGAGAGCAGCGCCCCGCGGAAGAAGAGCTCCTCGGCCACGGCGGGCAGGAGGGCGAAGATCGCGATGAGCTCCAGGGTCGGCATCTCCCGCAGGAGCTGGAAGGTGGGATTGCCCTCGAACAGGCCCGCGGGCGCCGGCAGGAACTCCTGCTGCCACAGCGAGATCGCCTCGACCAGGACCCCCAGGCCGGGCACGATCAGGAGCGCCGCCACGGCGTGGCTCGGCCGCGGCAGCCGAAGCCGCAGGCCTCGCGTCACCCCCTCGCCCGTGCGCCGGGCGACCGAGCGGGCGGCCAGCAGGGCCAGGACCGGCAGGAGCAGGGCTTGCGTGAGCAGGAGCCCGCGCAGCGGATCGAGCGACTGCAGACCGCCGCCCACCGCGTAGGTCACGAGGATGCCGGCCACGCCCCAGCGCACCGCCGCCCTGGCGGCCTCGCCCCGGGGATCGTCGCCCCCGCCGCGGGAGCGCTCGAGGAACAGCTTCTCGCCGCCGATGCCGCACGCGAGGCGGCGCGCGAGCAGGGCCACCCACAGCGCGTGGGCTCCGAACATCCAGGCGATCGGTCCGGCCGCGAGCTGGCCGCTCAGCGCGTCGCGCAGCGCCAGGCAGGGACCGATGAGGGGCACGCAGGCCAGGAGCGGATCGAGGGCCACCTGGCTCTGGGTGGCGAAGACGGCGGGCGCGAGGGAGCACAGGCTCAGCGGGAGCAGCAGGTGCTGGCCCTCGCGGAAGCTCTGCGCGCGACCGGAGACCAGCGCCAGGAAGGTGCACACCAGGATCGCGTTGGGCAGGAACACCAGCCCGCCCGCGAGCACCCGGCCCATCTGCACGGCGAGCTGTCCCGTTCCACCCTCCGCCAGGCCCGGCAGCTCGCCCTGACCCAGGGCGATCGCGATCATGGCGCTGCCCAGGTGCCCCATGGCGGCCAGGATCGCGGTCAGCCAGACCGCTCCGAGCTTGCCCCAGGCGACGGCCCCGGCCGAGACCGGCTGGGCCAGCAGGGTCTCGAGCAGACCGCCATCGCGCTCGCCCGCGAAGGCGCTCAAGGACGCGAAGGCCCCCGCCGACACGGCGACCAGCATCGCGAAGATCGGCAGGAGTCCGCCCAGGGTGGCTCCCGCCCCCCCCCCCGAGCCGGTGAGGTCGATCAGCTCGGCGTCCAGGCCCCGGGCGGGGTCCGCGCTCGCCAGCAGCCGATCGCGTCGCTCGCGCTCGGCCTCCTCCCGGAGCCGCTCGAGGGCGCGCTCGGCGCGCTCCAGGGCGCGGTTGGCGATCTCGGTCGAGCCGTCGTAGTGCAGCCGGAAGACCGTGCGGTCGGGGATGTCGGGGTGGCGGGTCCCCAGGATCAGGAGGTCGCCGGCGGACTCGAGGATCTCGCTCGCCAGGTGGCGCTCGCGCTCGTAGGCCTCGAGGCGGCCCAGGAGCAGATCCGGGGCCAGGGCGCGCAGCTTGGGGGCGTCGACCTCGGAGAGCTCGATCGGGAGCTCCTGGGCGAGCAGGGCCCGCAGGCGCCCCGCCAGCTCCTCGGGCACCTCCTGCAGGTCCAGGGCGACGCGCACGCGCTGGGCCTCGCTGGCCTCGCGCACGAGATCGAGGACCCAGCTTCGACCGGCGAAGGTCAGGGGGTAGATCAGGAGCGGCAGCAGGATCGCCGCCGCCAGGGCCCGCGGGTCGCGCAGCAGGCGCAGGAGCTCGACGCCGAAGACGGCGCCGGCCGCGCGCGCCGGCGCGAGGGCGCGCCCGGAGAGAGATCCGCGGAAGCTCGCCGCCGGCGCATCGGGCCGCCGCGGGGGGCG
>CAZTTG010000063.1:0-36177 GCA_964615935.1 uncultured Planctomycetaceae bacterium | reverse complement strand
GCGCCGACGAGGATTCTCCGGCACACCTGGTCGGTCTGAGGCGAAGCCTCGCTAGGGGTTCGGCCCGCTCTGCGGCGCGCGCGAGCGCCCGCGACTCCACCTCGGCCGGCCTCGCGGCCGATGGTCGGGTCGAGGCCCGCCTGCTAAGGTGTCGCGCCCGGTCCCTTCCCCGCGTCCTCCCTCCCTCTCCCCCCCCCATCGCCCTTGAAGATCGCCATCCTCGGCGCCGGCATCTCCGGCCTGGCCCTCGCCCGAAGGCTCGTGGATGGAGGGCATCCCCGGGAGGACCTGGTGCTCTTCGAGTCCGCGCCGCAGCCGGGCGGACTGTGCCGCTCGAAGAGCGTCGAGGGCTTCACCTACGACGTGGCCGGCGGCCACATCCTGTTCAGCAAGGACGCCGAGACGGCGGGCTGGATCCGGGGCTGCGCCGGGGGCGATGAGGCCTTCGTGCGGCGCCAGCGCAACACCAAGATCCGCTTCGGCGACCGCTTCGTGCACTACCCCTTCGAGAACGGCCTGGGCGACCTGCCGCCGGAGGTCAACTTCGAGTGCCTGAGCGGCTACGTGAGGGCCTGGCACGAGCGCAAGGTGGGCGGCACGGCGGCGCCGGAGGACTTCGCGAGCTGGATCGGCTGGCGCTTCGGCGGAGGCATCGCCGAGCACTTCATGGTGCCCTACAACGAGAAGATCTGGAAGCAGCCGCTGAGGCAGCTCTCGAGCGACTGGGTGGCGGGGCGGGTGCCCGACGCTCCGGTGGACGACGTGCTGCGCGCCAGCATCGGGATCCGCACCGAGGGCTACGTGCACCAGTCGGTCTTCCACTACCCGGCCTCGGGGGGATTCCAGCCGATCACCGACGGCATCGCGTCGAGCCTGCTGGACCGCCTGAGGACCTCGACCCCGGTGACCGAGGTCATCCGCGCCGGGGAGGGGTGGCGGGTCAACGGGGAGGACTTCGACCTCGTGGTCAGTACCCTGCCCCTCAACCTGCTGCCGGACGTGCTCGACGGCGTCCCCCGCGAGGTGGCCGAGGCCATGCGGGGAATGGAGTACAACTCGGTGGTGTGCCTGCTCCTGGCCCTGAGCCGGCCGAAGCATCCGGACCTCTCGTGGGTCTACCTGCCGCATCCCGAGCAGGGGCCCGCCAATCGCCTGACCTACCTCTCCAACTACTCGCCGGGCAACGCGCCGGAGGGGCGCACCTCGTTACTGTGCGAGGTGACCGCCCGCGGCGGCGCGCCCCTCCCGGGTGGGGAGCTGGAGGAGGAGATCGTGGCGGGCCTCTCGAGCGCCGGGCTGCTCGAGCGGAGCGAGCTGCTCTTCACCGACCGCAGCGAGGCGCGCTTCGCCTACATCGTCTTCGACCGCGGCTTCGATGCCCGCCGGGCGGCCTGCCTGAGCTGGCTGGAGGCGGCGGGCCTCCGGGCGCTGGGCCGCTTCGGGCGCTACGAGTACGACAACGCGGATCAGTGCGTCATGAAGGCCAGCGCGCTGGCCCGCGAGCTGCTGGCCCAGGCGGCCGCGGGATGAAGCCGCAGGGTGGGGCGCCCCCCGCGCGGGGGGCCGACCGGGCGCCGCGTTCCACCCCCTCGACCGTCCCCAGCCCGCCGCCCACCCGGGGGACGATCGGGATCCTCCGCGGTTTCGGTCCGATCCGCGGATCTCCGGGCGCCGTCTCGGTCGCCATCCCCACCCGAAACGGCGGCGCCCGATTCCGCGAGGTCCTCGAGGCCCTGGAGGGGCAGGATCTGGGTTTCGAGCTCCTGATCGTGGACTCGGGCTCGAGCGATGGAACCCCCGAGGCCGCCGTCGCTGCCGGGGCGCGGGTGGTGTCCATCGCCCCCCGCGACTTCCAGCACGGACGCACGCGCAACCTGGCCATCGGGCTCAGCTCGGGCGATCGCATCGTCCTCCTGACCCAGGACGCCCGGCCGGCCCGCCCGGATTGCCTGCGGAGACTGGTCTCGGCCCTCGACGATCCGGCGATCGACGGAGCCTGGGCTCGACAGACGCCCCGGCCGGGCTGCGACCCGATCCTGGAGTGGCGGCTGGGGATCTGGATGCGGCGCGGGCAGGCGCTCGTCCGCCAGACCCTGGCCCCCGGCGATCCCCGGTCCGCCCGGAGGGTCTTCGGGGAGCTGGCAGCCCGCGACCGGGTGGATCGCTGCGCCTTCGATCACGTCGCCGCCTGCATCCGCCGATCGAGCTGGGAGCGCCACCCCCTGCCGGAGGTGAGCTTCGGGGAGGACGTGGCCTGGGCGCGCGAGGTCCTGCTGGCCGGCGGCTCCCTGGCCTGGCAGCCGGCGGCCCTCGTCGAGCACAGCCACCCCCTTCGACCGGGCCGGGAGCTCGCTCGCATCTACCGGGACCACCGCAACCTGAGCCGCCTCTTCGGCCTGCACGCCGTTCCGGGCTGGCGAGAGGTCCTGCCGGGGATCCGGAGCCAGTGGGCCCTCTATCGACGGCTCCTGGCGGAGGCCCCGATGGGCGGCCCCCGACGCCTCCTCCGACAGGCCCTGGCCGGGCCCTACGCCCTCGGGGAGTCGCTGGCGCAGCTCCTGGCGACCCGCGGGCGGAGGGCGCGCCGCTGGGACGCGCCCGAGGACGCCAGGGCGGGATTCCCGGGCGCCAGGGCCCCCCTGGGGGGAAAATCGCCCGGCCGTCCCGGTAGAATTGGGTAAGATTTCCCTTGCCCCCTCGAGCCCGATTCTCCTTTTTGACATGCAGGCAGACCAGCCCCGGCCGCCTGACTTGCGCTCGAGTCGCCGGGTAGGGAGCCTCCCCCTCGCTGGTGTCGAGGAGGGAGTTTCCATGGCTGAGGACTGGACAGCGCCTGCGCGCCGAGATCGCGTCCTGCGCGCGTCCCGCAGGAAGCCCCATTCCTTAATCACCGTCCCTTGCCGCTCCCATGAAAGAACTCCTGCGCTCCCGTGGCCCCGTCCTGCTCCCGGCGCTGCCAGCGCTCGTCCTCGGCCTCGCGCTCCAAGGCTGCGGATCGGGCGGCGGCGGAGGGGGTGGAGGCACGCCCCCTCAGGACTTCGACTACGACCGCAGCCCGGCGGTCTACTCCGTGGGAGTCCCCATCGCCGACAACGGCCCGAACCTGAATCCCACCCCCGACTCGTACACGATCGACAAGGCGCTGCCGGCCGGCCTGAGCTTCGATCTGCCCTCGGGAGTCATCAGCGGGACGCCCACGGCGGTGACGGCGCCGGACACCTTCACGATCACGGCGGTCTACTCCAGCCCGGCCCCCGAGGCGGCGGAGGCGACCCTCGCCGAGGTGAGGATCGAGGTGGCCCGGGCGGGGCGCATCCTCTACGTGGGACAGGGTGAGGACACCGTCTCGAGGTGCCTCCTGGACCCGGTCACGGGCGACCTGAGCTACCTGGGCTACGAGACCGAGCTGGGAGGCGGATCCTCTCTGGAGGCCGTGGTCCCCCACCCCCTGTTGGACGTCGTCTACGTCATCGCCTCGGATCCGGCCCCGAACGGTCTGGTCAGCTGGTTCGAGGTGGAGAGCGATGGGAGCCTCGCCCTCGGCGGGTCCATCCAGGCCCTGGACGAGCCCTTCGGGTTGCTGATCAGCGCCGACGGGACCCACGCCTGGGTGCTCAACCGGGGCACGAACCCCCCTGAGCCGGGTGGGTTCATCCAGACCTTCGACGTGGATCCGGTGAGCGGAGCCCTGTCCCCCATCGGCGGGAAGTTCTCGGCGGCCACCGGGAAGCACCCCGACGCCATGACCTTCGACCCGACGGGGAGCGTGATCTACGTCACCAACGGCAGCTATGACGACCAGGTCCGGGCCTTCTCGATCGACGCCGGCACGGGCGAGCTGACCGCCATGCCGGCCTCCACCCTGCCGGCCGGCTCCGATCCCATCGACATCGTCGTGCCACCGGGCCTGGACTTCGCCTACGTGGCCAACTCCAACCTGTCGGGGGGGGCGGGCGGGAGCCTGTCCATCTACGGGATCCTCCCCAGCGGCGACCTGACGCCCCTGAGCGAGCTCGCCCTGGCGAGCAAGCCCATCCGGCTGACGGCCGAGGCCACCGGGCAGTTCCTGTTCACCTCCTACTACCTCAGCAGCAGCATCCAGGCCTTCTCCATCGACGCGACCACCGGTCTGCTCACCGAGGTGGGCGGGCCCATCGCCGCCGGGACCGGTCCCTTCGACATGGTGGCCGACCCCACCGGGCTCTTCCTGTACACCGCCAGCTCCAACTCGGACACGATCTCGGTGTTCTCCGTGGACCCCGGCACCGGCGGCCTGACGGCTCGGGACGCGATCCCCTGCCGGGCGCAGCCCTTCCACCTGGCCCTCTGGGTGGGCAACGGCCCGGTGGCCGAGGTGGCGGAGTTCGCCTACGTGCTCAACCAGACCTCGACCGACATCTGGCCCTACGAGGTGGACGGCGCCACGCTCACCGGAGTCGGCACGCCTCCCCCGCCGCTCACCGGGATGGATCCGCTGGGCCTGGCCGTCGACCCGCTGGGTGAGTACGCCTACGCCTCGAGCTCCGGCGAGAACGAGATCTCGCAGTACCAGATCGAGGCCGACGGCGACCTGACGGAGTTCGGCGTGCCAATCGACGTGGGGACCGGCACCGAGCCCGGAGCGGTGGTGATCGAACCCTCGGGGCGCTACCTGTACTGCGCCAACCACGGCTCGGACACGATCGCCATCTTCGACATCGACCGGGCGAGCGGGCAGCTCTCGGCCGCCTCGACGCCCAGCATCGTGGTCGGCTCGAAGCCCCTGTCGCTGGCGGTCGATCCCACCGGCGAGTTCCTGATCCTGGGCCGGGAGGGCAGCAGTCAGAACAGGCACCTCATGTGCTTCCGGATCCAGCCCTCGGACGGTTCCCTCAGCCTGACCGCTGACATGAACGCCGGGGGCATCCCGAGCTCGGTGGCCGTGGACCGTCGGGGTGAGTACGCCTTCCACGTCACGCCCACCGAGGTGCTCCTGGTGCACGCCATCGATCGCTCGACCGGCGCGCTGACCCTCGCCGGCACGGAGGCGCACATCGGGACCGCGCCGGCCTCTATCGCCCTCAGCCCCAAGGGCTACGTGGCCTACGTCGCCAACAACGACCCGCTCGTGGCCAGCGAGGGCGAGATCCGGATGTACGAGTTCAACCCCGGCACCGGCGCGGTGGTGCACCTGGGGACCGAGGTCACGCTCGCCGATCCGGCCTGCGTGAGGCTCGACCCGGGCGGCCGCCACCTCTTCGTGGGCAACCAGGGCACCGACGACGTGAGCTCCTACGCGATCGATCCCACCACCCGCCTGATCGTCGCGCCGGCTTCCGCGACGGCCCTCACCGGCCAGGATCCGGTCGGACTGGGAGTCGTCAGGGAGCTCCAGTAGGTCCCTCGCCCGAGCCATCGGGCTTCCCAACCGCCGCCGGCGGGAAGTAGAATCCGTCGAGCCGCCCCCCGTCCCTCGACCCCGCCCGCGGGTACGGGCGGGAGGCTGCGCCCCGCCGAGCCAGCCGATGGCGACCGAGGACCGACCCAGCCAGCCCTCCTCCAATCCCTCCGCCGAGGAGGCCTTCGCCGACTTCCTGGCCCGGCGCACCGAGGGCGCCGAGGTGGACATCGAGGAACTCTGCGCGGCCCACCCGGAGCAGTCCGCGGAGCTGCGCAAGCTGCACGACGACTGGAGGCGCGTCGAGGGGGTCTTCGAGCGGATGGGCGCCAACGCCACGCTCGGCGAGCGCATCGAGGCGAGGTACGGGAAGGTCGATCCGGGCATCTCGCTGGAGCCGGACGAGGACAGCGTGCCCAGCGGCAGTCGGGCCGCGGCGCGGCTCGAGCGCCTGGCCCAGATCAGCGCTCCCGAGAGCCGCTACATCGGTCGAGGCGAGATCGCCCGCGGGGGAATGGGCGCCATCATCAAGGTCTGGGACCAGGACCTGCGCCGCCCCCTGGCCATGAAGGTGGTGCTGGGGGGGAAGGAGTTCCCGGGCGAGGCCGAGAAGGTCCAGGTCGATCCCCGCAAGGTCTGCCGCTTCCTGGAGGAGGCCCAGATCACCGGCCAGCTCGATCACCCGGGCGTCGTCCCGGTGCACGAGCTGGGCCTGGATCGGCACGGGCGAGCCTACTTCACCATGCGCCTGGTGCGCGGCAAGAGCTTCCGGGACATCATCCTGGAGATCCACGAGGGCCCGGAGCACGACGGCGAGGGGGAGTGGACCCGGGAGCGCGCCCTGGGCGTCGTGCTCAAGGTCTGCGAGGCGGTGGCCTTCGCCCACAGCAAGCGGGTGGTGCACCGCGACATCAAACCCTCCAACGTCATGGTGGGGCGCTACGGCGAGACCTACGTCATGGACTGGGGCCTGGCCAAGGTCATCGGGCGCGACGAGACCAAGGACATCCGCATCCGCGAGGATTCCCTGCCGACCGCCAGCCGGGTCCACACCGACCGCGAGGAGGACAGCGCCCAGTCCGAGGACGCGCCGCTGATCACCATGGACGGCGACGTGGTGGGCACGCCGACCTACATGGCGCCCGAGCAGGCCGGCGGTCGCGTCGAGCTCATCGGACCGCGCTCGGACATCTACTCGGTGGGCGCGATCCTCTACCACCTGCTGTCCGGACAGCGGCCCTACGTCCCGCGCGGCGACCGGGTCTCGGCGCGAACCATCCTCAACGCGGTGCGGGAGGGCCCCCCCCAGCGCCTGGAGTCGATCCGGGCCGGCCTGCCGGTGGAGCTGGTGTCCATCTGCGAGAAGGCCATGTCGCGCGAGCTCGCCGATCGCTACGCCGGCATGGACGAGATGGCCGACGACCTGCGGGCCTTCCTCGAGGGGCGGGTGGTGCGGGCCCACCAGACCGGCGCGGTCGCCGAGTTCCGCAAGTGGGTGCGGCGCAACCGGGCCCTGGCGGCGTCCATCGCCGGCGGCATCCTGATCGCCTTCGTGGGCCTCTCGGGGATCGGCTACGTGCAGGGCGTGGGGCGCAGGGCCGCCGAGGAGGAGCAGCACCGCGCCGAGGAGTTCCTGGACCAGCTCCAGCGCTACAAGAACGCGCGCGCGGTCGAGCAGCTCCTGGCCGACGCCGATCGGCTCTGGCCGCCCTGGCCGGATCGGATCCCCGAGCTGCGGGCCTGGCTGGAGGAGGCCGGGGAGCTCCTGCCGGTGCGCGAGGAGGCGCGGCGGGAGCTGGAGGCGATGCGCCTCGGCTCCCGGCCCCTGACCGAGGAGCAGTCGCAGCGCGACCGCATGGCCAGGCGCGGGCCGGAGGAGGAGCTGCACCTCGTGCGCGCCCAGCTCGGGACCCTGGAGGTCCTCATCCGCGACAATCCCACGAGCCCCTTCGCCCCCGACTGGAGGGAGACGCGGACGGCCCTGGACGAGAGCCTGGCCGCCCTGGAGGCGGCGCTCGCGCGGCCCCTGAGCTGGAACTTCGCGGAGCGCGAGCAGAGCCTGAGGCACGACGTCCTCACCCGCTTCGTCGAGGGCCTGGATCTCCTGGCCCCGGCGGCGGCCCGCATCGAGCGGCGGCTGGACATGGCCGAGTCGGTGGAGGAGCTCGGCCGCTCGGGAAAGACCGCTCGCCTGTGGCGGGAGGTCGCCCGGGACCACCCGGCGATGCACGTGGAGCCCCAGCTCGGTCTGCGCCCCCTGTGGCGCAACGCCCAGGGCCTGTGGGAGTTCCTGGCCGTGTTCACCGGCGAGGCCCCCGAGCGGGACGACCGGGGTCGCCCGCTCGTCGGCGAGGACACCGGCATGGTCCTGGTCCTCCTGCCGGGCGGCACCTTCTCCATGGGGAGCTGGCCCGTCGGCGGCGAGCGCGCCGTCGGCGAGGACAACGTGGACCCCGGGCACCGGATGGGCGAGGGTCCGGTCCGGGAGGTCACCCTGGCCCCCCTCTACTGCTCCAAGTACGAGGTCACCCAGGGGCAGTGGGAGCGCATCATGGGCTCCAATCCCAGCGTGACCCGGGCCGGACAGCAGAGCCTCGACCACTACAACGAGGTCACCCTGGCCAACCCGGTCGAGCACGTCTCCTGGATGGAGGCGGTCGAGCTCGGGCTGAGGCTGGGGCTGGCCCTGCCCAGCGAGGCGCAGTGGGAGTACGCCTGCCGCGCCGGCACCGGCACCCCCTTCCACACCGGCGCGGAGGTCGGCTCGCTGCAGGGCAGCGCCAACATCGCCGACGAGCACGCCCGCCGGATGGATCCCAGCTACGGGCAGAAGGTCGCCGAGGAGGCCAGCCAGGCGGGCTTCGACGACGGTCACGCCTACCACGCGGTGGTGGGCAGCCTGGCCCCCAACGCCTTCGGCCTGCACGACATGCACGGCAACGTCGCCGAGTGGTGCGCCGACCGGCACGCGACCGAGACCAGCTTCCAGCACCGCGCCGGCGACGGGCTGCGCGAGGTCCCGGTGGGTCAGTACCAGATCATCAAGGGCGGGAGCTACTGGTACCCCGCCTCCCACGCCCGCTCGGCCTGGCGGGCGGGCGTGGAGCCCTCCTCGGGCTACGACTGGCTGGGCCTGCGGCTGGTGCTGACTCCCGACTGAGCGCGGGCAGCCGCTCAGCGCACCTCGAAGGTGGTCTCCGCGATCCGGGTCACCCCCCCGGCCGCGGCGCGCAGGGTGACGGCGTACACGCCCGGCTGCGCCGTCCCGGGGATGCGGAAGGGGATCGCGTGCGTCGCCTGCCCGGGCGCCACGGTGAATCGCTGGTGGCGCTCCTCGCTGAAGAGCTCCCGGCCGCCGAACGAGAGCATCCAGTACTCGTCCACCACGACCTCCTCATCGCAGGGCTCGTAGGCCACCTCCCAGCTGGTCGTGTCGCCGGGCGCCGGCCTGCCCGGCCGCACGCCGACCGCCCGGATCTTCAGCTCGGGCACTCGCAGCGCCTGCGCCCCCCCCTCGGCGATCCAGTAGACGAAGGTGGAGGGATGATCGGCGTTCTCCAGGACCCGGTCGAAGTGCTCCTGAGCGGCCTCCACACGCCCGTTCAGAGCCAGCTCGAAGCCCACGTATCCGTGCGCCTCCACGGTCCGGCCCGGATCCTCGGACACCTCGGCCAGGAGCTCCCGGGCGGTGGTCACGCCCAGGAGGTACCGCGCCACCGGCTGCGGCCACAGGTCTCGGTCGTACTGCCCGGACTTCTCGGCCAGGAAGCGAAACCCCTCGTCCTCCAGGTGCATCATCCGACAGGCGAAGTAGCCGACCACTCCACCACAGACCCCCACGGAGTCGCTGTGGCCCTCGCTCACGTAGATGCTCTTCACGTCCTCCAGCGCCTCGCGGGGCCGCCCGCAGTGGAGGTGGCTCCAGGCCCGCTTGAAGTAGGCGTAGCCCCGATCCTCCCGGCCCTCGAGCTCCTCGGTGTACTCGCGGATGGCCTCCTCGTGCCGCCCCTGCGCCGCCAGGGCCCGCCCCCGGCCGTCGTGCGCCTGGACGTAGTCCCCGCGGATGGCCAGCGAGCGGTCGAAGTCCCGCTGCGCCTCGCCGTAGCGGTGCATCCGGAAGAGGGCCCACCCCCGGTTGTTGTGGAAGACGTGGTTGTCGGGTTGCAGCGCGATGGCCCGGTCGTAGTCGACCACGGCCAGCTGGCGGTTGCCCATGCTCTCGCGGGTCAGGCCGCGCAGGTTGTACTCGCCGCCCCGGGTCTCGATCTCGATGGTCCGGTCCAGGTCGGCCAGGGCATCCTCGTTGCGGCCCAGGCGGTAGTGCTGCAGGCCGCGCTCGAGGAGCGCCTCGTAGTCGTCGGGCTGGATCTCGAGGAGCCGTCCGGCGAGGCGGACCACCCCCCCGCGGTCGCCCGCCTTCTTGTGCGCCCGCAGGCAGTTCCAGAGGATGATCTCGTCCCGCGGCGAGAGCTCCAGCGCCCGCTGGTAGTCCGGGATGGCCTCCTCGTAGCTCTGGCTCTCGTAGTAGAGGTTGGCGCGCTTGTTGTAGTACCGCGCCGTGGGCTCCAGCGCGATCGCTCGCCCGGCGTCCTCGATCGCATCCTCGAAGCGGCCCAGCTTCGAGAACGAGCGGGCGCGACCGGCGTAGGCCTCGGCCATCGGTTCGAGATCCAGGCAGCGGGAGTCGACCTGCACGGCCTCCTCGTAGCGCTGCAGCTCGTAGAGCATCCGGGCGGCGCTCCGGGCGAAGGAGGGATCGTCCGGTTGCATCTGCATGGCGAGCTCGTAGTCCTCGAGGGCCCTGCCGTACTCCTTCAGGCTGTGGTAGCAGTCGCCCCGGCGGCTGAAGCAGCGCGCCTCGTCGATCGACCCCTTCTCGGAGTACTGCCGCGCGCGATCGTAGTCGCGGATGGCCTCCTTCAGGCGCCCGAGCTTCTGCCACGAGCGCCCGCGGTGGAAGTGATAGTGGACCCGATCCAGATCGGGGGCCTCGGAGGCGCGGTCGAGGGCGCCGGAGAAGTCGTCCGCCGCCTCCCGAAAGGCCCCGCTCTCCAGGTGGCTGTGCGCCCGGTTGCAGAAGTAGTCCCGGTTGCCGGGCTCGGCCTCGATGGCGCGCGAGAAGGCCTCGATGGCCTCGTCGTACAGCCCATCCTCGTGCAGCCGGAGCCCCTCCTCGTTGAGGCGGGCGGCCCGGGATTCGCCGCCCGACAGGAAGTCCAGCCTGCCGGCGCTGAGCTGCTGGGGCAGCTGGATCCCCGCGCAGGAGAGGCTCGCGATCGCCAGGATCGCGGCGCCGCAGCTCGAGAGCACCCAGGCCGGGCAGCGCGCCCGCCTGCTCGGTCTCGTCGCGTCCGCCGCCCCGTTCGTATCGCCGCTCATCGCCATTCTCCCGTTCCAGGTCATCGCCCGCTCCGGTCCGCGAGTCCCGCTCACTTCCTGTCGACCTTGCCGCCCGAGCGGGCGACGCGCTCGACCGCCAGCCGGTACTCGAAGTGACTCTGCTTGGCCCCGCTTCGGCGCGCGGAGTGCTCCAGCACGAGCTCGCCCGCGGGCTGCATCTCGAAGGCCAGGTAGTGCCTCAGCCGGGCCTTGCTGCCGGCCGATCCCCGGGCGTAGTCCACCCTGGCGACGCCGCCCTTCACCTCGAGGAGCTCGAGCTCCGTCTTCGTGAAGGAGGAGGGCTCGGACACGAAGCCGACGTCGGTCCCGAACCACTGCCGCGAGATGAAGTCCGCGAGGATGAGCTCGCCGTGCTTGCCGGGCTGGATCTCGAAGCTCGCCTCGACCTTCATGTCGCGGCCCTCGTAGCTCCCCCTGCCGGTGTAGACCGCGGTGCCCGTCCAGCTCCCGCACAGGACGTTGCCGATCGGCGAGCCCGGGCCGCCGGGGGCCTCGGGGGCGCCGCCGCCGGGCGACGCGCCCGCGCCATCTCCTCCGCCCCCCCCGTCTCCGGACGCTCGGTAGGGCGGGATCGGCTCGCCGTGGATCCGGCTCCGGATGTACTCCCAGAGCGTCCCCATGTTCGTCGAGGGGAGCCGGCGCGAGACGCCGTACAGGTAGCGGTAGCGCCCCTGCTCCAGGGCGGCGTCGGGAGGCCGCGAGTAGACGTAGGCGCGGCCGCCCACGGCCTGGCCGAACTCGTTGTATCGCCAGCCGGGGTCCTGCTCCGAGATCGTCGGGCGCGCGCCGCGCAGCCAGTCGTCGATGGCCCGCTGCACGTCGGGGTGCTCCCAGGCGAGCCGGCCGTCCACGACCTCGCCGCCGAGGCCGGCCCCCGCGCCGCTCGCGCCGCCGGGGCGCCCTCCGTCGATCGAGCCGCCGCCTCCGCCCGGGGGACCGACAGGGCCCGTCCCGCCCCCCCCGCGCTCCGGCCGGCCGCTCTCGGGCGGCGGGGAATCCCCGAAGCCGCCCTCCCAGGTGTCCGCGCCGCCGGGCGGTCTCCCCCCCGGCTTCCCGCCATCGGTGTGGGCCTCGCCGGCCTCCTCGAAGCCGCTCTCCCAGCCCCCGCCGGCCGGTCCGCCTCCGCCGCCGGATTCCGGCCCGCCCGGCTCGCGCCCCGGCGCCTCCTCCCCCTCGATGGTCTCGGGGGGCTTGCGGCTCCAGCACCTGCAGATCGTGCTCCCGCGCCAGGAGATCGTCTTCCCGTCCCGGGAGAGCAGGCCCGACAGGTGACCCTGCGAGGGGTAGAACTCGGAGTTGGACATCTCGATCCAGTCCCCCTCCAGCCCGTCGCCCTCCAGGGCCCCGCTGCCGCGGTGCATGAAGTACCGGCCGTCCCGCAGCCCCTGTCCGAACCAGGCGAAGCGCCCGGACCCGGACTTCAGGAGGTAGAGGCCGCCGCGCTCGTCGTACCACATGCCCGCCAGCGGATCGTCGGCCGGCGCGGGCGCCGCGGCCAGGGAGAGGATCGCGCTCAGGATGATGCCGCTCATTGCGCCTCCACCGCGATCTTGGTCAGCGCCGCCAGGTTGGTCCCGATCGCCTGGGCCAGCCGGTCGGGATCGAAGCCCAGCCCCTTGATCACCAGCTCGGCCTCCACCGGGGTGAGCCGCTTCTCCTCCACCAGCCGCACCACCTCCACCGCCTTGGAGAGGCCGGGTGGGATCTCGACCTTCTTCCCGGCGTCCTGCGCGATGCCCACGAACTTCTCGAGCTGGTTGCGGTACTGCTTGGTGAGCTGGTAGAGCCCCTCGGCCATGTGCTGCTCCGCGCGCCGCGCGTTGCCGCCGTGCCGCGCGAGGTGCGCCGCCTCGGTGAAGTGCTCGCGGCCCTTGTGCGCCACCACCAGGGAGATCTGCTCGGGGTCGGCGAAGTGGAAGGTGGTCGGGTTCAGGATGTTGTGCAGGTCGTGGCCGTTGTAGGCCTCGGCGTGGCGCCAGTTGACCGAGACCTGGTCCCAGAACTGGCCCAGCTTCTTCGGGTCCACCTCCTTGCCGATCACGCCCCGCTTGCGCAGCACCTCGTGCAGCGCCTGGTTGTAGAGGTCCTCGGAGAGGTCGCTGGGCAGGTCCACGCCGAAGAGGCGCAGGGTGAAGTCGCGGTCCTTGGAGACCTTGATCTTGGCCGAGGGGTTCGAGGCGCAGAAGACCGAGACGTGCTCCTCGCGGATCCGCATGGCGAAGCCCTGGCCCTCCACCTCGCTGAAGTGACCCACCGCCTTCTTGCGCACCAGGTCGTCCACGTCGTCGTAGATCCCGCCCAGCAGCTTGTTGAAGCCGATCTTGAGCTCGTCCGAGCGGCGATTCAGCTCGGCGATGGCCTGCCAGTCGCCCTGGATCTCGAAGAGCGCCGCGAGCTTCTTCTCGCCGCTGCCGGTCTTCATGGCCGCGGCGAACTCATCCACCTTGCGCGCCGCCAGCTCCTGCGCCTGCACGAAGGCGCGGTAGCGCTCCAGGGCCCCGGGGGTCTCCTCGAGCATCTCCTGCAGGGCGCGCCGCGCGTCCTCGCCCCCCTCGATGATCTCGTCGGCGAAGCGCAGGGCGCGCGCCTGCTCGACGCCGAGCTCGGCGCCCTCGATCAGGGCGCGCTCGGCCGCCTTCACGGCGCCCTTGGAGCCCTTGAAGAGCTGCCGGTAGGCCGCGCCGGCGCCCACCACCAGACCGACGCCGCAGAGCGCCTGCTCCCACCAGGCGAGCTCCCGCTCGGTCCACATGTCCTTGCCCTCCATCAGCTCGTAGAAGTCGCGGTAGTCGTTGGCGCCGGGCGTGGCGATGGAGATCACGTTCATGCCCACGCCCACGGTCTCGACCACGCCGATGTCGCGGTGCGCCATCTCCTCGGCCCGGGACATCATGAAGACCCCGTTGCGCAGCCGCATGAGGCGCGCCAGGGCCTGCGCGGGGGAGGGGTCCCGCTCGATCTGCGCCAGGATCCGGTTGATGATGTCCTGCGTCTCATAGGGCAGGTCCACGGCGAAGCCCCGGATCTGCTCGCGCACGCTGCCGGCCCGACGCTCGATCTCCTCCTCGGAGCGATCGAGGATGTTGATCCAGCGCTTGGGCTTCTCGATCCAGATGAAGCCCATGGCGAACATCAGCTCCTGGAACTGCTGCGTGCCGGGCCCCGACTCGTCGCCCCGGCGCTCGCGCTGGATCCGCTCGCCGTCGGCGATGGCCTGCTCCAGGCGGGCCAGCCGGCCCCGATTCTCCTGGAGGAGGCGCTCCGACTGCTCGATGGACCTCCGCAGCCCGTCGGCGGCGTCCTCGGCCTTCCGGGGCCCGGCGACGGTCGACCCCAGGAGGGCCCACCACCTCTCCCTGGCGGGGCTCTCGTTGTAGTTCGAGACCGTCCGCATGATGTGCTCGATCTCCGCGAGGACCTCGCGCTCGTGCCGGATCGACTCCTCGTACCTGCGGATCCGATCGCGCAGCATCTCGGGGGTGTCGCTCCCGTGCATCACCGTGAAGCCGTGCGTGCCGTAGCGCGGGGAACTCTCCCCGTCGGAGAGGCCTTCATCCTCGATCTCCACGATCCGCTCGCCGTGCGTCTGGATGCGGCCCTGGTTCAGCTCGATGAGCATCTCGAGCTTGCGGATCGCTCGCGGCGGCTCCTCGTCGATGATGCTCCCGTCGGGCAGCCTCCAGGTGCCCTCCCCCGTCAGGCCGGCCGCGTCGAAGAAGCGGATCCTCCGCCGCAGCGCGTCGTTCTGCACCAGGAGCGAGCGGATCTTCCCCCGCAGCGCCACCAGCTCCGCCTTCGCGGCGCCCGGCTCCGGCCCGGCTCCCTCCTGCCGGGCCGCGCCCGGCGAGGGTCGGTCGGGGGGGTCGCCCTGGTCGAGGGTTCCAGCGGCCGAGATCGGGCCCTGAAGGACGAACAGGGCGGTCAGCATCCAGGCCGTCATGCGTACGTCAGCGGGCTGGCGCATGGCGGCTGCACTTCCGCGGTTGGACATGGGGACCCGCCTCCGACGGACATGGAACGCGATACCTACCCAGGCACGGGTATCGGCCCTATCGTCCTGCGGGAGGGGGGGGATGAGCCCAATCCCCCGGGTACCGGGCGGGCGCGCGGAGAGCCCTCCCAGAGCCGGTACGGAGTCAGGACAACTGCGTACCTACCGCTTCCAGCCCTCGATCGCCTCCCGCAGCCAGGCCTGGATCTCGCCCGTGGGCACGCGCTCCTGCTCCATGGAGTCGCGGTGGCGCACCGTGACCGCGCCCTCGGTCAGGGTGTCGCCGTCCACGGTGACGCAGAAGGGGGTCCCCACCTCGTCCTGCCGGCGGTAGCGGCGGCCGATGGCGCCCTTCTCGTCGTAGAAGGTCGACAGGCGCGCGCGCCTCAGCTCGGCCTCGATCTCGCGGGCGCGCTCGGGCATGCCGTCCTTCTTGACCAGCGGGAAGACGGCCACCGTGGTGGGCGCGATCTCGGGGTGGAGGCGGATGACCGTGCGGGTCTCCTTCTCCAGCGGTTCCTCCTCGTAACCGTCGATCAGGAAGGTCAGGGCCATGCGGTTGATGCCCCCGGCGGGCTCCACCACGTAGGGCCGGTAGCGCTCCTTGGTCTGCGGGTCGAAGTAGGAGAGGTCGGTGCCCGAGGCCTCGGAGTGGGCGTTGAGGTCGAAGCTGGTGCGGCAGGCGATGCCCTCCAGCTCGCCCCACCCGAAGGGATACTCGTACTCGATGTCGGTGGTGCCGATCGAGTAGTGGGACAGCTCGTCGGCCTCGTGCTCCCGCAGCCGCAGCTTCTCGGGCCGGATGCCCAGGTCCAGGTACCACTGCAGGCGCTCGTTCTTCCAGTACTCGTACCAGTGACCGTTCTGATCCGGAGGGATGAAGAACTCCATCTCGGCCTGCTCGAACTCGCGGGTGCGGAAGACGAAGTTGCCGGGGGTGATCTCGTTGCGGAAGGACTTGCCGATCTGGGCGATCCCGAAGGGCGGCTTGAGGCGCGAAGCGTTGAGGGCGTTGAGGAAGTTCAGAAAGATGCCCTGGGCCGTCTCGGGGCGCAGGTAGGCGACCGAGGAGGAGTCCTCCACCGGGCCCACGTTGGTCTTGAACATCAGGTTGAAGGAGCGCGGCTCGGTCAGCTCGCCGTCGCACTCGCCCGGCCGCTTGGAGGGCTTCTCCGGGCAGCGGGCGTTCTCCAGGTCGTCGGCGCGGAAGCGGGCCTTGCACTTCTTGCAGTCCACCATGGGGTCGGTGAAGCCGCCCACGTGGCCGGAGGTCTCCCACACCCGCGGGTGCTGGATGATGGCCGAGTCGAGCCCCACCACGTCCTCGCGGCCGGTCACCACCCGCGCCCACCAGGCGTCCTTCACCCGTCGCAGGAGCTCGACCCCCAGGGGGCCGTAGTCGTAGGTGTTTCCGATGCCGCCGTAGATCTCGGAGGCCTGGAAGACGAACCCCCTGCGCTTGCACAGGGAGACGATCTTGTCCATGAGGCTGGGCTTGGGCTTGGCCATGGTGTGGGGGTGGGTTGTCGCCGGGCGGACCTGTGAGCGATGGGCGGCGGAGTCTACCAGCCGCCCCGGGAGTCTTCCGGCGCGCGGGCCTATAATCCGGCGCCATGTCCGCCAAGAGCCAGCCCGAGGGCCCCGCCGGGGTCGAGCTCGTTCCGCCCCCGTGGTCCGCGCCCCTCGCCTCCCTCGCCCGCCGCGGCCCCGACGCCGTCGAGCTCGAGCGCCTCTCCGCCAAGGTGCTGGAGGGCGGCCGCCTGGCCCCCGAGGAGGGCCTCTTCCTGCACCAGCGGGCCGACCTCCTCACCCTGGGGCGGCTGGCCGACGAGGTGCGCCGGCGCCTGAATCCAGAGCCGCGGGTCACCTACATCATCGACCGCAACGTCAACACGACCGCCGCCTGCGTCGCCGGCTGCGGCTTCTGCGCCTTCTCCCGCCCACCCGGGCACGAGGAGGCCTGGCTGCTGTCCCACGAGCAGCTCCTGGAGGAGATCCAGGAGGTGGCCGAGATGGACGGCCGGCAGGTCCTGATCCAGGGCGGGCACCACCCCAAGCTCGGGTCCGACTGGTGGTGCGAGCTCCTGGCCGAGATGCGCCGGCGCTTCCCGAAGGTCAACCCCCACGGCCTGTCGGCGCCCGAGCTGGACCACCTCTCCAGGATGGAGAAGCGGCCGGTGGAGGAGGTCCTGGACGAGCTGGTGCGGGCCGGCCTGGGCAGCGTGCCGGGGGCCGGCGCCGAGATCCTCTCCGATCGCGTGCGCCGCATCCTGTCGCCCAACAAGTGCAGCGGCGAGCGCTGGCTGGAGGTCCACCGCCGGGTCCACGAGGCCGGGCTGCGCAGCTCGGCGACCATGGTGTTCGGCCACCTGGAGACGGTCGAGGAGCGGATCGATCACCTCGACCGCCTGCGGGGCCTGCAGGACGAGACCGGCGGCTTCACCGCCTTCATCTGCTGGAACATGCAGCCGCAGGGCGTGCCCGCCGCGGACCGGCTCCCCCCCAAGGCCACGGCCGCGGCCTACCTGCGCGTCCAGGCCCTGGCGCGCCTCTACCTGGACAACGTCCCCCACATGCAGACCAGCTTCGTGACCCAGGGCATGAAGATCGCGCAGCTCTCCCTGCGCTTCGGCTGCGACGACTTCGGCGGCACGATGATGGAGGAGAAGGTGGTCAGCGCGGCGGGCTGCTTCCACCTCAAGCCGGTCGGGGTGGTGGAGCGCATGATCGAGCGCGCCGGCTTTCGCCCCCTGCGCCGCAACACCTGGTACGGCGTCGTGGACGAGCGCTTCGAGGCCCCCCCGGGCGACCCCCGCCGCGGCCCCCGCACCCGAGAGGAGGCGGCCCGGTGAGCGCGCAGGAGCGCCTCCTGGCGAGCGCTGGGGCAGCCGGGCTCGAAGACCTGGCCGAGAAGGCGCTGGCGGGCCAGCGCCTCTCCCTCGAGGACGGCCTGCGCCTGTACCGCACCCCCCACCTGTTCGCCCTGGGGGAGCTGGCCAACTGGGTGCGCGAGGGGCTGCACGGCGACCGCGCCTACTTCAACGTCAACCAGCACATCGACTACACCAACCTGTGCAACAAGCTGTGCCGCTTCTGCGCCTTCCAGCGGCTGCCCGAGCAGGAGGGGGCCTTCGTCCTCTCCCCCGAGGAGGTGGCCGCCAAGATCCGCGAGCAGCTCGACCAGCCGGTCACCGAGGTGCACATGGTGGCGGGGGTGTGGCCCAGGCTGCCGTACGAGTACTACCTGGATCTGCTGCGGGCGGTGAAGGAGGCGCGGCCCTCGATCCACGTGAAGGCCTTCACCATGGTGGAGCTGGACCAGATCGCCAAGGTGGCTCGCAAGCCCCTGGAGGAGGTCCTGCCCGAGCTGATCGAGGCCGGCCTGGACTCCTGCCCGGGCGGCGGGGCGGAGGTCTTCTCGGAGCGCGTGCGGGCCGAGACCTATCCCCTGAAGATGAGCGGCGAGCGCTGGCTGGAGTGCGCCCGCACGGTGCACGAGGCCGGTCTGAAGAGCAACTGCACCATGCTGCACGGCCACGTCGAGACGCACGAGGAGCGCCTCGACCACCTCGACCGCCTGCGCCGGCTGCAGGACGGGACCGGGGGCTTGCAGACCTACATCCCGCTCTCCTTCCACCCCGAGAACAGCCAGATGTCGGACGTCCCCGGCCCCACCGCCCTGGACGAGCTGCGCGAGATGGCGGTGGCCCGCCTGATGCTGGACAACGTCCCCCACGTCAAGGCCTACTGGATCCTGATGGAGCTGGGCGTGGCCCAGGCCTGTCTCTCCTTCGGCGCCGACGACGTGGACGGCACGGTGGTGGAGGAGCGCATCTACCACGACGCCGGCGCCACCACTCCCCAGGAGGCCGCCCGCGAGGAGCTCATCCGCGCCATCCGCGAGGCGGGCCGCGTCCCGGTGGAGCGGGACACGCTCTACAACGTCGTGTGGGCCGGGGACTGACCCTGCGGCAGGCACCGACCGCGGATGATCGGCCCGCCCTTGCGCCGTCTCGGCCGGTCGTACTAGAGTTGTCGGCTCCATAACCCCCACGACCGAGAGCCTCTCCATGAACGAGCCGCCGAAGACCCAGGTCCCCGCGATCCAGCAGGTCCGCCAGATGCCGCCCATGTACTGGATCGCCAACGGTTCGGAGATGCTGGAGCGGCTGGCCTTCTTCGGAGTTCGAGCGGTCCTGCCGCTGTACATCTTCGGCGACGACTCGGTGCTGCACCTCAGCATGACCGAGAAGGGGATCATCTTCGGCGTCTGGGCCCTGATCCAGTGCCTGCTTCCGATGATCTCCGGCGGGTACACCGAGGCCTACGGGTACCGCAAGAGCCTGGTCCTGGCCTTCTTGCTCAACGCCGTGGGGTACATCCTCATGGGGCACATCCCCGACCTGGCAGGCGGCTCCCACGCCGGCTGTTTCTGGCTGATGATGCTGTCGGGCTGCCTGGTCGGCACGGGCACGGCGATCTTCAAGCCACCGGTGCAGGGGATGGTGGCCAAGACGCTCAACGAGGGCAACTCGGGCCTGGGCTTCGGCATCTTCTACTGGGTGGTGAACGTCGGCGCCTTCGCGGCGCCCATGGCCGCTTCCGCCCTGCGCGGCGACGAACTCAACCCGACCTGGCCGCAGGTGTTCTACGGCGCGGCCCTCGTGAGCCTGGTGAACCTGATCTACTGCCTGGCCATCTTCCGCGAGCCCGAGCGGGATCCGGCGGCCGCCGAGAAGAGCCCCGTGGCAGTCTTCGGCGACACCATGAAGGAGCTCTGGCGGGACCAGTCGATGTTCCGCTTCCTGCTGATCGTCTCCGGCTTCTGGCTGATGTTCATGCAGGTCTGGGACCTCCTGCCCAACTTCATCGACGAGTGGGTCGACACCCGCGACTTTGGGGGCATCCTGACATCCTTCTTCGACGCGGCCATCACCCCGATCTTCGGCTGGTCCGCCGAGAACTTCCTGACCGCGGAGGGCGCCGCCAAGCCCGAGATCCTGATCAACCTGGACGCCTTCACGATCATCCTGCTGGTCATCCCGCTGTCCTGGTTCTTCGGCCGCTACCGGATGATGCTCTCCCTGGTGCTGGGCATGATCATCGCCATGGTCGGCTTCGTGGGCGCCGGCATGACCCAGATCGGCAACCTCTGCGCCCTCTTCATCATCGTCTTCGCGGTCGGAGAGATCATCTGCAGCCCCAAGTTCTCCGAATACGTGGGGATGACCGCGCCGCCGGACAAGAAGGCGCAGTACATGGGCTACTCCAACATGCCCTTCGCCTTCGGATGGTTCGTCGGCAACCTCGCCTCGGGCCCTCTGTACGACGCCTTCTCCTCCAAGTCCAAGCTGGCCGGCCGCTACCTCGTCGATCACCTGGGCATGAGCGCGGAGGAGCTCGCCGCGATCGAGGACAAGGAGGTGTTCAACACCCTGGTGGCCACCCTGGGGGACGGAGCGGACCCCTTCACCGCCGCCGAGGTGCTCTGGAACACCTACCACCCCTGGGTCATCTGGCTGATGCTGGGCGCCATCGGGATGATCTCCGTGGTCGGCATGATCTGGATGTACTTCAAGACCGGGTCGAAGCGACCGCAGGAAGAGGCCGCCTGACGCGCGCTATCCGGCCGCGAGCCGCAGCAGGACCCAGGTCGTTCCCGAGGCGGCGAGCTGGATGGTGAGGTTGTCGAGGCTGTGGAAGGTCACCGCCTCGACCAGGGTGGAGGCGAGGGCCACCACCAGGGCGAACCAGAGCACCTGAGCCGCCTCCAGACCGAAGCCTCCGCCGGCCAGCGTCAGGACGGCGGCCAGGATCGAGGCGGCCAATACGGCCAGGCTGCCCTCCAGGCTGCGCGTGCAGGCGATCCCGGTCAGGGTCGGCACGCGATAGCGGTGGCGCCCGAAGCGCGCTCCGACCGGCTCACCCACGGCGTCGCCCCAGCCGGTGACCGCGTACCCCACGATCGCACACTGCGCGAAGAGCAGGTTCGCCAGGATCCCGCCCGCGGCGGTCATGCACAGGGGCACGACCACGTAGAAGCGCTCGTGGGGCGCGTCGGTCGGCCGGGCCACGGCCCGGAAGAGCGCGCTCCGCTTCCCCCGCCACACCGCGTGCAGGACCACCAGGGCCACCGCCCCCCCGAAGGCCTGCACGGCCGGGAAGCCGCCCGCCGCTCCCGCCCCGGCCGCGGTGGTGAAGATGGCGAAGTGGTAGATCTTGCGCGTGTACCCCACGCGCAGGTCCAGCCGATCGCGCAGGCGACCGGCGATGCGGCCGAACAGGATGCCCGCGGCGAGGCCGATGGCGCCGAACAGGGCCAGGTCGCCGGGGGACGGCAGGGTCCAGGAGACGGCGGCGCTCACCGCAAGAACACCACCACGTACACCACCGCGATCAGGATCTGCACCAGCGCGAAGGGCAGCGCGATCCTCACGAAGCGGGCGAAGCTCATGCGGATGCCGGCCTTGTGCATGATGGTGACCGCCACCAGGGTGGAGGCCGAGCCGATGGGGGTCAGGTTGCCGCCCAGGTTGGAGCCGAAGGCCACCGCCCACCAGAAGGGGGAGGCGGGGTCGGGGCCGATCTGGGGATCGCCGGCCAGGATGCGAGAGAGCATGGCCGAGAGGGGGATGTTGTCGGTGACCGAGCTGGCGGCGGCGCTGGCGCAAAGGACCAGGCCGCTGCCCAGGGCGTCCCCCAGACCGATGATGTGGGCCAGGCCCGTGCCGATCAGCTCCAGGACGCGGGCGTGCTCCATGACGTTGATCACCACGAAGAGCCCGGCGAAGAAGCCCAGGAGGTCCCAGTCGAGGGCCTGGTAGAAGCGCTCCGCCACCGCCTTGAAGCGCACCAGCATGATCAGGCCGAAGCTCATCGCCACGTAGCCCATCCCCAGGTCCCGGATCCAGGGCAGGACCGAGGTGGTGGCGATGGTCGCGATGAAGAGCACCAGCATGACCGCGCCGAACCAGAAGAAGGCGCGGCTCTCGATGCCGTCCCGCTCGTCGAAGCCGGCCACGAGGGAGCGGGCCTCCTCCAGCTCGGCGGCCTCCGTCAGGCGCCTCACGCCGAAGCGGCGCGCGCCCATCCACAGGGTCACCGCCGTGGCCACCAGCACGAAGGGAGCCGCCACGACGAAGAAGCGCGCGAAGGAGATGCCCGCTGCAGTACCCACGATGATGTTGGGCACCGAGCTGATCAGCGTCAGGAGCCCGCCCACGTTGGTCAGCAGGCCCTCCACCATGAGGAAGCCCAGGAGCAGGCCCTCCCGCCCCAGGCGCTTGAGCGAGACCCCCGTCAGCGAGCCCACGATGATCATCGCGGTGACGTTGTTGAGCACCGCCGAGAAGACCACCGTCATGATCCCGTAGAACACGAGCAGCTTCAGCGGCTGGCCCCCGGAGGCCTTGGTGAGGCGGATCGCGATCCAGGTGAAGAGCCCCGAGCGGCTGGTGACGTCCACGAAGAGGCTCGAGCCCAGGATGATGGCGATCACGTTCCAGTCGATCGCCGGCACGTAGATGGGCAGGTCGATCGCGTGCCCCCCCACCACCACCGGGCCGAAGGGCAAGAGGTCCAGCGCGGCCCCCAGGAGCAGGCAGACCACCGCGAAGGCGCAGGCGATCACCGACTTGCGGGCGTGGAGCTTCTCCTCCAGGGCCAGGGCGACGATCAGGCCCGCCAGCAGGGCCAGGAAGAGCAGGGTGACGCCCATGGAGGGCGCCTCCGGGGCGCGGTGGGCCTCCTCCAGCGGGGCCAGCAGCGCGAGCGTCGATGTGGCAGCCACGGGCTCCTCCCGATCAGAGCAGCAGGAGCGGGATCGCCCGCAACTCCACCGCCAGGGGCCAGGCCAGGCCGTGCATGGCCATCTGGTCCTCGTCCTTGGCGTGCATCACGAGCAGCGACACGCCGTGCTCCTCCACCATCCGCCGGTACTCGAAGAGGTGGTGCCCCATGGCGACCAGCCCCTCCACCCGGATCGGCCGGCCCGCCGCGGCCAGCCCCTTCCGGCAGGACTCCACGAAGTCCCGCGGCTCCTTGAGGAGCTGCGCCAGGATCCCCTCCCGCGCCTGCTCGGTGTCGATGTCCGGGATCCTCGAGATCGCGTCGATGAAGCGCTCGAAGGCCGCCTGGTCCTCGACGTGGGCCAGCCACAGCGTCCCCTCCGGCCGGGTGAGGCGCGCCGCCCAGCTCACCAGGGAGTCGTCCCCGGCCAGGTGCCCGGCCATGGCCATGATCACCTCGGTCTTCGAGAGGGCTCGGGCCAGCGCGTCCCCGTCGCGGGGATGCGGCAGCACCAGCACCGGGACGTGGACCGCCTGGGTGAGCACGTCCAGGTGCCGGCCCAGGCCGTAGGGCCAGCGCCAGGCCTGGCTGTACAGGTTGCGCCAGGTGCACACCAGATCCGGTCGGTGCTCCTCGACCAGCGCCAGGAGCCCCTCCACCTCGCGCCCGGCCTCCCCCCCCACCGCGGTCCAGGCCACGCCCTCGCCGAGCTCCGGCAGAAAGGCCTGCACGCGATCGGTCATGGCCGCCGCCTCGGTCGGCTCCAGGTCCGTGATCATCAGCGCTCGCTCGATCTCGATCGGGCGGTAGCGGAACACCGGCTTGTCGGCGGAGCGGAAGACGCTCTCGAACTGATCGACCTTGGTCATGCTACTCGTCCTCGCCGGCGTAGCCGATCTCCTGCAGCATCTCGAGGGTGGCCGCGCCCGCCCCCACTCCCGGCGCCCGGCGGCGCGCGGCGAGCTCCGCCTCCAGTCCCTCCAGCGCGGCCTGCAGCTCCTCGGCCAGGGCGGCCCGCTGCGCGGACAGGTCCGTCCGCTCGCCGGGGTCCTCGCCCAGATCGAAGAGCAGGCGCCGCGTGCTCGGCTCCGGATCGCCCGGCTCCCCGGGCGCCCAGTGCAGCACCATCCCCCCGCGCCTCAGCCCCAGCACGTCCCGCGGGAAGCGGCCCTCCCAGAAGCCGCGCGCGGTCGAGAAGGCGATGAGGTCCTCGCCCCGCGAGGGGGGTCGCGACAGGTGGATCGCGCCCGTCAGGTCGCGGATCCGGGCGCCCCCCAGCCGGGCCAGGGTCGGGGCCACGTGGCGGTTGGAGACCGGCGCGGCCACGCGGACGCCCTCGGGGATGCCGGGCCCCGCCAGGACCAGGGGGACGCGGACCAGCTCGCCGAAGAGGCTCTGGCCGTGCTCGGCCAGACCGTGCTCGAAGAGCTCCTCCCCGTGGTCGCTGGTGTAGACCACGATGGTCTCCCCCGTCAGGCCCAGCGCCTCGATCCGCTCCAGCAGCTCCCCCAGCCACATGTCGCCGGTCCACACGCAGGCGTCGTAGAGGTCGCTGATGTGCTGGCGCTCTTCGGCCGTGACCACGTCCTCGGCGGCCACCACCTCGCCGGCGCGACCCGCCTCCACCACCAGGCGCTTGTGCAGCTCGTTGATGGAGTCGGTGGCGAAGTCCGCCGGCACGTCGGCCGCGAAGAGCCGCCGGCCCTCGGTGTCGGGGTCGTAGGGCGAGTGCGGGTCGACCAGGTGCACGTACAGGAAGAAGCGCGTGCCGGCCATGGCGTCCAGCCATTCCAGCACGGCGGGCATGACCAGGTGCGACTTCCGGGTCACCCCCCGCCCGTGGTCGAAGAACTCGAAGCCCTGGTCGAAGTTCTTCTCGGGCACGATCAGGGGGTTGCACGAGAAGGCCGCCGTGGTGAAGCCCTCGCGCTGCAGTACCTCGGCCAGGGTCTCGACCTCGTGGACCAGGTAGCAGGAGTCCCCGTCGGTCACGCCGTGCTCGGCCGGGTACAGGCCGGAGAGGATCGAGGCCGTGGCGGGCCAGGTCCAGCTCGAGGTGGCGAAGGCCTCCTGGTAGAGCGTGCCCCGAGCCGCGAGACGCTCGAGGTGAGGCGAGGTGGGCCGCTCGTAGCCGTAGGCCGAGAGGCGATCCGCGCGCTGGGTGTCCTGCACCACCAGCACGATGTTCGGCGCGCGCGGGCCGGAGAGCTGGCGCGGGCTCAGGTGGCGCCTCTCCAGCGCGAGGCCGCCGAAGCCCACCTTCAGCGCGCGGGTGGGAACGCGCTCCTCCCCGTCGGGCCCGAGGAGCGCGGTCGAGAGCCCGAGGGCCTCGCCGCCCCTCAGGGGGAGGCCCTGCGGATCGCCCAGGTCGGCCCAGGCCGTTCCCGGCACCTCCTCCAGGGACTCCAGCGCGATCTCGGTGGAGAGGACCTGTCTCCCGTCGACCTCCACCCGGAAGCGCACGCGGCAGCCCTCGAGCTCCTCGACGCGGCGGTGCACGACCGAACCGTCCACCCCGGCCCGGGCCACGAGGTTCGCGGGGCCGCTCCCGGGCTCGAGCTGCAGCCAGACCTCGGCCGGCGGCGGCAGCACGAGCGAGGGCATGTCGGCCCCGTCGATCTTGTAGTCGCCGCAGGGGCAGATCACCCCGGCGTGGGGCTCGAGCTCGGAGTGATGCTCCACCACCTCCCACGGAGCGCCGGTGAGCGAGCGCAGCACCTCCACCACGGTCATCTCCTGCGCGAAGCGCCCGAAGGCCATCTGCCACGCGAGGGGGATGCCGAGCAGGAGGATCGCCGGAGAGAGGAGCGCCGCCCGACCGGCTCCGCCCTCGCGCTTCGCGCGCAGCAGCCCCGCCACCAGCCAGGCGCAGAGCAGCAGCCCCCCGCCCGCCAGGGCGGCCGCGGCCTTGCGACCCCGATCGGTGTCGAGCCCCACCGCGCGCGTGGCGTCGGGGCTGTCCCAGCCCGCGAGGAAGGCGAAGCAGAGCGCGGCGCCCGCGATCCAGAGGACCAGGCCGATGCCCCACCACGCGGGACCCCGACGGACGCGTCGGGCCAGCAGGGCCGCGAGCAGGGCCACCGCCAGGCCGCAGACCGTCGCGGACAGGGCGATGCCCGGCAGGGCGCCCGCCAGGCGCACCCGGAACTGCTCGATGTCCCGCTGGTGCGCCATGTGCTCCATGGCGTAGAGCAGGCCCGCGCGCGCGACCGCCAGGGCCACGGCCGCCCACAGGCCGCGCACCGCGGCCCCCACCCATCGCGGACCCCGGGGGGCGGCGTCGTCCGTGGGCGTCATGGCTGCATGATACGGCTGCGGGGAGCCCACCCCCAGCCCCTCACCGCCCCTCGAGCAGGATGGGATCGGGGCGCACCTCGAAGGTCCGGCGGTGCTCCTTCCCCTTGACCTCGAGCACCGCCGCATAGGTGCCGGCCCCGGAGAAGGTGGGCCGCGCCCGGGCGCGTCCCCCGGCCCTGCGGGAGCCTCGCAGGCTCCAGCTCGCGCGATGCAGGCCCGGCGTGCGCTGGGGCTCGAGCTCCCTCACCTTCTCGCCCGCCTCGTTCAGGATGGTGAGCGAGATCTCGTCCTCCTCGACCTCCTCCCGCAGGAGGTAGCTGATGGTCGCCCCCGAGGGCGGGTTGGGCGCGTGCCACGTCCGGTCCCCCGCCCCTCCCCCGCGCCAGACGCTCTGCCAGAGGGTGGCGTCCTTCACCTCGAACAGGTGGACGTCCGCCTCGAGCACCTCGGCCGTGAGCTCCTGCAGGGGCGCCGCGTCCAGAACGAACAGGCCCCGCCCGTGGGTGGCCGCCACCAGATCGCGGTCGCGCGGGTGGACCACCAGGTCGTGCACCGCGATGGTCGGGAGATCCCGGCCGAGGCGCCCCCAGTGCGCTCCGCGATCGACGCTCACGAAGGCGCCCAGGTCGGTCCCCAGCCACAGCAGGTCGGGATTGCGGGGGTCCTCGCGGATGACGTTGACCGGACCCTCGGGGAGGTCGCCGGCGATCGACTCCCAGTTCTCGCCGCCGTTGCGGGTGATGAAGACCAGGGGGCGGAAGTCGTCCTCGCGGTAGCCGGTGAAGGAGGCGTAGGCGGTGTCCCGCTCGTGCCGCGAGAGCTCCACGCGGCTCACCCACCAGCCCGCGGGCACGCCCGGGAAGCGGCCGGTGAGGTTGGTCCACTCCAGTCCCCCGTCCTCGCTCCTCTGCACCAGGCCGTCGTCGGTTCCCACCAGCAGCAGGTTGGGATCGACGGGCGACTCGGCGATGGTGGTGATCGTGCAGTGGGGCACGTTGCCCTCGATCTTCTCCTCGTCGGCGGTGGTCAGGTCGGGGCTGACGCAGGGCCAGCTCTCGCCGCGGTCGAGGGACTTGAACAGCTTGTTGCCCCCGAAGTACACGATCCGCGGGTTGTGGTGGGAGATCAGGATGGGGGAGCTCCAGTTGAAGCGGTCGCGCTCCCCCTCGGGCTCGCTGCGCGGGGGTCGGATCGAGCGGCTGACCCAGTCGCGCAGGTCGCGCCGGAAGAGGCCGCCGAACTGGGACTCGCCGTAGACGACGTCGGGCTCCAGGGGATCGATCTGGACGTGGAAGCCGTCGCCCCCGCCGACTCGGTACCACTCCGCGCGCGAGATCCCGCGCGAGCTGCGCGAGCGCGAGGGCCCGCCCCAGGTCCCGTTGTCCTGCGTGCCGCCGTACACGTGATAGGGGCGCCGCAGGTCCACGCCCGCCGCGTAGAACTGCGCCAGGGGCAGGTTGTCTAGCTGATCCCAGCTCTGCCCGCCATCGTGGCTGAGGGCCAGGCCGCCGTCGTGTCCCAGGATCAGGCGACCGGGCACGCGTGGGTCGTACTCCAGGGCGTGGTGGTCGCTGTGCACCGAGCCGGCCAGGTTGCGCTCCCAGGTCCGGCCACCGTCCTGCGACGCGAAGACCGAGACCCCCAGCACGCACAGGCGCTCGGGGTCGGTGGGGTGCACGCGGATCTGCCCGTAGTAGTAGGGCGGGCTCCCGCCGACGGGCTTCTCGTTGCGCTTCTCCCAGCTCTCGCCGCCGTCCAGGCTGCACCAGATCTGGCCGCCCTCCTGGCGCGGACGCCGGCTGCGGGTCTCGGGCACCTCGCGGATCCGCGAGGCGAGCTTCATCTCCACTCCGTCGCGGGAGAGGACCAGCTCGGCCTCCTCTCCCACCGGGATCCTGGAGATCGCCACCAGGAGCTGCCAGCCGCTGCGGACCCGCTCGCCGCCCAGCTTCAGCAGGAGATCGCCCTGCTTCAGGCCGGCCTCCTCCAGGCCGCTCCCCTCGCGGACCTCGGTGATGCGGATGCCCTCCTCCTCGGCCTCGCCCTCGAAGGCGATCTCCGGCGCGGGGATCTCGACCGGGACCTCGTTCTGATTGGAGACCGTCGCGAAGAGGATCGGTGGATCGGCCGCGAAGGCCGCCAGCCCGATGCGCCCGAGCTCGCCCTCCGGCAGGCCGCCCTCCAGCCGGGTCCAGCTCTCGCCCCCGTCCCGGGTGCGGTGGATGCCCGAGCCCGGGCCGGCGCCGTCGAAGTGCCAGGGCCGGCGCAGCCGCTCGTAGGAGGCGGCCCAGGCGGTCCGGGGGTCGGCGGGATCGAGGACCACGTCGACCACCCCCACGGTCTCGCCCAGGTCGAGGACCTTCTCCCAGCTCTTCCCGCCGTCCGCGGTCCGGTACAGGCCGCGCTCGGCGTTTTCGGTGTACAGGTGCCCCAGGGCGGCGACCCACACGACGTCGGGATCGGTGGGGTCCACGGCGATGCGGCCGATGTGGTGGGTGTCGGCCAGGCCCGTGTGGATCCAGCTCTCGCCCCCGTCCTCGGTCTTGTAGACGCCGTCGCCCCAGTAGGAGCTGCGCTGGTTGTTGGCCTCGCCGGTGCCGACCCAGATGACGTCGGGATTCGCAGGATCCACGGCGACGTCGCCGATCGAGATGGTGCCCTCGTCCTGGAAGATGCACTCCCAGGTGGTGCCCAGGTTCCGCGAGCGGAAGAGCCCGCCCGAGGCGCCCGCCACCAGGAGGGTCGCGGGCTCGTCGGGGACCAGGGCCAGATCGGTGATCCGACCGCCGAAGACGGTGGGGCCGAGCTCGCGCCAGGCGAAGGTCTCCAGCAGGCCCGGATCGAGCTCCTGGGCGCGCAGCGCCGCGGTGGGAGCGAGGAGAAGCAGGGTCGGGAGGAGTCGGGCGAGCCGCCGTTCGCTGGATGTGGAGTCCATCCCGCAATCCTAGGCGGGCGGCCGGAATCCGGCGCCGGAGGCGGGGAAATCGCAATGGGCGTACCCTCGCCCTTACCTCGCCTCAACACACCGCGACGCGTGAGCGCCGCGGACCGCTTCAGCGACGCCCGCCGCTCGAGCCCCCGCCGCGCCGGCCGCCGGCGCCGGTGAAGCCCTTGCCCTTGCGTTCCCCGCTGGCGAGGCCCTTGCCCGGCGGCCCGGTTTGACCGCGGTCCTTGCGACCGCCGGCGGCGTCCCGGCCCTTCCCGCCACCCCCCTCGGAGGCGGCCCGCGCCTCGTTGACCACGATGGCCTGGCCCCCGAGCTTGTACCCGTCGAGGGCCTCCCGGGCCTTCTCGGCCTCCTCCTCGGTGGAGAGCTCCACGAAGGCGAAGCCCCGGGGTCGGCCCTCCTTGTCGGTCACGATGTCGACCCGGGTGACGGTGCGGCCGTCCGCGCCGAAGAGGTCTCGCAGCTTCGACTTGGACGCTTCGTTGGGCAGGTTGCCCACGTAGAGATTGGTACCCATGATGCGCTCGGTGGATGCCTGGGATGCCGGCGGGGTCGAGCGTCCCGATCCCGGACCCGCCGACTCTACCACGGTTCCCGGGGGTCGGGTACGGCCGGAGGCGGAGGCCCGCCTCTTCCGTCCCGGAACCCGGACGGCCTGCGGTCGGGGGGCGAGCGCAGCGAGCATGTGGCGCAGCCGCGCGCAGGAGCGCGCGGCGCGATCACCGGCCTGCCCCGGCCCCCCGGGCTCGTCCATCCCCGGGCGGAGGCGCCGCCTGCGGAACGGGCGCGCCGACGAGGACTCTCCGGCACGCCTGGTCGGTCTGAGGCGGAGCCTGGCTAGAATCGGCCCCCTTCCCCCCCCCGGAGACACGGACATGAACGAGCCCCCGCCCGGCCCGCCGGAGAACCCCCTGCTCGAGGTGACCAGCGCCCCGCGCTTCGACCGGATCCGGCCCGAGCACGTCGAGCCCGCCATGCTCCGCCTGGTGGAGCAGCTGGAGGCCGAGCTGGCGCGGGTCGAGGAGGAGGCCCGGCCCACCTGGGAGGGGCTGGTCGAGCCCCTCGAGCGCATCCAGGATCCGATCTCGCTGGCCTGGCGCATGGTGGCCCACCTGATGGGCGTGAAGAACAGCGAGGAGCTGCGCGAGGCCTACCAGCGGATCCAGCCCGAGGTCGTGCGGGTCTCGATGAGGGCGGCGCAGTCGGAGCCGGTCCACCGCGCGCTGGTGGAGCTGAGGGATGGCGCGGGCTGGGAGGAGCTGGACGGCGTCCAGCGCCGGATCGTCGAGTGCATGATCCGGGACGTCGAGCTCGCCGGCGTGGGGCTCGAGGGCGAGGCGCGCGAGCGCTTCAACGCGATCCAGCTCGAGCTGGCGGAGCTGGCCACGACCTTCAGCAACCACGTCCTGGACGCGACCGCGGGCTTCGCCCTCACCCTGCGCGAGGAGGGCGAGGTCGAGGGCCTGCCGCCGAGCCTGCGGGAGCTCGCCTCGCAGGCCGCCCGCGAGGCGGGCGAGGAGGGGGCCACGGCCGAGGACGGCCCCTGGCGGATCACCCTGGACGTGCCCAGCTTCCTGCCCTTCATGCAGCACGGCGCGCGGCGCGAGCTGCGCGAAGAGCTGTACCGAGCCCACGTGACCCGCGCCAGCTCGGGCGAGCTCGACAACACGCCCCTGATCGAGCGCATCCTGGAGCTGCGCTGCGAGATGGCCGAGATCCTGGGGTACTCCACCCCCGCCGAGCTCTCTCTGGTCAGCAAGATGGCCCCCGGCGTGGAGGCGGCCGAGGACCTGATGGAGGAGCTGCGCGCGGCCTCCTGGCCGGCGGCCCAGCGGGAGCTCGAGGAGCTGCGCGACTTCGGCCGCGAGAGCGGCGCCCCCGAGGCCGACGAGCTGATGAACTGGGACCTGCCCTACTGGTCCGAGCGCCTGCGCGAGAGCCGCTTCGACTACACCGACGAGGAGCTGCGGCCCTACTTCCCGCTGCCGCGGGTCCTGGAGGGCTTGTTCGCCCTGGCCCACCGGCTCTTCGGGGTCGAGATCGTCCCCGCCGACGGCGAGGTGCCGGTGTGGCACGAGGACGTCCGCTTCTTCCGCGTGCGCGAGGAGGGCAGCCGCGAGCTGGCCGCCTTCTACCTGGACCCCTACAGCCGTCCGGCCGAGAAGCGCGGGGGCGCCTGGATGGGCGAGGTTGTCGGACGCGACCGCCTGTTCGGCGACCCGCAGCACCCAGTGCGCCTCCCGGTGGCCTACCTGGTGTGCAACGGGACGCCCCCGGTGAACGGCCGGCCCTCGCTGATGACCTTCCACGAGGTGGAGACCCTCTTCCACGAGTTCGGGCACGGCCTGCAGCACATGCTCACCCGCGTCGACCACGGGCCGGCGGCGGGGATCAGCAACATCGAGTGGGACGCGGTGGAGCTGCCCAGCCAGTTCATGGAGAACTGGTGCTACCACCGCGGGACCCTCCTGGGCCTGACGCGGCACGTGGAGACCGGCGAGCGCCTCCCGGACGAGCTCTTCGAGAAGCTCCGCGCGGCGCGCACCTTCCAGGCCGGCGGCCAGATGCTGCGCCAGGTCGGCTTTTCCCTGACCGACCTCGAGCTGCACCACCGCTGGCGGCGCGGCGGTCCGGAGAGCGCGCACGAGCTGCGCCAGCGCATCGCCGAGTCCACCGCGGTCATGCCCCCTCTGCCGGAGGATCGCTTCCTGTGCGCCTTCAATCACATCTTCTCGGGGGGCTACGCCGCCGGCTACTACTCCTACAAGTGGGCCGAGGTCCTGTCGGCGGACGCCTTCGCGGCCTTCGAGGAGGTCGGACTGGACGACTCGCGGGCGGTGGCCGAGCTGGGCCGGCGCTTCCGGGAGACCGTCCTGGCGCTGGGCGGCAGCCGCCACCCGATGGAGGTCTTCGATGCCCTGCGCGGCCGCCCACCGAGCCCGGAGGCCCTCCTGCGTCACTGCGGCCTCTCGGCCCCCGCCGCGCAGCGACGCCCGGCCCAATGACAAAGGGGCCGGCCGCGAGCGGCGGCTGGCCCAATCACAAAGGGGGCCGGCCGAAAACGGCCGGCCCCCGAGAGGATGACGATTGCCGGGACTCGGGGAATCACTCCCAGATGATCCATCCGGCGACGTAGAGACCCTTCTCGACCTGCGGGGTCTGCGTCAGGGAAGCCCCCACACTCCCCATCTGCCCCGCGCTCTGAGCGGTGAACGTCAGGTCGTTACCACCGCTCGGATCGGTGGAGATGGGATCGTCGCCGATGGGGGACCCGAGCCCGAGGTCTTGGATCAAGGCGGGCAGTCCACCCTGGGTTCCGGGGTCCATCCCGGAGATCTCATCCTGTTTCAGGAAGTTGAGCACCAGGTCGGGCAGCTGGTTGTAGGCAACCAGGTCGCCCGTGCCGGGCGCGAGGTCCGGATCGGTGTCGTTGACCGCTGCGCCGCTGGCGGAGGGCGCGCGATCCGGGTCGGTTTCATTGATGGCCGGACTGCCACCGGGGGATTTCACGCCCGGATCGACGCCCGGAGGTTGGGTCGGATCGATCGGCTGATACGCCGGGTCCAGGGGATCGCCCATGGACTGAACCGGGCCGAAGGCGCCCCGGACGTAGCCGATCGGGGGCACCAGGAGCAGGGGGTCGGTGACCGTGGGGTCGTAGACGTGGGCGCGGAAGTGGCCGCGTCCGTCGGCGGCCCTCACGAACTGGCCTTCCAGCCAGCCGATCGGGAAGGGATCGACCGGAGGATTGGTGGCGGGCTCCCCGTAGCGGAAGACCACGCCTTTCACGGCGCCGTAGGTGAGATCGCACTGCTGGCCGGCGAGCTGGACGGAGAACAGGATCCCCGGGTACATGTCCAGCTCGTAGGAGTAGCGGGCGACCCCGAAGGCGTCGCGCCAGACCCCGGCCGCGTGGCCCGGGCCCTGGCTGTCCTGGAACCAGTTGCCGATCGAGAAGCCCGACTCCACGCGATCGGGAGTGAGCTGATCGGGGTAGACCGACACGCCGGGATCGAAGGGCGGCGGAGCGAAATCGGGATCGGTATCGTTCTGGGCGAATACGGGAAGGCCCACGGCCAGGCAGGCCGCGATGGGCAGGGTGCGTTGGGCGAGCTTCGTGTAGACCGACATCAGGGGTGTCCTCGGTGAGTACCTTAGGGAAG
Organism: uncultured Planctomycetaceae bacterium; assembly: GCA_964615935.1. Taxonomy (GTDB): domain Bacteria; phylum Planctomycetota; class UBA1135; order UBA1135; genus CAZTTG01. Next base: position 3,214 of record CAZTTG010000063.1, on the reverse strand, counting down.
CGAGATCGCGATGGCCGGATCCGGAGCAAGGTGGGGGTGGGACGATTTGACCGGTCCGAGGTGATCCATCACGACCCACCGAGCCGGCGCCCCCCGCGAATTCGGTCGCCCTTTTCGGGAACGAATCGGACTTTCTCGCGAGTCGGAACGAGCCGGCCCCGAATGCCGTCCGCATGGGTGAATTCCCGTTCCCCATGGAACCCGTCGCCCCTTTTGGGCGTCGATTCCCGATCGGGGGGATCGGCGCCGATCACCCGCCCGGGAGACCCCGCAGGCGGCTTCGGGTCCCCCCCCGCCCCCGTGGGGCCCTCAGCCCCGGGCGATGTCCCAGCAGGCGAGGTCGGGCGCCTCGCACTCGAAGCGCATCCGCTGCCCGCGGGTGGGGTGGTCGAGCTCCAGCTCGGCCGCGTGCAGGGCCACGCTGCGGTCGGGCAGGCCCTCGCGAGCGCCGTACTTCAGGTCGCCCAGGAGCGGGAGGCCCAGCGTCCGGGCGGCCACCCGGAGCTGGTGCGGTCGGCCCGTCCGGGGCTCGAGCTCGAGCAGGCTGACCCTCCCGCGGCGCCGCAGGAGCCTCCAGCGGGTCACCGCCAGCATCCCCTGCTCCGGGCTCACCGGCCGCACCCGGTTGCGCTCGCGGTCCTTGGCGAGCCACTGCTCCAGCTCGCCCTCCCGCCCGGGCGGCCGTCCGTCCCCCAGGCCCCAGTAGAGCTTGCGCACCGCGCGCTCGCGGAACTGCTCGGCCAGCCGGCCCGCCGCCTTGCTCGTGCGCGCGAAGCACACCACCCCCGACACGGGCCGATCGAGTCGGTGCACCACGCCCAGGTAGACCCGCCCGGGCTTCTCGTGCGCGACGCGAATCCACTCGCGGGCGCGATCGAGCAGGCTCTCGTCCCCGCTGGCGTCGGGCACCACCGGCGTGCCCGCGGGCTTGGCCACCACCAGCAAGTGGTTGTCCTGGTGGAGGACTCGCAGGTTCTCCCTCACCCCCGCGCGTCCTCGCCCGGATCCAGACCGCGCGTCCAGCGCCCGCAGAATCCCGCGGGCAGGAATCTCGGCGCGCAACCCGGCCGGGCCTCTTCCGGCAGGGCCAGCTCGTCGACCTGCACCCTCCCCCCACCTATCTCGCAGAGGAGGTTGCGCAGCCCGAGGGGGGAGAAACCGATCGCGTAGGTCGAGAGCACCAGGAAGGAGCGCTCCGCCAGGAGACTCCCCGCGGCCTCGACGAGGGGCGCGAGGTCCTCCTCGAGCTGCCAGCGCTCTCCCTTGGGCCCCCGCCCGTGGTGCGGCGGATCGATCAGGATGCCCTGGTAGCGCGCCCCGCGCCGCACCTCGCGGCGAGCGAAGGCGGACGCGTCCTCGAGCAGGATGCGCAGGCGATCGGCGGCCAGCCCCGAGGCCGCCTGGTTCTCGCGCAGCCACTGCAGGGAGGTGCGGGAGGCGTCGACGTGGGTGACCTCGAAGCCCGCCTGGGCTCCGAGGATGCTGGCGATGCCGGTGTATCCGAAGAGGTTGAGGAGCCGGGGGGCGGGTCCCATCCGTGCGGCGGTCTCGATCAGGAAGGCCCAGTTGCTCGCCTGCTCGGGGAAGACGCCCACGTGCCGGAAGGGCGTGGGTCGAACCGCGAAGCGGGCCCCCCGCCAGGAGAGGGCCCAGGAGGCGTCCCCGGTCTCCGGATCGGGCCGGCCGGCGGCCGCGATCCAGCGTCCCCGTCGGCCGCCGCTGCCCGGATCGCGCTCGAAGCGCAGGTCGGCCCGCTCCCAGTCCCGGCCGGGACGGCGGCGGCGCCACAGGGCCTGCGGGTCGGGCCGGCGGAGCACCACGTCCCCGAAGCGCTCGAGCTTCTCGCCGCCGCCCGAGTCGAGCAGGGCGTGGTCCGGGAAGGGGGGATGGGGGAACATCGGGGGAGGTCCCTCGGCGGTCTCGGGGGGCCCAGAGTGTAGGATGGCCGGCCTCCCCGTGCCTCCTCGACCGATCGACCTCTCCGCCGGCGGTCGGCGGTCTCCGGGCGCGGGCCCGTTCACAGCGGCATGGCTCCCAGCTCTCAGCTCCTGCGCGTCGGAAGCGTCCCCTACCTCGTCGCTCGCCCCCTCGATGCCGGGCTCGAGGCCCGCCCGGACGTCGAGTACACCCAGGCCGTTCCGGCGCGCCTGGTGGAGGGGCTGCGCGCCGGTCGGCTCGACGTGGCCCTGGTCAGCTCGATCGAGCTCTTCCGCTGCCCCGGCTATCGCTATCTGGCGGACCTCGCGGTCGCGGGGCGAGGCTTCGTCTCCAGTGTCCAGATCTTCCTGTCCTGCCCCCTGGCCGAGGTCCGGCGCCTGGTCCTCGATCCGGCCAGCCGCGCGGCGGCCGCCCTCAGCCGGGTGGTGATGGCCGAGCGGCACCCCGGCCCCCCGCCCGAGTGGGTCGAGATCCCGCCGGGCCAGGACCCGGCCGAGGCCGGCGGAGACGCCTGGCTGCGGATCGGCGACGCCGCCCTGCGCGAGTACCTGGGGCCCGGCGGGCGCGAGACCCTCAATCCATCGGAGGTCTGGGCTTCGATGACCGGCCTGCCCTTCGCCTTCGCCGTCTGGATGGTGCGGCCGGGCGTCGAGCTCTCGCCCCGGCAGCTGGAGGCCTTCGCCGAGGCCCGCCGCGCCGGCTCCACGCGGTGGGAGGCGCTGGCCGAGGAGGCGAGCCGGCGGTGGGGCCTGCCGCTGACGGCCTGCCGCCGGTACTTCGGGGAGGAGTGCCTGTACGAACCCGGCCCGCAGCTCGCGGACGCCCTGACGGCCTTCCGCGACCGCGCCGCGGCGCTGGATCTGTGCCGCTCCGATCTGATCCCGCCGGCCCTGCCGACCTTCGAGGCGCGGGTCGGGTAGGGATCGGTCAGGGGCTGCCGGGGGGGGGGCGGGCCGGCCCCCCGGGGGACACATCCCGGTAGCCCACACCAACCCCCCCCCCCCCCCCCCCCCCCCCCCCCCCACAACCCCGTCCGCCCCGGTGACGCTCGCCGCCCGCGAGACTCCCCTGCCCGCCCCCAGCCCCCCCGCAAGCCGAGGCCCACGCCGTGCTTGCGGCCGCGAAGTTGCAAAGCCGCTCGCCCCTTCCTAATAATCGAGGGTGGCGCCGAGCGGCCGCCGAGAGTCCCGCCTCGCCCCGCCCCCCCCCCCCAGCGGGCCCCCCTGGCCCCGGGCCCCCCCCCCCCCCCCCCCCAAACGCAGCGCCCCCGCCCCCC
>CAZTTG010000062.1:15831-36805 GCA_964615935.1 uncultured Planctomycetaceae bacterium | reverse complement strand
CCTGCACCCCGGGGGGCGCCCGGCCTGGGTGTCCCGCGCCCGGGGGGGGGGGGCCTCCCCCCCCCAACCCGCGCCGAGGAGTCAGCCTCACTTCCGCCCCAGCCTCTCCATCACCCAGGCCGAGGCATTCTCCCGCTCATCGGCGCGCAGGACCCACCGCCACAACGCCAGCAGCAACAGCAGCCCCACGATGAGCTTCGCCGAAACCGCCACCGTGTAATCCACCGCCGTTGCCGAGGGCAGGTGATCGTCCACCGCGATGGCCGCCGCCACGCAGACGCCCAGGACCGCGAGGGTGCGCGCCAGGCGCCCCAGCTCGAAGGGCACGCCGGAGACGCCGCGGCTGGCCAGCATTCCCATCCCCGCCAGGGACCCGAACGTCCCCAGCGTGGCCAGGGCCGCTCCCTGGTAGCCCAGGGTCGGGATCAGGATGGAGTTCAAGAGGACGTTGATCGCCAGCGCGACGAAGTTGATCCACATGATCGGGCGCGTGCGCTTGGCGATGTAGAGGGGCATCTGGCTGACCGAGTACAGCGCCCAGAACACGTAGCCGGAGGCCACCCAGGGCACCACCGTGTAGGCGCCGTGGTAGCCCTCGCGCGAGGTCAACAGCAGCACCGCCTCGCGCCCGAAGAGGACCAGGGCCAGGGTCGCGCAGGTGACCGCCGCCACGGCGTAGGTGCTGACCCGGGCCACGGTCCGGGCGCGCTCGCGCTCGTCGCGGATGGCGAAGACGAAGGGGTACCAGATCTGCAGGAAGGAGTTCAGCAGGATGGCGTTGGCCAGAAAGCCCAGCTTGTAGCCGATGCCGTAGACCCCCACCCAGTCCATGGCCACCTGCTCCGGACCCAGGGCCCGCAGGAGCAGGCGGTCGATCTGGTGCAGGCCGAGCTGGCACAGCCCGACCGGCACCAGCGGCATGGCATAGACCAGCATGGGCCGCAGCACCCTCCACACGATGCGCGGGCGGAGCTTGACCAGGATCCAGCCGGTCAGGGAGATGCTGGTCAGGACCTCGCCGATCAGCATGCTCAGGAGGAAGCCGGCGATGCCCCACTCGAGGACCACCAGCATGTAGACCTTGAGCCCGATCTCCAGGCTCAGCTTGATCATCTGGATCTGCGCCGAGAGGGCCGAGCGGCGGTGGATCTGCAGGTACTCGATGCCGCAGCGCGTCCCCAGCGCGAAGGGTACAATGAGCGCGGTGAGGGCCAGATAGTAGGGCAGGCGGTGGGCGTCGAGCTCGGGCGAGGCGCTGGAGAAGAGCAGCGGCGCCAGGAGGTCCCGCAGGAGGATGCACACCACCGCCATGGCCGCCGCCGAGAGCCCCAGGATGAGCGTGGCCGAGGTGATCACGGCCGCGCGGTCCCGCTCCGAGCGGTGCTCGAAGAAGAAGCGCGTCATCCCCGTGACCAGGTTCACGCCGACGATGTGCGTGCTGGCCACGATGAAGAGCTCGGCCAGCTCGAGGACGCCATACTGCGCCACCGCCAGCTTCCAGGTGTACAGCGGCACCAGCAGGATCGCGCTGGCGCGCTGGAACAGCGGCACCAGGCTGTAGATCGTCGAGTGCCGCACGAGGCTCCGCAGCGATGCGGTGGACTCCTCCGGCGCGGGAAGCTCCTGCTGAGGATCGGACACGGGCTCGCAGGATAGCGCGCGGGATGCCTAGCGGCCCGCGGGCTCCTCCAGCAGGAGGACCAGGTGCCCGCGGGTCAGGCGGGTGATCGCGACCAGACCGCGGCGCTGCCCGGGCCCCTTCAGCCTCCGCGCCAGCACCTCGCTCGTCTCGGGATGCCCGCGCTTCTTCACCGCGACCCGCCCCACGTCGTGGCGAGCCAGCATCCGACGCACCCGCCGCGGGTCGGCGGGAGAGGTCTCCAGTACCCGCCAGGCGCGGAAGGGGCCCGGCCCCGGCGCGGAATCACCCCCCAGATAGGCGATGCCGGGGCCGAGGGGGGCCATTCCGATGCGATCGGCGAGGGCTCCGACCAATCCGGAACGGATGATGGCGGGATCGGGCTCCGCCATCCACCCCACCCGCGCGGCCGCCTCCGGGGCCAGCGGGGCCACCTGCCTGGGCTCGGCCGCGAACCGGATCTCCACCCCTCCCCGCCTCCGCAGCACCAGGGCCTCCCGCTCCCCGTCGCGGGCGTCCCCCGCCAGCTCACCGGTCCACAGGGTCACCTCCGCCAGCTCCCCCTCGTTGCTCGTCCACTGCCAGCGGTGGGGCGAGGCGAGGGCCTCGCTCGCGCCGTGCCGGCCGGGATCGAAGGCCGGCGCCAGCTTGAGGCAGGCACCCGCGTATCGGGCAGCCACGGCCAGGGACTCGACCAGGGAGGGCGACCAGAGCACCGGCTCCAGGGTCCGGTGCCCCGGCGCCCGGCGGTCGGGATCGAGGAGCACATAGTCCGCGCGAACCGCGGCGCTGCGGGCGTCTGCTACGAGTGCCCAATGACGGAGGCCGGCGGCGTGGAGGTTCGCGCGTGCGCACCGAAGGGCGACGGGATCGACGTCACCGGCGACCACGCCGAGCCCCGCCTCGGCGAGCGCCGCGCTGTCCGCACCCATACCCGCGGTGGCGTCGTACACGAGGGCTCCCGGACGGCGCGCGGCGATGTGCCGTGCCCTGGCCGCGGCCACGGCGGGGGCGGTGGCCTGCTCCAGGCCCACGGAGGTGTAGAAGCCCCGCTCGGGGCGCGAGAACCGCCCGATGGCCCGCCGTCGCAGCTCACACAGCTCCGATGCGGCCCGGGCCAGATGGGCCGGCAAACGGGCGCGCAGCCAGGACGAGGCCCCCAGCAGGTCAAGGCCCTCTGGGAGCCCCTCCAGGGCCCTGATCACGTCCCCGTGGAACATTTCCTCACCGGTGCTGGGAGAAACCTCTCTCATAGACGGGAATATCCTCCTTGGCGAACTCGGGCAGGCCGTCTACCTTCGGTAGAGGAGGTGGCCCGGGGGATCGCTCTGCCCCCTTCAGTCGCGATACTCGCCCAGCGGCTCTTCACTGGGCGGACGCCTCCGGGCTCGACGGAAGGTGGAGGTGGAGGTTTGAGCCGGATCCTTGTCATCGACGATGAGCCCTCCGGGAGGCTCATTCTACAGAAACGCCTGAAGGACATCGGGCACGACGTCCTTCTGGTGGAGAACGGGGCCCAGGGCCTGCTGGAGGCTCGCAAGTCCTGTTTCGACCTGTTCCTCGTGTACAACCACCTGAGCTCGGGGGTGGACGGTAGCGAGGTCTGCCGTCGGCTCAAGCAGACTCCCGAGACGGTGGGCGTGCCGGTGATCCTGATGAGCCGGCAGGCGTGCAGCCGCGACGAGGTGCACCGGGGTTACCTGGCCGGCTGCGACAGCTTCCTCTCCAAGGCCGAGCTGCCCAACCTCGAGGACGTGATCCGGGCCATGCTGCGGTTCAAGTCCGCCCGCGACGACCTCGCCAGCCAGACCCGAGCCCTGGAGGAGCAGGCGCGACGCGCGGACAGCGGTGGACCGCGCGCCTCGGACATCGAGACGGCCCTGCGGGAGCGCGGCGAGCCGGCGCTCGCCCTCCGCGAGCTTCCCTGCGGATGCCCGGATGGACTGCTGATCGTGGACCCCGACGGGGTGGTGCAGGTGACCGATCGGGGCGCCCACGAGATCCTGGGCAACCGGATCGAGGGGGAGCACCTGGGTCGGCTGGCCCCGGCCAGCGGACTGGAGGCCTTCGTGCGCGACGCGCGGACGGAGTCGCGGGACGGCTTCCGCTTCGACCTGCCCCCGCGCAACGGCCGCTCGGGACGCTCGATGATCGCCGCGGTGGTCCCGCTGGTGAGCAATCCCGGCGAGAGAGATCCCGGCCTGCGCATCCTGCTCCTGGTGGACTCGGCCAAGCGCCGGGTGGCCGCCGAGCTGCTGCGCATCCAGGAGTCCGAGGTGCCCCGCCGGGAGCTGGGCGTGCTGGTGGAGGCGGCCCAGGTCACCTACGGCCCCGCCGGCCTGATCGGGGTCAGCAGCCTCATGGCCCAGATCCGCTCGCTGGTCGCCAGCATGGCCGCGCGCCGCGAGCCGGTGGTGATCCTGGGCGAGCCGGGCACGGGCAAGAAGCACGTCGCCCGCGCCCTGCACTACACCAGCCTGCGCAGCGGGTCCTTCATCCCGGTCAACTGCGGCGCCTTCAGCCCCGAGAACCTGGCCGGCGAGATCTTCGGTCAGGTCAAGGGGGGGAGCTCCGATGCCCTGACCGACCGGCCGGGGGTGCTCCAGCAGGCCCAGCACGGGACGGTGCTCCTGGAGTCGATCGAGAAGCTGCCCGGACCCGTTCAGGAACGGCTGCTGAGGTTCGTCCACAACGGAGAGCTCAGCCGCGTCGGCAGCCAGCGCATCGAGCGTCTGACCGTCCGCCTGGTGGTCTCCTCGACCGAGGACCTGGACCGCGAGGTGGAGGCCGGGCGCTTCTCCAAGGAGCTCTGGGAGGCCATCTCGGGGCTGGTGCTCGAGATCGCCCCCCTGCGCGAACGCCGGGAGGACGTGCCTCCCCTGGTGCAGCACTTCCTGCGGCGCTTCGGGGCCGCCCGGGAGCACCTGGAGGTCGACGACGAGGCCATGTGGGTCATGGAGTCCCACGACTGGCGGGGGAACGTGCGCGAGCTGGAGACCTGCATGGAGCGCGCCTGCGTCTCCTGCACCGACGAGCTGATCGAGGTCTCGGCCCTGCCCCAGGTCCTGCGGGACCTGCACGCGGAGATGTCGCACCGGGAGCTGGTCCCGCCGCCGCGACCCTCTCGTGTGTCGATCGGCGGGACCCACACTCCGCTGTCCACCAGCGGTCTGGTGTCGGTCGGCTCCTCCGGCCTCAGCCGCGCGCCGCGGGACTACGACATCAGCGACGAGGAGCCGGTCAGCCTGGCGCTGTACGAGAAGAAGGCGCTCCTGCGGGCCCTCTCCGAGACCGGCGGCGACAAGCTGGCCGCCGCGCGGCTGCTCAAGGTGGGCAAGAGCACGCTGTACCGCAAGCTCAAGCGCTTCGGGATCACCTGAGGCCCCGTGGCCGGCTCTCGCCGCGGGGCAGACCCTACGGCAGGCTGACGTTCACCTCCTCGCAGGCGTTCGCGAACAGCGACCGCCCGGCCGCGCCGGGGTTGCGCAGGATCACGCGCAGCTCGCCGCCCCGGAGCTCCTCGGGGATGGCGCTCGACAGGAGCCGGATCGAGCGCTGCCCGGTGGGGTGGATCAGGAGGCTGGAGCGCGCCAGGAGGTTGCTGTTGCCGTCGAAGACCCCGGTGGGGCGCAGCGACCACAGGATTCCCTCCCGGTCGCGGAGCTGCACCCTCAGGTCGGCGAGCTGCTCGTGTGAGTCGTGCTGCACGTCCACGTGGAAGACGCCCTCCTCGAGCTCCACGCTGAGGCGAGGCGCGAGCCCCAGGTCCCGGCGGCGCATCAGGAAGAAGGTGCGCCGCGCCTGGGAGCGGGACAGGCCCTGGACCGAGATGGGCACCGCCAGCATCTCGTAGGTGCTCAGCAGCTCCTCGCGAATGGCCAGCGAGCGCTTGGGGTCGTCCGGGAAGCGGTCGAGCTCCTGAACCCAGGCGGCGGCGATCTCCTGGGCCGTCGGCGCGATGTTCCCGAAGGCGATGGAGGGGATGATGTACTCGGGCCGTCGGGCCAGGGCCTGGGCCACGTCCGCCCGCGGCGCGCCGCTCCAGGTCCGCGCACGGGGCCGCTCGGGAGCCGGCGTCGCCCGGCCCAGCACGTCGATCACCTGGAGCCGGGAGAGGTAGCCCACCGACCCCGGCCAGGGGGTCAGGATGGAGTGGTTGGGGTCGATGCCGGCGCCGCGCAGGAAGTTGCCCACCGAGCGCAGCGCCAGGGTGCGCCCGATCTCCTCGACCAGGCCCAGCCGTCCCAGGTTGTCGTTGTAGCCGAAGCGCGGCTGCGCGGTGGGCCGCATCCACCATCGGTGCAGCCCCTCGATCCTCAGGAAGGCCAGGTCACCGGGGTACTTGCTGGCCAGCGCCGATGCGGCCAGCCCCAGGAAGAAGAGCGTCCGCGTGATGGCGGGATAGGCGCGCCGTCGGCTGTCCAGGGCCAGGGTCATGGCCTCCTGCACGGCCACGTAGAGGATCGGCAGGGTGGGCACCATGGCCCCGGAGAAGGGCAGCGCCTGGCCCCCTCCCGCGGCCACGATGGCGGCCCAGGCGATGGACAGGAACAGCGCCCGGCGCCCGGTCCCGGTCAGCGTGCCGCGCACCAGGTACCACAGGGGGAAGACCACCAGCATCGGGCCGCCGGCGCCGGTCAGGAAGTCGTACACCCGGGGCAGGCCGCGGGCCCAGCCCGAGCCATCCCCGCTGAGCAGGGCCTCGGTGGTGGGGGAGACCAGGTAGCCCGTGTAGGAGTAGCGCGCTGCGCTGATGGCGGCGCAGGTCAGGAGGGGCGCCAGGAAGGAGCGGAACACCGTGGGGCTCGCCCCGGCCCGGCCGCGTCTCAGGCGCCGCAGCACCTCCAGCACGAGGAAGGCCAGGGTGAGGAGGGCCCCCTCGGGCCGCGTGAGGCACAGGAGGGCCAGGCAGCCGCCCAGCGCCGTGCGCCAGCGCTTCTCGTAGGCCAGAAAGCTCGAGGTCACCAGCAGGGTGAACAGCGCGGTCTCGGTGCCGCTGGTGGCCGAGGCCGCCATGCCCCCGCTGACCACCAGGAGGAGCGGCGCGATCACCCCCGCCAGGCGGCCGGGGCTGAAGCGCGCCACCACCAGGATGGTCGACAGGGCCGCGACCGTGCAGGTCGTCTGGCAGATGGAGTTGGGCGGCAGGTACAGGCGCTCGGCCACCGCCGCCACGCCCACCCACAGGATCGAGGGGTAGCTCTCCGCCGCGGGCAGGCCCGGATCCCACAGCAGGCTCCCGGTCTGCGCCAGGTTGCGCGCCAGCCGGAAGGCCACGTGCGCCACGTCGTAGGGCGGAGCCAGGCTCCCCAGGGCGTCCGTGTGCAGCGCCAGCGCGTGCGCCAGCAGGATCGCCAGCGCCAGGAAGAGGGCGATGGTGCGGTTCATCCCGTGCCTCGACTCCCGCGCTCCCGCCGCCCGCGTTCCCCGCGGCGTGGGCCGCGCAGGAGGTTCGAGGACACGGTAGGGACCGCCTCATGTCGCGTCTAGCCCTCCGCCTCGATCAGCTCCGCGCCTTCCACCGCGCGTTCCACGAGCCCCGCCACGTCGAGGCCCTCCTCCGCCCGCCGGCACGCGTCGAGCGTGCCGCGGATCACCGGGCGCCGGGGCTGGAAGACCGTGCAGCAGTCGGGCTCGGGGACGATGGAGGTCTCGAAGGTCCCGATGCGCCGCGCGACGCGCACGGTCTCCTCCTTGTCGAAGGTCAGCAGGGGGCGCAGCACCGGCAGCTCGGCGGCGTCGCCGATGCAGGTCAGGTTCTCCAGGGTCTGGCTGGCCACCTGGCCCAGGCTCTCGCCGGTCACCAGGGCGGTGGCTCGCTCCCGCGGCGCCAGGGCGCAGGCGATCCGGTGCATCATGCGCCGGTAGAGCACCGTGCGGTAGCCCGCCGGCGCCGAGTCGCGAATGGCGACCTGGGTCTCGGTGAAGGGCGCCACCCACAGGCGGCCAGCCGGCTGCCAGCGGGTCAGGGTCCGGACCAGCTCGACCACCTTTCGCTTGGAGGCCTCGCCGATGTAGGGGTAGGAGTGGAAGGTGACGAAGGAGACCCGGGCGCCGCGCTTCATCGCCATCCACGCGGACACCGGCGAGTCGATGCCGCCCGAGAGCAGGCACAGGACGCGGCCCAGGGTGCCCAGCGGCAGGCCGCCGGGCCCGGGCAGGCGCCGGGCGAAGAGCCAGGCCCGCTCCTCGCGCACGTCGATCCCCAGGCTGAGCTCGGGGTCCACGAGGCGGACGGTGATCCGCCGCGGGTCGTCCAGGATCCGATCGGCCACGAAGCGGTCGAGCTCCATGGACGTGAGCGGGAAGGCCTTGTCCGCCCGCGAGCTCTCGACGCGGAAGGTGACCGGCCGGTCCGGGGGGAAGTCCCGCAGGGCGTCCGCCAGGACCGCGCGCGCCCGCTCGGCGATGGCCTCCGGCCGCGGCTCGACTCCCCAGGCCGGTGAGACCGAGACGATCCCGAAGACGTCCTGCAGCCGACGGGCCACCTCCTCGACCCGGCGCTCGGGGAAGACCAGGATCCGGCCGCGACGGCGCTCGCAGGTGACCGGCGAGACCCGCCGGCAGGCCTCGATGACGTTGCGCACCAGCGCCCGCTCGAAGTACGAGCGGTTGCCGCCCTTCAGGGCCAGCTCGCCGTAGCGGATCAGCGCGGTCTCGGGCGCCGCCGCCTCTGAGCTCGGGGCGGTCACGGCCGGACCGAATCCAGCTCCCGGCAAACCTCGAGCAGGATCGCCACGGCCTCCTCCAGCTCGGTTCCCTCGGTGTAGCGCGAGAAGGAGAAGCGCAGGACCCGCCGGGCCTCCTCCGCCCCCAGCCCCAGCGCCAGGAGGGCGGGGCTGATCTCGAGCTCGCGGCTGTGACAGGCGCTGCCGGCGCTGGTGAAGACGCCGCGGGCCTCGAGGTGGTGCATGCGCACCTCGGCCGGCACGCCGGGCAGGTAGACCGAGAGGATGTTCGGGAGCGGAGCGCTCGCCTCCGAGCCGGGCTCCAGGAAGCGCGCCCCCGGCAGCTGGGACAGTCCGCGCCGCAGGATCTCGCGGGCGCGCGAGCTGGCCTCGCGCGTGGCCTCGCGGGTGGCCACCGCCTGCTCCGCGGCGCAGCCGAGGCCCGCGATGGCGGCCACGTTCTCGGTGCCCGGCCGCGCCCCGCGCTCCTGACCCCCGCCGAAGGCCAGCGGTCGCAGCTCGTGATCGTCCGACAGGACCAGGGCCCCGCCGCCCTTGGGGCCGTGCACCTTGTGGGCCGAGACCGAGAGGCTCGACGCCCCCAGCTCGCCCAGGGTGAAGTCGAGCTTGCCGAGGCCCTGCACCGCGTCGACGTGCAGGAGCGCCTGCTGCGCGCGCGCGCGCAGCATGCGGCCCAGCTCGGCGATGGGGTAGACGGTCCCGAACTCGTTGTTGGCCAGCATCTGCGCCGCCAGGACCGTGTCCGGACGGAGGCGCTCGGCGAAGTCGTCGAGATCCAGCGAGCCGTCGCCCGCGAGCCGGCCCTCCTCCACCTCGAAGCCCTCCTCGCGCAGGGCGTGCGCCGAGTCCCGCACCGAGGGGTGCTCGGTGGGGCCGATCAGCACGTGCCGACCCCGGCGCCGTCGCGCGCGCGCCAGGCCCAGCACCGCCAGGTTGTTGGCCTCGGTGCCCCCCGAGGTGAGGATGGTGCGTCGGGGCTCCGCGCCCAGCGCGCGGGCCACCTGGAGCCGCGCGCGGTCGATCGCCTCGGCCGCCCGCGCCCCCAGCGGATGTCGCGAGGAGGGGTTGCCGAACTCGGTCTCCAGCCAGGGACGCATGGCCTCCCGTACCTCGGGAGAGAGGGGCGTGGTGGCGGCGTTGTCGAGGTAGATGGTCTGCATGCGGGTCTCCGGCGAGCCGATCATGTTAGCCGCGAGGTCCGGGAGTGGGAACGAGGGCGCGGCAAGGCGGCGCGCCGGCCTCCTTTCCGCCGGGGCTCGAGCGAGGGGAGCCGCACCGGTGGGAGGGGGCGAGAGGGCCCTCCCGCAACCCGGGGTCCCCGCTACCCGCACCCCGAAAAGGCCTGCAAAAGGCTTGGAAAGGCCAACATCCGGGGCGGGGCGGGGGCCATCGGGCGCCGACTCCAGCTCCCCCCGGGGCCGCGCTTCTGGCGGACCGAAGGGACGCACCCTACCGGGTGACCCCGGCACTTCTACCGGGCACAAGTAGAATAGATCGGTATTGACCGAAGGCGGGTGAATACCGAATGGGCAGGTATGCTCGGCTCACCAAGGTCCCTGGAGAGACCCATGCACGCGGACCCAACGGTACATCTGGTCGACGACGAGCCTGAAGTCCTCGACTACGTTCAATCCCTGCTCGACTCGGTAGGTCTGCGCTACGAGACCTACCGCACCGCCGACTCCTTCCTCGAGAGCTACGAAGCCCACAGCCCCGAGTGCCTGGTCCTGGACATCCGGATGCCGGGGATGAGCGGGCTGGAGCTGCAACGGCGCCTGAGGGCCCAGGGGGCCACCCTGCCCATCGTCTTCCTGACGGGGCACTCCGACGTGGCCATGGCGGTACAGGCCATGAAGGAGGGGGCCCTGGACTACATCGAGAAGCCCTGCCACTCGCAGGTGCTGCTGGACACCATCCAGCTGGCGCTGGAGCGCGATCGCGCGGAGATGCGCAAGCGCGAGCTGCGCGACCGGATGAACGGCAGGCTGGATTCGCTCACCGCCCGGGAGCGCGAGGTCCTCGAGCTCGTGGTGGCCGGCTACCCGAGCAAGTCCATCGCCGCCAGCTTGAATCTGAGCAAGAAGACCATCGATCTGCACCGCGCGCACATCATGAAGAAGATGGAGGCGCAGTCGGTGGCCGAGCTGGTCCGGAATGCCCTGATTCCCGATCTGGACCGGGAATAGTGACGGTCAAAACAGGCACAGCTCCCAGTGGCATTCTGTTCCCACCACGGTCGATCCCATCCGGTGCCGCACGGACACGCGTCGCGGCCTCGCGAATATGTCGACCGCTTCGATCCCGGGGGCCATTGCCCCAACCGCGCCTTTCCCGCATGCGGTCTCTCAGCGACCGGCGTCTGCGATCGCGCAGAGCCTTCAAGCAGTGCGGGACGGGCGCGGACCGCTCTCCGAATCTAGATTCGTTAGATCCGAACGGAGTCTCCCCACTCAACGAGGGGACTCTCCGACGCATGGGTTGAGTCTCCGGGGGGAGCACTCCGTACCGAATGCATCGAGTACTGAGATCGGTCCCATGCGAGCGCTGCTGATCCTGGTGCGACTGATGGCTCAGCAGCACCGGCTGCGAGGCGCCGCCCCCAGGGGCGGGGCGGCGCCTCCAGCACCTCTCCCGACCGGCCGGCTTCCCCGGTCGCCGCTGGCCGCCCAGGTGGCAGCGGCCTATGCCCACATCGCCTCGCCCTCCCGGGCCGACGATCTCTCCCGCTGCCTGGAACAGGCGTGAGCGGCGGGAGGGTCGGAGGCCGGACGTCCGTCGGAACGCGAGCCACCCGCCACCTCGCAAGGACCCACCATGGCCAAGCACCTCGATCACCTGTCCATCCCCTCCCTGGGCACGGCCGTCATCCAGCTCATGGCCCTGTCCCCCGACGATCCCCTGTACTTCGACTCGGTGCTGGAGATCATCTCCCGGGATCCGGGGCTCTCCTCCGAGGTGTACCGCCTGACCCATTCGGCGGCCTTCAGCGGCCACGACGATCCCTGTGAGCTCCGTCACGGACTGGTGCGCCTGGGTGCCCGCCGCTTCGTCTCGATCGTGCTCGGCGGCCAGCTCGCGACCGTGTTCCGGCCCGACGAGGCCGCGCTGGGCATCCTGTGGAAGGACTCGGTGTGCGTGGCCGCGACCAACCGCCACTTGGCCCGGGCCGTCCCCGCCTTCGAGGTCGATCCGGAGTGGGCCTTCGTCCTGGGGATCCTGCAGAACGTGGGGGCCATGGTCCTGGCGTACCAGAACCCGGAGCTCTACGGGGGGCTGTGCACCAAGGAGTCGCTGGACTCGACGGCCATCCTGAGGCGCGAGTCGATCGCCTTCGGCTGCAACCACGAGCAGGCGGGACAGCACGTGGCCGAGCGCTGGAGCCTGCCGGACGGCATCGCCAAGGTAGTCGCCCACCACCACCACACCCGCCAGGAGGACGACACCGGGCTGGGGGCGCTGCGCCTGACCCGGATCTCGGTGGCCATCGCGAGCCACCTGTGCGCCCCGCAGGGGACGGTCAACCCGCGGCAGCTCGAGGAGAGGCTCGAGGTCCTGCTCGGCGGCCAGGCGGTGGAGGGCTGGAGCTACCGGGGCAAGGCCCTCGATGGCCTCCTCGAGACCCTCCGGGAGCAGGCCGACCAGGAGATCGATAGCCTGAACCTGCGCGCCGCCTGAGGTCTCAGGGGAAGCCCTCGCCGCCGCTGACCGCCACCCCCTCGAAGTCCCGGACCGAGGAGCTGCCCTCCCCCACGTGCACCTCGGCCTCCAGGGCCGCCTCGCCGGCGCGCAGCTCGAGCGAGTAGGCGCCCGCGGTCAGATCCCCGATCCGAAAGCGGCCCCGCTCGTCGGTGACGGCCGGAGGCCAGAGCCGGTTGGGATCGCCGGTGGCGTGCAGCAGCAGGCTGGCGCCCTCGACGGGATCCCCCTGGGTGTCGGTGGCGTGCCCGCTCAGCTCGCCGATCGCCAGCGGAAGGCTCAGGATCGTGGCCGCTCGGGGCGGCTGGCCCTCGCCTCCCCCGTGCTCCAGGATCCGGTGGCTCGAGGCCAGGAGGTTGGGCCAGGTCCCGGTGGAGGCCCAGGGGGGCAACACCGCGAGGCGGTAGGTGCCGTGGACCAGATCGGGCAGATGGAAGTGGCCGCCGGAGTCCGTCCGCGTGCAGCGCGGGAGGGCGGGGCCCAGCACGTCGGCGGCTTCGGTGGGCTCGACCCGCACGCCCCAGCCGCCCGCATCCCGTCCCGGAGGGGCCTCGATCCGGCCCAGGAGGTCGGCCCGGGATGCCAGGGGCAGATCCGGGATCGGCTCGAAGGCGCGGGGCAGGCGCAGATCCAGCTCCTCGCCCCCCGCGGCCACCTCGAAGGTCGCGGGCGGGTGGGGCCAGCTCACCACCGAGAGCCGGTGCAGGCCGGCGGAGAGCCCCCGCAGCTCGAAGCGGCCGTCCTCGTCGGTCGCGGTCCAGAATGGGACCTGGCCCTCCCGCAGGCTGACCGAGGCCCCGGCCATCGGCTGGCCCCCGGGCCCCAGGATGCGGCCGCGCAGGGCGAGCTCCCCGCCGGGCAGCTCCAGGGGGGCGAGGTCGGGGGCCGCGCGGCTCGAGTGGGGGGGCGCGGGCAGGGAGCGGTCGATCCCCAGCTCGGCCAGCCAGCCGGCCAGGAAGAGCAGCAGCACCAGGGCGCTGAGGGGCAGGCCCCGGATCCAGGGGCGCTTCTTCGTTCCGCGGGGGCTCACGCGCTCGGTATAGACCCCCCCGGCGGCCCAGTCCATCGCCGGCCCCCTTCTGGCCGCCTCCCCCCCCCTGCGCGCGGGTCCCCGCGTTGACGGGCTCTCGGCCTCCCCCCTATACTCACGCGCTTCGACTCGGCCCGTCCCGAGCCCCCGACACCCCCCCGACACCCCGGGGGACCCACCGAGCGGCCCCTGGGGGCCGCGATCGACTCTCCGCGGGATCCCGACCCGCGGTCTGCCACCCCCTAGGAGTGCCCGAAGTGCGACGACCCTTCCTGGCCGGCAACTGGAAGATGAACCTGGACCGGCGCGCGTCCCTGGACCTGGCGCGCTCCCTGGCCGATTCCCTGCCCGAGGGGCGCGACGTGGCGGTCTTCCCGCCCTTCGTCTATCTCGACGAGGTGGCGCGCGCCCTGGCCGGCTCGGCCATCCGGGTCGGGGCCCAGAACGTGTGCGACGAGGAGTCGGGGGCCTTCACCGGGGAGGTCAGCGCGGCCATGCTGCGGGACGTGGGAGCCGAGCTGACCCTGGTGGGCCACTCCGAGCGCCGCCACGTCTTCGGCGAGGCGGACGAGCTCGTGAGCCGCAAGCTCCAGCGCGGCCTGGCCGAGGGGCTGGAGGTGGTCCTGTGCGTGGGCGAGACCATCGAGGAGCGCCAGGCGGGGCGCACCGAGGAGGTGGTGCTGCGCCAGCTCCAGGCGGGGCTGGAGGGGGTCGGGGCCGACGCCGTCCGGAGCGTCACCATCGCCTACGAGCCCGTGTGGGCCATCGGCACCGGCCACGTGGCCACGCCCGAGCAGGCCGGGGCCGTCCACGTTTACCTGCGGGGAGTGCTCTCGGGGATGTATGATGAGGCCCTGGGAGAGGAGCTGAGGATCCTCTACGGCGGCAGCGTGGGCCCCCAGAACGTCTCGGAGCTGATGGCCGTGCCCAGCGTGGACGGGGCCCTCGTCGGCGGCGCCTCCTTGAAGGCCGACTCCTTCCGCGCCATCATCCAGCACAGGTAGCGCCATGATTCCCCTTCTCATCACCTTCCTCTACATCGTCTTCGTCCTGGCGGCGATCATTCTGGTCGTCGTCATCCTCCTGCAGGAGGGCAAGGGCGGCGGATTCGGCCAGTCCCTGGGCGTGGCCGGCCAGGAGACCTTTGGGGTGGGCGCCAAGGGCATCCAGACCTTCACGATGTGGGTCGCGATCGTCTTTCTGGTGAGCGCGATGCTCATCCACATCCTCAACCAGATCAACACCTCCCGCTCGGTGGTCTCCTCAGGGGCCGCGATCGAGCGCGTCGAAGGACCCCCGAGCCTCCTGTAGCCCGGGCGGGATCCCGCGTGCTCCCATGATCCGCTCGATGACCGGCTTCGGGGCCGCCGCGAGCGACCCCGGGGACGCGGCCCGCGGGATCGCGTTGCGAGTGGAGATCCGCTCGGTCAACCACCGCTTCCTGCAGGTCAAGGTCCGCCTGCCCGCCGAGCTGGCGCCCCTCGAGCACGCGGTCGAGGAGCGGGTGCGCAAGCGCCTCAAGCGCGGCTCGATCGCGATCCACGTCGCCTTCGCCGAGCCCGGCGCCCTCAAGGCCGCCTCGGTGAATCGCGAGCTGGCCCTGAGCTACCGCGATCTGCTGGCGGGGCTCAGCCGGGAGCTCGACCTCGCGGGCGAGGTCGAGATCGGGCACCTGGTGGCCCTGCCGGGCGTCATCGGCGGAGAGGTGGACGACCGCCAGCTCCAGCTCGGCGGCCGGTCCCTGATGCGCTCCATCGACCAGGCCCTGGAGGCCCTGCGGGAGATGCGAGCGGCCGAGGGCGAGGCCCTGGAGCGCGACCTGCGCCGGAACGCGGCCGCCGTCGACAAGGTGGTGGCCCGGATCGAGCGCCGCATGCCGGGGGTGGTGCGCCGGCACCACGCAACCCTGCGCAAGCGCGTGGGCGAGCTCCTGGGCTCCGGGGAGCCGGTGCCGCCCGCGGACGTGGCCCGCGAGGTGGCCCTGCTGGCCGACCGCATGGACGTCTCGGAGGAGCTGTCGCGGCTGGCCAGCCACCTGGAGCAGCTGGGCAAGCTCCTCGATCGCGGCGGGGACCTGGGCCGCAAGCTGGATTTCCTGGTCCAGGAGCTCTTTCGCGAGGCCAACACCGTGGGCAGCAAGTGCAACGACGCCCGCGTGGCCCACGACGTCGTCGAGCTGAAGACCCTGATCGAGCGCCTCCGCGAGCAGGTGCAGAACGTGGAGTAGTCCGATGGCGTGTGCAGGCGGTCAGATGCTGGTGATCTCGGGGCCCTCGGGCTGCGGCAAGAGCACCCTGTGCCAGCTCCTCATGGAGGATCCGCGCCTGGTCTTCTCGATCTCGGCCACCACCCGGCCCATGCGCCCGGGCGAGGCCGACGGCCGGGACTACCACTTCATCAGCACCGAGGCGTTCCGCGCCCACGTGGACGAGGGCGACTTCATCGAGTGGGCCGAGGTGCACGGCAACCTCTACGGCTCCCTGCGCGAGCCCATGGAGCGGGCCCTGGACGAGGGGCGGGTCTACCTGCTCGAGATCGACGTGCAGGGGGCCAACCAGCTCCGCCGGCTGGGCGTCCCGGGCCTCTACGTCTTCGTGGCGCCGCCCAGCTTCGAGGAGCTCGAGCGGCGCCTGGTGGGCCGCGGGACCGATCCCCCCGAGGTGATCGAGCGGCGCCTGAAGAAGGCCCGCGACGAGTACGAGGAGCGGTCGAAGTACGACTTCGAGGTCCTCAACGAGGACCTCCAGAAGGCCCTGGCGGAGATCCGCACCCTGGCGCGGCTCGATCCGCCCGTGGTCCCGGGGGAGGGAGAGCGACGATGAGCCGGATCGTCCTGGGCGCGGGGGCCTCGGTGGCCCTCTACAAGGCCTGCGAGCTGGCCAGCCGGCTGGCCCAGTCCGAGCACTCCGTGCGCGCCGTCCTGAGCCCGCGCGCGGCGAAGCTGGTGAGCCCCCAGCTCTTCGAGGCCGTCTGCGGCGAGCCGGCCTGCGTGGACGAGTTCGGCGCGGACCGCCGATCGGCCATGGATCACATCGAGCTCTCCCGCTGGGCCGAGCTCCTGGTGGTCGCCCCGGCCACCGCCAACCTCGTGGCCCGGCTGGCCCTGGGGCTGGCCGACGACCTCCTGACCACCACCGCCCTGGCGCTCCCCGCGGGGACGCCCTGCCTCATCGCGCCGGCGATGAACCCCGACATGCTGGCCCGGAAGAGCGTCCAGCGACACCTGGGAACCCTGCGGGAGGAGGGCTGGTCGGTCCTCGAGCCCATCGAGGGGCACCTGGCCTGCGGGATGGAGGGCAAGGGGCGGCTGGTCGAGCCGGCAGAGATCGCGTCCGCCGTCGAGGCGCTCCTTCCGGGATGAGCCCGACCCGCGCCAGCGCCCGCCGGAAGAGGCGCGTGGTGGTCACCGCCGGCCCCACGCGGGAGCACGTCGACCCGGTGCGCTACCTCTCGAACGAGTCGAGCGGCCGGATGGGCTTCGAGATCGCCGCCGCCGCAGCGGCCAGGGGTTTCGCGGTCACCCTGGTGGCGGGGCCGGTGGCCCTTCCCACGCCCGCCGGCGCGCAGCGGATCGACGTGGTGAGCGCGCGGGAGATGCTGGCCGCCACCCGCCGGGCCTTCCAGGGGGCCGAGGCCCTCTTCATGGCGGCCGCGGTCGCCGACTGGCGGCCCCGGCGCCGTCTGGCGGGCAAGTGGCGGGCCAAGGACTCGGGAGCGGAGAGCGCCCGCTTGGAGTTGGCTAGAAACCCCGATATCCTGGCGACGTTGGCGCGGAACAAGGGCCGCCGACTCGTCGTGGGGTTCGCCCTGGAGACGGGTGCGGGCGAGCGCCGGGCCGCGGCGAAGCTGAGGCGCAAGAACGCCGACTACATCGTGCTCAACGACGCGTCGGCGCTGAACGCCCGGCGGACCTCGGTCACCATCCTGGGCAGTGATGGGACCACCCGGCGCCTCGCCGGCCGCTCCAAGGCGGCGGTGGCCCGGGTCCTCGTCGACCTGCTGTCCTGAATGTCGGGGAAGCAGCGCCCGCGTCGGGCGCATTCGCGGCGGACCGATGGGTCGAGCTCGCAAGAAGAAGAGGGGAAAGAGCCCGCAGGGCGGGATCACGGGACGCTTCGCGCGGCTCCTGGGGGGGGTCTTTCTAGGCAGCTCCTCGGGCGAGGCGCAGGACGACCGCTGGCAGGAGATCAAGGGCATCGCCCTGATCGCCCTCGCCCTGTGGCTGGCCGTCTCGATGGCCAGCTTCCACGCCCCGATCGATGCCCGGGGAGCTGAGGGACACAACTGGGGCGGCCAGCTCGGCTTCTACTTCGCCGACTGGAGCTTCAGCGTCTTCGGCCTGGCGGGGTACCTCATGGCGCTCCTGGGAGTCTGCTGGGGCGGGATCCTGGTGGCCCGCAAGCGGGTGCACTGGGCCAGCGTTCGGCTCCTGGGGGCCGTCTGCTTCGCGATCTCGATCTCCTTCCTGCTTGAGCTGGGGATCGAGACCGACGTCAACTCGCCGCAGCTTCCCTATGGCCCCGGCGGCTTCTTGGCCACCGAAGCGGTGCCCAAGCTCCAGGTCAAGGTGGGGGTCTTCGGGCTGTGGCTGCTCATGGGCAGCCTGGCGGTGGTCTCCTTCATGGTGGCCACCGAGACGGCCTTCTACCCGGCCGTGAGGGCCCTGCGCGAGTGGGGGCAGGAGGCCCGCGAGGTGCACGGCCAGCGCCTCGGGCGGGCGGTGGGGCGGTGGATTCTGGATCTGCTCCGGGGGCTGTGGGATTTCGTCCGCGGGGAGGGCCTGAGCGAGGAGCCCGCCCCCAGGACCAGCCGACGGGCCGCTCCCCGGGCCGAGGAGGAGGCCGAGGCCGAAGACGAGGAGGAGGACGCCGAGGACGAGGACGAATGGGAGTACGAATACGAGGATGAGGAGGAGGAGGAAGACGACGACGGCGACGACGAGGACCTGGCCGAGGCCGAGGTGAAGCCCGCCCCCCGCCGCAAGGCCCCCCGGGGCTCGCTGGTCAAGCCCCTCGCCCAGTCCCTCCCCTTCGAGCCGGTCACGCCTCCCGCGGGCGAGTGGAAGCTGCCCTCGCCCGACCTCCTGCTGGCCCCCGACCGCGCGCTGGAGGCCGAGGAGACGAGCATCGAGGCGGCCGCCCACAAGCTGGAGGGATCCCTGGCCAGCTTCCGCGTGGAGGCCCAGGTGGTCGGCGCCCAGGTGGGGCCCACGGTGACGCTCTACGAGCTCGAGGTGGCCCAGGGCACGCGCATGAACAAGGTCACGCAGCTCAGCCAGGAGATCGCCGCCGCGCTGCGCGCCCAGAGCGTCCGGGTCATCGCCCCCATCCCCGGCAAGTCCACCATCGGCATCGAGGTGCCCAACGACAAGCGGCGCCTGGTGCGGCTCTCCGAGCTGGTCTCCAAGAAGGCCTACGACAAGAAGTTCGCCGCCCTGCCGATCTTCCTGGGGGTGGACGCCGAGGGCCGCGCGATCGTGGAGGACCTGACCCGCATGCCGCACCTGCTGATCGCCGGGACCACCGGCTCGGGCAAGTCGGTGTGCGTCAACTCCATCCTGGCCAGCATGCTGCTGACCCGCTCGCCCCACGACGTGCAGATGATCCTGATCGACCCCAAGATGGTCGAGCTGCAGGCCTTCGCCAAGATCCCGCACCTGATGCTGCCGGTGGTCACCAACATGCACGAGGCCACCAACGTGCTGATGTGGGCGGTGGAGAAGATGGAGGGCCGCTACGAGCTCTTCAAGGGCGTCGGGGTGCGCAACATCAAGGCCTACAACGCCCTCTCGGAGGACGAGCTGCGCGAGCGCCTGGGGGACGACTTCAACGAGGAGCGCACCCCCCGCCACGTGCCCTACGTGCTCATCGTGATCGACGAGCTGGCCGACCTGATGATGCTCGCCAAGAAGGAGGCCGAGCACGCGGTCACGCGCCTGGCGCAGAAGTCCCGCGCGGTGGGGATCCACGTCATCCTGGCCACCCAGCGCCCCTCGACCGACGTGATCACCGGGGTGATCAAGGGCAACCTGCCCACCCGCATCGCCTTCCAGGTGGCCAGCAAGGTGGACAGCCGGGTGATCCTCGACGTGATGGGGGCGGACAAGCTCCTGGGCGGCGGCGACATGCTCTACAGCCCGCCCCAGTCCTCCCGCATCCTGCGCGTGCAGGGGGCCCTGGTGGAGGACGCCGAGCTGCAGGCCGTCATCGATTTCGTCTGCCAGGAGTCGGTCCCCAGCTTCAGCCAGGAGATGGTGCAGGTGGCCACCGGGGCGCGCACCGAGGGCTCGGGCCTGGAGGCCGCCCGCCAGGACCCCGCCTGGGACGAGGCGGTGCGGGTCATCTTGAAGTCCAAACGGGGCTCGGCCAGCCTCCTGCAGCGGGCCCTGGGGGTGGGCTACACTCGGGCGTCGCGCCTCCTGGACATGATGACCGAGGCCGGCATAGTGGGGGCTCACAAGGGGAGCAAGGCGCGCGAGGTACTCTTGACGCTCGAGGATTGGGAAGAGATGGACGGGGCTCCGATGGAGCAGGGGGTGGGCGATGAGTGAGCACCGGGATCAGGGCTTCTCGCGGCACGACATCCTGGGAGTGGTCGTGATGGGGATAGCGGGCTTCCTGGGGGTCACCACCTTCATGTCCCTGCTGCGCCCCCTCGGGGGCCCCGCCCAGGGCCTCGACAGCGCCGCGATGCGCTTCGTCGGCCTCCTCGGCCCCTACCCGGGCCTGGTCCTGTGCGCGGGCCTGGTCGTCTTCGGCGGCCACCTCTTCCTGAACGGCCCCCGCGGGAGCACCCTGCGGAACCTGCTCGGCATCTGCGGCGGGGCCGTGGGGCTCGGGATCCTGATGGGAGCGCTGAGGCCGGAGGCGGGCGGCGCGGTCGGGGGCCTCACCGGCGAGGCGCTGGCGCGCTCGACCTGGCCCTTCCTGGGGCCCTTCCTGGGGGTGCTCCTGGGGCTCGTCTGCCTGTTCGCCTCGTTCTGGTACGCCTGGCTCCGCTACCACCCCTCTTTTTTACGGAAAACGGAACCCGCCGGTCCCCTGGGGGCGGACCCGTCCCTAGGGGAGATCGAGGGGGTCTCCGCCGCCGAGGCGGCCGCCCTGCTCCCCTCCGAGCCCGAGCCCCGCGTGGGCGGGATGCGGGCCCGAAAGAAGCCAGCGAAGGAGAAGAAGGAGAGGGAGGAGTCCGACCCGACGCCCGCCCAAGCCGAGGCCGAGCCGGAGCTCTCCCCCCTCTATCCCCCCGACGTCCGGCTGGAAGGCCGGATCCCCGATGGAGCCCGTCCGCTCACGGACCCCGATGACCCGACCCGATACGCGAGTGACGCTGCGGATGCAGCCGTTCCCGGCTGGGCTTCCGATGAAGCTCATCCGGTCGGAGAGTCCCCTGGTGGACATCTGGCTGCGCCCCAGCCCGAGATCGATCCGGAGGCCCGGTCGGCAGTCGCGAGCCCCCAGGACGAGGGCCCGCAAGCAGACCCGGCCTCCACGGCCGCCGCCTCCGGCAGCGAGGCCGTCGCCGAGCCCCCGGTGACCGAGGCGGGGGCCCACGGGACCGTTCCGCCCGCGGCCGCCGTGGCCCCGCTCGCGGATCCGAGCGTGCGGCCCGCCCCGGACCCCGGCCAGGTCCCCTCTCCTCGCTGGGAGCAGGAGGAGTTGTTCGTCTCGGGAGAGGCCGCCGCCGAGGCGAGCACGGAGCCGCCCGCCGAGCCTGAGGCCGACGATCACGAGGAGGTCGTCTACGAGGAGGAGGGGGAGGGCCCCGAGGAGGAGTACGAGGAGGAGGAGCCCGAGGGGGAATACGAGGAGGAGTACGCCGAGGAGGAGGAGGAGTACGAGGAGGAGCCCGAGGAGGAGGAGGGCCCCGAGGAGGAGCCCGAGGAGGAGGAGGGCCCCGAGGAGGAGTACGAGGAGGAGGACG
>CAZTTG010000062.1:0-15731 GCA_964615935.1 uncultured Planctomycetaceae bacterium | reverse complement strand
CCGAGGAGGAGGACGCCGAGGAGGAGGACGCCGAGGAGGAGGACGCCGAGGAGGAGGACGCCGAGGAGGAATACGAGGAGGAGGAATACGAGGAGGAGCCCGAGGACGAGGTCGTGATCCAGCCCGCGGCGGCGGCCGAGCCGGCCCCCCCGCCGCCCGAGCCGGAGCCGCCGGCCGAGCCGGCTGCGGCCGGCGCCGTGGAGGAGGACCTCATCGAGCGGGCCGGCACCCTCATCCTCGAGCGGGGGCGCGTCGCGGTCTCCCTCCTGCAGCGGGAGTTCGACCTCGACTTCAAGCAGGCCACCCTGGTCCTGGACCAGCTCCAGGAGGCCGGGCTGATCGGGCCGTACTTGGGGGGACAGCGCCGGGATATACTCATGACCCTCGAGGAGTGGCAGCAGAAGGTAGGAGCTTCCTAGCCGCTTCTCGGCCCTCCCCGTACCCCGCCCCCGGCGCCGCACGCGCCGGCGGTCCCCGACTCTGCACCCCGCGTCCGTGACCGAGCCCCACGTCGTCACCCTGGTCCACCTCGGGTGTGCCAGGAACCTCATCGACTCCGAGCTGATCCTCGCCCGCATGGCCGAGGAGGGGCTGGTGGTCTCCGGGGATCTGGACCTGGCCCGGACCGCCGTCCTGAACACCTGCTCCTTCATCGGGCCCGCCCGCGAGGAGTCCGAAGGCGCCCTGCGCGAGCTTTTAGGGCGCAAGGACCGGGGCGAGCTCTCCCGGGTGGTGGTCGCCGGCTGCCTGGTCCAGCGCTACCGGCGGAGGCTGGTGGAGCGCTTCCCCGGGGTCGACCTCTTCGCCGAGATCTCCGACTGGCGCGAGCTGGCGCGCTCCATCCGCCGCCTCGGCGAGGGGCGGACCGCCCCCGCCTACCTGGAGGCCCCCGGCGGGCCCGGTCCCGAGCGCGAGGGCTCGCGCCTGCTCTCCACCCCGAGCTCCTACGCCTACCTGCGCATCTCCCACGGCTGCGACCGCACCTGCTCCTTCTGCGCCATCCCCATCATGCGCGGTGCCCACCGCTCCAAGCCGGCCGAGGCCCTGGCCCAGGAGGCGCGCGAGCTGATCGACTGCGGGGTGCGCGAGCTGGTGCTGGTGGCCGAGGACTCGACCCTCTGGGGCCGGGACCTGGGCTCGGACCTTCCGGCGCTGGTGCGCACCCTGGCCGACCTCGAGGGAGACCACCGCCTGCGCCTCATGTACGCCCACCCCGGGGGCTTCCCCTGGGGGCTCACCGAGCTCCTGGCGGACCACCCCCGGGTGCTGCCCTACCTGGACATCCCGGTGCAGCACATCTCCACCCCGGTCCTGCGAGCCATGGGCCGCGCCGGCAGCGGCGAGGCGGTGCGCCGGACCCTCGATCGCCTGCTCGAGGAGGTCCCCCACCTCACCCTGCGCACCACCCTGATGGTGGGCTTCCCCGGGGAGACCGCCGAGGACGCCGCCCTCCTGCCCGAGCTCGTGCGGGAGTACCGCCTGGGCCGCCTGGGCGCCTTCCTGTACTCGCACGAGGAGGGCACCCCCGCGTGGGACAGCGGGCTCGAGCCGGTGCCGGCGGCCGAGGCGCGGCGGCGCTACGAGGCCGTCATGGAGGCCCGCGACGAGGTCCTGGCCGCCAGCCAGTCGGCGCGCATCGGCGAGGAGCTCGAGGTCCTGGTGGACGAGGCCCCCGACGGAGAGGGGGTGGCCGTGGGGCGCACCGAGATGGACGCCCCCGAGGTCGATCTGGTGGCGAAGATCCGCGACGCGCGGGTCGAGGTCGGCGAGCGCGTGCGGGTGCGCGTCCAGTCGACCGACGCCGAATCCAACCTGGTGTGCGCCCCGGCGCACTCGGAGGTCCCATGACGGGCATCTTCGCTCACTGGCCCAACCGCATCACCGCCCTGCGCTTCCTGGGAGCGCTGGTGCTGTTCGCGATCTTCGCCCTCTACGGCGACCTGCAGCCGGAGGAGGCGCGGACCATCCCGGCGGCCATATCGGTCTCCTTCTGGCTGTTCATCCTGACCGCCCTGACGGACTTCCTGGACGGCTGGCTGGCTCGCCGCGGCAACGTGGTGACCGCCTTCGGCCGCATCGCCGACCCCTTCGTCGACAAGATCCTGGTGGTCGGCTCGATGATCTACCTGGCGGTGATGCCCTGGTCGCGGGACTGGTTCCCGGCCTGGATCGTGGTGGTGATCCTGGCGCGGGAGTTCCTGGTGACCGCCATCCGGGGCTACGTGGAGACCATCGGTGGCGAGTTCCCGGCCGACTGGTTCGGCAAGATCAAGATGGGGGTGCAGTGCGTGGCCGTGGGGATCGTGCTCGGCGTGCACGGGATCGCGTGGGGCGAGACCCTGACCGCCGTCCTGGAGACGCTGGGGCACGTCGCCGTCTGGCTGACCCTGGTGACCTCGGTCGGATCGGGAGTGTCCTACGTCCTCAGGATGCGTCAGGTGCTGGCCGAGAGAGCCCGCTGATCGGCTCACAGGACCCCGCCCAACCCGACCTCATCGCGGTGGACAGGCTCAAGCTGGCGATCGTCTCCTTCGGCTTCCTGGGCTGCGCACCCGCGGCCCCGGGGACCTTCGGCACCCTGGGCGGCGTCCTGATCGCCTGGCTCCTGTCGCGGGCCCCCCTGTTCCCCCTCTGGATCGCGCTCTGCGGGGCGGTCCTGTACCTTGCGGGCCACGCCCTGGCCCCCTGGGCGGAGCGCC
The DNA here is from genome assembly GCA_964615935.1 of uncultured Planctomycetaceae bacterium. Lineage (GTDB taxonomy): Bacteria > Planctomycetota > UBA1135 > UBA1135 > CAZTTG01. Next base: position 13,032 of record CAZTTG010000062.1, on the reverse strand, counting down.
GGGCGGGCCGCAAGGACCCACAATTCTTCGTCCTGGACGAGGTGATCGGGTACCTCGTAACCGTAGCCTGGGTCGGCGGTCCCAGTCTCCTGGGCCTGCTGGTGGCCTTCTGTGCGTTCCGCTTCTTCGACATCGCCAAGCTCGGCCCGATCCGCCGCCTGGAGAGTCTCTCGGGCGGCCACGGGATCCTGCTGGACGACGTGGCGGCCGGGCTCTTCGGGCTGGTGCTGGTCATGCTTCCGGCGCGCCTCCTGATCCCGCTGACCTGGGGAGTGAGTGGCTGACATGAGACACAGGACCCGCGAGACCCCCGAGCTCCGCACGAGAGGCATGGGCCTCTCGGCCCGCTTCGCGCTGCTGATGACCGCGGCCACCGTCCCGATCCTCGGGATCAGCGGGTTCCTGCTGAACAAGAGCGTCGGCGCCGTGGCCGAGCAGACCGGCCGCGACGCGCTGATCGACAGCGCCAAGGCCCACGGCGAGCGGGAATACCGGGAGCGCGAGAAGCGGCGGCTCAAGTGGATCTACGAGGCCCTGGACCTCGAGTGGGCCAAGGCCAAGGAGCAGTCCGACGAGGTCCGCCGCGCGGGCCGGCTGCCCGGCGAGGCCAACGCGGACTACGACATCCGGCGCGAGACGGCCAAGGCGATCGAGGCCCGGCTCAAGTCGATGAGGAGGGAGTACGGCCGGCGCCACGACCAGGCCATCGCCGATCCCGAGCTGAGGTACCTGGGGAGGAGCGCGGAGCGCGCCACCTCCTACCCCGGCGGAGTCCTGGTGGGGGAGGTGACCTACGGCCCCCAGGACAGGCCCGGCTGGCTCTTCAGCTACCGCCCGGACCGCAGCCAGGATCCGGTCGAGATCCTGATGCACGACCAGGGGTCGGTGGCCACGGCGGGCATCCTGGGGCTCATGCTGGGCACCACCCTGGTGATCATCCTGGTGGTGGGGGGCATGGCTGTCTGGGTGGGCAATCAGGTCTCGCGGCCCATCGACGAGATCATCCAGGACATCCGCCAGATCAGCATCGGCAACCTGAGCCACCGCGTGCGGGTGACCGGGGGGGGCGAGGTGGCGACCCTCGCGCGCGCGGTGGACAAGATGGCCCGCGGCCTGTCGGAAGCCCAGGAGACCGAGCTGGAGCTGCAGATCCGCGATCGCGAGGTGGAGGTGGCCAGCGAGGTCCGCGACGCGCTGCTCACCGACTCGATCCCGGGCCTCTCGGGCTACGACCTGGCCGCCGCGCACATGGCCTCGGAGCGGCTGGGGGGGGACTTCCTCGACTTCATCGAGCTGGGGGGCGGCCGGATCGGCCTGCTGGTGTGCGAGGTCAGCGGCCGGGGGCTTCCGGGGGCCCTGGTGGGGGCCGTCGCGCGCGCCTACCTGCGCGTGGAGCTCTCGCGCGGGGGGGACGTCAAGGAGGCCCTCCTGGCGGTCAACCTGGAGCTGGCCCGCCACATGCGCCGGGGCATGTTCGTCACCGCCCTGTACGCGCTGATCGACCCGGCCCAGGCCCTGGCAACGGTGGCCTGCGCCGGGCACAAGATCCCCCTGGTGCGCTACACCAACGAGGACGGCCAGGTCCGGCTGATCCAGCCCGAGGGCATCGCCCTGGGCTTCGACCAGGGCCCCATCTTCGAGCGCGCCCTGCAGGTGCAGCAGGTGCCGCTGGATCCCGGCGACCGGCTGGTCCTGACCAACACCGGTGCCGTGGAGATCGCCGACGCCGAGGGCGCGGAGTTCGGGGAGAAGGCCTTCTACGCCAAGATCAAGCGCCACGGCGCCAACTCGAGCGACGAGTTCCTCGAGCGGATGCAGACCGTGATCGAGGCCTACGTCGAGGACGAGCTGCTCCCCCGGGACATCACCATCATCACCATCGCCCGCGACCTGGAGGGCTGAGGCGCACCGCGAGGCAGCACCCCATGAGACTGGCCGAGTTCCAGAAGCTGATCGAGTCGATCTACTACGAGCGCGACTCCGCTCGCGGCCTGGCCGGTACCCACATGTGGTTCTGCGAGGAGGTGGGGGAGCTGACCCGGGCCTTGAGGCGGAACGGAAACAAGGAGGAGCTGGAGGGCGAGTTCGCCGACGTGCTCGCCTGGCTGTCCACCCTGGCGTCGATCGCGGGCGTCGACCTGGAGGCCGCCGCCAGCCGCAAGTACCGGGAGGGGTGTCCGCGCTGCGGCGCCACGCCCTGCGCCTGCGACTGAGGGGCTCGATGGGGGAGGGGAAGACCGAGCGCGCGGGAGCGACCATGCGGGGCCTGTTCCCGGAGCTCGATACGGAGCCGGCTGTGCGCCCGCGGGGGACCTTCGCCCAGGTGGCGCTCAACCGGCCGGTGCGCACCGAGTTCACCTATGCGGTGCCCGCGGAGCTGGAGGGGGCGGTGCGCCGCGGGATGCGCGCCCGGGTGCCCTTCGGCCGACGGCGCGAGGTGGGCTTGGTGGTGGGGACCAGCGACAGCTCGGAGCTCGCCGGGGGGCGGATCCGGCCCCTGGAGCGGCTCCTCGACGAGCATCCCATCGTGGACGACGACCTCCTGGAGCTGGCCCGCTGGATGGGGCGGACCTACGCCTGCTCCTGGGGCGAGGCCCTGCACGCGGTGCTGCCGGCGGCGCTCAAGCGCGACCGCGCGCGGAAGAGCGTGCTGGTGGCCGAGGTCGTCCCCGGTGTGGGGCCCGACGAGCTGGCCGCCCTCGAGGGGCGGGCCAGCCAGCAGCACCGGCTGCTGCGGACCCTGCTGGAGCTGGGGGAGCCGGTCGAGCTCCGCGACCTGGTGCGCCGCCTGGGCCTGTCCGACGGCCGGCCCGCGCGCCGGCTCGAGCAGCGCGGCTGGGTCCGGCTGCGACGCGTCGCCGCCGCTCCCGACGAGCTCCTGCTCTCGCGCGGCGATCGTCCCCGGCCGGAGCGGCTCACGCCCGAGCAGGAGGTGGCGGTGGCGGCCATCGTCGCCGAGCTGGAGGCGGGCCGGCACCGCGCCTTCCTGCTCGAGGGGGTCACCGGGAGCGGCAAGACCGAGGTCTACCTGCGCGCCATCGAGGAGGCCCTGGCGCGCGGGCGCTCGGCCATCGTGCTGGTCCCCGAGATCTCCCTGACGCCCCAGACCGTGGGGTGGTTCCGCTCGCGCTTCGAGGAGGTGGCGGTGCTGCACAGCGGCATGAGCGACGCGCAGCGCCTGGACATGTGGAGCCGGGTGAGGAGCGCCCGGGCGCGGGTGGTGGTGGGCGCCCGCTCGGCGGTCTTCGCTCCCGTGCGGGAGCTGGGGGTGATCGTCGTGGACGAGGAGCACGAGCCCTCCTTCAAGCAGGCCACCGCCCCGCGCTATCACGCGCGGGAGGTCGCCGTCGAGCGGGCGCGCCGGGCCGGGGCGGTGTGCGTGCTGGGATCGGCCACGCCCTCCCTGGAGAGCTGGAGCCGACTGCAGGAGCGGCCGGAAGGCGGCGAGCCCCACCGACACCTGGTGCTCTCCACGCGCATCAGCGGCCGTCCCCTGCCCCCGATCGACGTGATCGACATGCGGGCGGAGCGGGGCGAGATCGAGGGCAGCGAGCTGTTCTCGCGGCGCCTGCGCCACCTGATGGAGCAGGCCCTGGCCGCCGGCGAGCAGGTGATCCTGTTCCTCAACCGGCGGGGCTTCACCCCGGTCCTGTGGTGCCGCCACTGCAAGCTCACGGTGCGCTGCGGGCGCTGCGACGTCAGCCTGACCTTCCACCGGCACATCGGCCGCGCGGTGTGCCACAGCTGCTGCGAGGAGATCCGTCCGCCCAGCGCCTGCCCGGCTTGCGGGGCCCCGGGCCTGCGCTACCTGGGCGCCGGCTCCGAGCGGATCGAGCGGGAGCTCGCGCGCCTGCTCCCCGGGGCTCGCGTCCGGCGCATGGACTCCGACACCATGCGCCGCAGCCAGGACTACCAGGAGGCCCTGGGTGCCTTCGGTCGGGGCGAGATCGACGTCCTGGTGGGAACCCAGATGATCGCCAAGGGGCTCGATTTCCCGGGGGTCACGGTGGTCGGCATCATCAACGCCGACTGCTCGCTGCGCCTGCCCGACTTCCGCGCCTCGGAGCGCACCTTTCAGCTCATCGCGCAGGTCGCGGGTCGTGCCGGGCGGGGTCCGAGCGAGGGCCACATCGTGGTCCAGACCTTCGCCCCCACCGAGCCCCCCATCGTCCTGGCGGCGCGGCACGACTACCGCGGCTTCGCCGCCCGGGAGAGCGCGCACCGCGCCGACGCCTTCTATCCGCCCCATGCACGCCTGGTCCGGGCCCTCTTCGAGGACTCCGATCCCGGACGGGTCGAGCGAGCGGCGCTCCAGTGCGTCGAACGCCTGAAGGTGCGCCTGGCCGGTCACCGCGCCGCGATCCTGCCCGCCGCGCCCGCGCCCATCTCCCGCCTCCGCAACCGCTCTCGCTGGCACGTCCTGGTGAAGGTGCCCCTGGCGGGCGACGCCCTGGAGGCGGTGCGCGAGGAGCTGATCGCCCTCTCCGGCGAGATGACCCGCCCGCGGATGGCGATCGACGTGGACCCGGTGAACCTGATGTAGGGTGCCGGCGTCGGCTACGCCCCCTCGATCCGCTCGTGGAAGCGCCGGAACAGGTGCGAGGAGTCGAGGGGTCCGGGGGCGGCCTCGGGGTGGTACTGGACGCTGAAGATCGGCAGGCGGGTGTGGGCCAGGCCCTCGACCGTCTGGTCGTTGAGGTTCAGGTGGGTCAGCTCCAGCTCGGCGGCGGCGGTGATGGACTCCATGTCCACCGCGAAGGAGTGGTTCTGGGAGGTGATCTCCACCCGGCCGGTGGCGATGTCCCGCACCGGGTGGTTCGCGCCGTGGTGGCCGAAGGCCATCTTGTGGGTGGTGGCGCCCAGCACGATGGAGAGGATCTGGTGCCCCAGGCAGATGCCGAAGATGGGCCGTTTGCCGACCAGGTCGGCCACGGCGTCGATGCCGGCCGTGACGGCGGCCGGGTCGCCGGGGCCGTTGGAGAGGAAGATCGCCTTCGGCTCCAGGGCCAGGGTCTCCGCCGCCGGGGTCCCGGCGGGCACCACGGTGACGTCGAAGCCCGCGTGCACCAGCCCTCGCATGATGTTGCGCTTGGCGCCGAAGTCGTAGGCCACGCAGCGCAAGCGGCGCCCGCGCTCCCTCTCCAGCAGCGCCGGAAAGGACTCGTCGAAGTCCGCGTCCCAGGCGTAGGCCTCCTTGCAGCTCACCACCGAGGCCAGGTCGCGCCCGTCGGTGGCCAGGGCCGAGCGGGCCTTGGCGACCAGGGCGTCGCGGTCCGACTCCTCGGTCGAGACGACGCAGCGCAGCGAGCCCTCGGTGCGCACCATCCGGGTGAGTCGGCGCGTGTCGACGCCCTCGATCGCCACCACGCCGTGGGCCTTGAGCCACACCGGCAGGCTCGAGGTCGCCCGGCGCCCGCTGGCGCGCGCGGACATCTCCCGCATCACCAGGGCCTCGACCCAGGGTCGGGAGCTCTCGCCGTCCTCGGCGGCCACGCCGTAGTTGCCGATCAAGGGGTAGGTCATGACCACCACCTGGCCGCAGTAGGAGGGGTCCGTGAGGATCTCCTGGTAGCCGGTCATGGCGGTGTTGAAGACCAGGTCGCCGGAGGCCTCCCCCGGCGCGCCCACCGAGCGGCCCTCCAGGACCGCCCCGTTCTCCAGGGCCAGCCAGGCCTTGGGGTGCTCGCTCATGCTCGGGCCCCCTCCCGGAGCCGGCAGATCTGGGCCGCGGCGTAGCCGGCGCCGAAGCCGTTGTCGATGTTGACCACGGTCACGCCCGCGGCGCAGGAGTTCAGCATGCCCAGGAGGGCGGCCAGCCCCTGGAAGGAGGCGCCGTAGCCCACCGAGGTGGGCACCGCGATCACCGGCCGATCGACCAGCCCTCCCACCACGCTGGGGAGCGCCCCCTCCATGCCCGCCGCCACCACCAGCACGCGAGCTTCCCGCAGCTCCTCGGCGCGGGAGAGGATCCGGTGGATCCCGGCCACGCCCACGTCGAGGATCTCCCGGACGCGGACGCCCATCATGCCGGCGGTGATCGCCGCCTCCCGCGCCACCGGGCCGTCGGAGGTCCCGGCGCTGATCACCAGGACCAGCCCGTCCCCCGCCTGGGCACCGCCCGCTCCCGCGGTGACGCAGCCCGACGGCTCGTCGTGCAGCGCCTCGGGGATCGCGGCGCACAGGGCCCGGGCGCCCTCGGGGCTGGTACGGGTCACCAGCAGGCGTCCGTGGTGGGTCAGCACGGCCCGGGCGATCTCGACCAGCTCAGCCGGGGACTTGCCAGCCCCGTAGACGACCTCGGGGTGGCCGCAGCGGAGCTCCCGGTGGGTGTCCAGCCGGGTGTGCCCCAGGTCCAGCTCGGGGAGGGCGCTCAGGCGGCTGACCGCCGTGTCGACGCTCAGCTCGCCATGGCGCACGCTCTCGAGGAGCTCGGTCAGGCGATCGCGATCCATGATGCGTCCCGCCCGGGGCGGGTTCCGGGGATTGGATCCGATCCCCGCTCCGCTGGCCAGTCCGAAGCGGGGAGCGCTGGCCCTCGGAGCGAGATTCCGGGCCGCCGGGCGGGTTTCTCGGGCGAGGATCGCAACCGGGTCGCGCCGCGGCAATCCCCTGGGCGGGCGGGGGGTGGCGGGTGGGTCGAGCACCCCGCCGAGTACTGGGCCCCGACGGGGACCCGGCCGCCGAGGCGGCCCCTCCTACGCCCCCCGGGGCAGCGAGCGCGGGCTGGCGTCCGCGTCCAGGGACGCCACCCGCCCGGCCCTCAGCAGATGCCAGCCCAGCCCGGCGATCATGGCCGCGTTGTCCGTGCAGTACGCGGGCGAGGGGAAGTGACAGGCCATGCCGGCCTCGCGGGCCGCCTCCCGCATCCTCTCCCGCAGGCGTCGGTTGCAGGCCACGCCGCCGGAGACCAGCACCGAGTCCAGGCCCTCGCTCCTCGCCGCCCGCAGGGTCTGGCCCACGAGGGTGTCCACGCAGGCCTCCTGGAAGGAGGCGGCCACGTCGGCGCGGCCCTCGATCTCCTCGGGAGGCGGGGTCGGCGCCAGGGCGTTCTGCCCCCGCAGGTGATAGAGCACGGCGGTCTTCAGCCCGCTGAAGGAGAAGCCCGGCCGACCGTCCTTGGGGCGGTAGCGCGGGAAGGCCACCGCGCCAGGGTTCCCGTCGGCCGCGAGCCGCGCGATCGAGGGTCCCCCGGGATAGGCGAGGCCCAGCAGGTAGGCGACCTTGTCGAAGGCCTCGCCGGCCGCGTCGTCCAGGGTGGCGGCGATGAGCTCGAGCTCGACCGGCGAGAGCGCCCGATAGAGGGCGGTGTGCCCCCCCGAGACGACCAGCGCCAGGCAGGGGTACTCCGGCGCCTCCAGCTCCATGGTGGCGGCGTGAACGTGGGCCTCGATGTGATCGGCGCACACGAGGGGAAGGCCAGCGCTCCAGGCCAGCGCCTTGGCGGTGGAGAGGCCCACGAGCAGGGAGCCGATGAGGCCGGGCCGGCTCGTGACCGCCACCGCCTCCAGATCCCCCAGCCCGCAGCCGGCCTCGGCCAGGGCGCGGTCGATCACCGGCAGGATCGCCCTCAGGTGTGAGCGGCCGGCGATCTCCGGGACGACCCCCCCGTAGGGCGCGTGCTCCGCGACCTGGCTCACGACCACGGACGAGCGCACCTCCAGACCGCCCGCCACCACGGCGGCGGCGGTCTCGTCACAGGAGGACTCGATGCCGAGGATCAGGCCGCTCACCCGTCCCCCCGCGCCAGGCCGGGGCCCGGCGGGCGCCCGCGCAGGAGCTCCAGGGCCTCGTCGAGCTGGCGGTCCGGCGGATGGCGGGCGATCAGCTCCAGACCCTGCGCGTCCTCCCAGGCGCGCAGCTCGGCCAGGGCCCCCTCGGGCGGCGAGTAGCCGGCCAGGTGATCGTGGATGCGCTCGGTCTCGGGCTGGCTCAGCGGCACCCAGACGTCGGGCTCGATCCCGTGCTCCCAGGCCTTGTCCACCGTGCGCTCCAGGTTGCGGTGGGAGGGCGTGTAGTAGTAGGAGGTCGAGAGCTTCACCACCGCGTCCCGTTCGCCGAATGTCCGCATCCGCTGGACCATACCCTTGCCCCAGGTCGGGCTGCCGAGCAGGACCGCCGCCCGGTGGTCCTGCAGGGCGCCGGCGAAGACCTCGCTGGCGCTCGCGGCCTGACCGTCGACGAGGACCACCAGCGCCAGGCCCTCCAGCGAGGCGGCGCTGGAGCGGGCCTCGTAGACCACCGGCTCGCCCCGCCCCTCGGTGGACGCGATCAGCCCCTTCGAGACGAAGCGGTTGGCCAGGGCGATCGAGGACAGGAGCACCCCTCCGTGGTTGCCGCGCACGTCCACGACGAGGGCGCGCAGACCCTCCTCCTGGAGGGCGCGCACCGCCTCGTCGAACTCCTGAGGAGTCTCGTCGCTGAAGGAGTGGATGGCGGCATAGCCGAGCCCCAGCTCCCGATCGAGCATGCGCACGTGCCGGATGGAGGGGTCCACGAGGTAGTCGAGCCGGACCTCGGTCGATCGACGCCGGTCGTCCAGCCCCGCCACCAGGAGCTCCACGATGGAGTTCTCCTCGCGGGTCAGCCGCTCCCTCAAGCCGCCCGGCTCCAGATCCTCGATCGGCTCCCCGTCGATCTCGAGGATGCGGTCGCCGACGCGCAGGCCGGCCCGCTCGGCGGGTGAGTCCGGCAGGGTGAACAGCACCTGGCCCCGCGAGGTGGGCTGCCGGAACACGGCGCCGATCCCCACGTAGCGGCCGTGGGTCTCCCGCTCGAGGGACTCGATCTGATCGCGGTCAAAGTAGCGCGAGTACTCGTCCAGACCGCCCACCAGCCCGCGCAGGGCGTCGTCGACCAAGGCGTCCGCCGAGACCTCCTCGACGTAGCTGGACTCCACCCAGTCGCGCACCTGGCGGTAGCGGAGCAGGTCGGGATCCTCGGAGCTGGGCCAGCTCAGGGCGAACAGGAGGCTGAGCAGGATCCCCGTGACCGCTCCCACGAGGAAGAGGACCGGATCGCGTCGGCGAGGGGTGGGGCGCGGTCGAGGGGCTGGGGTGTAGGAGCTCATCGGGGGGTCCGGGCCCATTCTAGGGAGTGGGGGAGGCCCGCCGGCCAGCGGCGAGCGGCGCGTCTTCGGGCGGGTCCAGTCGAGGGGGAGCTGTCTCCGATAGTGGACGGACAGGCCCGGCAGCCCCTTCCAGCGCGCTCCCGACACGGCGCTTACAAACTCTAAGTACCGGGGAGCAAAGAGATTGAGTTCTGTGGTGGGTTTCCGCCTCAGGTGGCACAATCCTAGCTGGCAGAAGGGCCCTGGTAATCCCATCTAACCGGGCCGGAGGTGAGAAGATGAAGAAGGCAATGCTTGCCGGACTGACCGCGAGCCTGCTCCTCGCGACGCCCACCCTCGCTCAGAGGCCGGACAACGCTCCGCCCCCGAGCCAGGATCCCGCCCCCCAGGCGAAGACCGAGCAGGAGAGCGCGAAGAAGAAGGAGGCCGCGGACGACGTCCAGAAGGCCGCTGAGGCCAAGGCCCAGGCGGAGCGCGTCCAGAACGCGCGGAAGGCCGCGGAGGCCGAGGCCACCGCGAAGCGGGTCCAGAACGCCCGCGCGGCCGACGAGGCCAAGCAGGCCGAGGACACGGCGAAGCGGGTCCACAACGCCCGCGCGGCCGACGAGGCCAAGCAGGACGAGGCAACCGCGAAGCGGGTTCAGAACGCCCGCGCGGCCGACGAGGCCAAGCAGGCCGAGGCCACGGCGAAGCGGGTCCAGAACGCCCGAGCGGCCGAGGAGGCCAGGCAGGCGGAGGCCGAAGCCCTCGCCAAGCGGGTCCAGAATGCCCGCAAGGCCGCGCAGGCCGGGGACACCGCGGATCCGAAGGACGTCGAGGCCAACCCGGCCGAGGACATGTCGAAGAGGGCGCAGAACGCTCAGGATGCGGCCGAGGCCAAGGCCACGGCCGAGCGGATCCAGAACGCCCGGAAGGCCGCCGAGGCCGAGGCCACCGCCAAGCGGGCGCGGAACGCCCGGGCGGCGGCCGATGCCAAGGCCACCGCCGAGCGCACGAGGAACGCGCGCAAGGCGGCCGAGGCGACCGAGACCGGGGAGCCCGCCGGGACGACCGGAGCGGGGCCCAGCCGGCGCCTGAGGAAGGCGGACGCCGCCAAGCGGGCCGGCGAGATCCACAAGGAGGCCCTCCGGAAGCGGAGCGAGAAGGCCGGAGGCGGCACGGACAAGCCCGCGAACGGGCCTTCCGGCGCCCGGCGCCGCGCGGCCGGCCAGGGCTCGGGGGACGCGAAGCCGGCCGGGAACGCTCAGGCTCGCCCTCGGAGCACGGAGACCGGCCAGGCCCCGGACCGCTCGGGGAGATGAACCGCGGGACCGCGCCCGGAACCCGCGATCGACTCGAATGGAAAGGGCCGCCTTCCTCTCGGATGGCGGCCCTTCTCGTTCTTGGCGAGGCCCCGGACCGGGGTTCAGGCAGGACTGGGCGTGGGCATTCGACGGTAGAACTGGGTGTCGTCCAGGTTCCAGGAGAAGGAGAACCCGCCCTCCTGGCCCTGGAAGACGATCCGCTTGCCGTCCTTCTCGTCCAGGCTGCAACCCAGGCGCTCGAGCTCCTGCTCGGCGTAGCGCAGCTCGCGCCTCTGGGTCATCAGCTCGGCTTGGATGTTGGCGATGTCCGCCTCGTGGATCCTCCGAGTGCTGGAGAAGGCCTCCAGACGTTCCTCGAGGGCCTCGATGGCCTCCGTCCTCTCTCGGAGCTCGCGTGAGATCGACCGAAGGAGGGGGATGATCTGCGAAACGGACCTGGTGGGGGTCAGGCTATTGCTCATCGCTATTCTCCGCGCATGGGTGCCTCGCACCCCTCTCAGCCGGAATCGGGGCCCGGGCGAAAGGGGTTTCCCGCGATCCGGGCGTAAGATCCGCGGAAACCTCCCTGGAAAGGCCCAGGAGGGCGGTTCTTCGCCTGCCAGCGTCTTCCCGGCCCGCTCGATGGCCAGAATCTGCCGGAAAGGGTAGATTCTCCCGCCCGCTCCCGGGAAAGCCCCCCCAGGCCATGTCCACACCCCAGGTCGAGATCACTTGCCGCCAGGCCTTCAGCGCCAGCCACCAGCTGTGCGATCCGGCCCTCTCCCCGGAGGAGAACGAGCGGGTCTTCGGGGCGTGCAGCCGACTGCACGGGCACAACTACGAGCTGGCCGTCAGCGTCCTCGGCCCGGTGTCCACCGCGACCGGCATGGTGATGGACCTCACGCGGCTCGGAGAGCTCGTCCAGGAGCAGTTGATCGGGCCCGTGGAGCACTGCCACCTGAACCGGGACGTGTCCTTCCTGCGGGGCCTGGTGCCCACCGCCGAGAACCTCGCCGTTCGGTTCTGGGAGCGCCTGGAGCCCTGTCTGGAGCCATTCGAAGGATGTCGACTCAGCCGGATTCGAGTGTACGAGAGCCGGACCAGCTACGCGGACTACCGGGGTCGGGCTCCGGCGGGATAGCCGGCCTGATGCGGCAGGTGCTCGTCGAGCTCGGGGAGGACCCCGAGCGGGAGAGCCTGCGCGAGACTCCCCGGCGCGTGCAGCGCGCCCTGCGGGAGCTGGTGGGCGGGGGAGCTCAGACCCTCGAGGAGGTGGTCGGCCGCGGCGTCTTCAAGGAGGACTGCTCCGAGATGGTGCTGGTCCGGGACGTCGAGTTCTACAGCCTGTGCGAGCACCACCTCCTGCCCTTCTTCGGCCGGGTGCACGTGGCCTACATCCCCGACGGACGCATCATCGGCCTGTCCAAGATCCCGCGCATCGTGGACATGTTCTCGCGCCGGCTGCAGGTGCAGGAGCGGATGACCCAGCAGATCGCCCAGGCGCTCCAGGAGACCATCGAGCCCAAGGGAGTGGGGGTGGTGGCCGACGCCCGGCACCTGTGCATGATGATGCGCGGGGTGCAGAAGCAGAACTCCTCGGCCATGACCTCCTGCCTGACGGGGGTCTTCCAGAGCAACTCGAAGACCCGCGCGGAGTTCCTGGGCCTGGTGCGCAGCATCCCGCGCTGAGGCGCTGCTCCCGGGAGCTCGCCCCGTGGACCGACAGCGGGCCGCTGGCCCTCAGAAGCCCACCGTGAAGCCGATCGAGAAGATCTGGGTGTCCGACCCGGGCGGATCGGCCTGGCCGTCGGCGAAGTTGATCTGGAACTTGGCGTCGTGGCCCTGGAGGTAGTGATTGAGGCCGATGTAGACCGTGCGGGTGTCGATGTCGTCCCCCGAGGGGGGGATCGGCGGCGCCGCCAGGTCGCGGTTGCCCAGGGCCTCGTAGCGGATGGCGGCCTCCCACTGGGGGTGAAACAGGTAGCTCAGGGTCACGCCCAGGTTGTCGGAATCGGCGCGAGTCCCCACCTGAGGGACCTGAGGGGTGTCCCGGTTGTGCACGAACTCGGCGTGCGCACTGAAGCGGTCCTTGACGAACAGCACGTCGGCGCCAAAGGCGTCCCCGTCGGTGTCGCTGTCCTCGACCTGCTGGGTCCCGACCCCGATCGTCAGGTAGGTCTCCTCCGGCGCGTCCCAGGCGCCCTCGATCATGCGCCCGCCCTCGCCCAGGGCGTGGAAGTCCACACGGGCGGTCAGGGCGAGATCGTCGCCCACGCCGTCCACGCTGTTGGTCAGGCCGAGGTACCAGTGAAAGCGATCGAAGGCCCCGTCCGCCATGATCCCCTGGTCTCCCGCGTCCAGGGGGTTGCTGAGGGCGCCGGGCGTGGTGCGAGGGAGGAAGAGCAGGCGGTCGATGTCGGTCACGCTGCTCCACAGGAAGGGCAGGCGGAACTGGCCGACGGTGGCGTTGACGTGCTCGTTCACCTGGTGGCTGACGAAGGCCTGCAGGAGGGTGGGGACCCCCGAGGCCGCCTCGTACTCCAGGCTGTAGCGCCAGCCGTGGACCTGCCCGTCGACCTGCAGGCGCGCCAGGTCCACCAGGAAGCCCCCCATGTCGGCGCCGCTGACCGGCTGGATGTCATCCGAGGCGTAGTAGGCGGTCCGCAGCACCCCGCTGAAGGC
>CAZTTG010000061.1:0-38388 GCA_964615935.1 uncultured Planctomycetaceae bacterium | reverse complement strand
CCGTCAGGATGCCGGGGGCGGTCTCGACCGAGCCGCAGGCTCCGGTCACGAAGACTGTGTAGGCCCCGGCGTCGGCGGGGGTCGTCGCGGCGATGGTGTAGGAGCTGGCCGTGGCGCCCCCGATGTCGGCGCCGTCCTTGCGCCACTGCCAGGTGAAGGGCGGCGTGCCGCCCGCGGTGGTGCTGAAGCTCGCCGGACTCCCCTCGCACACGGTCTGATCGTCCGGATCGGTGGCGGTCGTCGCCGCGTTCACGGTGAGGATGCCGGGTCCGGTCTCGACCGATCCGCAACCTCCGGTCACGAAGACGGTGTAGGCGCCGGCGTCGGCGGGAACGACCGAGGCGATGGTGTAGGAACTGGCCGTCGCTCCGCCGATGTCGGCGCCGTCCTTCCTCCACTGGTAGGTGAAGGGCGGGGCGCCGCCCGCGGTGGTGCTGAAGGTGACCAGGTCGCCGGGGCAGGCGGTCTGGTCGTCGGGATCGGTGGCGGTGACGGTATCGCTGACCGTCAGGACCCCCGGTCCGGTCTCGACCGACCCGCAGGCGCCGCCCACGAAGACCGTGTAGGCCCCGGCGTCGGCCGGGGACGTCGAGGCGATGGTGTAGGAGCTGGACGTCGCGCCGCCGATGTCGGCGCCGTCCTTCTTCCACTGGTAGGTGAAGGGCGGCGTGCCGCCCGCGGTGGTGCTGAAGGTGACGGGATCGCCCGGGCAGGTGGTCTGGTCGTCGGGGTCGGTGGCGGTCGTGGTCGCGTTCACCGTCAGGATGCCGGGCCCGGTCTCGACCGAGCCGCAGCCGCCGGTCACGAAGACGGTGTAGGCACCGGCGTCGGCGAGGGTCGCCGAGGCGATGGAGTAGGAGCTGGCGGTGGCGCCCCCGATGTCGGCGCCGTCCTTGCGCCACTGCCAGGTGAAGGGCGGAGTGCCGCCCGCGGTGGTGCTGAAGCTCGCGGGGCTTCCCTCGCACACGGTCTGGTCGTCCGGATCCGTGGCCGTGACCTCCACGTTCACCGTCAGGGATCCGGGCAGGGACTCGATCGATCCGCAGGAGTTCGTCACCACGACGGTGTAGGCGCCCGCGTCGGCGGGCGTCACCGAGGCGATGGTGTAGGAGCTGGCCGTCGCTCCGCCGATGTCGCCGCCGTCCTTCCTCCACTGATAGGTGAAGGGCGAGGAGCCGCCGGCGGTGGTGCTGAAGGTCGCGCTCTCGCCCGGGCACCGGCTCAGGTCGTCGGGCTTGGCGGCGGTGGGCGCCGTGCAGCCCCCCGAGTAGGCCGAGACCTCGACGTCGTCGATGTTCCAGCCGCCGAAGACGGTGGAGCTGTCGGTCTGGAGGCCGAACTCGATCTGCACCGAGGGGTTGCCGTCGGCGATGGCCGAGATGTCGACCTCCACCTCCACCCAGGAGGTGTCGATCAGGTCGGAGCCGGTCGGGTTGATCCACACCTGGGTGCCGTTCACCCGCACGCGCGCCTGGTCGTACTCGGCGGCCTCGACGGTCACCCAGCGCTGGAAGGTGAGGAGCGTGCCCGTCGCGTCGGACAGGTCGATGACCGGCGAGCGCAGGTAGTTGTCCACGCCGCTCTGGTAGGCGCCGTTCCAGCCCGAGGGGCCCAGATCGTTGCCCCAGATGTTGGTGCCCGAGTACGCGTAGGTGGGGTCGCCCGACTGGCCGAAGGAGCCGTTGGGGGCCCCCACCTGACTGGTGTGCTGCCAGTCGTCCTGGGTCCCGTTGTAGGTCCCGTGGGTCCAGCCGTTGACTCCGCTCTCGAAGTCGTCGCTGAAGACCACCGCGCGGATGCCGACGTTGAAGGTGATCAGCGTCCCGGGCGCTCCGGCGGGGAAGACCTCGGGATTGCCCAGGTTGTCCTGGGCCGTCAGGTAGTAGTCCACCACGGCCGGGGCGGTCTGGCCGGGAATGTCGGCGGTGTAGGTGTCACCGCTGACCGGAGTCATCGTCACGGGGATGAAGGCTCCTCCGTCGACGCGGTACATCAGGGTGGGGGAGACCACCGGCGGGTAGTACACCGCCACGATGTCGGCGTTGACGGTGTAGGGCCCGATCTCGTCGGGAGTGTCCGGCAGGATGGTGACGTTGCTGAAGGTGACCGCCGGCCCCAGCGGGGTGGTGGCGCTGTCGACGTTGGAGTAGGTCGAGTAGCCGACCCCGTTGTAGGCCCGCACCCGGTACCAGTAGGTGGTGTTGGGGCTGAGGCCGGTGTCGGGGTAGGCGGTCGTGTTGGCGCCCACCGTGTCGTGCAGCGAGAAGCTCGTGCCATTCAGCGAGCGCTCGATCTCGAAGCCGTTCTCGTTGCCGGAGTTGTCGACCCAGGCCAGGTCGATGCGGCTCTCGGAGACGGCCGTGGCCACCAGGTCGCTGGGGGGATCCGGGGGCACGGGGGTGCCGGCGGTCGCGCCGCTCACCACCAGGGCGTAGTCGGCGTCCAGGCCGCCGGTCTCCACGTGGGTGTCCTGGTTGAGCTCGCTGGCGATGACCTCCACGTACCAGGTGCCCGCCTCGGGGCTCTGCACGAACACGTTCTCGACCGTGTTCAGCGAGTCGGCGCTGCCGCCCGAGAACGACCACATGCTGGAGCTCAGCCCGTTGTTGCCCCAGTAGACGGTGCTGCTGGGCGAGGTGACCTTCAGGTCCAGGTCGTTGATGCGGTGCAGGCTGGAGGAGGTGGTGCCGGGGTTGTCGCGGTACACCAGGGTCGCCTTCAGGGCCGGGGTGCCCCCCGCCACCGTCAGCGAATGTACCGTGGACTGCAGCTCGGTGAGCAAGTCGGTCTCGTCCACGATGAACATCTGGCTGCGCAGGTCCCAGGCGGTCTCGAGGTCGGGATGACCCCAGCCCTGGTGCATGCGCGTCAGGTCGTGACCCGTGCCGCTGAAGGTCCACTGCGTGGCGGTGTTGATCAAGAGCGCCTTGGCGGTGGTGTTGAAGGGCCGGTTGTCGAACACCGTGCTCCCCGGAGTGGAGTTGCCGAACACGCCGTCCGACCACATCTCGTACACCAAGCCCAGGTGGCCGGCCGCGATGGGCGTGGCCCCGCTGGTGCCTCCGAAGTAGGAGTAGTAGTTGGTGCTGGAGTATCCGGCGCTGCCCACCCGGTCGGTGCACAGGGTGTAGTCGTAGAAGCTCGCCAGGTCGGGCTTGATGCGCCCGTCGGCGGCGGGACCGATGCTGGCGCCGGAGTTCCAGGCGTCGTCGCTCTTGCTCTCGGTGTTGTAGTGGCGGATCCCGCCCACCGCGATGATGTTCTTGGCCCAGGCCTGGGGCCGCGAGTCCTGGTTGCCGGCGTTGGACTGCGACTGGAGGATGCTGATCCGGTCGTGGTCGAACAGGATCAGGTCCATGTCCTGCGAGACGCTGGTGTACTGCGTGGTGCGGGCGTCGCCCCAGCTGTTGGACTGCAGCACGGCCTTGTAGACCAGGGAGGGGTTCTGCAGCTCGGCGGTGTGGTTGTAGCGGTTGCCGTAGTAGCTGTAGTCGGCGATGGAGAGGAAGGCGTCGGGCATGCCCCCGCGGGCCGCGAAGTTCCCGGCGCCGCTGCCCAGCACGATTCCCGAGGTGGCCGTGCCGTGGTCGCTGACAGTGTTGGTGGTGTGCAGCACGTAGTTCTGCAGGTCGGGGTGGCCCTCGTCGCAGCCCCCGTCCATGACCTCCACGCGGACCCCGGCACCGGTGTAGCCGGCGACGCTCTCCACGTAGTCGGCCCCGTGGAAGCTGCGCGCGATGTCCATGTCGTCCTCGGGCGCGCTCCAGCGATCGATCCACTGGACCTCGTCCATGCAGGCCAGCTCGAGGATGTGGGCGGGCCTCAGGGTGGCGCTGAGGAGGTGGGTCTCGGGGGAGACCGACTCCAGGGTGCCGCCCATCGCCTCGATGCGCGCGATCACCGGGAGCTGTCCCTCGACGCCGCGGCGCATCGAGAGCAGGTTCACCCGTCGCGCGGGGGCGCGGGTGATCCCCGTCATCTGCTCGAGCAGCAGCTCCTCCTCCAGCTTGTAGGCGGGGTGGAAGGGACCCACCCAGCGCACGAAGGGGAGCCGGGCGACCCGCTCCCGCGCCTCGGGGCTCATCTCGACTACGTTGGCGTGCCGGGCGAGGAAGAGGAGGACGTCCCCGCCCTCCTCGCGGATCGCCTGGCGATAGGCCTCCAGACCCTGCGTCCAGTACTGGACGATGAAGGTCCGCCCCCGGGGCGAGGCCGCCAGCTCGTGGGCCACCGGCGGGGCCTCCGCCAGGGGATCGAAACGGCCGTGTCGGAGCTCCAGCTCGTAGCGGGTGGCGCGGGCCGGGTGGAAGTGGCGACCGTCCAGGCTGAGCGAAAAGTGGGGCACCTTCGCGCCGTCGGGCTCGGCCTCGCTCCAGGTCACGGCCAGGGCCGGGCTGCCGGGGATCCCGCGGATCTGCGCGTCGGAGATGGGGTTGGCGGTGGTGCGCAGTGGGACGACCCTCTCGCCGAGGAGGATCTCGAGCTGGTGGGCCTCGTCGGCCCGCCGGATCTCGAGCGTGGGTGCCTGTCCCAGGACGGGAAGGGCGGCGAGGGGAAGGAGCGCCAGTCGAAGCAAGCTGCGGATCTGAGTGGTTATCTGCATGGGAGAGAGAGCAGGGGGGGGCGCCGGGCCGGGATCGGGCCGCTGGCAGGGTGGGGGCCGGGAGGTCGCGGGGGGCGCCGGTCCGGAACCGGCGCCCCCCGCCAACTCGATTATATGTCGGCCCGTCGGCGGGGGGGCCGAAACCGGACTCCGCGCGGCGGGCGGCCCCCTCACGGGCCCGGGGACAGCCCCTGCAGGCGCCTGCCGGCCTGGAAGGCCTGCTCCCGGTACTCCGGATGCGCCTCGATGTCCCGCCTCTCCATGAGCGCGGGGAAGAAGAGCGAGTCCGTGAGCTCGATCCGCAGGGAGGCGAGGAGACGCCGGTAGAACTCCACCAGCACGCTCGCCTCGTACTCGACCCCGGCCTCGCCCAGGGTCGTGAGGGTCACGGCCCTCTTGCCCTCCACCCGATGCCGGTTCCGCTCGTGGTGGTAGATGTAGAAGCGGTCGATGCAGGTCTTGAGGAGGCCGGTGACCTCGCACCAGTAGATGGGCGAGGCGAGGACCAGGACGTCCGCTCCCTCGATCGCCTCCCGCAGCCCGCTCATGTCGTCGTCGATGGAGCAGGTCCCCTCCCTCAGGCACTGGCAGCAGCCGATGCAGTCGGCGATCCGGAGGTCCCGGAGGACCGCGACGCGGACGTCCAGACCGGCCTCGCGCGCGCCCTCGGCGAAGCTCTGGAGCACGGCGTCCGTGTTGCCGCCCTCCCTCGTCGCGCCGTTGATGAGGAGAACGCTGGCTCCCATGGTGGGCCCCTCCGGATCGCCTCCTAGACCTCGAGCCGTGCGGCCAGCTCGCGGACGTGGTCCGGATCCGTGCCGCAGCAGCCGCCGATGACCCGCGCGCCCATGTCCCGCCAGCGGACGGCGTGATCGGCGTAGGTCGCGGGGCTCGCGCGCTCGCCGCGCCAGCGCATGTCGACCCAGACCCGCCCGTCGTTTGCGTAGACCCCCGCGACCGCGCCGTCGCCGAGGGCGGACACGAGCTCGCCCAGGGCCCGCTCGACCAGGTGCAGCGGGGTGCACTGCACGAAGAAGACCGCCGGGGCGGCCTCGCCCAGGAGGTCCACGGCCTCGCGCATCGAGACGTCCGCGCAGGTCCGGCCGGCCTCGCCACAGGTGAGGCCGACCCCGAAGGCCTCGAGGCCCTCCCGCCGCGCCAGGCGGGCCACGCCGGCGATCTCCTGGGCGGTCGTCAGCGTCTCGAAGAGGGCGAGCTCCACGCCCAGCTCGCGGTAGGCGGCGACCTGCGGCGCGAGCAGGCGCTCGATCTCCTCGGGAGAGTGCGCGCTCTCGGTCGCGTAGGGTCCCTCGGGGCTCCCCATGCCGGCCGCGACCAGCACCTCCTCGCCGGGCGGGATCGCGCGCCGCGCGCTCGCCACCGCGCGCTCGTGCACGAGTCGGTGGAGCGCCCCGGCGCGGTCCGCGGCCGCCACGCCCTCCAGCTCGGCGGGCGGGCTCGACGCCGGCGCGTCCTCGAGCCAGGCGGCGCAGCTCGAGAGCAGCGCGTTGTGGGTGTTGGCGATGAGGATCCGCGCGCCCGCCTGCCGGAACTCGACGTGCAGCCGGTCGTTCACGGCCAGGCCCTCGGGCGTGAGCAGGGCGTGCGAGCCCCACAGGTGGTTGCGCACCGAGACGCCGCGGTCCTCCACGGAGGACCCCATGCCGCCGTCCATCAGGACGACCGGGTGCCTCGCCAGGAGATCGTCGATCGTGGTCATGGGCGGAGTAGAGCAGATCGCGGGCCGCGGTCAAGCCGGGAGCCGTGCGGGCTCAGCCCTCCGGCCGGAAGAGCAGCTCGACGTCGGGGTCGATCGTCAGGGAGCGCACCGCGCCCTCGACCTCCAGCGCGGTGCGGCGCTCCTCGATGCGGACCGCGCGCTCCACCCGCCGCCCCGCCTGGTCCTCCCAGCCGAGCTCGAGGCGGAAGCGGAAGGGCGCGTCCTCCTGCGTCTGCCGGATGACGATCTCGCCCCCCTCGAAGGCTGCCGAGAGCCGAGGACAGCCCCTGCGGTCGAGCCACTGCTCGAAGAACCAGTCGAGCTCGCGGCCGGAGCTCTCCTCGACGCAGCGCGTGAAGTCGGCGGTGACCACCGCGCTGCCCGCGTGCCTCCGGTAGAACTCCGCGATGGCCTCGAAGAAGGCCTCGTCCCCCAGCTCGACGCGCAGCATGTGGAGCACCCACGCGCCCTTGGGGTAGGTGTTGGCGTTCAGGGCGCGGTCGGGGTGCTCGAAGCCGTCCCAGCGGATCGACCGCGTGCGCCCCTCGCGCGATCCGAGCCAGCTCCGCCGCATGCTCCGTAGGCTCTCGACGAGGCTCCGTCCGCCGGTCTGCGCGCGGAGCCAGGGGCCGAAGTAGGAGGCGAAGCCCTCGCTGAGCCAGACCTCGCGCCACTCGGCGTAGCCCACCGCGTCGCCGAACCACATGTGCACCAGCTCGTGAGCCAGGGTGCCCGAGCCGCGCGAGGGCCCGTCGAAGATGCGCTCGGAGAGGAGCACGTTGCCCGGAGCCTCGAAGCCGCCCCAGCGCGTGGGGCACTGCACCACGGCGTACTTGCCGTAGGCGTAGGGCCCGAAGGTCCGCTCCAGGATCCGGATCCACTCGGCGTGGTGGACCAGCGCCTCCCGGGCCCGCTCGACGTCCTGGCGGTACACCAGGTGGGGCATGAGCCGCTCGTCCCCCTCCTCCGCGACCCGGGCGTAGGGGCCCACCGCGATGGCGAACATGTAGGGCGGGATGTCGCTTCGGGTTTCCCAGCGCGAGGAGGTGCCCGAGCCGATGCCCTCGACGCGCGCGCCGCTGGCGATGGCGGCGTTCCCCTCGGGGACCAGGAGCTCCAGCGCGAAGCGCGCCCGGTCGCCGGGGTGGTCCTCGCAGGGCAGCCAGCCGCGCGCGCGGATGGAGTAGTGGTCGGTGAAGGCCAGGGGCTCGCCGTAGCGGCTCTCCTCGAACTCGAAGCCGTCGGGGGGGCATCCGGAGAGGACCGCGTCGAGGAGGAGCTCCGTGCCGGCCGGAGCGACCTCGGGAAGCCTCAGCTCGACCGAGTCCCGCTCCCACGAGGCCTCCAGGGGCTCGCCGTCCGCCCCCAGGAAGCGGACGCTCCACTCCGGGCCCCGTCGGGCGTGGAGGCGGATGCTCTCGAGGTCCCGAACCGCCTCGATGCGGTAGCGCACCCTGCCCTCGAGGCGCTTCTCCGCCGGGTGCACCTCCAGGGCGAGCTCGTAGGAGAGCGCGTCCTGCCCCGGGAAGCCGCCGAAGCGCGGGGGATCGGCCTCCTGGAGGGCGGACGCGAGCAGCAGCAGGGTGCCGAGCATGGGCGCCTCCGGGCAGCGCGGTCAGCGCCGCGCCCTCCCCGGGTCGGTGTCGTTCGCCGGCCAGGGGGGGCGGGTGGCCACCGCGAGCCAGGTGCGCTTCTTCCACTGGACCGATGCGTCGAGCCCCCCGTTGTAGACCAGCACGTAGCGGCCGTGCTCCTCGTCGATCATCAAGGCGGGCGTCCGCTGGAAGCCGGTGGCGGGGACGCCCTTCGAGTGGGTCCCCGGCACGATGATCGGATTGCCCGGGTGGCCGAGCCACGTCACGCCCCAGTCCGGCGACCAGTAGTAGGCCAGCCGGCCGCCGGTGGCGTAGTTCTGGTTGGAGACGGTCAGGACCATGTGGACCCCGTCGGCGCGCGCATCGCCGGTGCAGTGCGCCTGCCAGGAACCCCGGAAGCTGAAACCCACCGGAGGCGGCTGCGTCCACCGGTAGGCGGGATTGGTCGGGTCGGAGGGATCCCAGGTGGGGATCCCGTGCTTCTGCCAGCCGGTCCTCCCGTCCGCGCTGTCGGCGAAGGAGATCCGCCAGTTCCAGTAGGATCCCACCGCGCCGTGCAGGCTGCGGTAGAACAGCCGGACCCTGCCCAGGTGGGGTACCCAGACCGGCGTTGGCTCCGACAGGCCGCCCTTGATCTCACCGTTCTGGTTCCACCCCTTCTCCCACCACAGCTCGGCGACCAGCGCGTTCTCGTAGGACTGCCGGAAGGGAACGCCGATGGCGGGGGGCGTCGCGCTGGTCGCCACCTGGATGGCGCTCTCGGTTCCGGGGATGCCCGCCCAGGCGGGGTTCTGCTCCCGGGTGCCCGGCCGCACCGTGTTGTAGAGGAGGTGCTGGCGCGCCAGCGGGTGCCGGAGGTAGGCCGGCGTGTCCGTGTGCGCCCAGGCCGGACCCGGCGCAGGGCCGCCCGGTCTCGCCAGGGGAGTGTGCTTCAGCTTCGTGACCGGGTCGTAGCCCAGCGCCCAGTCGTCCAGCAGCTCGGCCTCGTGCACCCGCTCGGTCAGGTAGGTCTCGTGGTAGCTGTGGTACAGCAGCTTGACCCGGCCGTCCTGCAGGAAGAGGAACTCCTCGCCGACGATGGAGCCCCAGTCCCCGTACAGGTGGGTCTGGACCTGGGGGTCGTGGGGATGGGGCGCCGTGATGAAGCCGATGGGCGTGAAGTCCGGCCACTCACCCAGGGGGCCGTCCCCGTCGTCGGCCGAGGCCGCGCCGCCGAGGCAGAGCACGGTCGCCGCGCGGATGGCGAGCAGGAGGGGGGTGCGGTTCATCCCGGGGGCCCGTCGAGGGGAGACGACCAGCATATCAGGTGGCCGTGGATCACCCGCGCTTACCCGGGCGTTACGATGAGGCCTCGGGTCGCGCGCGACGGGGTGAATCGACCGTCGGCTCGCGAGTACGGCGCGACGCGGCCAGCCCGGACGGGCCCGACTCCCGGTCGGAGTCCGAAGCGCGCGGAGAGGCCGATCGCCGAGGTCGTCGAAGGAGCCCTGCCGATGTTCGTCTACGTCCCACAGCAACCGCCCTCGCGTCGGGCCGAGCAGCTCGGCCAGAAGCTGACCGACCTGCTCCACGAGGCTCAGCGCGGCGACCCGAACATGAGCGCGCGCGACCTCGACCAGGCCATGCGCATCGCCCGGGCGAACATGAGGGGCCTCTCCGGCGCGGCGAGCGCGCGGATCGCGATGGTCGTCGTGGGCCTCGTGGTGCTCTTCCTGGGCCTGGGCTTCTACATGCTCCAGAGGAGCGGGGGGCTGGAGTGGTCGACGCCCAGGTACCTGATCCTGGCGATCATCGCCCTCGTGGGGCTGGTGGCCGGCGCCGTCGCCGTCCTGCGCAGGTAGTCCCTACTCGATCGCGAGGGTCACCTCGTCCCAGAGCCCGGTCTCCCAGGACCAGCCGCTGGCTCGTTGACCAGCTCGAGCAGCACGCTTCGACCGGCGTGGGCGGCGAGATCGACCTCCACCTCCAGCCACCCCTCCTCGGCCGTGTCCGCGCCCACGCTCACGCCTGCCTTTGCGTCGGTCGCGGCCTCACGGCCGCAGAAACCGCTCGTGGGAGCAGGAATCCCGTGGGCGTCCAGGGGATGCGGCTGAAGCGCGCGAGCGGGGGCCGCGATGGCGGACCGACTCCACAAGGCCCTGCCCGTCAAGGACTTAGGCGAGACCCGCGATTGTCGGATCCCTTACGAGGCCCGCCGGATCGCGGGGGCGCGGGGCCCTATGATGATGTGTCGGCAAGTGTCGCGAGTCCCCGGGCGGCCCCGGCCCGGGCCCACGGCTCGAGAGGAGAAGACCATGAAGCTGGCCCGAGCATCCCTCGTCGTCGCGGCGTCCTTCCTGGCCGCCTCCCTCTCCGCGCAGCAGGCCCAGCTGGTGACGGACATCAACGCGATGTCGGCCACCAACCCGGACGCGAACCCGCGCGACTTCCACGCCGTCGGCGCCACCACCTTCTTCACCGCCTTCAGCGATCTCCTGGGCCGCGAGCTGTATGCGACCCAGGGAACGCCCGGGACGACCGCGATGGTCCTGGACCTGAACCCGGGGCCGCCCAGCGGAGATCCCCTGCACCTGGCGGTGCTCGGGAACCAGCTCTACTTCTCCGCCGACGACGGGGTGCACGGCCGCGAGCTGTGGGTCACCGACGGGAGCACCACCTCGCTGGTGATGGACGTCGAGCCGGGCGCGGCCGGCTCCTCGCCCGCCTACATGATCGGCGTGGGGGGGACCCTCTTCTTCATCGCGAAGACCGCGGGAGAGGGCTACGAGCTGTGGAGGTCCGACGGGACCAGCGCCGGCACGGTCCTGGTGAAGGACATCCATCCCGGCCCGGCCCACTCCCTCCCGAGCCAGCTCACGGCCGTCGGCTCGACCCTCTTCTTCGCCGCCAGCCACCCGACCCACGGGCGCGAGCTCTGGAAGAGCGACGGGACGGCGGGCGGCACCGCGATCGTGCGCGACATCCGGCCCGGCGCCGCCAGCTCCTCGCCCCGCGCCCTGCTCGAGCTGGGGGGAGTCCTCCTGTGCAGCGCCAACGACGGGACCAGCGGGGACGAGCTGTGGCGCAGCGACGGCTCGGCCGGCGGGACCTGGATGGTCAAGGACATCCGGAGCGGCGCCCTGGGATGCTCGATGTACTTCTGGGGCATCGTGCACGGCGGAGTCGCCTACTTCCGGGCGCACGACGACGCGCACGGCGGCGAGCTCTGGCGCACGGACGGGACCACCGCGGGGACCTCGCTGGTGGCCGACATCCACGCGGGCCCGAGCACGAGCTACCCCGCCGCCTTCGAGGTGCTGGGGGGCGAGATCTTCTTCCAGGCCGACGACGGGGTGCACGGCAGCGAGCTGTGGAAGACCGACGGCACCCCCGCCGGCACCGCGCTGGTCGCCGACATCCGTATCCCCTCCTCGATCGGCTCCTACCCGACGGGGCTCGTGGCGCTGAACGGGGCCCTGTACTTCCGGGCCAGCGACGGGATCTCCGGGGAGGAGCTGTGGACCAGCGACGGGACCGCCGCGGGCACGAAGCTGCTGGTCGACCTGAACCCGGGTCCCGAGAGCTCGGCGCCGCTCTCCACCTACCTGGCCCCCCAGGGGCTGATCCTCTTCGGGGCCGACAGCGGGATGACCGGGATCGAGCTCTTCAGGAGCGACGGGACCGCGCAGGGCACGATGCTGCTCGCCGACCTGAACCAGCTCGCGTCCTCCTACACGCAATCCTCGCGCCCCTTCTCGCTGAAGAACGCCGGCGGCACGACCTGGCTGCGCGCCGACGACGGGGTGCACGGCGTGGAACCCTGGATCACCGACGGCACCGCCCAGGGCACCTCTTTTGTCGCGGACGTCCGGCCCGGGGCGAGCTCCTCCTATCCGGGCTGGTTCACGCTTGTGGGCGGCGGCGTGTTCTTCACCGCGGACGACGGGCAGAGCGGCCGCGAGCTCTGGATGAGCGACGGCACGCCCGGCGGCACGGGGATGGTGCTGGACATCCGCCCCGGCCCGCGCGGGTCGGAGCCGAGCAAGCTCACGGAGGTCGGTGGCCTGCTGTTCTTCCGCGCCAACGGCGGCCAGCACGGCATGGAGATCTGGAAGAGCGACGGGACCGCCGCGGGCACGGTGCTCGTCCGGGACATCAACCCGGGCACGAGCCCCTTCGGCCCGCTCGGCTCGGGCCTGGACGAGCTGACGGCCTTTGCGGGCGAGCTCTACTTCAGGGCCGACGATGGATCGAGCGGCGCGGAGCTGTGGAGGAGCGACGGCACCTCGGCCGGCACCCGGATGGTGGCCGACATCCAGGCCGGGCCCCGGCGGCAGCCAGATCGACCGCATGACGGTCTCCTCCTCGAGGCTCTTCTTCGTCGCCGACGATGGGGCCGCGGGGGCCGAGCTGTGGGTGAGCGACGGCAGCGCCGGCGGCACGGCGCTGGTCGCTGACCTGCGGCCGGGTTCCAAGGGAGCCATGCCCATGGGCCTGGTGGACCTCAACGGCACCCTGCTCTTCGCGGCCAACGATGGCATCGCGGGGATCGAGCTGTGGAGGAGCGATGGCACCTCGGCGGGCACCGCCCTGGTGCGGGACGTCCGCCCCGGCGCACAGAGCTCCCTGCCCCAGTGGATGACGTCGGTGGGCACGAAGCACGCCTGGTTCTCGGCCGACGACGGGGCCCACGGCTTCGAGCTGTGGCGGACGGACGGCACGACGGCCGGCACGGCGCTCAACGACGACATCCGCTCCGGCGGGCAGGGATCCAGCCCGCAGTTCCTCACCTCCAGCGGCGGCCGGCTGATCTTCACCGCCGACGACGGGATCCGGGGCACCGAGCCCTGGACCCTGAAACCCTCCCGGGCCGACTGATCAGGGGGGGCAGCGCACGATGAGGAGAGCGCTCCTGCCAGGACTGGCCCTCCTCCCGCTGCTCGTCTTGATGGGGGAGGGCCTTCCCCTCGCCGCGCAGGAGCCCGCCCCGCCGGCCGACGAGCTGGCCGGGCGCAGCTTCCTCTTCTCCTGGCGGCAGGGCCCGGAGGGCGGGCTCAACGGCACGCTGCAGCTCCGCGCCGACGGCCGGATCCTCGGCATCGGCAGCCCCAACGAGACCTCCTGGCGCCTCGACGAGCGGGGCCGGCTGATCTTCCTCCACGAGGACGGCCGCGTTTCCACGACCTACGAGGAGTTCACCGTCCGCGAGGGCCGCTGGTGCTTCGACGGCACCTTCCACTTCCGTGAGGGGGTTGCGCACCACCTCGAGGAGACCGACCAGCCGCCCCGGCCGCCCGCGCGGCTCGAGGAGGGGCTGCCCGAGCGGCTGGCGTTCAGCTCGCAGGCGATCGTCTGCCTCGACCCCGGCGAGGAGCACGCCTTCGCCCTTCGCTCCGGCCGCGAGGTGCGCGTCCGCCTGCTCTCGGTCGAGGAGCACCGCGACAGCGTGGTGAAGCTCGTCCGGCGGGCCGACGTGCGCGTGGCGATCGACGGGACCGAGCACGAGCTCCTGTGCGCTCCCTACCTCATGCCCACCACCGTGGGCGAGCTGCGCATCCAGGTCGACACCACCTCGGGCTGGTGCGAGCTGCCGAAGCGGGCGCAGCTCTCCCTGTGGGACGCGGCCGACCCGATCATCGACGCCACGAGCTTCGGCTTCCCCCTGCGCGACTACCGGCTCTTCTCCCACGGCCTGCAGTGCTACAACGAGCCGGTTCACCTGGGCCGCCAGGACGGAGACCCCGAGGGCGCGGTCTTCCACCACTCCTACGGCATCGACTTCGCCGGCTTCGAGGGCGGGCAGGACGTGCTCGCCTGCGTCGAGGGGGAGGTCGTCCGCCTCCTGCCGGATGCCGTGCTGGTGAACGTGCGCGACGACGCCGGGCTGATCCGGGAGCACCACCACCTCGACTCCATCGCCGGCGGCTCGCCCATCGCCTCCCATCGGTGGGAGCTTCCCGACGGCAGCGAGGTCGAGGGGCCCCGCGCGGAGCTCGCGCTCGACCGCCCCGGCATCTTCGTCGCCACCCTGCGCGTCCGCGACGAGGCCGGGGTCGAGGACCTGGGCTTCCACAAGATCGAGGAGCGCGCCTTCTACGAGCGCTTCGCCGGCAAGCGCCGTCGCCAGGAGGCGCTCGAGCGCGAGGGAATCCGCGCGCTGACCGAGGAATAGGCCCGCCTAGCGCTTCTGGATCCAGACGAAGTCGATGCCGATCTCGGCGCCGGGCTCGCCCCGGCTGACGAGCACCAGCTCGTGCTGTCCGGCCGGCAGCTCCTGTGCCGGCGTGCTCACCCGCCGCAGGTTGGTGCGGCCGGGCTCCAGCAGATCGACCCGAGCCAGCTCGGTCTCGACCAACCCGCCCCCCTCGCCGGCGTGGCGCAGGAGCATCTCGAAGCTCCCCGAGCCGCCGGTGCGGGCGGCGCAGAGGTCGACCGAGTACTTGCCCGCCTCCTCGATGGGGATGGCCAGACTCAGGGTTTCGCCCGACTCCCGCGGGCGCCAGACGAACAGGCGCCCGGCCGAGTAGAGGCCGTCCTCGCGCCGCTCGACGCGGGCCCCCTCGCTCGCCAGCAGCACCTCGGGCTCGTGGAAGACCGAGTTGCGCGCGCCCCAGCCGGACTCGGGGACCCACCCGGGCTCGAGGGCCAGGGGCCGCAGGTCGGCCGGGGTGATCGGCAGGTGGTCGTCGGTGCCCCCCGGCCGCGCGTAGTGGTACGCCAGGCGGGCGTAGCTCATGTGCGGCGTGCGCATGTGCGGGTAGAGCTCCATGTAGAAGGCGATGCGCTCGCGCCAGGGCAGGCTGTCCAGCACGTGCCAGCGCTGGTTGGTCACGAAGCCACGGTTGCCCGGCCCGTCGTTGCGCGGCTGGCCGCAGTAGGCCCAGCCGAAGATGTCGGGGATCGACCAGGCGTAGTTGTAGTAGTCCTCCGAGCCGGTGCCGAAGGTGCTCGGCCGGACGTCGTCGTCCACGAAGATCTTCTCGTCCCCCTCGCCCCACCAGCTCCCGTAGGGGGTGGGCACGTCGTTGGGGTTGAAGATCAGGCTGGCGGTGCCCACGTAACGGCCGGTGCCGCCGGCCACCAGGAAGGGCAGGTCCTGCACGTGCTGGGGATCGCCCACCAGCTCGTGGTCGACCCGCCAGCGGGCCCGGAAGTGCATCGAGCGCTCGTCGTCCCACTCCCACTCCATGGGCAGCGCCGAGCCCATCACCGTGACCGGCTGCTCGCCGAGGTTCTCCACCGCGATCACCAGCGAGTCGCGGTAGGGCATGACGTAGCGGCAGGTCATGGTGCCGTCGAGCTCTACGGTGAAGGGCACCGAGTCGAAGGGGTTGATGCCCGGCGCGGCGCCGAAGAAGTCGCCGACGGGCGCCTGCACCTGTCCCCAGGGCCAGCCGTCGCAGGAGATCGAGAGCACCGTCTGCCGCAGGGCCAGGTCGAGGTCGCTGGCGGCCAGCTTCAGGCTCAGGCGCTCGATCGCGCCGGGGCCCCCCTCCAGCCGCGCGAGCTCCCGGGTCGCGCCCGGGGCTACGGTGGCCAGGATGGGGAGGGCCTCATCGGCCGGCGTCGCGTAGCGCCACTCCTCGGCCGGCGCCCGCAGTATCCGGGCCACCGCGGCGATGTCCTCGGTCCAGGTCCTCAGGTCCTCGGGCCGGAAGGTGGCGACGCGGGCGCTCTCCTCGTACAGGCGCACCTGCACCTCGTAGAAGTGGATCTCCTTGACCTTGCCGGTCCACACGATGCGGCAGCGCTTCGCGAAGGGGATCGGGCAGTAGGAGGCGTTCTGCTGGTTGAAGCTGCCGTCGAAGACCGCCGGGTCGAGGCCGATCTCCGACGCCAGCGCGTTGAACGGGCGCCGCAGGAAGTCGTCGGCCGAGCCGTCGAAGACCGGCTCTTCGGCGCCATCGAGGTACATCCGCATCGTGCCCCCGATGGCCGCCGTCCAGACGCGCACGACCGCTCCCGGACCCGGGACGTCGCAGACCAGGTACTCGCCGGTCCCCTCCTCGTCGGCCTCGCGCAGGACGGCCTCGAAGTTGGGCGTCTCCTCGCCGCCGAAGCCGTCGGAGTTGGCGAACCAGTTCGGGCCGCCGGGCTGCGAGCTGCGTCGGTCGTAGGACGAGAACTGGATCGTCTCGAAGGCCGGCGAGGGGAAGTCGGCCAGCAGCGCCATGTCGACCATCTCGCGCACCAAGGAGCCGGTGGTGATCTCGGCGCGGGCGTCGCCGGGGAGGGCGAGCGAGCAGGCGAGTAGCAGTGCCGTGTGCATCGTGTTCTCCTCGCTTCGGGTGGGCGCACGGTTACGGTTAAGGTAGGGCATTCTATGCCCGCGGCCCGGGATTGCCAGGACCCCCCGAGCCTGGTGTACGCCTCGAAGCCGACGGCGCCGCGGACTCGATACTCTTCCTTCACATTCTCGCCCGGCCGAGCTGTGGCAGGAGCGCGCTACTTCTCCTCGAGCAACCGGCGAGCCCGATCGGCATCCTCCTGGCGGACGAAGACGCCGAGAGTGGGCCCGGAGGTGAAGCCGGGGAGGGGATCGGGGTCGTGCACGTGGGCCTGCACCCCGTTCTCCTCCAGGTGGATCCTGGCGAGGTCCGCCTCGGCGGGGGAGGTGTAGACTCCGATCTGGACGTGCTCGTCGGTCATGATCGGAGCCGGTGCCGGGGAGTACTCGACGACCTCACATCCGTAGCATACCAGGACGCGGTCCGATCCAGAGCCTCCGCCCGGCAGGACGGCCAGGAGGCCATCCGTGCGGCAGATCTCGCCCGACTCGGGCGCGATGATCTCCTCGTAGACCAGACGCGCATCAGCGTCCCAGATCCGAAATCGCAGGCGGGTCGCGCTGTAGCCGGCCGGGAATGCCTGCCACTTCAGCTCATCGACCTTGCCGTAGAGGGGAGCGTCGCTCTCGGCCAGGCGGAGCTCGGTCGTGCCGATGTAGGGCTCGAGCTCATCGTAGGAGACCGGAGCGCCCAGGGCCCGGCAGCCGGGCTCCACCAGGTAGAAGCGCTGGCCCTGGTGCTCACCTCTTCTGGAGTAGCCTCCCACCAAGAGCCGCTCCTCGGGCGGTTCGCCATACCTCTGTACGACCTCGACGGAATTGGCGAAGGCCTCTCCGGGCAGAGCGATGCTGGAGAGGACCTCCCCGCCGGCGTCACGCACCCACAGGGCACCGCCGGCCATGGAGACGATCTCCAGTCTTCCGTCGTTCTCGATGTCGTGGAGCTCGAAGGGCCCGTCGAAGGAGTCCCACGGGTGGCTCCAGACCAGATTGCCCCGGCAGTCGAGGAGGTCGAACCTATCGAGGGCGTTGTAGCCCATCAGGAACTCCAGGCATCCATCGCCGTCGAGATCGCCGTAGAGGGTGAAGTTCGGTGGATGCGAGCGCATCTGCACCTGGTCGGGATGGGCCCAGATCGTCTTGCCGTTGGGTGCGTGGATCGACGTTCGCCCGGACCAGTGCTCGCCCACTCGAACGAACTCCAGGTACCCGTCCCCATCCGAGTCCTCGATGCGAACGGGCGCGGCGGGAGGAGAGGACATCGTCGGCTCGAAGGGCACCGCTCGATGGACTCCACCGGTGCCCGGATCGACCAGGGCGAACCCGCGCAATCCGGCGACGATCATGTACTCGGCCTCATCACCATCGATGCGCCCCAACCGGATGTCGGTGACCTCGCCGATCGACTCGCAGCGGAGGAGGGTGCTCTTCTGCAGGAAGTCGGCGCCCGTGCTCACTCCCGGCGGGAGGGGCTCCCGCCCCTCATACGGACCGCAGGCCGGGAGCAGGAGGCAGGGACCTGACGCGAGCGCGAAGAGGACTGCATGGCGCATCGTGGATCTCCCGTACCGGGGCGGCGGGTCATCCTAGCCCATGCCGGGTCGCCTCCAAGGCCGCTCGCGCGAAGCCATCGGATCAGCGTGGCCTATCGATGGATGGACCGGTAGGATCGGAGTCGGCCGGACGATCACGGATGGCGCATCAGGACCGATGCCGGCCGGAGCGGCGCGGTGGATGCCGACGAGCTCCTCGACACTCCTTCCCCCACCCTCGAGGGGAACGGAAGGTGCACCCTCGATCCGAAGTCCTCGAGAGGGTCGGGTCGCGATCGGTCCGCCATGAGCTCGTCCAGAATCGCGCGGCGCTCGCGCGCTCAGGGGATGCCGCCGGGGAGGGAGAGGTGGATCTCGGCCTCCTCGCCGGGCTCGATGGTGACGGAGACCGGAGAGGACGCCTCCTCCCTGCGGCCCGCCGCCTGCTCCTCGTCGACCGGGGCATACCGCAGCACGACCTCATACGTCCCGGGGTGCACGGCGGGGACCTCGATGCGGAGGTCCGGAGCCGACCCCCGAGCCTTGAACGGGGGCTGGGCCGGCTCCCCCTCCGGCGGGCTGAGCTGCAGCGTGAACCGGCCGCTGCGCGTCGCGGTCGTCGCTCCGGAGACGAAGGCGGTCAGGCGCCCGTGGACCGGCACGACGAAACGCAGCTCGGGGACCGTCGGGTCGTGCTCCTGGCGGTACTCGCGGCCCGCCAGGTCCACGCGGAAGACGAAGCTCGCCTCGGGGACCGAGCCGGCGACGTGCCGGTGGCCCTCGATGCGGTGGGTGTTGGTGAGGAAGCCACCGTGCTCCAGCCAGACCTCGGCCTGGGGCACGGGGTCACCGTTCCCGTCCACCACCTCGACGGTGACCCGACGCGCCGGGCTCAGGCGGAACTCCACCGGCCGCCCGTCGGTCGGCACCGCATAACCGTGCAGGTACCTGGTCGCGCAGGAGTTGTGCTGCACGAGGAGCGTGCCGGTCTCCGGCTCGGAGAGGAAGCACAGGAACGACCCATCGTCGCCGGTCCAGCCGAGGATCTGGTTCGAGAGCTGGAGGGAGGCCATCGACAGCGGATTGCCGTCCTGGTCGAGCACCCGGCCGCGGAACGCGATCATCCCCTCGTCGAGCCGCACCTCGATCTCGCGCCGCTCGGCTGGCGCCAGGGGCGCGAGGATCTCGGAGTGGTAGATCATGTCGCCGGTGATGCCGTGGACCTCGAGCCGGATCTCCGCGCCCGAGCGGAGGGCGTGGAAGTGCACGACGCCCGTGTGCTCGTCGGGTTTCGCCACCAGGAAGGTGTCCGGGGCGGCTCGCATGAACACGACGGGGGTGATGTAGTCCCACCGGGTGGCGTGGGCGCGCTGGCGCGAGCGGTCGTCGAAGGCCACGGCGGTGATCCGCTCCTCGCCGACCAGCGCCACCTTGAACTGCGTCGGGTCGGCCCCCTCCGGCAGGCGCAGCTTCACGATCAGCTCGTTGGCCGGCTCCAGGATCACCAGGAGGGGGGCCGCGACGACCGGCGGGATCTCGACCCCCGCCGGCACGAATCCGGAGGCCTCCACGTGCATGCGGCCTACGGAGCGAGGCAGCCACCGAAGCTCGCCGCGGCCCTCCCTGTCCGTGGACCCGCTGGAGACTCCCAGGGCCGTGGCCGTTCCCCCCGCGATGGGCTGGCCCACCGGGTCCTGGAGCCGGAAGGGGACGTCGCGGACCTCGTCGACGATCACGTCCCCCAGGTCGCCGTCGGCCGGGATCGCCGCGCCGTGGAGGGCGAGGATCGAGGGTGCATCCCGGGAGACCAGTCCCAGGCGCAGATCGAGGGAGCTGATGCGCTCGGGCGTCGGCTGGATCAGGAAGCGCCCGTCCTCGTCGGTATGGGTCGTCGAGCCGAAGGCGGACTCCGAGTCCGGGGATCGGATCAGGGCCGAGAGCCTCGCGCCGGCGAGGGGCGATCCATCGTCGCTCAGGACGAGCCTCCCGTGCAGGGCGGGCTGCGGCGCGACGAGCAGGAGGAGGTCGGAGACGGGCTCGTGCAGGTGGACGCCCCGCGCCTTGGGCATCTCGTCGCCGTGCGAGGAGGACACCACCTTCCAGCCGCCCCGGGGCCAGAGGCGCCCGCTCCAGCCCGGCTGCAGGCCCGCCAGCGCGAAGCGGCCCGCCTCGTCGGTCTCCTCGACCGCGTAGTCCCTCTTCAGGGCCTGGACCCGGAGGGCGTCCTCCACCGCTGCCGGCGGGGCGGCGATCGAGGAGAAGGGCTGATCCGAGTGGATCGAGAAGCGCAGCTTCCCCGTGGGCAGGCCGTCCTCGCGCGCGAAGCGGCCGGCCAGCCGCGCGCCCTCTTCCAGGCGGATCTCCTGCAGGCCCGGCTCGAGCAGGACCTCGCGCTCCTCGACGGGGCGATGGACCACGGCCAGGAAGAGCCGCGCCGGCTCCCCGTCGGCCGCGAGCGCGACCTCGCCCTTCTCGTCGGTGTCCGCGTCGAGGAGCAGCGCCTCCTCGCGCAGCAGGAGGATCTGCGCGTCGGCGACGGGCCGGTCCAGGGGATCGAGGACCCGGAAGGCGACCCGCCGCTCCTCGAGCAGCGGATCGATCGCCCGCCGCTCGGTCCCCGGATCGGCTTCCTCCGCGGGCCCGGAGAGGACGGGCTCGAGCTCCACGGGTGGAGCTGGATCCGGGTCGGACGGCCCCGCCACCGCCGGGCCGGGAGCCGCGGTCGTGGGCTCCCCTGTGAGCCACCCGAAGGGATCCGCGAGCAGAACGAGGCTGGCCGCGACCACCGCGAGCAGGACACAGATCACAAGGGCAGAGCGTTTCATCCCGAGCTCCCTCGCCGCCGGCCGGATCGAGGGCGGCCATGCGGCTCATGGGACGCGTTGGCCCCCGTGGTACGCCGTGGGCTCCCTACGGGCAAGGAGGAACGGCGAAGTCGCGCCTGGGTTCACCCATCGGGAGTATCCTGAACCCCGGAGGACGCGGCCGGCATCCGTCCTCTGAAGTGTCCCAGACGAGCCCGCAGTCGACTCCCGCGATCGAGGACCTGCTCGCCCATCAGGTCTGGGTGCGGGCGCTGGCCCGCGGCCTGGTCGCCGATCCCAACGACGCCGACGACGTGGCCCAGGCGACCTGGCTCTCCGCCCTGAGGTCCGCTCCCGGGGGGAGGGGACCGGGCAGGCGGTGGCTCGCGACCGTCGCGCGCAACGCCGCTCGACAGCTCGGTCGGGGCGAGGCCCGCCGGAGGGGGCACGAGCGATCGGCGGCCCGGCTCGAGGCGGTGGAGGAGGACGACGTGCTCGAGCGCGTCGAGACCCAGCGCCGGCTGGTCGAGCACGTGCTGGCCCTGGACGAGCCGTATCGCCGCGCGATCCTGCTGCGGTACTTCGACGACCTCTCGCCGCGCGCGATCGCCGCGCGGACCCGGACGCCGGTCGAGACGGTGAAGACCCGCCTGCGCCGCGCGCTGGCCACCCTGCGGGCGCGGCTCGAGCGCGAGCGGGACGAGCGGGGACGATCGGGCCTCGCCGCGCTGATGCCGCTGGTCGCTGCCTCGGGACGGCCCGCAATCATCGCACAGGGAGTCGCACTCATGAGCAGCAAGACCGTCATGGGCGCTGCCGCCGCGCTCGTTCTGTTCGTCGTCATCGCCCTCGTCCGGAGCCACCTCGCCGAGAATCCGCAAGCGATTACTGCGATCGGCTCATCCAAGGCCGAGACGACCGCGCTGCGCGACGACCCGACGGCAATCACCGCCTCCGGGGTCGCGACGTCGGCAGAGCCGGTGGCCGAATCCGCAGCCCGGATCGAGGTCGTCGACCCTGACGCACTTCGGCTGCAAGTCGTCCGGCGGGATACCGCAGGGCCCGTGCCGGGAGCGCGCGTGTGGATCGCGCCCACCAGTCCGGGCTACAGGGAGTACTACCAGAGCGAGATGGCCCTGCAGAATCCCGATCACGAGGTCGACGTCCGCTCCAGCGGCACCTCCTGGCGGGCGGATGACGAGGGGATCGTGCTCCTGCCTCGGCCAGCGGAGAGCATCGATGTGGTGGGACGGAGCGGAGACCTGTATGGACAAGCCCGGCTGTTCGCGGAGGCGAGGAGCGGAGTCCTCAAGCTCATTCCCGACCGCTCGGTCGCCTTGCAGGCGATCGACGCGGCGGGCAAGCCGGTGAGCGGGGTCCCCGTGGGCATCTTCTACCGCCGGAATCCCGATGACGCCCGCGGCAAGAAGGCTCGGATCGCCTACACAGGGGGAGAGGAGGGCCTCGCCGTTCTTCGGCACCTCGATCACATCCTGGAACGTGATCTCAAGCCGGGCACGATGCTGTACGCCCGGATCGCTGGCCCTCGACGGGATCCGGGGGGGGAGGCTCCGATCGAGCTGGACGCGCTGCCGAGTGAGCCCGTCCAGCTCGTGGTCGGTCCGGTGGGCCGCGTGGTCGTCAGGGTGCTCGAGTCCGACGGCAGCCCATACCGGGATGGCCAGGTGTACCTCTGGGAACACCGCGAGCGCAGGGACGGTGCGAATCAGAGGTGGATGCCGCAACGGCATATTCGATACGCCTTCGACGGTGTGGCGACGTTCGATGCGGTCGAGGTGGGATTGGACGTGAAGGTCCGCTGTCACCCGATGGACGGGCTACGTCCGGTGGAGGCAGTCGCGGTCGGCCCCGCGACACCGGGGGAGGTGGTCGAGATCGTGCTGCGGTTCGAGAGGTACTGGCCGAGGCTCTCCGGCCGGCTCGTACACGTGGACGGCATGCCCCTGGTGGGTAGGGACCTGCTGGCTGCCATCACCTATCTGGACGAATACGGAGATCCCTGCCGCAAGGAAGGAGGATTCGCGACCGACGAAGACGGCCACTTCGAGACCTTCATCTCGATCGAGGAGGAGCAGGACACCTGGACCGGGCTCATCCTGGAGACGGGCGAGCAGCACGACGGCCCCCGCCTGTGGGGCAAGGTCCAGCCCGTCCCCAGGGGTGATCATGGCGTAGTCGAGTTGGGCGACGTGGTCATGCGGCCGCCCCCGGTGGTCGTCGCCGGCCGCGTCCTGGACGATGCCGGGGAGCCGATCTACTGGGCGGGCGTCTGGGCGGCGCGCTTCCGCGATCCCGACGAGCCCCCGGGGCTGCCGCCGCATACCTGGGTTCCCAACTCGCCGACCATGACGGACCGGGACGGGAGGTTCGTGCTGACCGGCGAGATGCAACCCGGCGACTATCGGCTCCAGTCAGCGAAGACGGATTTCCTGAGGACCGATTGGATCCCCTTCCCCCTGGGCGCTGATGGAGTCGAGGTGCGGCTCGCGCGAGAGGGAGGGCTGGAGGGTCGGATCATCCTGGCCGAGGGGATCGATCCTGCGCGGTTGGCGGTGGAGGTGATCCCCTCCGGAGCGGACCTGCCGATCTTCGCCCTCACCCGCAACAGCGAGTACGGTCTGCGACCCTGGACGAGCGGGGCATTCCGCAAGGAAGGACTTGCCGCGGGATCCTATGACGTACGGATCTGCATCGCCGGCTACCCGATGTCGATTGCCGAGATCGCCGGCGTGGTGGTCGAGGGAGGCGGCGCGACCAGCGACTCGCGTCTCGATCCCATCGATCTGACGCGCAGGGTGCGGCGCATCGACGTGGATGTGGTCGATCCGGCCGGCGAGGCCGTACCCAAGGGCTACGTGACCTTCTGGCCCGGCGAATCGGACGATTCTCCGCCCGACCGCCGGGTCTTCCGGGACGGTCGGATCTCGATCCTGGCCCTGAGGAGCGAGGTCGACATGCTCGTCGTCGCTCCGGGCGCGACTCACCAGCATTTCCCTGTGGTTCGCGACGGAGACGAGCTGGTCCTGGAGCGCGGCCTCCCGGTGCGCGTCCGCCTGTCCACCGAGGCCGAGCTGCCCAACCCGCCATTCGAGCTGGTCGCCCTCCTCATCCCGCGACACGTGGAACACGAGGACCGGGACGGCCAGATCCGGACTGCTGATGGGGATTACGTCGGTAGTTGGAGCACCCGGTACCTGGGGGACGAGAAGGTCGTGGGCGAAGATCGGGAGGTGCTGATGCACGCGCCCGCGGCCGGGGGCCACCAGGTGAGGTGGCGGTTGAACCTCGTGAATCCGAAGCGGATCGCGCACAGCAGCATATTCCACTCCCTGGAATCCGATGGGGGCCGGCGCTGGTTCCCCGTGGAGGAGGGTGGCGACGAGCTGGTGCTGGAGCTCACTCCCGACCCCGAAGAAACGCGGAGGGCGATCGAGGGCCTGAGGCGGTGACGCGCGCGCGGCGACCGGCCCCCGCGGCTCAGGGCCCGACGACGAATCGGGCGGCGTTGGTCAGGCCGGTGGAGAAGGGGGCCGGGGGATCGCGGAACCAGTACTGAGCCCACACGCCCTGGCCGGGGACGAGCGCGGGGTCGGCGCCCGAGGCGATGTAGGCGTTGAAGTCGAGCCCGAAGGTGCCCCCGCACGAGCCGGCGCCGCCCGAGTTCTGCACCGGGGTGCGCCGGATGGGCACGGCCACGCACAGGAAGCCGCCCTGGAACGGCAGGCCCGACGGGCCGACCTTGGAGTAGAACAGCAGCCCGTTCTTGGAGCTGGGCACCTGCCAGGCGCCGAGCAGGAAGCCGCTGCCCGAGGTGGCGCTGGGGCTGCCCTCGGCGAAAACCGGGGGCGCGCAGCCGTCGCTGGTGGTCTTGGATGTGCAGTAGGTCTGCGGGACGCTGGTCTCGCGCCAGGCGCGCACCGCCGAGAGGTCGCACATCACCAGCGTGCCGTCCTCGGCCAGCGCCGGGCCGCCCTGGTTGGGGCGCGCGAGATCGATCGTGAAGTAGGTGGTCGCGAGGTCGGGCCCGAAGGCCCACAGGCGCCCGTCGGTGGCGGGATTGCTGGCCCAGCCGTTGGACACGTACACCGTCCCCCGCGCGTCGACCGCGGTCTTGGCCGAGAGGTTGGGGCTGCCCAGGGGGGCCAGCACGCCGGCGTTGCCGGTCACGTTGCCGGTGGCCGGGTCGAGGCGCACGAACTCCTCGGTCTGCAGGAAGGTGTAGATCGAACCGTCGGGGCCGATGCCGTGCTCGTGCGAGGTCGTCCAGCGCACCGCCCGGCTCCACAGCTGGGTGAAGCTCATGCCGTCGTCGGCGAAGGCGAACAGGTTGTCGTAGGGCGGGTTGTTCTGGCTGCGCGCGAAGTAGACCGTCTTGCCGTCGTGCGCGACGAAGGGCGCATTCTGGGCCGTGAAGCCGGCCATCAGCGGGCTGGAGTACAGGATCGTGCCCGTGGCCATGTCGAGCTTGGTGACGACGTTCCCTCCGGCCCGCGGCTCGTCGATGTAGAGCGCGGTGGGCGTCGCGGCCGCGCCGCAGTTCCCGCTGACCGATCCCGTGCGGGGAGTGCTCCACACCGTGCTGCCGTCCGCGGTGTCGAAGCGCACGACCTTGTAGAAGTCGCCCACGATCGGGTCGCCGTCGGGGGCGAAGACCACGCCGTCGTAGGCGAAGGCCGGGGTCGTCTCGATCGAGGTCCACAGCAGGGCCTTGGTCGCGGCGTCGTAGGCGCGCAGGGGACCCGGCTTCCCGTTGGAGCTGCGCGAGGCGTAGACCCGGCCGTCGCGCACGCCGCCGATCCAGGCGATCCACTCGGTGGCGGTGCTGCCGCCGAAGGGCAGCGTCAGGCGCCACAGCTCGCTCCCCGAGTCCAGGTCGTAGGCGATCAGGGCGTCGCCCGCCGCGCCGCCGTTCTGCGGGAAGTGGGCCTCCCGGACGGTGAACACGCGCCCGTCCTCCACGAAGGGGGCCCAGGAGATCAGCGAGGGGTCGGTGGCGTTGGTCCACAGCACCGACTCGGTGCGGGGCCCCAGCGGATAGGCGAAGCCGTTGCGGGCGGCGTTCCCCCCGAGGTTGCTCCAGCTCTGGGCCAGGGCCGGGACGGCGAGGAGGGCGAGGGCGGCGGCGGTGCGGGTGGCGAGGTGCATGTCGAGGCTCCTGAGAGGACTGGCTTCTCCGGGGGGGGTCAGCGAACGAGCGGGGCCAGCAGCCCCTCGGCCAGCTCCCGCTCCTGGGGAGAGTGCTCGAGCACGAGCTCGGCGGCGGTGCGGTGGAGCTGCGTGCGGTCGGCGAGCCGGAGCAGGTCGCCTCCCCGGGCGCGCGAGGCCTCGAGGGCTTCGACTCCGAAGGGGAGCGCGCCCCGGGCGGCGGCCGCCTCACCCTCGATGCGGATCCGCTCGCCGCCGACCTCCTCGGGGAGCATGGGGGTGCCGAAGAAGAAGGTGGTCGCCCTCAAATCGCCGGCCGGGCCCCCCTCCGGGCCAGGGATGCCGGGGAGAACGGCGATCACTCGACCGGATTGGTGGCCGGAGTTGACGCGCTCGAGCGTCTGGTCGCCGCCGTAGAGGACGGGCTCGACCTCCTGGCTGGGCTGGACCAGGTCCGGGTTCACCTCGAGCACCAGGAGCCAGCCGGCCGTCACCCAGGTCGGGTCGGCCCGCCAGTTGTGCGGGTAACCCTCCCGCAGCGCGAACGGACAGGCGTAGAGGATCCCCCTGACGTCCTCGCGGAAGGCGGGGAGCACGGCCGCGGTGCGGGTCGACCCGGAGCTCCCGGCGGCGGCCAGCTCCCTCGGGCTCGAGCTCGACGTCGAATCCTGCGAGCAGGCGGCGAGGACCAGTGCGGACGCGAGACACAGGTGCGTGACGTGCTTCATGGCGAGGTCCTCGTGCTACTGCCGGATGATCTCGATGTCGTCCATGCCCAGGCGGCCGCGCTCGGAGCCGAAGCCGGCGCCGAACTCGAAACGGATCGCCTCGATCGAGCTCAGGTCGAGCCCCGGCCCATCGGTCAGGAAGTCGGTGAGGCGCAGCCGGGTGGTGCTGAACTCGTTGGCCCAACCGGCGCCCGACCCCGATCCCGTGCGCTCGTAGGTGCGGGTGATGCCGCCGTAGTTGCCGGTGTCGATCGAGCTCGTCGCTCCGAGGGTGTCCCGCAGGGTGACCGTGAAGGTCAGCGGGCCGTCGAGCGCGTTCGTGGCCGGGTGTCGCGTGCCCTGGCAGGCTCGGAAGGACAGGTAGGCGTCATCGGAGAGGTCGGCTTCGGCGGGCACGATCGCCTGCTCGTAGTGGAAGGTCCCCGGCGGCTCCCACTGGAAGACGACCGCCCGTCCGTCGTCCCCGCTGTCGTCATAGCGCGTCATGCCGTTCATGGGAACGGAGGCCGAGTACTGGAAGGACCCGTCCTGATCGCTCATCACTCCCTCCGAGATGTTGGAGACCGTGAAGGAGACGGCGCCGCCCGAGCTGCTGAGCGCGACCGAGGGGTTGGCCTGGAAGTCGTCCACGAAGAAGTTCCCGGTCGCCACGGCCTCGCGGTAGTCGGCCGCCAGGATGAGGGACCCGGTCGAGCCGGCCGGCCGGAAGTCGTCCGGCATGCGCTCGAAGAAGTCGAGCGCCGGCAGGTTGCCCTCGACGTAGAGCTTGATGAGCGGCAGGAAGAGACCCTTCACGTAGTCGTGGGCCACCGGGCGTGAGATGGTGTTGGGGCCGGTGCACACGCAGCTCGTCGTGCCGTTGTGGAAGTACGCGTGTCCCATCCCCTGGATGTAGTTCGTGTGCTTGTTCCCCCAGGCGCGCTCGTAGAAGGCGAAGGGCTTCGAGGTGAAGCTGCTGGGGGAGCCGGTGACGTCATCGTCCGAGGACCCGTAGAAGAGCTGGAAGTTCACCTCGCCGGGGAACGAGAGCCCCGAGCTGATGTGCGTGACCGGCGCCATGCTGCTGATGAAGACGATGTCGTCCTCGTCGAAGTTGGGGCTGATGTACTCGTCGTTCAGCAGGCGGACGTACGCGCGCACCACGCCCTCGCCACCGCGGCTGTGCCCGATCCAGGAGATGCGCGTGGAGTCGATGTGTCCGTCGAGCACTCCGCCGTTGATGGTGGCCTGATTGGCCAGGATGTAGTCCGTGTTCGTCAAGGTCGTGATCGAAGCAGCGTTGCTCCCGGGCCCCGTGTCGTTCTGGTGGCTCATCACGACGTAGCCATACGACGCGAGGTGCGTGCCGATGTGGTCGTACCAGCTGTAGTTGTGCCCGTTTCCGTGGCTGACCACGACCAGCGGCAACTGCCCCAAGGCGCCGATGTTGGCGGGATAGAAGGTGTTCTGGCCCAGGAAGGAGCCTCCGCTGTAGGTGATCTCGGTGACCGGGAGCGGCCCCGGCTGGCTGGTGTCGGCGAGCACGTAGAAGCCCGCCTCCTCACCCAGGCCGTCGATGTAATCTCCCGGATCGAGCGCCGCATTCAGGTCGAGGTCGATCACCACGTCGTAGCCGACGCCCAGGCCGGTTCCGGCGTTGCCGCTCAGCTGCCCCGAGTCCAGGACGAAGGTGTTGGCCTGGATGGAGGCGCCGGAGAAGGTGAGCAGGCGGGGCCCTCCGGCGACGTCGAGCAGGGACGGGTCGGCGCTCCACTCGGCGGCGGTCTTGGCGGCCACCACGTAGGCGTGCGCCGTGCGCCCGGCGAGGCCCGAATGCCGGGTCGGGTCGACCGCGAGCCGGACGACGCTGCCCTCGTGGAACGCCCGCACGAACTGGAAGTGGGGATAGCCGCTCAGCAGTCGACCCGCCAGCTCGAGGCTCAGCACCCCCGGGGGCCGTGCGGTGGACTCGGGGGGGTGCGGGGGCCGGGCGGGCATCTGGACCGCCTGTGCCGACACCGTCGATGCGGCGAGCGCTGCTGCGAACAGGAGGGAGGGGAGAGCGTGGCAGTGCCTCATGTCGTGCTGGCCCCGACTCGTCATGGGTGGCTGCGTGGTATCGGGCAGGGTTCCCCATCATAGAGGGGGCCCCGGGGAGGGGGGAGGAAA
This sequence comes from uncultured Planctomycetaceae bacterium, assembly GCA_964615935.1. Lineage (GTDB taxonomy): Bacteria > Planctomycetota > UBA1135 > UBA1135 > CAZTTG01. The sequence continues at coordinate 9,826 of CAZTTG010000061.1, read as the reverse complement.
GCACCCCGAACCCGCCACGGGCCGCGGCGGCGTCGGGCCGGACACGGGGATCGAGCTCGAGTACTTCACGGGCCCGAACGGCTTCGCGCGGGCCATGTGCCCGATCGAGGGGCCGGGGCCGGTGTGGATCGGCGGGCTCATGGTCGTGCCCGAGGGCGAGGGCGAGGTCCTCGTCGCCCACTACGCGCGGGTCGAGTCGCTCGGCCAGCTGTACGAGCAGGGCCTCGCGAGGTGGAACGCGGAGCGCGAGGTCTTCGAGAAGTGGCGCGAGCTACCGCTGGACTGCGAGCTGCACCCCTCGGGACACCCGGTGCTGGTCGAGGATGGCGGGCGCCTCTATTACGTGTTCCCCGCGCCCTACCCGCAGGTGCGCGTGGCGGCGACGCTCGAGGCCATCGGCGATCCATCGGCCTACGAGGGCTTCACCTGCCTGGCGGCGGGGGAGGCCTGGAATCCCGACGCCGCGCTCGAGCGCGATGGGAGGGGGCGCATCGTCTGGGCGTGGAAGCGCGCCACCCCGCCGGTGGGCGAGCAGCGTGAGGAGGAGCTCGTGCGCCGGGGCCGCCTGCGAGAGGACGAGGCCCTGGCGCGCCTCTTCGACACGCAGACGGGGACCCCGGTCCGCGCCCACAACGGCAGCATCCGCTGGAATCCGCACCGCGGGCGGTGGGTGTGGATCCTCGGCGAGCAGGGCGGGACCTCCTTCCAGGGAGAGGTCTGGTTCGCGGAGGCCGACACGCTGCTCGGTCCCTGGCTGCACGCCCGCAAGGTGGTCACCCACGACGATTACTCGCTCTACAACGTGGCCCAGCACGAGTTCCTGGCCGGGGCGAAGGGTCGCCAGGTCTACTTCGAGGGGACGTACACGCGCACCTTCTCCGGCGCGAAGACCCCCACGCCGCGCTACGACTACAACCAGGTGATGTACCGCCTGGATCTCGACGATCCGCGCCTGCGGCTGCCCGTGCTCGTGTATGAGTGGGAGGAGGGCGGGCTCGGGACGCTGGAGGAGCTCCGCGCCGCAGGGCACCATCCGCGCGACGCCAAGGCGGTGCGCCTCGTCGGTGGTCCGGGCGAGGCGGCGCTCCCGGACTCACTCCTGGTCTTCGGGACCGAGTCCGCGCCGTCCGAGCGCCCGGGCGGCCCGCGGACCGGGCCGCCGCGATGACCCGCCGCGGCGCCCGCCCTCAGAACCGGAGGACCTCGAAGGGGACCTCGTGCGGCCTCCCCGGCGCGATGTGCAGCTCGGGCTCCTCCGACAGGACCATGATCGTGCACGCGTAGGTGGAGGGGTTGTCGATGGGGACGCCGGGATCCCGGGAGCGCAGGGTCTCCTTGATCCTCTCCAGGTCGACCCTCGTGCCGGGCTTCAACCGCTCCTGCAGGGACGCGAACCGGTCGCAGTGCCAGGGGCTCTCCCCCGGCGATCCCCCCGACCTCCGCAGCGCCTCGAGGATCGACGGGCGGTAGTTCTCGTTCACCAGCGGGTGATTCGTGTGGTAGGTCCACCTGGCGCCCTCGAAGGGGAGGAAGCGCGCGACGAGCCGCTCCGAACACTCGAAGCCCGGGGCCTCCTCGGGACCCGCGACGATGTAGTTCTGGCCCGAGGCGTGCTCGATGGCGTGGAGGAACTCCAGGGACTCGTCGTGGGATTCCCGGGACAGGACTCCCCGCACCACGAAGGCCACCGGCAGCCCGCTCCGCGAGGGCTTCAGCTGGAGGAGCGTGTTGACGCAGACCCCGACCGCGCGGTTGTTCATCCCGTTCGCGCCGACGAGACCCGGCACGGTGACCACGAAAGACTCCAGGTCCGTGCCCTGGTGCTCGAGGTGGAGCACGGTGACGCGGGTGTGGTACCAGGTCGGGATGTCGAGGTTCTGGGCGACGAGGGTGGGGCGGCCGTCCTGGGCGTCGGCACCGAGGCTGGTGCAGTGCTCCCGCGCGATCTCCCCGGCGTTGGCCCACATCTCGTCGGGGAGCTGGTAGGCGAGGATCGTCTCGAAGTCGATCTCGCAGCCCTGGGCGATGCCGCGCACCTCGTCCATCAGCCCGGGGGTCCACCGCTCGATGGCGGGGACGAAGTCCGTCTCCGCCAGGAAGAGGCGGATGAGCTCGTCCGGATCCCGGCCATGGGTCTCCTCCAGGTCGGCCTTCCAGGCCCTCACGAGGTGCTGGATCTCGGGCCGCAGCGCCTGGCCGTGCGCCAGACCCCGCTCGAGGGGGGAGCCCCGGAGCGAGAGGACGTGCACGCCCCTCGCGGCCGCCTCCTGCGCCGGCGCGTGCGCGCTGGCCGCGGCGCCGGACCCGATGAGCGCGAGGAGGAGGGCGCCGGCCGCGAGCCGGTTCGGTCGTGTCCTGGTGGTCATGGGGGTGGTCCGGTCCGCATCACGGGCCGATGGGGATCTGCAGCGCGTCGGTCAGGCCGGTCCCGCTGGCGGCGGAGGGATCCCGGGACCAGTACTGGGCCCAGGCCACCACGCCGGGCGCCAGCAGCGGATCGGCGCCGCTCTGGATCCAGGCGTTGAAGTCGAAGGAGTACACACCCGAGCAGTCCTCCGGTGGAGGGTTGCCGCCGCTGTTCTGGACCGGCGTGCGGCGCAGGGGCGGCGCGACGCACAGGGCGCCCCCCTGGAAGGGGAGAGCCGCGGGCGCGAAGCCGTAGAAGACCATCCCGTTCCGGTTGTTCAGGACCTGCACGGCCCCCACGTCGAGGGGACCGGGCTGGCTGGCGCTGGGCGTGCCGCTCCAGGTGATCGCGGGCGTGCAGCCGAGGCTGTTGGCCTTGGCCTCGCAGTAGGACGCGGGGGCCGCCGGGCCGAACAGACCGTGAATCAGGTGGATGGTGTCGGCGCCGCCGCAGATGACCCCCACGCGATCGTCGGGCCCGTAGACGGTCAGGAAGCTGGGATAGTCGTCCACCGGGAAGGGCTCCCCGATCCGGTCCCCCGTGGCCACCTCGAAGGCGTAGACGGCGTCGATGGGCCAGACCGTCAGCCAGGAGAATCCCGTACCGTCGGCGGTGAAGCCCGAGGCGAAGCCGCCCCGCACGGTCCAGTCGACCCCGAACTTGGCGTGGGCGATCAGGGTGAGGTTCGCCGGATCGCTGGCATCCACGAAGTGCAGGCCGTTCGTGCCGGCGGTGAAGGCCACCGTATCGCGGTGGACGTGCACGCCGCCGCCTCCGCCGCTGTAGCCGGGGAACCTGATTCCATCGGGATCGAGCAGGCTCAGGCTGATGACGTCGAAGGAGTAGAGCACCCCCTCGTAGGCCGTGATGAAACCGGTCCGGCCGTCGCTGGCGAAGCCGATCGTGCTCCCGGAGTGGAGGACCGGCTGTCCCGGGAGCGGAATGGCGCCCGCCAGCGTCAGGTTCGCGGGATCGCTCACGTCAGCGACCACGATCTCGGTGGAGGTGGGGGTCTCGCTGGCGATGGCGATCCGGTCCCCGGCGAGCGCGATGCGATCGGGATTCCCCGGCAGGATCAGGCCGTCGGGATCCTCCAGGGCCAGGCTGTCCACGTTGAAGGAGTACAGCGTGTCGTCCGCGAAGGAGGCCACGTAGCCGACGATGCCGTCATCGTCCACGACGATGTCCTGTCCCTGGATGTTCGCGCCCGCCCCGATGGAGATCGTGCCCAGGCTCCTCAGATCGGCGGGATCGGAGATGTCCACGAGCTGGATGGCTTGGTCGGGGAACCAGCCGGGCATTCCCAGCCGCTCGCCCGAGAAGAGCGCCGGGTCGGTGGCCAGGGCCGGCGCGGGCAGGAGCAGCCCGTCGGGGTCCAGCAGGAGACCCGACACCAGCGAGAAGGACCACAGCTTGTTGGTGACGTGCTGGTCGTCGTAGGAGGGGACGTACACCACGTCCTCCCGGATTACGAAGGAGGTGTTCAGCAGCAGGTTGGCGGGGTCGGGCAGGTCCACGACCACCGAGCCCTGTCCGGACGCCGCCGCCGCCAGAGCCGCCAGAGCCAGGCCGGCGGCAGCGCGCTTCAGTGCTCTTCGCTTCTGCATGACTCGAGACGCCCGGGCTCGCGGGCCCTCCTCGGGGTATCTGGTGATCGGGATGGGGTGTCGGGTCCCGTCAGGGGCAGACCTTCCACTCGATGGCGTCCGTCAGCCCGGTCCCGCTGGGGCTGGCCGGATCCCGGAACCATCCCTGCATCCATCCGTGGTGGCCGACCCCGATCGAGGCGCAGATGCCGGCCGCGTTGAGGTCCAGCGCCAGGACGCCCGTGCAGGGCTGTGATCCGCTCGTGCCCGAGTTCTGGGTGGGCGTCCGGTGGATCGGCGGACGGACGCACAGGAGCCCGCCCTGGAGCGGGAGCGCCTCGGGGCCCGTCAGGCCGTAGAAGAGGATCCCCGGCCGGTCGGGCTCGATCTGGGTCGCGATCACCGAGAAGCCGCTCGGGGCGGTGGCGCTCGGGAGGCCGGTGTGGTCGATGGCCGGGGTGCAGCCGGTGGAGGTGGTCTTGGCGGTGCAGTAGGTGCTGGGCTGCGGGCAGACATCCTCGTAGCGCGCCAGCCATGTGTCCACCTGGCCCGCGCTGGGGCCGCCCAGGCTGCCGAGGGTCTGGCCGCTCACGAACAGGCCGCCCGTCGCGTCCGCAGCCGCCGCGCCTCCGTAGTCATCGTGGCTCGTGCCGAGCTGGCAGATCCAGAGCCGGTTCCCGGCCTCGTCGTAGTGCGCGAACCACGCGTCGATCCGACCCGCGCTCAGCCCGCCCAGGCTGCCTTCGGTGTGGCCGCTCACGTAGACCCCACCGGTTCCGTCGGGGGCGGCCGCCCGGGCGCTGTCGTCGCCGATCGTCCCGAACTGCCGGATCCAGAGCTGGTTGCCGGAGCCGTCGTAGCGCGCCACCCAGATGTCCCAGTTGCCCGCGCTCGGTCCGCCCAGGCTGCCGGCGGTCCAGCCGGTCAGGTACACCCCGCCCGCGCCGTCCGGGGCGGCCGCGGTGTTCCAGTCGTCCTTGTTCGTTCCGAACTGGCGGATCCAGACCTGATTCTGCGCAGCCGCGGGGAGCACCGCGACCAGCGCAGCCACCACACCGAGTAGCGAGCGGGTGAGGCTCTTCATGGCGGAGTCCTCTCGTGGGCGACCGGTCTCCCAGTGTAGCAGGCCCGCCCTGCTTGGGGGCGGTCCTGCAGGGCCGTTCCGGCCACTCCCCTCACCTCTCGCGAGCCAGCTCCACCGCGACCACCCACAGCTCGCCCTCCGGAGCCGCGAGATCCAGGCCGCCTTCCCGGGGCTCGTAGCCCTCGGCCCTCAGGCTCCAGCGGACGTCGCTCCCGAGCGGGACGTCCTCCAGCCTGAAGAGGCCGTCCAGCCGATCGCAGATGGGCCCGGGCAGCCCGTCCACGCTCAGCTCGAGAGCGGCCTCCTCCACCATGACGCCGCTCTCCCGGTCCACGACGCGCAGGCCGAAGGAGCGTGACGGGCTGCCGTCCAGGCAGGTCAGCTCCATCGTCGGCCCGGGGACCGTGAGGGTGCGGTGGTGGTGGTCCCACGGCTGGAACCCGAAGCTCGCCATCAGCTCGAGGCGGTACTCCCCGGGAGGCATCCGGCCGAGGCTCTGGGTGCCGCTCCACCGGCGGTCCTCGCCCTGAGTCCATTCGACCATCGAATCCGAGTAGCGTCGGGAGTCGCCCTCCGGCGCCACCGGGAGCGCGGCGAAGCTCACCGGCTCGTGGAAGCGCCCGGTCTGGCTGCCCAGCTCAAGGCGCACCGTGTGGAGGGCCACCGGCCACGCCAGCTCCACGGTGACCTCCGAGACCTCGCCGGGGACCACGGCCACCGGCGCGCGCACCACCTCGGTTCCGTCCGCATAGCAGACGATCCGGTGGTCTCCCGCGTACAGCCCGCCCAGGCGGAAGCGCCGCGCCTGGGCGCCACAGCTCACGGCGGCCGCCGGGAGCCGCCCGCGATCGGTCCCCGGCAGCCCGACCAGGACGGCGATGCTGGACGGATCGGAGGCGGACGGGAAGGGGACCACGACGTCGATCCGCCCGGCGCTCTCCAGCGCGAGGGGGATGGGCTCCCGGCGGTGTCCTCCGCGGACGGCGATCTCGGCGTCGGCTCGCCACAGGCCGTCGGGGGTCTCGGCGTGAACGAACCAGCGGCTCGATCCGGGCAGGCCGTTGCGGTGGAAGCGCACCCACTTGCCGCTCTCGTCCCGATGGATGGGCGCGCGCAGGGCCCGGGCGTGCGCGCCCGGGCCGGCGATGTCCCGTCGGGCCCTCGAGACCAGCTGGACCGATTCCACGCGGTCCGCCACCTCCGCCGGTCCCCGGAGCCGGATGGGCAGGACCAGGCGGGTGTCCACCCGCACGAGCAGCTCCTCTCCCTCCGTCCAGGAGAGCGTCATGGCCGGAATCTCCGCGGGCTTCAGCGGCCGGTCCAGGCGCGGGAGATAGACGTGCGGGTCGCTGCGGGCGTGCTCGCGCAGCTTCAGGGTGAAGGTCCCGGAGGTGTAGGCGTGCTCCGTCTCGAAGCGGCCCTCGGGATCGGTCACCAGGGTCTCCAGCCTCTCCTCACCCCTGAGCAGGTCGAACAGGAAGGACCCCAGCGGCGGATCCGCGGCCTCCGCGGCGCCTCCGTTCCGGTTCACCAGCACCCCGCGGACGGGCTCGCCCGCGTGGGACTCGACCGAGGACGTCGCCGCCACGCGCCCCTCCGAGCGCTGCGCGGCCTGCGCGAGCGAGGCCGCCGGCGCCGCCTCGGCCCCGACCCGCGCCTCGCCGGCACTCATGGCCGCCAGCGGGCCGTCGGCCCCTGCCGCCCGCCCGGGGGCCAGCCGGGCGTCGTCCTCCGATCGCAGCGACAGCCAGAGGAGGGTGAGCGCGCCGAGGCCGGCCACCGCGGCCAGGGTGGTCTTCGCAATCGCCTGCATGGTGATGAAGTGGATCGGGGAGGTCGGCGCCATTCCCGGGCCCGCGGGCGGAGCGGGTCGGATCCCGGCGCCGAAGAGCAGCAGGGACGAGCGCCAGTCCGGCTCGCCCTCCCGGCGGGACGCGCCGAGGGACGCCCGCAGCATGTCGAGGGCGCGTGAGAGCTGCCCGCGGACACTGCCCGGCGGCTTGCCCAGGCGCCGGGCGATCTCCGAGGGCTCGAGCCCCCCGTAGTAGCGCAGCACCACGAGCGAGCGATAGGGTTCGTCCAGTCCGAGCGCGTCGTCGACCAGGCGGCGCTGGACCTCCGCCCTCGCCGCCAGCTCCCCGGCCGAGGGGACGCGCTCGCTCCGCGAGGCGATCTCCTCGCGGGCTCGGCGCGCGGCGCGGAGGCGGAGGAACCAGGCCCGGCGCGTTCGCAGCACCCGAGCCAGCCAGGGACGCAGCCCGCGATCCGTCCTGGGGCGATGCTCCAGGGCCACGGTCAGCGCATCCTGCGCCAGATCCTCGGCCTCGCTCGGATTCCCGGCCAGGCGCAGGGCCAGGGCCCGGACCCACCCGGCCTGGGCCATGAGCTCCTCCACCGCGAACCGGGATGCGTCGGACTGCATGTCTCCCTACTCCATGCAGGAAGGGGCACAGCGCTACGGGAATCCGCCGGAATCCCCGCCCCGCAGGCGCGTCCTTACAATGGCTCCATGATGCGCGTCCTGTCCGCTGCCGGCCTCCTGGCCGGGATCCTGGTGGCCGCGTGCGGGACCGACCCGCCCGATGAGCCGGACTCCTACGGGAGCTGGATGAGGCTCCCCCCGGCCGAGTGGCCCAAGCTCGCGGTCGTCAACCAGATCGACTACGACGACCAGCACCATCCGGTGGCCGGGTGCGGGTGCCTGCTGGAGGTCGGGGGGGAGGTCCTGGCGGCGACCGCCAAGCACGTCCTGACCTACTTCCGGTCCGCCCGGATGGACGCCGTCGACTTCGAGGGGACCTTGAAGAGCTGGCGGATGTTCCCCAAGGACCGTCCGTCCGAGCTGGTCGTGGTGGACGAGCTCGTCAACCGGGAATCCGGAGAGCCGCTGGAGGGGATTCCCTGCGGGAAGGACTGGCTCCTGTTCACGGTCCGGGAGCGCCCCCAGAGCATCCAGCCCCTGCGGATCCGGACGACTCCCCTGCAGCGGGGGGAGGCGGTGTACGTCGTCGGCTGGCGGTACACCGAGGAGGACTGCCCCCAGATCGTGTACGAGGGCTCCTTCGTCCGCTCCGAGAGGGACGCCGTCCTCATCACGGTCGAGGCGCTGATCGACAACACCGTCCCCGGCCTGAGCGGCGCCCCCGCCATCGACGGCGAGGGATACCTGGTCGGTTTGATGTCCCGGGGGAAGGGCGAGATCCAGCGCCTGTCGCCGGTCGAGTACCCCCGGATGCTCCTGGAGGGTCGGGTCCCGGGCGACTGATCCGGGCGCCGGCGCCGGGTTCAGCGCGGGGGCGCCTCGCTCTCGATGCGCTCGATCAGCTCCTCCCGATGGCCGGCGAGCGCGTAGACGTCCTCCGGGCGCTCGAGCCCGTCGAACAGCTCCGGACGCTCCTCCAGCGCCACGTCGAGCTCGCGGTGCCAGCTCACGCGTCCGAGCTCGACGGGATTCTCGGCGGTCGGGACCCCGCCCGCCGCGTGCCCGAAGAGCCCCAGCCCGATGACCGCCGACATCTGCACCCAGGATTGGTTCATGGTCACGCTCCCGTTCAGCGCTCGAGACCCGAGCGAGTGCAGGCTACGGGCATCCTCACCCGGGCGCCAGCGGTGATCCGGGGGTGCGCCCGAAGGAGGAGGCCGAGGCCGTACCGGCGGCGTCCGATGGGATCGCGGCCCCTGTCGACATCCAGCGCTTCCCCGCGGCGACGGCTGAACGGAGCGGGCCACCCTCACGCAGGGAATCGGAAGATCGCGAAGACGAAGTCCGAGCTCAGGACGCCCATCTCGATGAGCTGGGCCTCCAGGCTGAACAGGCCGTGCAGCCGAGCGAGGGCCTCCTCGTCATCCTCTCTGAAGTTGCCGACGATGCGCTCGAGGACGATGTGGGCCAGAGTGCCGCCGAGGTCGCGCTGCAGAACGGGCTCGAGGTACTTCCGGGCCAGCGGCAGGATCTGATCCGGGAGGGCGGCCTCCGATGGATCCTCGGCCACCACCTCCTCGACGGAGGGACGGAGGATCCGGTCCTTCACGACACCCGGCTGAACGCGATCCTCCCGCAGGTACTCGGGCAGCCAGGCGAGGACTCGGTTGGCCAGCTCGAGCTGGAGCTCCGTCCACTGCAGCCGCCGGGGACCGACGTACTCGTCGAAGGCCAGCAGCCCGCCTGGAACGAGCCCGCCGCGGACCGTCCGGAAGAGGCCATCGAGCTGCTCGACGTGGTGCAGCGAGTGCGACCCGAAGACCACGTCGTAGTGATTCGCGGGGAGCTCCAGCCGGTTGAGGTCGGCGCATCGGTAGTGGATGCCCTGCAAGCCGAGCCGCCGGGCCTCGTCGCGAGCGACCGTCAGGGCCTGTTCGGAGATGTCGAAGCTGTCGAACTCGGCCTGCAGGCCGAGGCTCCTCGCGTGGCGCTCCAGGCCTCCGGAGCCGCACCCCAGGGTGCAGGCCCGGCGCGTGTCGGGCGGCAGGTGGTTGCGCACGGTCCACTCGAGCCAGTTGACGTCCGGCGAGCCGGACATCCTGGGGTTGATGAACTTGCTGCGGATGAGGGGGGAATCGGCCCAGCTCGTCTCGGCGGCGATCTCGGGGCGATGGACCTGGTCGGCTCCGAGCCTCCCCCAGTGGTCGGCGACCTTGCTGTTGGGGTCCGCGTCGTCGTTCGTCATGGAGGCATGCTAGCGAGGCTTCGCCTGAGACCGACCAGGCGTGCCGGAGAATCCTCGTCGGCGCGCCTGCTCCGCAGGCGGC
>CAZTTG010000060.1:33557-38734 GCA_964615935.1 uncultured Planctomycetaceae bacterium | reverse complement strand
TGTGCCACTCGGAGTCGATATCGTCCAGCTCGTAGGAGAGCATGCACAACTGCTGGTCTGTCAGCTCGACCTCCTCCTCGATGGACCGCTTTCCCGGGGCTTCGATCCGTACCTCGTGGCGGCCCAGCGGCAATCGCGTCGATACGATTCCGGGCTGGTCGGCGTGGATCTGGCCGTCGATCCCGACGTCGATCCGAAGGTGTGGCGTGGAGATCTGAACGAAGGCGGAGGGCTGCTCGGGAGCAATCCCGGTCTCGATGCCGGGGATGATGAGTTGTGTATCGAACACGAAGAACGGGTAGGAAGGCGAACGATGCGGAACCTGGAAAGTGCCGGAGTGGGTAGGCAGACCCTCTTCCTCCGGCAGAAACTGGCACTTGTAGGTGTGCTCGCCGGGACGCAGCCTGACATCCAGCGGCGTCATGCCGCGCTCCACTCCATCGATCCAGATCACCTTCCCATCGCGGTGGGTCTCGATGTGCACGTCTTGAGGCCAGTTCCACCAGACATACCACGACGTCCAACCGAGCAGCAGGAAGGCGGCCAGCGCTGCGACCGAACGGACGGGGTGCCGGCGCAGGGAGCGCAGGCGGCGGGAGACGGGGCTGAGCGTCCCCACCCGCGGCGCTCGACCCGCGCGCAAGTCCTCGAGATCGGCCTCCAGCTCCCCCGCATCGCGATAGCGGTCGTCGGGGTGTACCTCGAGGCATCGGGAGACCACCTGGCGCAGACCACGGGGCAGGGCACGCAGGCGACGACGCAGGGATCCAAGGCGGCCGCGCGCGATCCTCGCGAGGGTGCGGGCAGCGTCGAGGTCGGGGCCGTCCGGGGGGCCCAGGGCGAGCTCCAGGAGAATGAGCCCCACCGCGTAGATGTCCGTGGCCGGGCCCTGACGCGGGTCCCCGCGCGCCTGCTCGGGAGCCATGTAGAGGGGCGTGCCGATCGCCTCCCCGGTGCTGCTGAGCGCGAAGGCCGTCCCCTCCGCGCGGGCGAGGCCGAAGTCCAGGATGCGCAACCGGCCGGAGGTGTCGATCAGCAGGTTGGCCGGCTTGAGGTCGCGGTGGATCACGCCGAGGCCGTGTGCATGGGCCAGCGCACGGCTGAGCTGCAGACCGACGTCGATGGCGCGTTCGAGGCGCTCGGGGGAAGCCCATGGGAGCTCCGAGTCGATCTCCCGCTCCAGGGTCTCCCCCTCCACCCACTCCGCCGCGATCCAGGCGTAGCCGCGATCGACGCCTTGATCCAGGACCCGCACGATGCCCTCGTGGTCGAGCCGCGCGGCGATCTCGGCCTCGCGCAGGATGAGCTCGCGGCGCTCGGCGGCCGCGCCGACCAGGGGATTGAGCACCTTGAGCGCGACCCGCTGCTCGCCCCTCCCCGGCCGCAGGTCCGTGGCCAGGAAGACCACACCGCTGGCGCCCTGACCCAGCCCTCGATCCAGGCGGAAGCCGGCGAAGCGGGGCCGGCCGTCCTCGCTGGCGGAGTCGGGGGTGAGGAGGTCCACCAGCGGTGGCGGAGGAGCACCGCGACGGACGGCCAGGAGGGTCGACAGCAGCTCGAGGGCGCGCTCGGCCTCGGATCCGAAGGAGTCCGCGAACTCCTCGGGAGTCAGCTCCGGCCGATCAGCGGTGGCCTCGACCCACTGATCCCAGACCCGGTCGGCTCCCAGCTTCGTCATCATCCCGACTCGCCGCGCGCAACTTGTGGATGCTCCGATGGAAGGCCACCCGGGCAGCGCCCTCGCTGAGGCCCAGCCGCGCGGAGATCTCCCGGAAGGGAAGCTCCTCGACGATGCGCAATGTTACCACCGCCCGCTCCTTTTCCGGCAGGATCCGCAGGCGGCGAGCGACCTCCCGGTCCTGATCGAGAGCGCGCAAGCCGGTCGAGGGCGAGGGCTCGCGACCCGGCAGCCGGCTCCAGGAGACCTCGCCGGCCTGATCCGCGGGCATGCGGCGCGCCTTGCCAGCGACCAGGTTACGAAGGACGACCCACAGCCAGCTCCGGAAGCCGGACTCGCCCGAGAACTCCCGCCCGCGCAGGTCACGCCGGGCGAGCAGGTACGCCTCCTGGGCCAGATCCCCGCTGTCCATCCACCGCCTCAGGCGCGGACTCAGCAGACCGCGCGCACGACGCCGCAGCCAGGATTGATGCTGGACGAGCTGGGGGTTGCGCCGCGAGGGCATCCGACCTCCTCTCCGGGACCGGACCGCCGGTCCACCGCCAAGCCCTCCCAGAGTACCAGGGCCGGAGGAAGCCGGGGAACGCCCGGCACAATTCCACGGTTGCCGCCGAGATCGCGCCCGGGACGCCGCTATCGTGGGCCTCCGCCTCGGAGCGGGGACGAACATGCAGCGCGAGACCATGAGCGGCAAGGAGCGGGCCCTGGCGGCCATCCGCCACGAGGAGCCCGACCGGGTGCCGCTGAACGTCTGGATGTACCGCAAGGACGTCTGCGGCCGGGTGGTCGAGCGGTACGGGAGCCTGGAGCGCTTCCACGAGGAGCTCGGCACCGACGTCTTCATGGCCATCACCCCGCCCCCCAACCGGCACAACCCCGAGTTCCTCGAGGAGCTGATGAACATGCGCTTCGAGGACGTCGGCCAGGGCGACTTCCTCGATCCCGACGACCCCGCGATCTACGCCGAGGTGAGGGAACTGGTCGAGCGCCATGGATCGGACAAGTGCGTCCTGGCCCACGTCTGGGGGGTCCTGGAGAGCGCCTACTCCTTCATCGGCGTGGAGCCGACCCTGCTGCGCTTCGGCCTGTGGGAGCCGGAGGTGCAGGCCTTCTTCCGCCAGCTCGCCGACTGGTCCACCCGCGTCGCGCGGAACGCCGTGGAGCTGGGCATCGACGTGCTGCACGTCAGCGGCGACGTGGGCGGCAACGGGAACATGATCGTCAGCCCGGCCAGCTGGCGGGAGCGCATCGCCCCCCTGGACGGCGCGATCATCGCGCCGGGCCGGGAGCGGGGCCTGCCCTGCTCGCTTCACTCCTGCGGCTACTTCCGCCCCATCATCGACGACCTGATCGGGATGGGGATCAGCGTGATGCACCCCCTGCAACAGTCGGCCGGCATGGACCTGGCCGACGTGAAGGCCAGCTGGGGCGATCGCCTCACCATCCACGGCGGCCTGGACATCCGCCACCAGCTCCCCTTCGCCAGCGAGGAGGAGCTCGTCCGCCACGTGCGCGAGAACGTCCTCACCTGCAAGCCGGGCGGCGGCTTCATCTTCAACACCGAGCACACGGTGCAGCCGGACACCTCCCTGGAGCGGGTCGAGCTGGCCTACGCGACCGCCCGGGAGCACGGCTGGTACCGGTGACGAGAGGGAATGGGGGTCGCCATGCGCAGCGGAACGATCGCGCTGGTGCTCGCGGCGAGCTTGGGCGGCACGGCCTGCCTGGCCCAGGAGAGCGGGCGGTCCGAGGACCGGGGACGACGGCCGGCGGTCGGCTTCGATGAGCTGCGCGCCGGCTTCGCCTCCCCCGACCTGATCTACGCCCCCTTCGCCTTCTGGTTCTGGGACGCGGCGCTGGACCCGGAGCAGACGGCCGCCATGGCGCGGGAGATGTGCCGGCAGGGGCTCAACCCCGGCTACGCCCACCCGCGCCGCGGCCTGCCGCGCGAGTCCTGGCTCGCGCCCGAGTGGTTCGAGGCCTTCGGCGCCGCGCTGGACCAGGCCGAGGCGGCGGGCGCCTACCTCGGGTACTGCGACGAGTACTGGTGGCCCAGCGGCCAGGCCGACGGCCGCGTGCTGGAGGCGCACCCGGAGCTGGCCGCGGTCTCGCTGGACTGGAGCGTGCGCGACGTCGAAGGCGGAGGTGAGGTCCAGCTCCCCGAGTCCTTCTTCACCGTCGCCGCGCGCCGCGCCCAGCCCGAGAGCGCCGCGCCCCCTCCCGCGCGACCCCGTCTGGGCCAGTGGATCTGGCACCCCGAAGCCCAGGTCGACGGCGGCCAGGCGTGGTTCCGTCGCGCTCTGCACGTGGAGCGGGCCCCGCGGATCGCCTCGGCGTCCATGGCGGCCACCGCGGACGACCAGGTGATGGTCTTCCTCAACGGCGAGAAGCTGGGCGACAGCGAGGTCTGGTGGCAGGTGTCGCGCTTCGACCTGGCGGGGAAGCTCCGGGAGGGGCGCAACCAGATCGCCGTCCTGGCCCGCAACGCCGCCGGGCCCTGCGGGCTGAACCTCGGACTGGAGATCGTCTACGAGGACGGCGCGGCCGAGACGCTGGTGACGGACGGCTCCTGGCGCACCAGCGCCGAGGCCGGGCCCGGCTGGCGCTCGGCGGACTACGACGACGGCGGCTGGGTCGCGCCGGTCGTCACGGGCGAGTCGTCGAAGAGCCCGCCCTGGAACCTCCCCGAGGGCGACCTCCACGTGCCCGCGCGGATCGAGAGCGACAGCCTGCGGCTCATCGGATCGGGCCCGGCCCTCGCCTGGCGCGCCCCCGAGGGCCGCTGGCGCGTCTACTCCTTCGAGAAGCGCTTCCACGCGGGCGTGGACGGCGGGAAGGTCAACTACATCGACCGCCGCCTGACGCCGGCCTTCATCGAGATCGCCCACGAGCCCTACGCCGAAGCCCTGGGCGCGCGCATGGGCGGCGCCGCGCCGGGCGTGTTCGTCGACAACGAGGGGGACTACGGCTACAAGCTCGCCTGGTCCGACGACCTCGAGCGCGAGTACCGCGAGCGCAAGGGGCGCGACCTCCGCGCCTGGATGCCGCTCCTGATCGACGAGGACGTCGAGGGCCGCTGGGCCGCGGCCCGCTGGGACTGGCACGACGTCGTCTCGGAGATCTACGCCGACGGCTACCTGGGAGCGGTGAGCCGCTGGCTCGAGGCGCGCGGCATGTACTGCATCTCCAACCTGTGGGAGGAGACCCTCTTCGTCCAGGCCTACGCCGTGGGCGACTTCTTCCGCGCGCAGCGCGCCGTCAGCCTGCCGGGCAACGACTGCCTGGTGGAGAAGGCCTTGAAGGTCCACGACTTCAAGGAGACCCAGTCGGTTGCGGAGTTCGAGGGCCGCCGCTTCCAGAGCGAGATCCTGGGCGTCGCCGGCTGGCAGATGTCTCCGGTGCTGATGAAGCGGGCGGTCAACGCCGTGATCGCCTGGGGCGTCAGCCACATCGTCCCCCACGGGATCAACCTCGAGCGCGACCTGGCGGCCATCCCCTA
>CAZTTG010000060.1:0-33457 GCA_964615935.1 uncultured Planctomycetaceae bacterium | reverse complement strand
TGCGCCGCGCGCCCGACGGCCTCGCGCCCCTGGTCGAGGCCGGAGCGCCCGGCCTCGCGCCCCAGACCCGCTTCGAGTCGGGCGAGTTCCCGCTGATCGCCCAGCACAGAAGGATCGACGGCCGGGAGCTCTACTGGCTGGTCAACGACTCCGGGGGCGCGCGAGAGTGCGCGCTGGTCTTCCGCGACGCCCGGGGATCGGCTTCCATCTGGGACTGCGAGTCGGGGAGCATCGAGGAGGTCCCCTCCAGGTCGACGCCCTCGGGCAGCCTGGTGGAGCTCGTCTTCGAGCCCTACCAGGCCTTCTGGCTGGTGTTCGATCCCGAGCTGCAGCCGGTCGCGGCGCGCGCCGAGGAGGTCTGGGGGCCGCCGGCGGCGCTCGACGGGCCGTGGAGCGTCCGCATCGATCCTTCGGTGCAGCCTCCCGGCGTGGCGCCCGATCTCGGCGCTCCGCAGGAGCTTCTCTCGCCGGAGGGCGTGGAGCGCCCCCTGGCCTCCTGGCTGGACTGGAAGCTCGAGCGCTTCAGCGGCTTCGTCGACTACCGCTGCACCCTGGACTCACCCACCGCCGGCGGGCGCCTGGTCCTGGACCTGGGCGAGGTCCGCCACATGGCCGAGGTGTGGGTCAACGGCGAGCCCGTGGGCGCGCGCCTGTGGCCCCCCTTCGAGTACGAGATCGGCGGGGCCGTGGTCGCCGGCGAGAACCGCGTCCTCGTCCGCGTCGGAAACCTGCTCTGCAACGCCATGAGCCAGCACGCCGAGGCCGGCCGGATGAGCTGGCGCCCCCGGGCCCCCACCCGGGAGGAGCGCGACGCGGGCCTCCTGGGTCCCGTCTCGATCCGGCGGCAGAGGTAGGAAGGAGCTCGCCTCCCCGGCCTGTCGGCGGTTGCCCTCGCCGATGATCATGGTGGAGGCGACCAGCACCGCGATGCCACCCCCGACCATCCACAGGGTGCGGCGGCTGCAGCCCTTCCACTCCCTCAGCGCCATCCCCCAGAGGTTGCTGAAGACGATGATGAAGGCCATGTGGAGCGTCCAGCTCGAGAAGTCGTACTCCCCCATGCGGGTCGTCCCCATGCCGTAGAAGAAGAACTGGAAGTACCAGATCGAGCCCCCCAGGGCGCACAGGAGGTAGTTGGCGAGCTGGATCCGCGGGGGGCCCTTCACGTAGTCCCCGAGGGAGCGGTTCTTGCGGGCCAGCACCAGGCACCAGACCAGGTTGACGGTGAAACCACCGGAGGTGATCACCAGGAGGCTCGCGTTGTTCTGGAAGAGGGGGTTGACCCCGGCCTCCAGGGCCACCTTCGCGATGGGCTGGCCGGCCTGGATGCCGTAGGCGAAGCCGGCGCTCATCACCCCGGCGATGACCGCGACGATCAGGCCCTTGACCAGGGCGAACTCCTCGACGCTCTCCTTCTTCTCCTCCTCGCTGACCTCGCGCTCCTTGCGCACCCCGGCCCAGCCGCAGACGGCGATGCCCGCCATGCAGACGACCACCCCGCCGAGGATGATCTGGCCCGAGCCGCTGGCGGCGAAGCCGGCCAGCTCGCCCTTGAACAGGGGCGGGATCAGGAAGCCGAAGATGGCGCAGAAGCCCAGGGCCACGGCCATGCCCAGGGCGATCCCCAGGTAGCGCATGGTGAGGCCGAAGGTGGCCGAGCCCACGCCCCACACCGCGCCGAAGAAGTAGGCCCAGCCCAGGCTGCTCTTCGGGCTTTCGGCGAGCACCGAGACGAGCCGGGGCGTGGTCAGCCAGGCCACCAGGCAGGGCGTGACGATCCACGCGACCAGGCCCATGAAGAGCCAGTAGCTCTCCCACGACCACCGCCGCACCTTGCGCAGCGGCGTGTAGAAGCTGCCGGCGGCCAGGCCGCCGATGGCGTGCAGGAGGACTCCGAGGAAGGGATTGGGGGGCATGGGGACGGGCGCCTTGGATCAGTACTTCCGCAGGAGCTTCATGATCCCGCGGTGGATGGCGTGGTAGGTGAAGCCGGGGGTGACGTACATCACCGCGCAGGTGCCGAAGCGGAGGTCGAGGCCGCGCTCCTGGGCCAGGGCGAGGGCCTCCGGGGTCTCGCGGCGCATGTGGATCCACACGTCCCGGACGCCGGCGTCGGCGGCCCTCTCCACCCAGTCGCGGGTCTCCTCCTTGGGCACCTCGATCACGACCGCGTCCACCGGGCCCGGCAGCGCGGCGAGGTCGGGGAAGGACTCGTCGCCCTCGACCGCCTTCCCCGATGGGTCCACGGGGTAGACGGTCTTGCCCATGCTCTTCAGGCCGCGGTAGGTGAGCTTGGGGAAGCTGCCCCTGGCCGCGTTCCCCACGACGGCGAAGGAGCCCTTCTC
Organism: uncultured Planctomycetaceae bacterium; assembly: GCA_964615935.1. Taxonomy (GTDB): domain Bacteria; phylum Planctomycetota; class UBA1135; order UBA1135; genus CAZTTG01. The sequence continues at coordinate 31,112 of CAZTTG010000060.1, read as the reverse complement.
GAAGAACGTCTCATAGCTCGAGGTCATGGCGCTTCACTCCGGTGATGGCGGCTCCAGGGGCAGGTCCAGCCAGGCCAGCCCCACGTGCCGCCGCATGTGGCTGATGCTCGTCCCTCCGGGAGCATCGTACAGGATGGCCAGGCGGTGTCCCCGCCGCAGGACCGAGGGCAGGCCGATGCAGTCGCTGGACCAGGTGCAGTTCCGCCCGTCCAGCACGACGGCCTTGCGCTCGACGCTCCAGCTCTCGAGGTCCTTCGACCAGTACACCCACACCGCGTCGGTGTACTCGTCCCGCTGGTCCACCCCGACGTGGTTGGTGAACAGGAACCAGGTGCGGTTGGCGCTCTCGTAGTAGAGGCTGGAGTTCTCGATCTGCTCGTCCAGGGGCAGGATGGGCCGCGGATCGACCCGCCAGGGTCCGTCGAGATCCGGCGCGCGGGCGATGGAGAGGGTGCGGCGCGTCCTCCCCTCCTCGAGGGCCGCGGCGCTGAAGAACATGAGCCACTCCTCGCCGCTGCGCACCACCTGCCCGGGGCTGGCCGTGCAGGAGTAGTAGGTGCCCGCCAGGGTGCGGAAGGGAGCCAGCTCGTAGCGCTTGCGCCAGGGTCCCCGCGGGGAGTCGGCCTCGGCCTTCAGGGTGAGGTACGGAAAGGCGGGGACCCGATCGGGGTCGGGGGAGACGTTGGGCGTGCCCACGTAGAACATGTGCCAGCGGCCGGCGTCGAAGCAGGTCACGCCATAGGAGGCGGTGCCCGAGTCGTCGCTTCCCGGCGGCCCGAAGTCCAGGACCGGCCCGCGCTTCTCCCAGCGGACCAGGTCCTCGCTGGTGGCCAGGCAGGCGAGCCAGCCGCCGGCGCCGGCGCCGTCGTAGTGCATGTGGAAGAGGCCGTCGCTCTCCCACGCCCACACGTCGCGGGCGCCCAGCGCGTCGCAGCCGGCCGGTCCGTCGCCGTGCCGCAGGACGATCCCCTGGTCGACGGCCTCGAGCCGCAGGAGGGCCCGGGGGCGGCCGTCGGGGTAGGCGCGGGCGCCGGCATCGGCTCTGGCGAGGATGTCCTCGATGACCCTCGTCTTGGCGTCCGCGTAGTGCTGGACGTAGGCCCACTCGCGCGATGCCAGCTCGCGCTTCCGGAGCTCGTAGAGCCTCCGGTCGGACGGGCTGGCGCGCAGGTGGTCCCGGAACCTCAGCATGCGGTCGATCTCCGGACAGCCCGCCGTGAAGACGTGGAGGTTCACGTCCGTATCGGGTCCCTTGAGCATGCGGTGCTCCCACCAGTCGGGCTCGCGGATGCGCAGCTCGTAGCCGTGTGACTCGAGGGGGGCCACGTAGGCCGACTCGCCACCCGAGTCGGGCACCTCCAGGAGGATGTCGATGACGGGCTTGGCCGCGAGGCCCGGGACCGAAGTCGAGCCGACGTGCTCGACGCGCATGGCGGTGTCGCCGAGCGCGCGCTCGATGCGCGCGGCTTCCCGCTCGAACAGCTCGGGCCAGCGGGGGTCGTACTCGGCCAGGTGGATCGGTCCGCCGTGCGGTCGGGCGCCGCCGATGGTGCACGCATCGAGGTCGGCCTTCGACGTGGGCTTGCCGGCAGTACGACCCTCCTCGGTCATCCCTGGATGGTACCCGGATCGGCGCTCTCGGGGGAGCGGCTCGCTCCCGCACTCATCCCACTGGTGACGCGGCCGACGGGGAATGGCAAGATCCGGCCCAGACGCCGGAGGAAGGAGGCCTGCCCATGTCGAGCGCATCCCGCAGTCACGAGGTCGCCAGGCGGCTGGACCAGCTCTACGAGTACGACCGCGAGCCGGTCTCGGGCGACCGGCTGCACGGCGGCTGGCGCTTCGCGGGCATGTACGCCGGCGAGCACGTGGCCGCCACCGAGTTCGTCATCGGGGCGCTGTTCGTGAGCTGGGGGGCCCGCACCTCGGACGTGCTCCTGGGCCTGCTCCTGGGCAACCTGATGGCGGTGCTCTCCTGGGCGCTGATCTGCGCGCCCATCGCCGCGCAGACGCGCCTGACCCTCTACTGGTATCTGCGCCGCCTGGTGGGGCCGGGGGTCACATCCCTCTACAACGTCCTCAACGCGCTCCTCTACTGCATCCTCGCGGGGGCCATGATCACGGTCTCCGCCTCGGCGGTGCGCCTGCCCTTCGGCATCCCGCCGCAGACCCACTGGTATCCCGACGACCTGCGCTTCGTGCTGGTGGTCGTCGCGGTCGGAGCGGTGGTGGTGGGGCTGGCGATCTGGGGCTTCACCCGGCTGGCGCAGTTCGCGACCCTGTGCGCGCCCTGGATGATCGTCATGTTCGCGGGCGGCGCGCTGGCGACCTGGCCGGAGCTGGCGGCCTCGCTCGGGGGGGAGGGCTCGCCGGGCTTCCTGGAGGTGGCGCGCGAGCGCATCTGGACGGGCGTGGCCGCGGACGGCGGAGCGGGCCTGAGCTTCTGGCACGTGGCCGCCTTCGCCTGGATCTGCAACATCGCCATGCACCTGGGCCTCTCGGACCTGGCGATCTTCCGCTACGCGCGGCGCCCCTGGTACGGCCTCAACTCGGCCTTCGGGATGTTCCTGGGCCACTACCTGGCGTGGATCTGCGCCGGCGTCATGGGCGCGGCCGCGGCGCACGCCGCCAGCCTGCCGCTGACCGAGCTGGACTCGGGGGCGGTGGCCCATCACGCGCTCGGCGTGGCCGGGGCCGTGGCGGTGGTGATCGCCGGCTGGACGACCTCCAACCCCACCCTCTACCGGGCGGGCCTGGCCCTGCAGGCGGTCACTCCGAACTGGCCGCGCTGGAAGGTGACCCTGGTGGCGGGCGCGCTCACGACCTTGATCGCCTGCTCGCCCTTCGTGTTCGCCAAGCTGCTCGGCTTCGTTGGGATCTACGGCGTGCTGCTCGCCCCGATCGGGGGGATCGTCGTGGCCGAGCACTGGCTGCTGCCGCGCATGGGCGTGGGCCCGCGCGAGCCGGGCACCTGGCACGCGCCGGCGCTGGTCTCCTGGGGTGCGGCCAGCCTGGGCTCGGTGGTCCTGTGGCAGACCGGAGCGGTGCACCTCTTCTTCCTCGGGGTGCCGGCCTGGGCCGTCGCCGGGATCCTCTACGCGGTGCTGGTGCGGGCCACGGCGGGCTCGAAGGCGGGCGGCGCGGAGGAGGTCGCGCCCGCGGCCCGCACGACCCCCCCGGAGGCGGTCGCCGCGCCGCCGCCGGCCGCCCCGGCCCCCACCTCGCCGGCGGTGCGCCTGGCCGGAGTCCTGGCCCTCGCCTCCCTCCTCGCCTGCCTGCTCCTCCCCTTGCTGGTCCTCCTCTCCGACGAGGGAGATCGCGCCTCGCGGATCGAGCTCTTCAAGGGGGCGCTGCTGGCCTGCTCCCTGCTGTACTTCGTCAGCGGGAGCGCGTGGATCTACCGCCGCGGCGCGGGAGCTGCGTCCGCGGGCTGAGCGTCCCGGCGACGGGTCCCGACCGGGCCGCGGGGTGCGGCCCCCGGCGGGGATTGCCGATATCCGGGTTCCGTGGTAGCACAGCCTGGCGGCCCCTCGCCTGCGCGCGCAGTCGACCCCGCCCTCCCCGTGTCCCCCGCAACCTCCGGAAGAAGCCATGACCCCCTTCCTTTCCTCCCTCGCGACCGCGGCCGCGCTCGCGGGCTTCGCCCTCCTCCCCGCTCAGGAGCACCCCCGCGAGCAGGATCCCGACTGGCGCCGGGAACGAGCCATGGAGCAGCGCCGGACGCAGGAGGTCGAGGACCGCGGCGCCGAAGCGCGGCAGCGCCTCGCCCGAGAGCACGAGGAGCTGGAGCAGGCCCGGCGCGAGCTGGCCCACCAGCACGAGGAGCTGGAGCGCGAGCGCCACGAGCTCCGCGCCAGGCACGAGGAGCTGGAGCGCGCCCACCACGAACTCGCCGAGCAGCGCCGCGAGCTCGATGAACACCGCCGCCACGCAGAGCGCGAGCTCCAGGAGCAGCGCACCGAGCTCCAGCGCGCGAAGATGGAGCTCGAGGTCGAGCGGCGCACCGTGGAGGCCCGGGTCGAGCTGGCCCAGGCCCGGATCGAGCTCGAGCAGGCTCGCATGGAGATGCAGATCGAGCGGGCGCGCATGGAGATGGAGATCGAGCGCGAGCGCATGGAGCTGGAGCTCGAGCGTCAGCGCATGGAGATGGAGCTCGAACACGCGCGCATGGAGCTGGAGATCGAACGCGAGTCCCGCGAAGGCGGGTGAGAGCCGGAGGCAGGGCCACCGGGGAGGAGCACGGGGATGAGGCGCGACGCGAGGAGGAGAGGGGCCCGCGGCCTGGCCGCGGGCCTGGGAGCGGCCGTCCTGGCCGGGGTGCTCCCGTCCCAGAGCACGTCCCACCCCCCGGTCCCCCCCGCCGGCGCCGGAGCGCACCCGGTCGAGCTCGCCTTCGATTGGATCGCCGCGCGCATGGACACCTACCAGGCGGGGTCGACGCCGCGGCTGATCGAGACCTTCGAGTCCACGACCAGCGGGCTCCAGTACCGCGCCGACGTCTATGCCAGCTCGCTCGCCATCCACGCCCTGCTCGCGCGCGGCCGGGCCGGCGACGTGGCGCGCGCCCGCGTCCTCGGCGACGGGATGATCTACGTGCAGTCGATCGACCCGGGCGCGAACAAGGACATCTGGGTCCCCGCGCCGGACGGGCGGCTGCGCGGCGCCTACTACGCGACCGACCTGACGGCGCCGCCGCCCGGCGGGCCGTCCATGTTCGAGCGCGGCGCCCAGGCCGGGAACCAGGCCTGGGCCATGCTGGCGCTCACCCGCCTGTACCAGCGGACCTCGGTCGCGGCCTACCTCGACGCGGCGCGGTGGGTTGCCGGCTTCGTCGAACAGACCTACCGGAGCTCGGGCGGCCCGGGCGGCTACACCATCGGCTACGTGACCGACTGGGGCGCCGGGTCGCCGTTCTACTCCCACGACCTCGGCAAGTCGATGGAGATGAACCTGGACCTGATCGCCGCCTTCGGGCTCCTGACGGCGGTCGATCCCGATCCGGCCCAGCAGGCGCGCTGGAGCGCGAACGCGGCGCACGCGACGGCCTACGCCCAGCACCCCTCGCTCTACGATTCGACGGCCGGGCACTACTGGGTCGGCTCGCTCCCCGGCGGCGGCGTCAACACGAACCCGACGCAGCAGGCGCTGGATGCGAACGCCTACCCGATCCTCCTCGGCTGGGGCAGCCAGACGCTGCCGTGGATCGAGCAGTCGCTCGGGCTGTCGCACCACGGGTTCACGGGCTTCGACTTCAACGCCGATCGGGACGGCGTTTGGTTCGAGGGCACGGCCGTCGTGGCGCTGGCCTACCGGCGCGCCGGGAATCTGCCCGGCTACCGGGCGGTGCTGGCCGAGCTCCGGCGCGTCCAGGCCACGACCCCGACGCAGCCCCCGGGCGCGCTCCGGGCCGCCTGCCACGACGGCGTGTCCACCGGCTTCGGCTGGAGCTATCCCGACGCGCCCGACCTCGCCGCCACGTGCTGGTTCGTCATGGCCGAGCTGGGCTACGACCCGCTCGAGCCCTGACGGCGCGTCTCATCGCTGAAGAGCGTTCGGATCTCGCGAAGCGTTCTGCAGGATCCGGGCCAGGGAGCCCGCCAGGGCGTCCAGGGCCGAGGCGTCGGGGAGGGTCACCGTCAGGGTCGGGCGACCGTTCTCGTCGCGGTCGAGGCCCTCGGCCAGCCGCTCGCGCAGCGCCGCGGCCGTGGCGCGGGTGGCGGCCCCGTCGGGGGCCTCGGGCACCATCTCGGATAGGAAGCGGAAGGCCGCCGTGAGGAGCTCGCCGCCCGCGGTGGCGACGCGGCGGCGGTCGAGACCGGCCCGGTCCACGCCCCGCTTGGCGGTCTCATCGAGGGCCGCATCGGGAGCGCGGCCAAGGAGGACCTCCAGCCGGCGCTTGAGCTCCTCGGCGCCGCACACCAGATCCACCTCGGAGACGTCCGAGCCGGCATCGAGGGCTGCCAGGAAAAGGTCCTGCTTGGCGGAGAGGGTGCCCAGGAGGCTCTCCTCGATGGTCTCCTCGGTGACCAGCAGGAAGACCTGGACGGGGCGCTTCTGGCCCATGCGATGGGCGCGGCCGATGCGCTGCTCGAGGACCGCGGGATTCCAGGGGAGGTCGACGTTGATGACCGTATCGGCGGTCTGCAGGTTGAGGCCGGTCGAGCCGGCGGCGGTGGTGATGAAGAGCCGGCAGGCGGGGTCACGGCGGAAGGTCCGGACCAGGGGCTGGCGCTTCTTCTGGGGGACCTTGCCGTCGAGGCGGACGTAGCCGAGCTGGCGCCGGCGCAGCAGGGGCTCGATCGCGTCCAGCATGCCGGTCCACTCGGAGAAGAGGACCGCCTTGCGGCGCTCGGCGGAGAAGACCTGCTCCAGGAGCTCGTCCAGCCGCCCGAGCTTGGAGGAATGCCCGGGCTTCTTCTTGTCGACCAGGAAGGTGCCGTCCGCCGCCAGACGGCAGAACAGCAGCGCCTTGCGCAAGCGCAGCAGGTCCATCTCGTTGAGGTAGGGCTTGCGCACGATCGAGCTCACGACCTGCATGTAGGCGCCGTGGAGCTCGAGCTGCTCCTCGGTGGGCTCGATGCGGACGATCTCGGTGCTGCGCGGGGGGAGCTGGTCAAGGACCTCGTCGCGGGTGCGGCGCAGCAGGACCGGGGCCAGCCGGGCGCGCAGGTCGGCCAGGTTGCGATAGCCCTGGACGCGACCGCGCTCGTCGACGACGCGGTGGCGGTGCTGGAAGCGGAACTGCGGGCCCAGGCGGCGGTCATCGACGAACTCGACCACCGAGTGGAGCTCCTCCAGGCGGTTCTCGAGGGGAGTGCCGGTCAGGACCAGGGCGAAGCGGGAGCTCAGGCCCTTGATCACCCGGCTGGTCTGGGCCTCGAAGTTCTTGATGCGCTGGCCCTCGTCGAGAACGATCAGGTCCCAGGGGGCGCGCTCGATCGCCAGCAGGTCGCGCAGGACCTGCTCGTAGTTGCAGACGGTGAAGAAGCACTCGCTCTCGTACTGGGCGGCGCGCTGAGCGGCGGAGCCCAGGACCAAGCGCACCGAGCGGCGGCTGAAGCGCTCGATCTCGCTCCGCCACTGCGCCTTGAGCGATGCCGGGGTGACGACCAGGACCCGGCGGATGCCGGCCTCGCGGGCCAGGAGCTCGGCCACGCCGATCCCCTGGATGGTCTTGCCCAGCCCCATGTCATCGGCCAGGATCGCGCGCCCGGCGCCGACGGCGAAGGCGATGCCGTCGAGCTGGAAGGGCAGGAGCTCGGTCTGGAGCAGCCCCTTGCGCAGGGGGTGGCGCACGGGATTCCTGCGGATGGCGGCCACCAGCTCCTCGACGTGGGTCTCGAAGAGGCGCGCCTGAATGTGCGCCTCGGCGTCGGGGTAGATCAGGACCTCGCGGCCTGCGCGTTCGAGTCGGCGGATGCGCCGGAGCAGGTCCGGGACGTCGTCGATCGCGCGGTCGCGCAGCGGCCGGACCATGCGCTCGAGCTGCGGCTCGAGCTTGGAGGGCAAGAGCAGGCGAAGCTCGGCCTCGCCGGCGTAGCGCAGGTGCACCGCCACGTGGCGCCGCCGGTAGGACCGCTTCAGCCGGGCGGCGGGGAAGCGCCGGCGCACCTTGCCCTGGACGTTCAGGACGTGCTTGCAGGTGCCCAGCGTGTTCGTGCGGAAGTCCGGGCAGGAGCAGTAGGAAGCACCGCGCTCGAGGCCCCGCAGGGCGACACGGTAGGTCTTCCCCGAGGCCTTGTTGGTCACCGCGTAATCGGTCCACGGCCGCGAGGGATCGGCCGAGCGTGCCACCATCCGCTCGGTGCGGGCCCGTTCCCGCCGCTCCTCGAGGGCGCGCCGGACGAGCTCCTCCTCGCCCAGGGTCTCGAGGGGAGCCTGGGGGTCGGGCGGGGCGGCCAGGCCCAGGGCGGTCTTCTCCTCCAGGATCAGGGAGAGGGCCGCGCCCACGTGCTCGCAGGCCGTCTCGCAGGCGCTGCACTCGAAGGCCAGCTTGGCCGGCGCCGCGGGGGTGTGGCGGATGGTGGCGACCGCGCCGGCCAGACGCAGGCGGAAGGAGCTCCCCGTCATCCGCACCTGCTCGTCCAGTTCCACCTCGAAGGCGCCCCCCTTCTGGATGAGGCGCTCCCCCTCGGGGCCGAGCAGCTTGCAGGCCCGCTGGAAGCTCAGGCGCGAGAGGCGGTCGCGCAGGGTGAGCGCGCGGCTGGGAGCGGTGGTGGCGGTGCTGGGCATGGAGTCGATCCTCGGTTGCGTGCGTCCGAAGGGAGGGACCTTCCTATCCGATTCAGCGCCGTACGGCCAGTGGGCGGCGACTCGCCGCGGGCGCCACCGGGAATTCACCCGGGCCCGATGCTCCCCAGCGAGCTCCGCGCCTACCATGGCCCGCAGATCCGCCACGGATCCACCTTCGAAGGTCCGCTCCCATGATCGAACACCGCGACGCCGCCCTTCGGGCGCTCCTGGCCCTGGCCCTCTCCCTCCTCGCGACCGCACCCGCGGCCCTCGGGCAGGAGCCCGACGAGGACTTCCGACCGATCCGCCAGGGCGATCCGGAGGAGCTCGAGTACGCCGTCGACCTCTTCCCCGGCGCGACCCACGATCCCGAGATCCCCGCGCCCGAGGCCGCGCTCGGCCAGCCGGTCGGCAGCCGGGTGGCGACCCACGCCGAGGTGACGGGCTACCTGCGCGACCTGGCCGGGAGGAGCCCCCGGGTGCACGTCGAGCGCTACGGCTGGACCTACGAGGGACGCGAGCTGATCTGGGCCGCCATCGGCTCGCCGGTCTACATCGCCCACCTGGACGAGGTTCGGGCCAACCAGGCCAGGCTCCACGATCCCCGCGGAGTCGAGCCCGCCGAGCTCGACGGCATCCTGGCGAGCACGCCGGCGGTGGCCTGGATGGCCTACTCGATCCACGGGGACGAGCCGTCGGGATCGGACGCCGCCATGGCGCTCGCCTGGCACCTGGCGGCGAGCGCCGACCCCGAGGTGGTCGAGCTGCTCGAGCGGGTGGTGGTGGTCATCGACCCCATGATGAACCCCGACGGACGCGAGCGCGTGCTCGCGATGTACCGCCAGAGCGCCGGCTACACGCCGGCCCTCCACCACCGGAGCCTGCACCGCGGCCGCTGGCCGGGCGGGCGCGGGAACCACTACCTCTTCGACATGAACCGCGACTGGCTGCCGGGCGTCTGCCCCGAGACCCGCGCCCGCTGGCACGCCATCCGCGGGTTCTGCCCACAGCTCTTCGTGGACGCCCACGAGATGGGTCCGCTGGACACCTACCTCTTCCCGCCCTCCCGCGAGCCGCAGAACCCCCACCTGCCCACGCGCACCAGCCGCTGGCCGGCGGTCTTCGGGGCGGACCAGGCGGCGGCCTTCGACCGCCACGGGTGGAGCTACTACACCCGCGAGTGGCTGGAGTCCTGGTACCCGGGCTACTCCGACGCCTGGAACACCTACCACGGCGCGGTGGGCATCCTCTACGAGCAGGCGGGTCTGTCGGGGACGGCCCTGCGGCGGCGCTCGGGGGAGATCATCACCTACCGCGAGTCCGTCCATCACCACCTGGTCTCGAGCCTGGCCAACCTGCGGACCCTGGCCGAGAACGCCGGCGAGATCCGGCGCGACTACCTGGCCCAGGCGCGGCGCAACCTGGCCGAGGACGCGCCTGGCAACCAGCGCATGTTCGTGCTGGTGCCCGGCCGTCACCCGAGTCGGGAGGCGCGCTTCGTCCGGACGCTGGCGGGCCAGGGGATCGAGCTCTTCCGCTCGGAGGAGGGTTTCGAGGCCAGCCGGGCCACCTCGACCCTGGGCCAAAAGCCGGAGTCGAGGAGCTTCCCGGCGGGCTCGATCTGGATCTCCCCGCGGCAGCCGGCCAGCGCGCTGGTCAAGGCCTACCTGGAGTTCGACCCGCGCTTCGAGCGGAGCGTCCTCGAGGAGGAGCGCGGCGAGCTGGAGACCCGTCACCGCTCGAGGATGTACGACGTGACCGCCTGGTCCCTGGCCCACGCCTTCGACCTGGACGCCTGGTGGTGCGACCACGCCGGGCTCCCCGGCGCGCCGCTGAGCGAGCTCCCGCTTCCCGATGGCGGCATCGAGTCGGGACCCAGCGCCTACGGCTGGGCGGTGGACGGCCACGACGACGCGGCGCTGGCCTTCGCGGTGCGCGCCATGGAGGCCGGCCTGCGCCTGCACCTGGCCGACGAGGCCTTCCAGTGCGCCGGCCGCGACTTCGCCCGCGGCTCGCTGGTCGTGCGCCGCCACGCCAACCGCGAGGGCGCCGAGGAGGCGGTCGCCGAGGCGGCGCGCGCGGCCGGGGTGCGCGCCATGGGCCTGGGCACCGCCCGCTCCTCCGGCGAGGGGCCCGACCTGGGCGGCGCGCACTTCCGCCTCCTGGAGCGGCCGCGCGTCGCGCTGGTCTCCAACTCACCCATCCGCAGCGACCGCTTCGGGCACCTCTGGCACCAGCTCGACGTGGAGCTCTCGCTGCCCTTCGCGCTGCTCGACGCCCAGGCGCTGGGCCGCTTTGACCTCCGCCGCTTCAACGTCATCGTCCTGCCGCCGGCCGGCGGAAGCCTGCGCCGCATCCTCGAGCCCGTGGCCGATGACCTGGAGGCCTGGGTGCGCTCGGGCGGCACCCTGATCGCCATGGAGAGCTCGGCCGCCGCCCTGGCCGAGCGGGAGCTCGGCCTCTCGAGCGTGCGCCTCCGCCGCGACCAGCTCGAGGAGCTGGAGACCTGGCGCTACGCGGCCTGGCGCGAGCGCATCGCCGGCCAGGCCGAGATCGACGAGGAGCGCGTCTGGGGCGACCCCACCGCTTTGCGGGGCGAGTCCCAGGAGGCCGGCGACGAGGGGCCGGGCCCGGCCACGATCCTCGACGCGCCCGAGCCCCCCGATCCGGCGAGCCACGACCGCTGGCTGCGCCTCTTCGCGCCCCGCGGCGCGCTGCTGCGCGGGCTGGTCGACACGCGGCACTGGATCACGGCCGGGACCGACAGCGAGCTGCCCCTCGACTTCAGCGGCGACAGGGCCTTCCTGTCGAAGCGGCCGGTGGAGACCCCGATCCGCCTGGCGTCCGCCGGCCAGCTCCGCCTGGGCGGCCTGCTCTGGCCCGAGGCGGTCGAGCGCCTGGCCGGGACCTCCTGGCTGACGGTGGAGCGCCGCGGCCACGGCCAGGTGATCCTCTTCGCCTGCCAGCCGGGCTTCCGCGGCCTCTTCCGCGGCACGGCCCGGCTCTTCGCCAACGCGGTGGTGCTGGGGCCCGGAGCCGGCGCCGAGGCGGCCATGGACTGGTGAGCGAGAGAGCGCCGACCCCGCCACGGGGCCGGCGCTCGAGGGAGGAGAGGAGGTGGCTCGCGACGCCTCGCTCTCGCTACGGGCAGAAGGTACTGCGCAGCCCGTCGGACAGGTTGAAGCCGATCGGGCCGCCGGCCACGTCGCGGTACCAGAACTGCCAGTGCAACACCGAGCCGGGGACGAAGAGGCCGGGCGGACCCGGCGGATGGGCCAGGTCGATCTGCCGGCTGGCCGTTCCATCGACTCCGATCTGGAGCACCGGCGTGCGAAAGGCGGGGCCGCCGGCGCAGCGGACGCCGTCTCCGAAGGGGTGGTTGGCCGGGTTGGGGCTGAAGAAGAAGATGCCCGGCTTGAAGGGCGGGGCGCCGGCCACCCGGAGCTCGAAGTCGTTGGCGCCCAGGCTGGCCGAGCCGGCGAAGGCCATGAGCGCGCCCGGACCCACCGAGTTGGGCGAGGTGACGCAGTAGCCGACGGGCGGCGGACAGGGGATGTCCTCGACCACCCACACGGGCTCCTGGGCCACCGCCACTGCGGCGGGATCCGTCCCCAGCAGGTTGCCGGTCTCCAGCCCGACCGCGCGGACCGGGGAGCCCAGGATGGTGGAGAGATCCTCCACCGAGCTCCCTGAGTCGCGCCACAGGAGAACGGCGGGGACGCCGGTCCCGTCCTCCTCCAGCTGGAAGGCGCTGGTGCCGCCGCCCAGGCCCAGGTCGGCGGTCCAGCGGAAGCCGGCCATCTCCTCGGCCACCGGCCGCAGCCAGGGGTACTCCTGCCAGTTGACCGTCAAGGAGTCGAAGGAGAAGGAGGAGGTGCCCGGGTTGGCCGCCTCCCAGGCGAAGTAGGCCGCCCCGGTGGCGCGGTGAGTGCTCCACTGCAGGACCTGGGAGCCGGTGGGCTCCACCTTGTGCGCGAAGTGGGCGTCCAGCCAGCCGACGACGTCGACCATGTCCGCCCGGCTGGGGGATCCCGGGTCGAAGTCGTGGGCGTGGCCGGCCCAGCCCCAGCACCAGATCCTCTCGGGGGCGCCGCTGCGGTCGCGGTGGCGCCAGTTGACGTAGAGCTGAAGGAACTGCCGCTTCACCGCGGGCGCGGTCATGTCCTGGAACACGCCGTGGTGGATCGCGGCCTTGCCGATCACCGGGCCCTGGGTGGGCTGGACGAAGGGCGCGCTCAGGTCCTCACCCATGGGGTTCGCATCCGACGGGCGGAAGGGGTGCCAGACGTGGTGGCCGTACCAGCCGTAGTAGTCCTCCTCGGGGCCGGGCTGGCGGATCCCATACCCGAACTGCTGCATCAGGGCGTGATAGTCGGGCTCGCTCTCGGGCACGTGCGAGCCCCGCACGCAGTTGATGTCGGCCAGGGGCTCGGGAGGCGCGCCGCCGAAGGCGGTCAGGATCGCCTGGTTCACCCAGTCCTGGCTGTCCTGCCAGACGTCCTGGGACTGGGCCAGGGTGACGGGCGAGGTGTAGTCCGGCCAGTCGAGGGCTCCCTGCCGGTGATCCCGGTGGGAGTGCCCGCCGATCTGTCCGCCGCTGGCCCAGATGCGCTGCAGGAGCTGGGCGCCGCTGCCGCCGACGCCCTCGTCGACGCAGAGCTCCATCCACAGCCCGGTCGACAGGAACGAGATCTGGACGCCCAGGGGCTCGGTCTGGTCGAGGACCCAGCCCATCCAGTCCGCCCGCTCCTGGTAGACGCTCTGCTTGGTCGAGAGCGGGACGCCGTTGGGGACCGGATCGACGTGCAGGTCGAAGTGCAGTCGGATGGGACCCTGCTGGGCTCCGGCCAGGGGAATCCCGGCGAGAAGGAGCAGGGCCACCAGGGGGACGCGGGCCGTTCGGGACATGGGAACTCTCCAGGGGGGGGTGGGGGGACGGCGGCCGCGCGGAGGCGCGATCGCGCGCCGCTCTCCAGCGGAACACCCCTCGCGCGGCGGGGTTCCGCGGCCCGGCCGAAAGCCGCGGAACGCCCGGCGGGGGCCCACCCGGCGGGGATATGATCGGCTGGATGATCTCCCACACGCGCGGCCTCTGGAGGGCCCCCAGCCCCATCGCCCTGGCGATCCTCGCCCTGGCGATCCTCGCCCTGGCGGCCCTCTCCGCCTGCAGCCCGGGAGAGGGGCCGCGAGAGCCCCGGCCCGACATCGTTCTGCTGGTGGTCGACACCCTGCGCAGCGACCACCTGTCCTGCTACGGTTACCCGCGGCCCACCTCCCCCTTCCTCGACCGCCTGGCGGCCGAGGGAGCGCTCTTCGAGGACGTCACCTGCCAGTTCTCCTGGACCATGCCCTCCATGGTCTCCCTGTTCACCGGCCGTTACCTGACCGGATTCCGCGCGGACCTCAAGGGCGAGGACACCACCCTGGCGGAGAGCTTCCAGGGCGCGGGCTACCGCACCCTGGGCGTGGTCTCGAACCTCCTGGTCAATGCCGAGGCCGGCTTCTCCCGTGGCTTCGATCACTACGACAGCCGGCCGGCCCCCGAAGCCGAGCGCGGGAAGACGCGCACCCTGGCCCAGCTCGTGGCCGACCTGGACGAGCCCCTGCTGGATGCCCTCGGAGCCGAGCGCGACCATCAAGGTCGCCTGAGGGTTCCCGCGAGCGGTGAGCGGGCGCCCGTCTTCCTCTACCTGCACTCCTTCGATCCCCACCACCCCTACTGGCCGCACCCGGAGCTCGAGGAGGTCCTCCCGAGCGGGGACGCTCCCGGCGTCGAGCCGGGTGAGTGGCAGGCGGCGATGCTGGCGGACTTCGGTCCCCCACCTCCGGAGGGCCAGCCCGACTGGAGCGAGGGCCTGGAGGAGCTGAGGGAGCGCCGGGGCCTCTACGACCAGGAGGTGCGCTACACCGACGACGAGCTGGCCCGGCTCTTCGACCGCCTGGGGGAGCTGGGAGTGCTCGAGCACTGCGTGTTCGCCCTGGTGGCGGATCACGGGGAGGGTCTGTGGGAGCACCTGCCGCCGGTTCCGGACGACGAGCTGAGGGAGAGCCCTCCGGCGGACTTCTTCTACATGGGTCACGGGGCGATCCAGTACCAGGAGGTGCTGGCCACCCCCCTGGTCCTGTGGGGCGCGGGCGTGCCCGCGGGGACGCGGTGCCCGGAGCCGGTCGAGAACGTGGATCTCTTCCCCACCCTGCTCGAGCTGGCCAACGTGCCGGCGCGCTCCGCGCTGCACGGGCGCAGCCTGGTCGGCCTGCTCTCGGGCAGGCCGCCGGAGTGGCGCCGGATGGTCTTCTCCCACGGCGTGCACGGAACGACCGTGCGCGAGCCCGCGACCGGACTCAAGCTCATTCTCCCCCTCGGCCAGGCCCTGACCTCCGGCCTCCGCGTGCGGCTCTTCCACCTCCCCACCGACCCCCACGAGCGCGTGAACCTGGCCGAGGAGAGGCCGGCGGACGTGCGTCGCCTGACGGAGGCCCACCAGAGCTGGATGCGGGCCCACCCGACCCGGAGCACGCTCCCCAACGCGGTCCAGCGCCGCCTGATGGGCGAGCTGGGCTACGTCGATCTCGACACCGGAGTCCAGCCGGGCAGATGAGCCCGACGTGTGATACTCCTATGGCCACCCCGCCGGCAGATCCCGGCTCCCCCCGCCGTGCCCTCCCGCTCCCACCTCCTGCTCGCGGCCCTGGTGCTGCCGGCCCTGGCCGTGATCCTGCTCCTGATCCCGCCCGGCGGCCGCGAGGTCGCCGCCGCCGAGCCGGTCTACGGGCCCTGGTCGGATCTGCGCGCCGGCGTCGATCGAGGCGCTCCCCAAGGTGACTGGTCCGGCCGCCTGAACGGGGCCGCCGCGACCTGGCACGGGAACGGGGTGATGGAGTCCCGCGGCCACTTCCGCGGGAGCCGCCGGCACGGGAGATGGACCTTCTGGTTCGACAACGGCCAGGTCCGCTGGGAGGGTTCCTTCCGCGCCGGAGAGACCCACGGTCGGACCCTGGAGTGGTACCACAACGGACACCGGCGGCTGGAGGGCAGCTACCGGAACGGCGAGCGCGAGGGGCCGTTCCAGGCCTGGCACGAGAACGGCGCGTCCTGGTGGTCGGGCAGCTTCGAGGGAGGCCGGCGCCAGGGCCCCTTCCGCTACCGGCACCCCGACGGATCGGTGGACGACGTGCGCAGCGGGATCTACGAGGACGACCGGCGGGTGCGAGCCCTGCCCGAGGAGGACCCCATCAGCCCTCCGGCGGCTCCCGCCGGGCGTGCTCGCCCAGGACGTGGGCGGCGCAGGCGGTCAGCTTCTTCGCGCAGGGCAGGTGCAGGAACTCGTCGGGTCCGTGCGCGTTGGAGGCCGGGCCGAGCACTCCGGTGATCAGGAACTGGGCCCCGGGGAAGCGCTCGCCCAGGAGGTTCATGAAGGGGATCGAGCCGCCCTCGCCCATGAAGACCGCGGGCTCGCCGAAGTAATCCTTGGAGGCGCGCTGCAGGGCCTTCTCCAGCCAGGGTTCCAGCTCGGGGGCGTTCCAGCCGGACCCGGAGGTCTCCGGCTGGAAGCGCACCCGCGCTCCGCAGGGCGGGTCCCGCTCGAGGAGCTCCTCGAGGGCCTCGGCGGCGCGCTCGACGTCAGTGGTCGGGGGCACGCGTACCGAGATCCTCACGGTCGAGGTGGGACGCAGCACGTTGCCGGCCTCGTCGATGTCCGGCAGACCCCGGGCGCCCGTGATCGAGACCGCCGGGCGCCAGGTGCGGTTCAGCACGAGCTGCACCGGATCGTCGCTGACGGGCTTGACCCCCTCCACCAGGGGAAAGCGGCTCCAGATCAGGCCGTCCAGCACCCCGGCCGAGGCCTTCGCCTGGGCGATGCGCTCCTGGGGGATCTCGACGTGGAACTCGGCCGGCACCACCTCGCCGGTGCCGGCGTGCTCCAGCCGGCTCAGGAGGTGTCTCAGGATCCTGAAGCTGGAGGGCACGATGCCCGAGGCGTCCCCCGAGTGCACGCCCTGGGAGAGCACCTCGACGGTGAGATCGCCGGCGATGAACCCCCGCAGGGAGGTGGTGCACCAGAGCTGATCGAAGTTGCCGGCGCCCGAGTCGAGGGCGATGACCGGCTGGGCTGCCCGATGCGGTGGGCCAGCTCCTCGATGTGGTGGGGAAGGTCCGTGCTGCCGCTCTCCTCGCAGGCCTCGATCAACACCACGCAGCGCGCGTGCGGCGTCCCCTGCTCCCGCAGGGCCTCGATCGCCGCCAGGGCCGCGAAGGCGGCGTAGCCGTCGTCGGCGCCCCCCCGCCCGTAGAGCTTGTCGTCGCGCAGGACCGGCTCCCAGGGTCCCAGGCCCTCGGACCAGCCGCTCATCTCGGGCTGCTTGTCGATGTGCCCGTAGAGCATCACCGTGTCCTCGATCTCGCCCGGGATCTCCATGAACACCAGCGGCGTGCGGCCCTCGAGCCGCACCACCTCGATCTCCATGCCCTCGATCGAGCGCTCGCGGCACCACCCCTCCACCAGCGCGGCGGCGCGATCCAGGTGGCCGTGCTGGCGCCAGTCGGGATCGAAGGCGGGCGACTTGCAGGGGATGCGGATGTACTCGGTCAGGGCCGGGATGATGCTCTCATCCCAGATCTTCTCGACGCTGCGGAGGGTCTGGCGGGGATCCATGAGAATCGGGCTCCGTGGGGGCGATCCCGAGGGGAAGCCGGGGAGCATAGCGGCGGAGCGGGCGGAGGAGCAAGAATCAGAGGTAGCCCAGGCGGCGCATCTCCTCCAGGTCTTCCTCCCCCAGAACGGGAACGGCTCCCCCCCCCTCGGCCGGCGGGCCCTCGGTCCGGAAGGCCTCCAGCTTGCCGGCCAGGATCTCCACCAGGGCCTGCTTGTCGGCGTACAGGTCGCGCTGCTCGAGGGGATCGCTCTCGAGGTCGTAGAGCTCGCAGTCGCCGTCGGTCGAGTGGATGTACTTCCAGCGGTCGAAGAAGATCGCGGTGCGCACGCGCTGGAAGCGCTCGCCGTAGCTGGCCTCCAGGTCCTTGATGCGGCTGTAGTAGTTCTCGGCGACCACCGCGTGGTTGCCCGGCCGGTAGGGGTAGGCCTTCTTATACTTGGCGGCCAGCCGGGCCGGCAGGTGATCGAGCACCAGGGCGGGCAGGTCCACCGAGGAGGCCACGGTCTTCTCCACGTGGCCGCTGCGCTGGCCCGGTCCCTTGACCAGCAGCGGGACTCGCACTCCCTCCTGGTAGATGTCCTTGGAATGCTCCACCAGGCCGTGCTCTCCGAAGTACTCGCCGTGATCGGAGGTGACGATGATCAGGGTGTCGTCCCAGTGGCCCTCGCGCCTCAGCCACTCGAAGAGCTGTCCCAGCGCCTCGTCCAGGTTGGCTATGGCCAGGTCGTACTGGTTGATCAGCTCCTGGACCAGGGCCTCCGGGGGGGGCTGGCCCATCTCCAGGACCACGTCGTAGAGCTGGTTCAGGAGCTCCCCCGACTGCACCGGCTGCCCACCGGGGCCCGGCGCGGGTGCGGGGATCCTGCCGTCGTTGCGCGGGCTGGTGTTGTACGGCCGGTGGGTGTCCATGTAGTTGACGAACAGGAAGAACGGGCGCTCCGATTCCTCGGCCTCGCGCGCCATCCACCGGACGGCCAGACGGGTGATGTCGGGGGCCCGGACCCGCTTGATCAGGTAGTCCTGGGGGGCGAATCCCTGGTCCACTTTGAAGGCGGACTTCAGATAGGTCGAGTTGGCGACCACCGCCCCCGTGCGATAGCCCTCGGCGGACAGGGTCTCGGCCAGGGTCAGGTGCCCGGGCGCCAGGGCGTTGGCGTTGTTGGTCGCCTCCACACCGGGCGGAATCGGATAGGTCCGCGCCCCGTGCTCGAAGGAGTGCTTGCCGGTGAACATCGAGGCGTGCGTCGGCAGGGTCCAGGGGGCGGTGGCGTAGCTGGTCTCGTAGCGCGTGGAGACCTCGGCCAGGGCGTCCAGGGCGGGAGAGGTGTCGCGCTCGTAGCCGTAGCAGCCGAGGTGGTCGGCCCGCACGGTGTCGAGCGAGATCAGGATGACGTTGGGGGGCTCCTGGGGAGCCTCGCTGCATCCGACGGCGAGCGCCAGGACGAGGGAAAGCGTCAGCCAAGGGAGAGGGGGCGGGTGGGCCATGGCGGCGGAGGATGGCGATCGGAAGGAGTCGGGATCGAGGCCCCGTTCCTCTCCGGAGGGCGACCTCCGGAGCGCACCCCATCCCTCGGGTGCGGCCTCGCGGGGCAGACCTCGGATATGATATCACTGGCCTCCCCAGGAAGCCCGGCCCCCGCCCGTGGGGGCGATCGGCGGGCCCGGCCACGCCCCCCAGAATGAGCGATCCCCACGAAGCCCCCGCGCGCCCGGTCGACCTCCTGAAGCCGCGCGATCGGGTGGTGGTCATCGGCGCGGGCCCGGCCGGCTTGACCGCCGCCTACCTCCTGGCCCGTGAGGGAGTGGAGGTCACCGTGCTGGAGGCCACCGACATGGTGGGGGGAATCTCGCGCACCGCGGGGTACAAGGGCTACCGCTTCGACATCGGGGGGCACCGCTTCTTCACCAAGTACGCGCCGGTCGAGGCGCTGTGGCACGAGATCCTGGGCGAGGAGTTCCTCCAGATCCCCCGGCTGTCGCGGATCTACTACCGCGGCCGGTTCTTCAACTATCCCCTGCGGATCGGGAACGCCCTCAGGGGCCTCGGAATCCGGGACTCCCTGCTGGTGCTCGCGAGCTACGTCCGGGCTCGCCTGCGCCGTCGCCCCCGGCAGGACAACTTCGAGCAGTGGGTCTCGAACCGCTTCGGGAAGCGGCTGTTCGAGATCTTCTTCAAGACCTACACGGAGAAGGTGTGGGGCATCCCCTGCACCGAGCTGGGCGCCGATTGGGCCGCGCAGCGCATCCAGGACCTCTCCCTGGCGCGGGTGGTCCTCAACGCGATCTCCCTCCGGCGAAACTCGACCCGGATCAAGAGCCTGATCGAGCGCTTCCAGTACCCCCGCCTGGGACCGGGTCAGCTGTGGGAGGCCTGCCGCGACCGGCTGCAGGAAATGGGCGGGCGGGTGCTGATGCAGCACCGCGTGAGCGCCGTGGAGCTCCGCGAGGGCCGGGTGGTGGCGGTGCGCGCCCGGTCACCCGAGGGAGAGCGGCGCATCGCGGGCGAGCACTTCATCAGCACCATGCCGATCCGCTCGCTGGTGCGGGCGCTCGAGCCGCAGCCCTCGCCGGAGGTCCGGGAGGGCGCCGACGGCCTCCGCTATCGGGCCTTCCTGCTGGTGGCGCTGGTGGTCGAGGCGCGGGACCTCTTCCCCGACAACTGGATCTACGTCCACGCCCCCGAGGTCCGGGTGGGCCGCATCCAGAACTTCCGCAACTGGAGCGCGGACATGTGCCCCGATCCGGATCGCACCTGCCTGGGGATGGAGTACTTCTGCTTCGAGAAGGACGAGCTGTGGTCCAGCCCGGACGAGGAGCTGGTGGCGCTGGCCACCGAGGAGATCGACCGCCTCGGGCTGGTCGCTCCCGCTCAGGTGATCGACGGCTGCGTGCTGCGCGTCCCCAAGGCCTATCCGATCTACGATCGCCGCTACCGGGAGTGCCTGGAGGCCGCGCGGGCGGGGATCGATCCCATCCCCAACCTGCACCCCGCCGGCCGCAACGGGATGCACAAGTACAACAATCAGGACCACTCGATGCTGACCGCCATGATGGTCCTGGGGAACATGTGCGGCGCCGCCCACGACGTGTGGGCGGTCAACACCGACTACGAGTACCACGAGGAGCAGCGGATCGAAGAGCCGGGGGGGACCGGCTGATCGGCCCCCCCCGGGTGGTACCTCGTTCCGCGAGCCCTCGCCGGATCGGACCGGATCGGGCTAGCGTCCGCTGGGCGGTCCGCTACTGGTAGGTGACCTCCACCGCGTCGGAGACGTCGGTGCCGATTCCGGCCGGGTCGCGGTCCAGCCCTGGTAGTAGACGACCGTGCCGGCGGCGTGGTTGACCCCCAGCGGATCGTTGATCCTCGGGGTCATCTGGCCGGTGCAGGCCGCGCCGCCCCCCGTGTTCTGCGGCGGGGTCCGCTCGAGGGCCGGGGGAGCCCCTCCGGGGCCCCGCCGACCCTCCTGGACCCGTGCCGGTGGGGTCTGTATATAACCGGTATGAAGAGCTCCCCGCAGAACGAATCCGAGGGACAGCCGGCCGACGCGGGCCGGATTCGCCGGGCCGCCCGCGGCGCGCGGGCCCGGCCGTGGCGATTCGCGGGCCTTCAGGAGGGTTGGGTGATCGCCAACCACATCCTGGTGTCCTTCCACGTGGCCTTCATCTCCTCCGTGCTGGCCCTGTCGGCGGCCTCCGTGTCTCGGGGCGAGGTGCTGGAGTTCATCTTCGTCAGCCCGGAGACCCTGGTCTCCCTGATCCTGATGTACGTGAGCTTCCACACCGGGATCGCCATCCACGAGATCGGGCACTTCACCGCCGCGACCCGGCTCAACGCCCTGAACGAGTCGATCCTGGAGGAGGTCCAGAAGAGCCTTCGACAGCCGGGGCTGCAGCGCATTCTCTACCTGTTCCGGGTCTTCGCCCTGGCCCCCTTCGGCCGGGCCAAGGGCATCAAGCGCGAGGGGCTGAACTACTACCCCGACGCCCCCTACAACCTGGCGGTGGCCGCCGCCGGGCCGCGGGCCAGCCGCAACCTCGCCCTGGCCGCCCTCCCCCCGGCGATCCTGCTCCTCGCCATCGGACTCCTGTTCTCCGCTCCGGTGGCGATCTACCCCGGGCGGCTCCTGCTGGGCATGGGGGTGATCGGGCTGCTGGACTTCCTGATGGCGGACCCCGGCAAGTACCGGGAGTTCCGGGAGAAGGAGCGCAAGGCCCGCGATGCCGCCAGCACGGTGGAGAAGACCTCCGCCTGGGAGGAGAGGGTCGGCGAGGCCAAGGAGACCATGCTGGCGGGCCGCCTGCAGGAGGCTGTCCACCCGCGCCTGGGTCCGGTCACCGCGCCCTGGCAGTTCCGCAACTGCGGCATGGGCGGGCGGCACACCGAGAAGGAGTACCCCGAGTCCAACATCAGCATGCAGGAGGCGATGTTCCTGATCCTGGGGGCGAGCAACTACCAGGACGCCCAGGAGATCACCGTCCGCCTCCAGAACCGCCTGAAGGAGATCATCGAGAAGGAGGAGGGCTGCCGCGTCATGGGCATCGGTCTGGAGGGCGGGCTGGCGCCCTACATCGACCGGGGCGGATACCCGCTGCCGGAGATCCGGCTGTGGGCCATGATGAAGCAGGCCATTCAGGAGTGCGGCTACCGGCCGGGCGCGGACGTGGCCCTGGCCCTAGACCCGGCCATGAGCGAGCTGGAGATCGCCTACCGGGAGGAGTTCGGGGTCCCCGACAGCGTGGGCATGTACCTCTTCTGGAGGGACAAGACCAAGCTGGTCCTCGATCGGGACGGGGTGCTGGACGTCTACCGGAAGGCCATCCGGGAGTACGACATCCCCATCCTCTCCATCGAGGACGGCTTCTCGGAGTTCGACCACGAGGGCTGGAAGCTGCTCATGGCGGAGCTGGGCGACAAGATGCTGATCATCGGGGACGACCTGGTCACCACCAATGACCGCACCATCGAGGAGGCCGCCGAGCACTCGCTGATCAACACCGTGCTGATCAAGGCCAACCAGATCGGCACCCTGGAGGAGACCCTGCTCGCGATGCTGGTGGGCCTGGGTAAGGGCAACGAGCTGGTGGTGTCCCACCGCTCCAAGAGCCCCAACGACGACATGGAGGCCCACATCGCCCTGGCGGCCAACGCCCTGGGCCTGAAGGCCGGCGGCGGCTCGAACACCGAGCGCCTGGTCAAGTACCAGACGGTGACCACGTTGATGGAGAGCATCGCCGAGGCCGAGCCCCACGAGGACCGCGCCGAGGACCGCAAGGCCATGGTGCGCCGGGTGGCCGCCCGCGAGGAGCCCACCAACGCCGGGATCCCCACCGTGGGAGTCGAGGTGGAGGTGGCCCTTCCGGACGCGGGCGTCTCCCTGAGCTCCCGGGGAGCCACGCCGCTGGGCACCTCGGCCGGCACGGGCGAGGCGGTGCACCTGGTCGATGCATTCCTGGAGCAATCCGAGCACCGTGAGGTGCTCAGCCGGCACTCCGGCCTCTTCCGCGAGATCGAGCCGGGCGTCTTCGCCTTCAAGCCGGACGTCACCCCGGCGCGGGTCGCCTCCACCGGCGACGAGGCTCTCGCCTCCCTGTACACCCGGTCCCAGCGCTACGGAGGCAAGGGCTGCCTGAACGCGGTGGACAACGTCCGTCAGGTGATCGCGCCCTTCTTCGAGGGGCGCAACGTGGCGGCCCACTCCCTGCGGGCAGCCGATCGGGACCTGCTCCAGCTCGAGCTGCGCACCGCCCAGCGCCGCGCCAAGCTCGAGGCCAGCGCCACGCCGGAGGAGGCCACCCACGTCGCCCAGCGCAAGCAGAACCTGGGGATGAACGCCATCCTGTCGGTGTCCCTGGCCCTGGCCCGGGCCACCGCCCAGGTGCGGGGCAAGGAGCTGTACGAGCTCCTGCGCGAGGAGATGCTGGCCATCATCGAGCGCCTGGCCGCCGAGCACGCCGCCCCCATCGAGGGGAGCTCCTTCGAGGACTACGTGCGCGCCCTGCGGGAGGTGAACCGGATCCTGGAGTCGAGGGGGGACACGCTCTACGGCGAGCTGCGGCGCATCACCGGCGTCTACGAGGTCGGCGATCCCACCCTGGCCCCCCGGGCCCCGGCGGCCGAGCCCTCCCCGGAGTCGGCCGCGGCCGGACCGCCCGAGGCCGCCGCGCCGGCGGCCACGCTGACCCCCGCGGGCCCGCCCGCCAAGGCCTCCGGGGAGGCCCAGCCGGGCATCCCCCACCCGCTCACCCCGCCGGAGCAGGAGCAACTGCTCGAGCTCGACCGCGCGCTGTACGCGGTCTACGGCCCCGAGGCCCGGACCGACGGGCGGCTCGATGCGCTGCGCCAGTACGTACAGATCAAGGCCGGCCTCACGGCTCGGCTCAAGCACTTCGAGATCGTCAATCACCGTCTCTTTCGCGGCGCCGATCTCCTGGTGGTCCCCTACGTCGCCGCCGAGACGCTGGTGCTCCACGTCGTGCGCCCGGACGGCGTCGAGACCGCCTGCGTCCGCAAGTACCCGCCGGGGACCATCTTCACCGACGAGCTGCTCACCGGCTTGACCGGCCATTCCGGGGAGGTGGTCGACGTCGAGCGCGAGGTCGCCGAGCTCAATGCCGAGGGGCTGCCCGAGATCCGCATCGATCGGATCCGGGACATGGCCTCCCTGCTCAAGACCCTCAACCAGTCCCCCAACTGCGAGGAGGTGATCTACTACCTGCGCTTCCTGGTGGCCAAGCTGTGCAACCTCTCCTCGGGGGTCTTCCTGGGGGCCAAGAACCTGCAGCCCGAGGTGCGCAACCTCAGGACCCAGCTGGTCCAGATCCTCAACGGCTCCTTCGCCGGGAAGCTGCGCCTGCCGCTGCGCATCCTGGTGCGCAACATCTCGACCCTCATCCTGCGACCGAGCCTCATCGACGAGCTGTGGAACGACACCATCGATCTGGCCGAGGTCCACGTGCGCGGCAGCGCCATCACCAACGAGCTCCGCCGGAGCACCCACCACGCCCTGGGCAAGGGCACGCTGCTGCTGGCGCAGGCCTACCGGGAATACCTCGAGACCGGCAAGGCCGACGCCCTCGCGGCGCTGGGGCACGAGCAGCTCTCGTCGGCCGACGAGGAGGCGCGCGGGCTCGAGACGCCGTGCAAGATCGTGAAGCAGATCGTGGAGGACCTCGAGAAGCTCCTGGGCAGCTCGCAGATCGTGGGCCGCATCCGGGAGTGGCAGGACGGCTACACCGAGGAGCTGATGCGCTGCGAGTTCGGGAACAGCCTCCAGGACGAGCTCGAGGCGCTGGTCAGCAAGGGCATCCGGGCCCAGAACCGCTGGGTCTACCAGCACCACCTGCGGATCCTGATCCGCAAGGCCGAGGGCGCCTCTCCGCCGATGGATCCCGAGGCCTCCTTCGCCGGCCGCCTGCGGGGGCTGCAGTCGCCCAGCCCGGAGGAGCCCGGCTTCGACGCGGCGGCGGCCGAGCGCGAGGCCCGCGAGGCCGTGGTGGGCCTGGGTGGAGCCCTGCGGGAGCTCCACCAGATGGAGCTCTTCCGCTCCCTGGAGTCGGTGCTGTCCATCCACGAGCGGGGCGAGGACTTCCAGGTCTTCTGCCGGATCCACGGGCTGCGGAACGACATCGAGGCCACCATCCGCCGCGGCGGCTTCACCGAGCAGCGGTACCTGCTGTACCAGCTGGACTGCCTGCTGGAGGAGATGGGCTTCCTGGCCCTCCGGCACGTCGTCACCGACTTCAGCGAGAGCGGGGTGCAGCTCCCCGTGTGCCTGGAGATCATCCACAAGTGCGCCTGGAACCTGGAGCACAGCGGCCTGCAGTCGCAGGAGCTGTGCGACCTGGCGGGCATGCTGATCTCCCCCGAGCGCACCTACGGTGAACTGCTGAACGTGCTGGAGAGCATCCAGAGGGGCTACCACAAGCTCTTCCACCGGGTCAGCGTGGCCTACGAGGCGATGGGGAGGCGGCTGGGGCTCGACCCCGAGGAGCTGCGCGCGGTGCTGGGCAACTTCCAGCGCTACATGCACGACCTGAACAGCATCGTGCACTTCGCCGACATGGCCCTCACCTACATCCAGACCCAGGTCCCGGACAACTCGCAGAGGCTGGGCGGCGACCTGGCCGCCTCGGTGGATGCGACGATCTTCGACATCGCGCACATCTCCCACGTCGACGAGATCGATCGGCGGATCAACCTGCGCGACACGGTCCCCAACCTGAGGGAGCGCTACGGCGGCAAGGGCAGCGGGCTGCTCTACATCAGCAATCTGGGCGTGCCCACCCGGGACGGCTTCGTCCTCCCCACCGACATTCCCCGCTCCGGCCTCCACAAGAGCGATCGACCCCGCCTGGAGACGGAGGTCGCGGCCCACCTGCGCATCCTGGAGGAGGACATCTTCCGCCACGAGGCTCGGCCCCGGCGCCTGGGCGACGCCCAGCACCCGCTGCTCCTGGCGGTTCGCAGCGGCTCGGCCTTCTCGATGCCGGGGATGCTCACCACGGTGGTCTTCGTGGGGATCAACGACCAGGTGGCCGGGGCCCTGGCGGAGGACGATCCCTGGTGCGCCTACGACTCCTACCGCCGCTTCCTCACCTCCTACTCCAGCGCGGTGTGGGGGTTGAAGCTCGAGGACTTCGACCTGGTGGAGCAGGCCAAGGCCCGCTACGGAGTGCTCTACAAGTACGACCTCCCCTGGAAGGCCATGAAGGAGGTCACCGAGGACTTCAAGGTCATCCTGGCCGAGAAGGGCTTCGGCGAGGAGCTGGAGAGGCTCCTGAGGGAGCCCATCGTGCAGCTCCACAACACGGTCCAGGCGGTCTTCGACTCGTGGGACACGGAGCAGGCCACCGCCTATCGGGAGATCAAGGGCATCCGCCACTCCTGGAAGACGGCGGTGGTGGTGCAGCAGATGGCCATGGGCAACCGCCGGAGCGACCGCATCGGCGAGGGCATGGACGAGACCACGGCCTCGCTCACCGGTGTCATTCCTCGCACCATCACCAGCGAGTGGGGCGATCGCAAGCTCACCGGCGACTACAAGTTCTCGGCCGTGGGCGACGACCTGGTGGGCGGGCTGACCATCGCGCCCTCCTTCGAGTCCATGGAGAAGCTGGACGCGCTGCTGCCCATGCTGAAGCGGCACCTGGACCACGCCGACGAGCGGCTGCGCCGCTTCTGCGGCACCGACCAGGAGCTGGAGTTCACCGTGGAGCGCGGGGTCCTGAGCGTCCTGCAGTCGCGCATGGCGGAGACCTCCGTCGAGCAGGTGGGCAGCTCCTTCGAGTCGCCGGGCGAGAAGGACTCGCGCGGCATCGGCATCCGCGGCGGCGGCTTCCGCGGGCTGGCGGCCTTCGACCAGGCCGACGTGGACGAGCTACTGGCCAGCGACTTCGGCGATCGAGAGGACATCGACGGGGTCCTGCTGATCCTGGAGAACCCCACTCCCGAGGAGATCCCCCTCATCCTGTCGGCCGATGGCCTGCTCACGGCCAAGGGCGGCTCCTCCTCCCACGCGGCGGTGGCCATCAACGCCATCGACGACAAGCCCTTCTACGCCGTCTTCGCCGCCGGCGGTTTGCGGGTGAACGTCCGCGCTCACGCGGCGGCCCTGCTGGGCAAGGGGGGAGAGGTCACCCACCGCATCCGCAAGGGAGACGTGGTCTCCATCAATGGGCAGTCGGGGGCGATCTACATGGGCTGGAGGAAGCTCCAGAAGGCCGCCATCCACTCGCAGCCCAACCCCGAGGGGGAGAGGACCGAGCTCTCCGCCACCGAGCAGCCCGCGAAGGGCTGAGGTACGCCCATGGAATCCCGCAGATCGATGCGGCGGGCCCTGGTCGGGGCCCTGGCCGCGGCCGCCCTCTTCTCCCTCGCGCCGGGCTGCGGCGACGGGAAGGAGGCTCGCCCCGAAGCCGAGCCCCACGCCTGGCGCCTCTCCGATCCATTCGTGCAGGCGATCAACCGGGGCGTGGCCCTGATGGGGCGCTACCAGTACGGCTCCGCGGCCGAGGCCTTCGAGGAGGCGCTGGAGCTGGAGCCCGACTCGCTGGAGGCGCGCATCGACTGCGCGATCGCGCTCTTCAACCGCGCCGGCGACGGGGACTTCGACCGCGCGCAGGAGCTCCTGGGCCAGGTGCTGGAGCGCGAGCCCGACAGCGAGCGCGCCCTCTACTTCCTCTCGATCCTCCACCAGCAGGTAGGCCATCCCGAGGCGGCCCTGCCGCTGCTCGAGCGCCTCACCGGGCTGCGGCCGCACGACGGCTTCGCGTGGTACCTGCTGGGCCGCTCGCAGGTGCACTGCGATCTGCCCGCGAGGGCCGCCATGGAGCGGGCGGCGCAGGAGATGCCCACCCTGGCGAGCGCGCACTACCAGCTCATGAAGATCGCCATGCAGGAGGGGCGAAGGGACGACGCCCTCGAGCACAAGGCGCGCTTCGAGCGGGCCCGGGAGGGCCCCCTGCCGGACGCCCTGGAGCTGCCGCAGTACGGGATGATGGGCCCGCTGGCGGAGGTGCTGCCGCTGTCGGCGATTCCGGAGCCCGTGATCGGCGGCGAGCTCTCCGCCGGGGAGCCGCGGATCCTGTACCGGGGCGCTGCCGGAGCGTGGGCCCTGGCCCTGGCCGACGCGAATGGCGACGGGCGCCTGGACATCCTGACCACCCGCGAGGCGGCAGACGGATCTCGGGGTCTGATGTTGCTCCTCTCCACGGATGGAGGCGAGTGGGTCGAGGCCGGGGTCGCCTCGGACCTGGCAGGCGTGCGGGACCCGGCCTACTGCGCATTCGGCGACTACGACAACGACGGGAAGGTGGACCTCTTCGTCGTTCGCTACGGCCGCGACTACTTGCTCCGCGGTCGCGGCCATGGGAGCTTCGAGGACGTCACTGACGCCACCGGCACCGGCGGTGGTGACGGAGACAGCACGAGCGCGATCTTCCTGGATGGCGACCACGACGGCGACCTGGACATCTACGTCTGCAACGGGGAGGCCAACCGCTTGTGGAACAACAACGGCGACGGGACCTTCACCGACATCGCCGCCGGGAATGCGGTCGCCTGCGCGAGAGCGCCCAGCATGTCGGCGGCCTTCGCCGATCTGGACCAGGATCGGGACCTGGACCTGGTGGTCTTCAACCTCGGAGTCCCGTCGGAGGTTCAGTTCTTCCTGAACGAGCGACTGGGCCGCTACCGCGAGGTCAGCCCGACCGAGGAGCGCTTGCTGGGATATGCCGGGGGTGTCCTGCAGGACTTCGACGGCGACGGGAGGCCGGACCTCCTCCTGCCGCCGGCTCCGAGTTTCCCGGGCCGGCTGCTCCTGGCCCAGGGGGTATGCGGGCTCGTCCCCAGCCCACAGTTCGACGAGTGCGCGGCCGCTCTGGCCACCCACGACGAGCCGTGGCATTCCCGAGTGGCCGACGTGGATCTCGATGGCGACCTGGACGTCGCGGTCTTCGGCAGCGGGGGCCACCTCCTGCTCAACGACGGCCGCGGTCGATTCAAGCTCCTGCCCGACGCCTACCCGGCCCTGCCCGAGGCGAGGACGGGGGCTGTCGAGGTCGTCGATCTCACCGGCGACGGCCTGCCCGACGTCCTGCGCGTCGGCGGACCGCCCGACGGGCTCGTGGAGCTGGTGCCCATGCACCAGGAGCCGCCGCCGAGCTGGATGGCGATCACCCCCACCGGCTCGCGCGGCGCCGAGAAGAGCATGCGCAGCTCCACCAGCGCCTACGGCACGCGCGTCGAGGTGCGCGCGGGCCTGCACGGCCAGGCGCTGATCCACAGCGGCCTCTTCGGGGGCCTCAGCCAGTCGCTGCGCCCCCTCGTCTTCGGACTGGACGGAGCCGACCGCGTCGACTACCTGGCCTTCACCTGGCCGGACGGGGTCACCCAGGCCGAGCACGAGCTCGTCGCGAACACCCATCACCGAATCAGCGAGACCGAGCGCCGCATCTCGAGTTGTCCGGTGCTCTTCGCCTGGAACGGCCAGCGCTTCGGCTTCATCGGCGATTTCGCCGGCGTGGGCGGGCTGGGATACTACGTCGCTCCGGGCGAGTGCTCCCAGCCGCAGGAGCGAGAGCTGGTCGGCATGGGCCCGGATCAGCTCGCAGCTCGGAATGAGGTCTTCGAGCTGCGCCTGTGCGAGCCCATGGAGGAGGTGGCCTACGTCGACCGCCTCGAGCTCCAGGTGATCGACCACCCCGAGGGCCTCGAGGTCATCCCCGACGAGCGCCTGGCCGTGACCGGTCCGCCGCCCACTCACGACCTCCTGGTCGTCGGGGAGCGCTCCTTCCCGCAACGCGCCGAGGGACCGCGTGGAGAGGTGAATGTCGAAGCCTTGACCGAGGTGGACCGCGTCTATCCCTATCACCCGGCGCTCGACACCCGCTTCACGGGCTTCTGCGAGCCCCACACCCTGGAGCTGGACTTCGGCGCCCTCCCCGAGGCCCTGACCTCCGCCGGGCGCGTCTTCCTCTTCGTCACCTGCAGCATCGAGTACCCCTACTCCCAGACCATCTTCGCCGCCGGCCAGGCGAGCGTCGGCTGGGAGCCCATGCGGGTCGAGCGTCCGGACGGCGCCGGCGGCTGGGAGACCGTCGTGCCCGACGCCGGCACGCCCGGCGGCATGGGTCGCACGGTGGCCATCGACCTCTCCGGCGAACTGCGGCCGGGCGACTGCCGCCTGCGCATCACCACCAACCTCGAGATCTACTACGACCGCGTGTTCCTGGCCGCCGACCTCGGCGACGAAGAGCTCCGCGTGCGCACGGCGCCGATGATCGGAGCCGAGCTGCGCCGGCTGGGCTTCCCCCAGGAGTACTCCCCCGACGGCGAGCACCCGCGCATCTACACCTACGACATCATCGAGCCCAGCTCCTCGCTGAAGACGCCGCGGGGGGACTACACGCGCTACGGGCCCGTGGAGGAGCTGCTGGCGGACTTCGACGATCGCTACGCGATCCTGGGCACGGGGGACGAGATCGCGCTTCGCTTCGACGCTGCGAGCCTGCCGCCGCTCGCCGAGGGGTGGACGCGCAGCTTCGCGCTGGTCTCCAACGCCTGGTGCAAGGACATGGACCTCTACACCACCACCCCCGACACGGTGGAGCCCCTGCCCTTCCGCGCCATGAGCCGCTTCCCCTATCCGGAGGGAGAGTCCCGCGCCTGGGACGCCGAGAGTCGGAGCTGGCGGGAGCGATACAATACAAGAACCGTGCGCTAACGCTCGGGCGTATGGGCTCCCGCAACCGAGGATTTGATGCCGGTTCTCGGCGCAGTCGAGGACCCGTCGGGGACGTGGAATCCGCGGTACAGTCTTTGATGTAGGATGGGTGCCTGGGTTCCGCACCCGATCCCCGTCCGATCCCGCTGCACCGGCGCGCGAATCGGCGGGTACCGGGCGGAGCTTCAGCCTCGCGACCGGGGCTCACCTACCCCGGTCCGGCCAATACGATCGAGCAGCGGAGGTCCCGATGAAGCACCGGCCCGTTCCCTTCAAGAGCGCCCTCTCCCTCGGCGCCGCCCTCCTGCTCCTCGCCGGCTGCAATACCGGTGGAGGAGTGCCCGGAAGCTCCGGCAACACCGGTGAAGCCATGCTGGGAGGCCCCGGCGGCCAGGGCTGGTTCATCGTCGATGCGAACAAGAGCGGTCGGGCGACCGAGATCCGGATCGCCGAGGCCTTCTGGGGCCGCCTGGTCGACATCTACGACGGCTACATCGACGCGCAGACCGGGGATGTGGAGCTGTACGACTCCTCCCTGCCGGTCTTCGAGGACTTCGTGATCGGGGACGACATCCGCACCGACCTGGTGGACTACGCGTTGATCCGCAACGCGGCCACGGCCAAGGAGCAACTGGTGATCCTGGCCGACAAGGACGACCCGCTGCCGAGCCCGGCGCTGGCCCCGAAGTACGGGACCAACATGAACCGGTTCTGGAAGCTGCTCTTCGAGTCGAAGATGCAGCTCCAGCCGATCCTGGAGAAGAGCCTGGATCCGGGCGAGCTGCCTCCCTTCACGGCGGTGCCGCGCAACGCCTGCCTGGTGCTGCGCTTCGACGACCTGGTCGACGAGACCACGGTCAACCTGAACACGGTGCGCATCGGGGTGGGGAACCCGCCGATCACCCCCTTCGAGGGGCGGCTGATCATCGATCCCAACCACGGGGCCCTGGCCGACTTCGGGGGCCAGCCGGGTGAGGAGTTCTACTCCACGCGGGTGATCTT
>CAZTTG010000059.1:0-38797 GCA_964615935.1 uncultured Planctomycetaceae bacterium | reverse complement strand
TCTCGCCACATAGTCGGCGCGCCGGAGGCGCGCCTCCCGTGGCAAAACGGCGCAACTGTGCGCCGGCGCGGCAAGCTTGCCGCGCGTCCACCATCGGCCCTCGCCCTGGGCGCGTGCATGACGCGCCGCCTACTGGCGGCGCCGGCGCCGAGTGGCGCCGTAACGCCACGCGAGGCGCGCGCCGCGCGCGCCGAGCATGTGGCGTAGACAATCGGCGAACCGTCCGGCCTGCCGTTGCTGTGTCCGGTTCCCTGACGGTTTCAATGAACGCTCGTGGGGGCAGGTTTGCCGCGGGCTTCCCGTGAGGAGTCAACGAGGCCGCGCCCGCGAAGCGGGCCGGCCGAGTAGACCGCTCTCATCTGACGTTGCGTCGGTCGCGGCCGTGCGCTCACAGCAATCGTTCGTGGGGGCAGGAATCCCGTCGGCCTCCCGCCAGGCCCCACGAGGCGCCGCCCGGCCTCGGGCGCGAGGTTCTGGGACATCGAGGGATGGCACCTGCGGGGAATGCCTGTTTACCCCCCGCGCGCGGGCCCGTAGACTGTCGCGCTCCCTCGAGCCCGAGGCCCCGAAACCCAAACACGACGCTCTTTGCACCCCCTGCCATGGCCCTCGACCCGACCCGTACGGACGACTCGCTGGAGCTCCCGCCGGGCACACGCATCGGCGCGGTCGTCTCCAGCTTCCACCGCGACCTGACCGGGGCCATGCTCGAGTCGGCCCGGGCCGAGTTCCTGCGCAGCGGGCTCGCGCCGGACGACCTGATCGAGGTGTGGGTGCCGGGCTCCTTCGAGCTGCCGCTGGTCGCGCGGCGGATGGCGCGCCGCGGCGACGTGGACGCGGTCCTGTGCCTGGGGCTGGTGCTCCGGGGCGAGACGCCTCACGACGTGTACATCGCCCACGCGGTCTCGCAGGGGATCCTGCGGGTGTCGCTGGAGGTGGACAAGCCGGTGCTCTTCGGGGTGCTGACGTGCAACACCCTGGAGCAGGCCCGCTCCCGGGCCCTCTCGGTGGAGGCCGGTGGCCGGGAGGACAAGGGCCGGGAGGTGGCGGCGGCCGCGGTTCGGGTCCTGGCGGCCCTGCGCGAGGCCGGCGCCGAGGGCGACCGGGAGACCGCACGATGAAGAAGCGCACCCGGGGCCGCGAGATGGCCCTGCAGTTCCTGTATCAGGTCGACCTGCGCGGCCAGGAGCACCTGGCCGAGGCGAAGGGCTTCGTCCGCGGCGAGGAGACCGACCGCGAGGCCCGCAGCTTCGCGCTGCGCCTGATCGAGGGCGCCTGGGGCGAGCGGAGCCACATCGACGAGATCATCCAGGCGGTCGCGCAGAACTGGGACATCTCGCGCATGGCGGTCATCGACCGCAACGTCCTGCGCATCGCGGCCTACGAGCTGCTGTACTGCAAGGACATCCCCCCCAAGGTGGCCATCAACGAGGCCATCGAGCTGGGCAAGCGCTACTCGACCCAGAACTCGGGCGCCTTCATCAACGGCATCCTGGACAAGATCAAGTCGCGCCACGTCGACCCCCAGCAGGCGGAGGCGGCCGGCGAGCTGGAGAGCTGATCGGTGGGGCTCTTCAATCGACTCAAGCAGCGGCTGCAGCGCACCCGCGCGGTCCTCTCCGACCGCATCTCGGGTCTCTTCCGGGGCGGGCGACCCATCGACCAGGAGCTGCTCGACGAGCTGGAGGAGACGCTCTACACCTGCGACCTGGGGCCGGTGGCCGGCGAGGTCACGGCCGAGCTGGCGCGCCTGCACCGGCGCGGCGAGCTCCGAGGCGAGGAGGACGTGCGCCGGGAGCTTCGCCGGATGCTCCTGCAGCGGCTCGACCAGGAGGGCGGCGAGCTGGAGATCGGCCAGGGGCGGCCCTGCGTGATCCTGGTCGTGGGGGTCAACGGCTCGGGCAAGACCACCTCCATCGCCAAGCTGGGGCACCGCTTCCAGAGCCAGGGCCTGAAGGTCCTCCTGGGCGCCTGCGACACCTTCCGCGCCGCGGCCCAGGAGCAGCTCTCGATCTGGGCCGAGCGCAGCGGCGCCGACATCGTGCTCGGCGCGGACGGCGCCGATCCGGCCGCGGTCGCCTGGGACGCGGTGGACGCCGCCATCGCCCGCGGCATCGACGTGGTGCTGCTCGACACCGCCGGGCGCCTGCACACCGAGAAGGACCTCATGGCGGAGCTGCGCAAGGTCCAGCGGGTGGTGGCCAAGCGGCTCCCCGGCGCTCCCCACGAGGCCTGGCTGGTGATGGACGGCACCAACGGTCAGAACGCCATCGCGCAGGCGCGGGAGTTCACGGCGACGGTGAGCCTCACCGGGCTGGTGGTGGCCAAGCTCGACGGAACGGCCCGCGGAGGCGCGGTCTTCGGGATCAAGGACGCCCTGGGTCTGCCCGTGCGTTACATCGGGACGGGCGAGGCGCTGGAGCTCATGGAGGCCTTCGAGCCGGAGGCCTTCGTGGACGCGATCGCGGGCACCGCGGTGGAGGCCGCGACCTGAAAGGGGAGGCGAGGCGTGCTCCGGCGCAGCCGGCCGCGGCGCACGCGGTCGCGGGCGCCGACCACCCCCCCGACCGTCCCCAGCCCGCCGCCCGCCCGGGGGGGGACGCGCGGGACCGCCGGCGGTTGCGGTCCAGCTCGAGAAGGACGCCCCCGCCAGCCCCACGCCGCCCCGAGGCCGCCCCATGAGCCCCGCTCCCCCGACCTCCGCCGAGGCGCCGCGCAGCCCCGCCCGGGATCGACTGCACGCGGTCCTGCTCCTCCTGCCGGCCCTGGTCCTGGCCATCCCGGGCCCCGTCTCGGTTCTGCGCGGAGACCTGAGCCCGGAGCTGACGGGCACCGGAGTCGCCCTGATCCTGGCCCTTCCGGCCGCCCTGCTCGCAGCCCTCTCCCCCCACATCCCCCGGGCGCGCGGCCTGGGCGTCCTCCTCGCGATCCTCGCCCTGGCCTTCCTGAGCCGCGAGATCCACCCCCCGAGCGACACCCTGGGGGCCAGCCGCCACCTGCTCCTCGCCACGACCTGCCTGGCCCTCTTCCTCTCCGCGGCCGGGCTGGGAGCCGTGGGGCGCCAGGCCCTCGAGAGGGGGCTGGTCCTGCTCTCGCTCCTGCTGTCGCTGGGCGGGATCGCCTTCTCCTCCTCCGCCGGAGCCCTGGGAAACACGGGCTCGGTCTCCGAGGCGGCCCTGCCCGGCGCGGTCCTGGGCGGATGGCTGCTCTTCACCGTGCGCGGCCGCTGGCAGTGGATCGGCGCGAGCGCGCTGGGCCTCTACGCCGCCTTCGCCGGGAACGCGCCCGTGATCGCGGGCCTCCTGGCGCTCTTCGCCGCCCTGGGCATCTCCTGCCTGCCGGCCCGGATCCTCCTGGGCCCCGGCCGCCGCCGGATCCTGCGCGTGTCCACCGCACTGGGCCTGGCGCTCGTCGCCGCGGTCGCCGGCTGGCTCTTCGCACCATCCGCCCCGTCGACCCCGGAATCCGCCGGCCCCAACGTCGAGGCGCCGCCCGCGCCCTCCGGCTCCCTGGGCGGCGCCGAGGTGAGAGCGCGCATCTGGTGGCGGGTGGCTCTGCTGCTCCCCGAGCGGCCGCTCTTCGGCTTCGGTCCGGGCCAGTTCCAGGCCGCCTTCCCGCCCTATCGCGATCCGGCCGAGATCGAGCTCTCCACCCACCAGCGCCGCCTCGAGCAGGAGATCGAGGTGGAGCACGCGCACAACGACCTGCTCCAGGGCCTGGCCGAGGGCGGCTTCCTCGGCGGCTCCCTCTGGGCCCTGTTCCTGGCGCTCGTCGCGGCCACCTCCTACCAGGCGCTCGGGGGCATCAACCGACGGCGGGCGGCCTTCGGTGCGGCCTCCCTCGCGATCCTGGCCAACGGTCTCCTGCGCGCGCCCCTCACCTTCAATCCCGCCGCGGCCACGGCCGCCTGCGCCCTCTTCGGCGCCCTGCTGGCCGACACCTCGAGCAAGCGCAGGCCTTCCCAGCGCCTCGTTCCCCTGGGCCTGCTGGCGCTGCTCGCCACCGACGTCGTCCGGGCCTGGGACCTTACGCGACACGGCCTCGCCCTGACGCGGTCCTTCGAGGCCCTGGCCGCCGGCTCGGAGGCCATCGAGAGGATGCAGGGCATGGGCTACGCCGCCGAGCTCCTCGAGGAGCGCCGGAGGACGGCCCTGAGGAACGCCCGCAGCGAGGCCGCCGCCGCCTTCGAGACCTGCCCCGACTCCGCGCAGGTGCTGGGACAGCTGGCCCGGCTCGAGCAGGCGCTCGCCCGGCTCCCCGATCCGGAGGGAGACCGGGAGCTAACGCACGCGTTCTGGAGGCGGGTGCTCGAGCTCTTCCCGCACCGGGTGGAGGCGCTGCTCCGCCTGGGCCAGCTCGAGCAGGAGGAGGGTGAGACGGTCGCCGCCCACGCGCGCTGGAGCCGCGTGCTCGAGCTCGACCCCGATCACCCCAAGGCCCTGCAGAACCTGATCTCCCTCGAGACCTCGCGAGACCGCACCGACGAGGCCCTGGCCCACGCTGCCCGGCTGGACGAGGCCGGTCGCCTGGACCTCGACTGGCTGGAGTGGCTCGGCGCCACGGCGCTGCTGCGCGGCCAGGCGGAGACGGGGCGGCTCCTTCTGGCGCGCGCCCGCTCCGAGCTCGCCATGCTCGAGCCCCAGGCGGCCTTCAACCGTGCCGGCGTCCTCGAAGAGGAGGGCCGCGAGCACCTCGCCAGTGCCCTGAAGTGCTGGGCTCACCTCAGCTGGGCGCGCGAGCACGCCGAGGCCGGCCGCTTCTCACAGGCCGCGACCAGCTACCGCCAGGCGCGAGCCCAGACGACCATTCTGGCGCCCCTGGGGACGCCGCGGGTGCGGCTGGAGCTGGCCGCCGCGCTGCTCGCCGACGGCCAGGAGGAGCGCGCCCGCCAGGCCCTGGAGGGCCTCGAGCCCGAACCCGTGGACCTGGCCGGCCTCCCCGAGTGGGCCGGACAGCGGCTGATGGACTCGGGGCTGCTGGCGCGGTAGCGCGCCGACGCGGTCAGTCGCCGCCCGTGACCCGCGAGGAACGAATGGTGCGCATGGACGCGCCCACGAGCTTCTCGGTGTCGTAGCCGGCGTGGAAGGTGTCGACGTCCGGGGCGCCGATCCGACCCCAGAGGTAGGCGAGCCACTCGACCGCGACCACCTGGGCGATCGCGCGCTCGAGCTCCGACTCGACGGCGGGGAGCACCAGGTCGAGGGAGCCGGGCACGGGCGGCGGTGCCTCGAGGTCCGCGGTCCGGACGAAGGCGATGCGCGCCTCGAAGAGCTCGTGGAGCACCGGCGCGATCTCGGCCGCGCGCCGCGCGCCCGCGGCCCCGCCCGGCAGGAAGACCACCGCGTCGCCCGGACGCGTCACGAAGTAGTGCGTGTGGCAGTACTCCTCGACCTCCGCGAAGTGCGCCGGGCGGTTGAACTCGAACATCTTGTAGGCGCCGAAGCGGGCCAGGGGCAGGGCCGGGGGGCCGGCCAGGAAGAAGGCCTGTCCGGCCCGCGCCCGCTCGGCCGAGCTCTCCTGGATCGGCTCGAGGAGCTCCGGCCGGCAGAGGTCCTCGATCAGGCCGCCCAGCCGGCTCCAGACCTCCGCGTCGAAGGCGCCCCGCGCCCCGCCCGCCGCCGAGGCGGCGCGGGCGATGGCGAGCACGGCCGCCAGGAAGGTCTTGGTCTGGGCCACGTCGTGGTGGTAGCCGACGTAGCCGCGGGCCTCCGAGCTCCGGTAGTCGGTCTCGCGCAGGGCCTCGGGCGGAGACGCGTCGATGGTCCAGGTCCGATCGGCGCTCCGGGCCAGCGGCGATTCCGGATCGTCGGTCACCGCGACGGCGGTGGCGCCCTGCCCACGCGCGCGCCCGGCGGCCTCGATGACCCGCGGAGTCCGGCCCGAGGCGCTGATGGCGATCAGCGCGTCGTCGGGCCCCAGCTCCTCGGCCTCGAGTCCGGCCGCGGTGGCGGGCAGGGCCTCCAGCCCGAGATCGGGGAAGAGCCCCGCGCACAGCTCGGCCGCGCACAGGGAGTCGCCGCAGCCGCAGATCAGGGTGCGCCCGCCCGCCTCGGGCCAGGGGGGCGGGGGCGCCTGCGCGCGCCGCCTGGCGATGTCGGGCTGCTCCAGGATCTCGCGGAAGATGAGCTCGCGCTCCAGCTTGGATTCCATGCGCGGATTGTTCCACGCCATGGCGGACCGCGGAAGGGCGCGGCGCGCGCTCAGCGCCGCAATGCGAGGAGCCCAGCGACGAGCAGCAGGCCCGCCAGCGAGATCCACTTCCCCACGCGCCAGCTCGCCGGCTCAAAGGAGAGCTCCACCTCGTGCTCCCCGGCTTCGAGGGGAAGGCCGCGGAAGATCCCGTCGGCCTTCAGGAGGCGCGCCCGCTCCCCGTCCACCCGCGCGATCCAGCCGGGGAAGTGCTGGTCGGTCATCACCAGGAGACCGTCGCCGTCGAGCCTCGCGCGCAGGAACAGGCGGCCGTTCTCGCGCTCGACCTCGAACACCTCGGCCTCGCCGAAGGGAGCGCTCGGTCGCCACGGATCGCCCTCCTCCAGGAAGGCCTGGCGCTCGGGATCGAAGGCGGCCGGCTCGGCCAGGACCGCGGCCTGCTCGACGATCTCCGGCACGCAGAAGGCGCGCGGCAGCGGGCGCCGGGCGCGGTGCAGGTGCACCTCGGCGGGTCGCGGTGCCTCGGGATCGGGGCCGGCGATCCGCTCCCAGTCCCGGTGCTCGAGGGGGGCGCGCAGCGCCAGGGCGGCGACCCCCAGCAGGCGGAAGGCGGCGGAGTCGAGGTCCATCCCGCGCGCGTTCCACCCGAGCAGCGCGTGCTGGCCCGGCCGCAGGGCGTGGGGCCGGTATCCGTTGAAGTCGGCCACGTCCAGGCCGTCGTAGCCGTCGGCGCACGCGAGGTGGTGCACCAGGCCGGTGTTGGCGGGCAGGACGCCGGGCTCGGCCAGGAAGCGGCCGTCGCCCAGCTCGGCGGCGAGGAGCTCGGTGGTCCGGGTGGGAGGGAAGACCCGCTCGCGGGGGATGGCGGGATTCTGCCCCTCCATGAAGAGCAGGGCCTGGACCAGGGTCAGACCCAGGAGCCACGCCCGCGCGGGTCCG
Organism: uncultured Planctomycetaceae bacterium; assembly: GCA_964615935.1. GTDB lineage: Bacteria > Planctomycetota > UBA1135 > UBA1135 > CAZTTG01. The sequence continues at coordinate 31,708 of CAZTTG010000059.1, read as the reverse complement.
GGGGGGCGCAGCAGCAGCGCGAGGCAGAGGAGCGCCACCGCCCAGCCGGCGAAGCCCGGCCAGGGTCTCCGATCCACGAGGGAGGTGCCCGCCTCGTAGATCCCCAGCCGGCGCCGGGAGCCGTCGGGCTCGTCCCGCAACAGGACGGCCGAGAAGCGCCAGCAGCCCGGCGCGAGCCGGCCGGCGTCGAGGTGCGAGACCCGGAAGTGGAGCGCGCCCGGCGGCGCCGCGCGGCCGGCCGGGCTCCAGGGCTCGGGAGCCAGCTCGGCGGGGATCTCGACGGCGCCTTCGGCCCGGGGCCGACCCCGCTCGTCGAGCTCCTCGACCCGCAGGTGCACGGCGTCCAGCTCGAGCTCGGCCGCGGCCCAGCCCTCGAGCCGGGCCAGGCCGGTGTGGAGGCGAGGGACGGGGGTGTGGGCGAAGCCCAGGAGCTCCGCGGGGGGGGGCGGGCCGGGCAGCGGTGGAGGGAGGATCGGGGCGGGGTGGAGGAGGGCCACCGTCGCCAGGGCCGCGCCGATCGCGGCCGCGGCCAGGCGGCGGGCCGGCGTGGCCGACTGCAGGGCCTCGCCGGCCAGGAGGCCGAGCATCAGGGCGGCCGCGGGGGCCAGGCGGGAGGGATCGCCCAGGCCGATCCAGGGGAGGAGGCGGTAGAGGTCGACCGGTCCGGGGACCCGCAGGACCAGCAGCAGGGCGAGGATGGCGAGGCCGCCCACCAGACCGCGTCGGCGGAGGGGGCCGGAGGGGGACAGGGCCGCGGCCATGGCGAGCAGCAGGACCGGGAGCGGAACCCAGGCGATGGCGGCCTCAAGGTGGTTGCCGGCTCCCAGGTATCCCCCTCCCGATCCCGGCCGGCCATGGGCGTCGGGCCACAGGAGCAACCGGAAGGGGATCGAGACGTCGCCGTCGAACGCCAGCCAGGCCGCCGCGCCGAGGGCCAGGCCCAGGGCCAGCGCCCCGGGCAGGAATCGCCACGGAAAGCCCCCGGGCTCGCCCGCGAAGGCGGTCTGGCGGCAGCGCAGGAGCACCCCCAGGCCGACCACCGCGATCCCCAGACCGAGGAGGTCGAGCGGGCTGCGGGGAGCGTCGGTCCGGGCGATCAGCGCGCCCGAGTGGCGCAGGTACTCGAGGAAGGGAAGGAGGCCGGCCGCGGCGAGCAGGAGGGCCACCGCGAGGCCGGCCAGGGCCCAGGTTCCCGCCCGCCGGTCCTCGCGCAGCAGGGCCAGGGCCCAGGCGGCCGAGCACAGGCCCACCGTCGCGGCGGTCTCCGGGTGGCCCGCGAGCAGGGCGCCGGCGAGGGTGGCGGCCAGGCCCGCCGCCTTGCGGGCCCGGTGTCGGCCGCGGAGTCCCTCGACGAACCACAGGGCCCACGGGAGGAAGGGCGCGACGTGGGCCAGGCTGTGCCCCAGCCACAGGGTCAGGAAGCCGCAGGATCCGTATCCGACGGCAGCGGTCGCGGCCCCCAGGCGCGCCAGGCCCAGGCGCCGCGCCAGGAGCCAGGCGCCCAGGGCCGCCGCGACCAGCCGGAGCCAGGCCAGGAAGGCGAAGCCGCGGTCGAAGAGCTCCCGCCCCCCCACCGCCTCGAGGCCGGCCAGGGCCAGGACCTGCGGATCGAGGGCTCCGCTCTGGGGATTGGCCAGACAGGGGACGCCGGCGTAGATGCCCGGGTTCCAGAGGGGCGGCTCGCCGGCGAGCCAGCTCTCCACCACGAAGCGATAGACCGGATAGAAGAAGGTGCCCTGGTCGGCCAGGGCCGGGTTGCGCGGCGGCTCGGCGGCGCCTCCCTCGACCGCCGACCACGGGAGCTGGCTCGTGGCGGTGTCGACCCCCAGCAGGACGGTCTCCGGGTCGAGGAGGCCGGTGCGCAGGGGGATGGCGAAGAAGAGCAGGGCGGCCGCGAGGACCAGCCAGGGCTCGGCCCGCCGCGCTCGGGGTGGAGAGCGGTGTTTCCGGGGATCGCTGTGCAAGTCGGGGATCGTTCTACGGCCACGGGGAGGTCGGCGCCAGCTCGGCCCGGGGGGGATCCCGCTCGCGGGGCGGAGAGATCGGGAGCCGGGTGCAACCGGGGTGGGGAGCGGGGGGTCCCTGGGTGGGAGGGTGGGGGGCGGGTGGGCCCCGGGCGCGGCCGGGTCACCCCCCCACGAGCGCGCCCCGCGAGCTACACTCCCCCCATGTTCGCCGACTCGCAGGTCGCCGTGATCATCCCCGCCTTCGACGAGGAGCAGACCATCGCCGCCGTCGTGGCCGAGTTCCTCGCCGGGCCCGGGGTCGACCGCGTCCTGGTGGTGGACAACCGCAGCTCGGACGCCACCGCCGAGCGGGCCCGGGCGGCCGGGGCGGAGGTGATCCGCGAGGAGCAGCCCGGATACGGCTGCGCCCTGCGGGCGGGGCTCGATCACGCCGCCGCGGACGGGTTCGAGATCCTGGTGCTCACCGAGGCGGACGGCTCCTTCCGCGCCGCCGACCTGCCCAAGCTCCTGCACTACCTGGGCGACGCTCAGATGGTCCTCGGGACGCGCACCACCCGCCAGCTGGTCGAGCAGGGCGCCAACATGGACTTCCTCCTGCGCTGGGGCAACGTGGCCGCGGCCAAGCTGCTGGAGCTGTGCTGGTTCTTCCCGCACGAGCCGCGCCTGACCGACGTGGGCTGCACCTTCCGGGCCCTGTGGCGGGATGCCTGGCTGCAGCTGGCCGGGCGGCTGCGCGAGCCCGGTCCGGCCTTCGCGCCGGAGATGATCTGCGAGGCCTACGCCCGGGGCCTACGCACCATCGAGATCCCGGTCACCTACGGCGCCCGCCTGGGCGGGCGATCCAAGCACAGCCGCGGACGCCGCCAGACCTTGCGGACCGGCCTCTCCATGCTCCGTACCATCCTGCGCAAGCGACTGGGAGGGTGAGTCCGCCCCGCTCGGGCGCTACCCTCTGGCCCGGCCCCCGGGCCGACCCCGGCGAGGAGGGACTCCCCGCCGTCCTCGGCGAGGGTCGGTCCCGCAGATACACACTTTTTGCGCCGGGCACCCCCGCCGGAGCGTAGAGGCCCCCCACCGGCGGGCTCCCCCGCAACGACGCGATCCTTCGAACTCCACTGACGCGAGAAGCCAATCCCATGACCGACAAGGTTCTGATCATCGAGGACGAGGAGGACCTGGCCCTCGGAGTGCGCGATGCGCTGACCCACGCCGGCTTCGCCGCGGACTGCGCCTTCGACGGCTCGAGCGGCCTCGAGAAGCTCCGCGGGGGGCACTACGACCTGGTGGTCCTCGACCTCATGCTGCCGGGCATGAACGGCCTGGACATCCTGCGCACCCTGCGCCAGGAGCGGCACGACATCCGGGTCCTGATCCTGACCGCCCTGGCGGACGAGGAGGACCTGCTCAAGGGCTTCGAGGCCGGCGCCGACGACTACATGGCCAAGCCCTTCAGCCCCAAGGAGCTGGTGGCCCGCGTGCAGGCCCAGTTCCGCCGCCGCGACATCGACAGCTCTCCGCCCCCGCGCCTGGAGCTGCCGGCCGGCATCCAGGTCGACCTGGCGCGGCTGGAGGTGCACCGCGAGGGTCAGGTCACCCCGCTGACGCCCCGGGAGGGCGACATCCTCGAGTACCTGGTGCGCAACCGGGACCGCGTGGTCACCCGCGAGGACCTCCTGCTCGACGTCTGGCACTACCGCAGCGCCAACGTGGAGACGCGCACGGTGGACATCCACATCGTCGGCCTGCGCCGCAAGATCGAGCCCGATCCCGCCAAGCCGACGCTCATCCAGACCGTCCGCGGCAAGGGCTATCGTTGGTACAGCTGACCACCAAGCGAGCCGCACTCTTTCTCTACGGCGTGCTGCTGGTCCTGCCCACCGCCGTGCTCGGCGGACTGCAGGTCCACCTCATCCTCGAGGAGTACCGCGAGGACATGGCGCGCGTGCCCGATGAAGCCCGGGGGGCGGCCGAACGCCTCAGCCGGGTGTATCGCGAGAAGCTCCACGAGCTGATCGAGCGGGAGCACCAGCGTCCCTTCGACCACTACGCTAGCTTCTACCTGGTGGAGGACGCCGAAGGCGGCTCGCCGGCCCTGGTCCCCTCACCCCTGGAGGTGGGCGAGTGCCCGGAGGGCATCCTGGCCTGGTTCGACATCAACCTGGCCGACACCAAGGCCCAGCCGACCTTCTACTGGGGCTGCTCCACCAGCCCCGACCAGCGCCACCGGCTGAAGGACGGCCTGAGCTTCACCGCCCGGCAGATCCAGCTCGCCGACATCCAGGACAAGTGGACCCTGGCCGGCGCGGGCCGGGACCAGGACACCTCCTGGGCCCGGCTGGCGGCCATGCAGGCCGGGGGCGAGCAGGCGATCCGCGCGGTCAAGGACAACCTCGACTTCCTGACCTCCAAGGTGACCCAGGCCCGGGCCACGCCCCTCACGGTCCACTTCATCCTCGAGGACGATCAGAGCCCGCGGCTGGTGGCGACCCGCGCCCTGCTCACCATGGAGGGCCTGGATCCGGAGCTGGCCCACGGGATCGATCCCCGCCTGGAGCCCCTGGTCAAGGGCATCTGGAGCAGCCAGGGCTTCTTCATCGACCCCGCCTGGTTCTTCGTCGAGCTGCCCGCCGCCCTGGCCCGCGACGTGCTCGACGAGGACCAGCACTTCGTGCCCATCGACGGCGAGCCCTGCTGCGACGACCGCAGCGAGCACACCGCCGAGATCTGGCCGGTGCAGGAGTTCGGCTTCCGCACCGAGATGCCGCGCGACATCCAGTTCGGCCGCATGCAGGTGGCCGTGGAGACCTCGGCCATCTCCGCGCGTCGGGAGCGGCAGCTGTGGCGCTTCTCGGGGCTGGCGGCCATGCTGGCGCTGTCCCTGGGCACCGGGCTCCTGCTGCTCCTGCGCAGCGTGGGCCGCGACCTGGAGCAGGCGCGCCGCACCGAGAACTTCGTGGCGGCGGTGACCCACGAGCTGCGCACGCCGCTGTCCTCGATCAAGCTGTACGGGGAGATGCTGCTGGACGGCTGGGCCACCGAGACCGACAAGCGGCAGGACTACTACCGCCGCATCGTCCGCGAGACCGATCGCCTCTCGATGCTGGTCGAGCGCGTGCTGGAGAAGAGCCGGCTCTCCTCGGGCCACACGCGGCCCTTCCCGGGCGACCTGAACGCCCTGATTGGCAAGATCGAGCCCCGCCTGCGCGAGCTGGGCGGCAGCGACGGCAGCGACCTGCACCTGGACCTGGCCGCCGACCTGCCCGCGGTGTGGATGACCAACGACGCGATCACCTCGATCCTGGTCAACCTGATCGAGAACGCCCGCAAGTACGCGCCGGTCGACCTCCACCAGCCGACGGCCGAGCCCATCCGGGTGGTCACCCGCGCCGACCCGACGCGGGTGCTGCTGGAGGTCCTCGACCGCGGCCCGGGCATCTCCCCCAAGGAGGCCAAGGTCGTGTTCCAGGCCTTCTACCGCACCGGCCACGAGTCCACCCGGACCACCCGCGGGACGGGCCTGGGCCTGCATCTGGTCGCCTTGCACGCGGAGGCCATCGGCGGCAGCGCCTCGGTGTCCGCGCGTCCCGACGGGGGCTCCGCCTTCCGGGTCGCCCTCAAGCGGGCCTGAGGGGGGGCGACGCGAGGCCGGACACTCCGCCTCCCAATCGCTACAGTGCCGACGTGCCCATCCGGCTGAAGACTCGAGCCCCCGCGGCCCCTCCCGCGTCGGAGGAGGCGAGCTGCTCCCTCTGCGGCGGCGGCGAGCGGCGCCTGGAGTTCCGGGAGGGATTCCACTCGGTCGTCACCTGCACGCGCTGCGATCTGACCTACGTGACTCCCCGCCTGGCGGCGGCCGAGCTCCTGCGCCAGGTCTACGACGCCGCCTACTGGCGCTCGCCCGCGGCCAGCACCCGCGGCTACGCGGACTACCGCCGGGACGCGCCCCTGTACCTGGCGACCTTCCGCCGGCGGCTGGCCCGGGTGCGCGATCACCTGCCGCCGCCGGGGCGGGTGCTGGACGTGGGCTGCGCGGCGGGCTACTTCCTGGCGGTGATGCGCGAGGAGGGCTGGCGGGTGAGCGGGGTGGAGCCCTCGGAGTCGATCCTGGACGCGGCCGAGGCGCTCCTGGGGCCGGGGGTGGTCGAGCCGGGCACCCTGGAGAACGCCCCGCTGGAGCCGGCGAGCTTCGATCTGATCACCTTCTGGGACGTCCTCGAGCACCTGCCCGATCCCCTGGCGGCCCTGCGCCGCGCGCGCGAGCTCCTGGCTCCGGGGGGGCGCGTCCTGGTCGAGACCCAGAACGTGAGGAGCCGCCTCGCGCGGGTGCTCGGCCCCCGCTGGCAGCACTACAAGCACGCCGAGCACCTGCACCACTTCCATCCCGGGACCCTGGCGCGGGCCCTCGCGGAGTCGGGTCTCGAGCTCATGCGGATGGGGCCACGAGGCGGCGGTAAATACGTCTCGGCCTCCTTCGTCGCCGAGCGATCCGGGCGCCTCCACCGCGCCCTGCCGATCCTGTTGGCTCCGGTGGCCCTGGCGAGCCGGCTGCTGCGCGCCCCCGGCCTCTACGTCAACCTGCGCGACGAGATCGTGGCCATCGCCCGCGCCCGGGGGGGCTGAGGGCCCGGCGCGCGAGGGGCCGAACCGTGGACGCCCTGGCCCACCAGCAGTTCCGGGAGCTCGAGCGGGACCACTGGTGGTTCCGGGGGCGCCGCCGGGTGTACCTGGGCCTCCTGCGGCATCACCTCGGGGGGACGTGTCCGCGGCGGATCCTGGACGTGGGAGCGGGGGCGGGCGGGTTCCTGCCGGGGCTGGCGGAGCTGGGCGAGGAGGTAGTGGCGGTCGATCTCGATCCCGCGGCCGCCTCCCGCTGCGACCGGCGCGGGCCGGGAGCGGGGCTGGCGGCCGACGGGCAGCGCCTGCCCTTCCGGGACGGGAGCTTCGACCTCGTGTGCCTCTTCGACGTGCTCGAGCACCTCGACGACGACCGCGCCGCGCTGGGCGAGGCGGCGCGGGTCCTGAGGCCGGGCGGGCTGTGCTTCCTCAGCGTGCCGGCGCACCCCTTCCTGTACGCCGCCAACGATCGGATCTCGGGGCATCGACGGCGCTACACCCGGGGCCGGGTGCGGGAGCGGATCGCGGAGTGCGGGATGCGGGTCGAGCGGTGCACGGGCTCCAACTGCCTGCTGTTCCCCCTGATCGCGCCGGCGGTCCTCGCCGCGCGGGTGGTGGAGGCCGCGGCGCGGGGGTTGGGGCGCAGGGCGGGCTACACGAACCTGAGCTGGCCGCTGCCCTGGCCGGGGCACGCCCTGCTGTACCGCGCCTTCTCCGCCGAGCTGCCCCTGGCGAGGCGCTTCGACCTGCCGCTGGGGCACTCCATCGCGGCCATCGCGCGCCGGCCGGGCGCGCCCTCTCACTGATCGGACTCGCCCGACGACTCCGGCGGGGGCTCCTCCCCGGGCTCCACCCCCTCCTCCGCCTCGGGATCCGACTCCTCCGTGCGCTCCCACGCGTCCACCCAGAGGCCATAGCGCTCCCGCAAGCCCTCGGCGGTGAAGTTCCTCTCCTGGAACTCGCGGTAGAGGTTCCACCCCGCCAGCATGCGGTAGTTCTTCAGCATCATCGGATCCACGTCGACCTCCTCCGGATCGCGCTGGCCGGCGGCCCGGATCAGGTAGGCGTGCTCCTCGTCCGCGTCGAGCGACGGCTCGATCACCTCGCCCTCCTCGAGCTGGGTGAGCTGGTAGTTGCCCCGGATGTACTGGTGCGCCGGGAGCTCGCCCAGGGGATCGCGGGCCGGAGGCAGGTTGGCGCGCAAAAAGTCCCGGTGACCGACCTGATAGCCGGCGCCGACGACCTGCGCCAGGAACACCTCCGCGTCGACCTTGGGGTGGCCCGAGGGCTCCGCCTCATCGGCGGGATCCTCCTCGCCCGGCTCCTCGGCCTCGCCGGGCGGCTCCTCCCCGGGGTCCTCGTAGAGGGCCAGGGCGCCGCGCTGGGCCTCCAGGGCCTCGAGGGCCAGCTCGCCGGCGCGCTCGGCGGTCCACTCCTCGACCACCCGCTCCCGGATGGCCGCCATCTCGGGCAGCCCGGCCTCGTGGCGCTCGATCACGTGGGGGAGGAAGACGCCCTGGGCGGTGACGCTGACGTCCAGGGGCAGACCGGTGGGATCGACGTTGCGCAGGGCCTCGGCCAGGAAGGGACCGCCCAGGCCGTCCTCGCGCTCGGCCCAATCCTCCTGGCTGCGGGCGACCCCGTCGTACTCGAAGAAGAGGCCCAGGCGCTCGGCCTCGACGGTCAGCGCGAGCTCCTCCCCCCCCGCGGCCTGGACCTGCAGATCGCGCAGCCAGCTCAGCAGGGCCATCCGGATGGGGGCCTCCCGGCGGCAGGCCTCGACCACCTCCTCGAAGGGCAGGTACAGGCGGGCGGCGGCCTCGGGCTCCTGGTCCTCGCTCAGGGGCTCGGGGCGCCGGAAGCGCACGTCGTAGTAGAAGTCGTAGTACGTCCGGGCGAGCGCCTCGAGGTCCTCGCCCTCCGCCAGGGGGTACTGCTCGAGCAGGCCCGCCGCGGTCTCCTCGCCCTCGACCCGCAGGCCGACGAACTCGGCCTGGTAGCGCTCCGGCAGCATCTCCTCGAAGAAGACCAGGTCGCGGCCGGCCAGCTCCGCGTACCACAGCTCGAGCTCCGCGTCCTCGGGCAGCTCGGCCCCGGCCGCCTCCTGGAAGTCCTCCACCGCGAGCTCGACGTAGTCGAAGGCGTGCTCCTGGTTGACCTCCTTCCAGGACTCGATGATCGCCTCCGGGGTGGGCTGGGCCACGGCAAAACCGAGCATCTGCTGGTAGCGCAGCACCCGCATGCACCGGCGCACGATGGACTCGAAGTCGCCGGGGGACACCCCGCGGTAGCGCAGCGCCTCCTGGTAGCGCTCGGCGCTGAAGAAGCCCATCAGCGAGAGGGCCGGGTCCGGGCCGCCCCGCCCGAAGCCCTGCAGGATGCCGTCCCGGAGCTCGTCCGGGGAGATCTCGATGCCGGCGTCCAGGGCCAGCTCGTCCAGGACCATCATCCGCGCGACGAAGTCGTCGGTGAAGTCCGAGCGCCGGTTCTGCACCCAGTAGAAGTTGTCCAGCGCCCGCTTGAAGGTGAACCAGTCGTCGACGTCGACCTCCAGCCGCCCCTTGCTGGGGTGGTCCCAGGCCATGGCCGGCCTCTCGTCCGGTGCGGTGCGGGTTCCGAACGCCTGGGTGAACTGGTCGCCGATGGTGAAGATGATCAGCGTGAAGATCATCAGCCCCAGGATGAAGAAGAACCTCAGCTTGCTATGCCCCTTGGGGACGACGATCACGTCGTCGTCGCGGGCGGGCTTGGCCGAAGCGGAGGCGGGCTTGGGCTGGGGCTTGACGGAGGGGCTTCTCTTCTTGGCCATACCTGGGCTGCCACGTCCCTTTCCGGGACGGTCAGAGGGAGACGGGGGTGCGGGCAGCGGGAGCTCCCTGCCCGGGCGCAGACCGGGGAGTGTAGTGGGGCGGGCTCGGGGGGTGCAAGCCGGGGCGGGCGCCCCGGGAGACATCGGGGGCTAGTCCCGCAGGAGCTCCCCGTCCCGGGGCAGCTCGTCCAGGCTCATCAGCCCGAAGCTGTCCAGGAAGCGGCGGGTGGTCCCGTAGAGCAGGGGGTGCCCGGGCACGTCGGCCCGCCCGGTGACCCGGATCAGGCCCCGATCGACCAGCGAGCGCAGGATCGGGCCGGCCTGGACCCCGCGGATGGCCTCGATCTCGGCCTTGGTGACCGGCTGGCGGTAGGCCACCACCGCCAGGGTCTCCATGGCGGCCGGGCTGACGCGCTCCTCGCGCCGCTGCCGGCCGGAGCGCTCCACCACCTCGGCCAGGTCGGCGCTGGTGAAGAGCTGCCAGCCCCCGGCGATCGAGCGCAGCTCGAAGGGCAGGCCCGAGGACGCCAGGCGCTCCCTCAGGGCGCGCAGGGCGGCGCGGACCTGGGCCGGCCGCGGGCGCTCCAGGAGCGCCACCAGCCGGGCCAGCCCGAGGGCCTCGGGGGAGGCGAAGAGGACGGCCGCGAGCTGGCGCTCGAGCTCGCCCTCGGAGAGCCGGCTCCCGGGCCCGGCCCGCGCCGGGGCGGCCTCCCGGTCCTCGGCGTCCGAGTCGAGGTCCGGCTCGGGCGCGCCGGTCTCGGTCGGCTCCGCCCTGGTCTCGGTCGGCTTCGCCTCGGGCTCGGGTTGATCGTCGCGGGTGTCCACGGTCTCGGCCGGCCCCGCGCAGAGCACGCCGCGCACGTCCCGCAGGTCGGCTTCTTCGGGGCTCATGGAGTGGAAGATCGCGACCGGGGAGGCGCGGGTCAAGGCCCTGGCGGGCTATCGCACGAGCTCGAAGAAGGGCTCCAGGTCGATCTCGTAGCGGCGGGCCATGGCCTGGCGCCACTGGTGGAACTCGACCTCGCCGACCTCGCGCTCGATCAGGCTGGCCTCCAGGAGCGGTCGCAGGGCGACTCGCTCCGCGTCGATCGCCGGCTCCTCCCGCTCCACCAGCAGGAAGAGGTTGCGGTCCTCGAAGGGCAGGGGGCCGGCGATCTCGCCGATCTCGGTGTGGAAGGCCACGCGGCCGAGGGGCGAGGCCTCCGACTGCACCAGGGTCATCCGGGTGCCGCCCGCCTTCCCCGTCTCGCCGGCGCCGTGGGCCAGGGCCAGCTCGCCGAAGGGGCGGCCCGCGGCCAGACCCTCCTGCACGGCCGCGAGGGCATCCCCCCCATCGACCTCGAGGACCTGGACCACGCGCCGGTCGCTCTCCAGGGTCCACGCGCGGGCCGCGCGCTCCAGCAGCAGGTCCACGATGGTGTCGTGGCGGAGCTGCGCGCGGAAGAAGTCCGGCTCGAAGCCGCGCTGTCGGATCTGCTCCTGCGGCGAGGGCCCGCCCGCCCGCTCGGCCTCCTCGAGGACCGACCAGGCCCGCGCCAGCTCCTCCTCGACCCGCTCCGGCGCCAGGGCGATCTCCAGGCGGGCGGCCTCGAGCAGGACCAGGCGCTCGGTGACGAGCTGGTCGAGGACCCCGGCCACCTGCGGGCAGGCGCGCCACCAGGCGCGCACCAGGAGGTCCTCGCGGGTGATGGGCTTCCCCCCCACCTCGCCGATGATCGCGGTCTCGGCCGGCTCGGGCTCGGGCTCGAGCGCGGGGGCCGGATCGGGCTCGGGGGTCGCGGGTGCGGGCTCGGGCGCAGGCTCGGGGGTCGCGGGCGCGGGGGCGACCTCGCCCCCGGAGGCCCGCTCGGCCGGCGTGCGCACCCCGGGGCGGGCGCCGCCGCCCCGCTCGGGATTGGCGGTGGCGCAGGAGGCGCAGGGGATCCCGACCGCCAGGAGCAGCGCGAGGGCGATCGCGGGACGGACGCGCGTCATGAGAGCCGCCTCCCTCAGCGGTACTGGATCCGGCGGATGATCCCCACGTGGTGGCAGGTGGGGCACTCGACGATCTGCAGCTCGGAGCTGCGGCTGCCGGTGCGGGCGCCGCCGGTGTACAGCACCTCGCGCACCCCCTTGCCGGCGCAGGTGGGGCAGGGCTGGAACTTGATCCTGTCGCGCACCTCCATGTCGCCCGAGTTCTCGGCGTAGTAGGCCAGGATCCACAGGTGCTTGGCGTTGTAGGGGAAGGTGGCCCAGAACTTCTCGCGCTGATCCCCCTCCTCCTCGCTGGCCCCGCGCGACTGGCGGGCGAGCTTCTGGTTCTGCAGGTAGCGCTTGATCTTCTCCTCGAGGGCCTGCCGCTGGGCGTCCTTCTCGGACGTGGGCTCGGCCTGCTCCTCCTCCTGCCCCCCGGCGCGCGCCTTGGCGTCGCCCAGGAGCCAGGTGCCCAGACCGTAGGAGGCCGTGCGCCAGCGGCTGCGCTTGCGGTCGGGCCACAGCCGCATCACGTCGTCGGGCTCGGCCGAGGGGATGCGCTTGGCCAGGTCGCCGTGCACCTTCTCGATGACCTCCTCGCGCATCGTCTCCTCGGCGTAGTCGATCGCCTGGTCGATCGTCATGCTGCGGGCGGCCTCCCGCGACAGCTTCGTCGTATGGCGGTGCCAGGAGGTCGCCACCAGCTCCCGCATGGCCTCCTCGCGGGCCCGCTCCACCCGGTCCTGGCGCTTGAGGACCTCCATGGTGAAGGGGCTGTCGGGGAATACCTCGGGGAAGGCCTCGCACCGAGCCAGGGCCTTGTCGTAGTTGCCCCGCGCGCGCAGCGAGTCGATCTCGTGCAGGGCGTCGATCTGGGCCTGGTTCTCGGCCTTGACCTCGGCCCGGGCGATCACCGCGTCGATGTCGATCTCGAGCTCCTCGCACCCCAGCTCGCGGGCCACCTGGTAGTGGAGCAGGGCCTTCCGGAAGTCGAGGATGCGCTCGCAGAAGCCCGCCACCTCCACGTGGTCGGCGGCCGAGGTGGGGTCCATGCGCAGGGCCTCGGCGGCGTAGAGCTCGTCGGCCGTGTACACGTCGAGCGCCGGGATCTGCACCTTGGTGGCCGCCCCCTGGATGCGCATCTTGGGGACGGGGATGATGTTGCCCCCGCACTTGACGTAGAGGTTCTCCTCGGTGCGGTTGATGATGAGGCCGATGATCTCGGTCTCGCCGGTGGGGCTCGTCGGGTCGAGGATGACGAGCCGGTCGGCCTCGACCATCAGCTCCTCGCCCTGCTCATCGATGTAGCCGTACCGGAGCTGCAGATCCTCGCTGAGCGCTGGATCCAGGAGCCTCCAGGGCAGGCGCACCAGCCCGCCGTTGTCCAGGCGCCGGAAGAGGAGACCCTCGGCGGTGTGCTCCTCGATCCCGCCCCACAGGATGCCGCCGTCCAGCATGCGCAGCATGGTGGTGGTGGCGGCGGCGGTCGGCTCCTCCGGCGCCGCCTCGGGATCGGCCTCCTGCGCGGCGGCCGGGCCGAGGGCCAGGCACGCCAGGGCCAGGGCCGCTGCGGTCGCGCTTCGGATCGGGTTCTTCACTGTGATTCTTCCTCGGAAGGGGACACGGCCGGTGCCGGGTCCAGCTGCTCGACGAACTGGCGGCGCAGGCGCTCCCCGAAGGGGACCTCCCGCAGGAGCAGCGCGGTGAAGCGCCGCACCCGCGCCTGGCCGCCGGCCTGCCACTTCATGACCACGTCGACCTTGTACTCCAGCGGACCGCCGGGGCGGGCCAGCTGATCGGGATGGGGCTCGGCCACGGCCGAGTAGGTGATGCCCGGATGGCCCGGGACCGCTCGGTCCTCGATCGCCTCCGGCTCGCCGGCGACCGGGGCGAAGGCCTCCTCGTGCAGCACCAGCGGGAAGAGGCCCTCCTCCATGTCGGCCACGATGGCCTCCACGGCCGAGGCCCCCGCGGTGCGGAGCTGCGCGGTGCGGGTCATGCCCGCCCCGTAGCTGAGCAGGGCCAGGATGGAGCTCATGCCGAGCAGGAGCAGGCCCATGGCCACCACCACCTCCACGATGGTGAAGCCGGACCCACTTCCCCCGAAGGACATCCTGGGACGGATCTTCACAGGTTCCAGTCCTCGCGGTAGAGGGCGATGGGGATCTCGCGCACCAGGCGCTTGCCCCAGTGGACCATCTCGCCCGGCTGGTGGGGAAGCGGGCGCGAGCCGCGGGCGCCGCGGCCCACGGTGATGCGGTCGCCGTGGACCGCCTTCAGCTCCATCCACTCGGTCCCGATGAGCACGAAGCGATCCTCCCCCCGCGGCAGGCGGCTGGGATCGTCCACGCGCAGGCCGGAGTCCTCGACCGCGACCTCCGAGACGATCCGGGTGCGGCGCCGGCGGTCCTTGGGCCGCTCGATCTCGAGTTCCACCCGCACCCGCCGCGGCAGGAGGGCCCGGTCGCGGGCCTCGGGCATGCCCGCGCCCGGCAGGTTCCAGGCGTGCAGGGTGACGTCGGGGCGGTCGCGGCTCCAGGCGTCCCAGCTCGAGGCGCAGTCCTCCAGCTCGTCCCCGAGGGTCCAGCCGTCGTGCAGGATCGAGGTCTGGGTGGCGCACAGGACGCCCATCCACAGGACGCCCCCGGAGACCTCGGCGGTGAGGCCGGCGGGAGGCAGGCCGGTGCCGTCGAACCAGCTCGAGGAGAAGATCGAGACCCCGCTCCCGGCCAGGCGCTCGCCCCGCAGGAGGAGGCCCTCGGCGGCCACGTCGGGGTCGGCGGTGCGCTGGCCGGGGGAGCTCGCCGGCACCACCGCCCAGGCCACCTCCAGGAGGCCCTGGCCGTCGGGGGGCCGCTGCTCCACCGGCAGGTGCTGGAGCTCGGCCGCCGAGGCGGTGCGCACCATCCGGATGCGCGGCCACAGGGTGTCCCGCACGCCGTCGCCGGTGAGGTCGAAGGTGTTCCAGTCGACCAGGAAGTCGCCCCGCGGGCCGCCGTCCACGGCGCGCAGGTCGCGGTCGACGATCCGCGCCACCCCGCTCAGACCCTCGACCAGCTCGCGGCGCGACTCGGTGCGCTCCCAGATCCCCAGCGAGCTCTGCAGGAGCTGGAAGATGGCGAGCATCAGGATCGACATCAGGGCGGTGGCGACCACCAGCTCGATCAGGGTCAGGCCGGCCCGCCGGGCGGGAGCTTGCGCGATGGCGGGCCTCAATGGTCGACCCTCCGCAGCGTCACATTGGGCCCCAGGTACTGCACCCCGAAGGTCCTCAGCCGGGGCGTCTCCTTCCAGCCGTGCGAGAGCCCGCCGAGGGCGTCGAAGGCGCCCGGGGACCAGCGGGTGAAGACGCGCCACTCGACCCGGTCGGACTGGGCCCCGATGGGGTTGAAGCCGCCCCCGGGCATGCCCTCCCACAGGAGATCCAGGCCCTCGGTCTCGTCCGGGGACGCGTCCCAGGGGACCGTGGGGTCGCTGCGCTGCAGGGTGCCGATCTGCACCGAGCCCGAGGGCGAGTGCTCCCACTCCCAGAAGCTGCCGCGCCAGAAGGCGCTGGGCTGGTCGCAGGAGAGCCCCAGGTAGGAGAGCTCGGGCGCGTCGGCCCGCTCGGCCCAGCGATCCCAGTAGCGGAAGGGGTGCAGGATGACCGGCGCGCCGGGCAGGTGGGCGGCCGGATCGGTCCCGTAGCGGCCGCGGAAGAGGCCGTCGCCCTTCTCGTCGTTGATCCCCGGCACGCTGGAGGCGCGCGGCATCTCCAGCGCGCCGCTGCGCAGGCGCGTGTAGTGCAGGAGCTCGTCGTCGATCCGCACCGTGCCCTCGCTGGAGAACTCGTCCAGGCTCTCCAGGGCCAGGTGCGAGTCGCCCTCGCTGGCTCCGTTGGTCAGGATGCTGACGGTCCAGCCGTCCAGGTAGGTGACCGACTCGCCCTCCTCGTGGTGCTGCTCATCGGTGCCCAGGAGCCCCCGCCCGCCCTGGGCCAGCACGATCACCCCGGTGGAGCCGTCGAGCGTGTCGTAGCAGACGATCTCCCCGCCGATGCGCAGGAGGCCGGCGTGCTGCGGCAGGGCGTCGAGGTACTGGGCGTTGGCCTCGATGAAGAGGCCGCGGGGGATGCGCAGGACGTTCTCGTGGACCTGGAGGGTGTCGTCGCCCACGGAGAGCTCCTCCTCGAGCACCAGCTGGCCGCCGCGCGTGTCCAGGGGGTAGGAGGTGCCGCTGCCGAACTGGGTGGCGCCGAAGAGGACCTCGTCGATGGTGGCGTCGGGGATCATCCCGCCCCGCACGCTGCTGCCGAGGGTCACCCGATCGATGACGCGCGGCAGCTCGCCCGAGGGGAACTTCACCAGGCGCCCGTACATGCGGGTGTCGACCGAGTTCAGGCCCAGGGCCGCCGGACCGACGATGGGGATGGGCGCGGCCTCCTGCAGGGCCACGTGGATCTGGTTGGTGTGGAAGCCCGCCTGGCGGGCGAGCCCGCCCGAGCCGTCGGGCGGCAGGGGGGTCCAGGGGTCGTTGCGATCCAGGCGCCAGCTGTAGACCTCGTACTGGGTGGAGGGCTGGCGGGCGAAGTGCACCGTCACCCGCCAGCCGGGGTCCCCGGGGCTGGTGGCCGCGCCCTCGACCAGGAAGGCGTCGTCGAGCCGCCCGGGGTGCCCGCTGTCCGGCCCGCCGCCATAGGTGCGCCACACCGGCACCACGGTGGTGCCCTGAGAGTGCGTGTGGATGTAGGTGCCCAGCACCCCGCGGAACTGCAGGACGCTGGCGACCGCCTTGGAGAGGGGCCAGCCGTCGTAGTCGTCCTCGGGCGAGCCCAGGTCGTCGATCCAGTAGGAGCCGCTCTGCTGGCTCGCGCTCGGGGCGGCCGGGGCCGAGGGAGGGGGATCGGGCTCGGGGCCGCGCGGCTCCCAGTCGCCGCCTCCGCCACCGCCTCCTCCGCCACCGCCACCGCCGCCGGGCGGATCGATGCGGGGGGTGCCCCCTCCCGAGAGGCCGGCGATGCGCTTGGCCGCCTGCAGGAAGGCGTCCTCGTTGCGGACCAGCCACTCCCCGGCGATCTCGTCGTAGCGCACCCACTCGGTCAGCTCGGCCTGGTCCAGGTGGGTGATCTGGGCGAACTCGGAGAGGCCCGTGCCGCCCGGCAGGTAGGCCGCCATCCCGCTCGCGCCGGCCGCGTGCAGCGAGATGGGGATGACGAAGGTCTGCCAGTCCTTGCGCAGGTTGGGGTCGATCCCGCCGCCGGCGCCGCCGGCCAGGATGACCTGCCACTCGACCACGAAGGCGCGGCGCTCGGCCTCGGGCGCGTTGGGGTTCTGGAAACCGTGGCCGTCCCCGCGGCCGGAGGGATCGATCAGGAGGGTGTCCTCGTCGATGCCGGTGTAGCGGACGATCTCGTAGCCGAAGATGGGGGTGCCGTTGACCGTGAGGAGATCGCCGGGGCCATAGGTCTGGCTGCCGCCCCCGGCCGAGCCCACGGTCCAGGACATCTCGTCCCCCTTCTGCATGACCAGGCAGTAGCCCCCGCCGGGGTTGAAGGCCGACATGAGCTCCTCGGGGGTCATCAGGGGGTCGGCCGGCGCCAGGACCAGGCCGGTGGCCTGGCTGTTGATGCCCTCCATGCCCAGGCCGAAGACGAAGCTGGAGTTCATCACCGTGAGCGGCTCGCCGGCCTGGCTGCCGCCGGAGGAGAGCTGCACCTGCTCGACGATGCCGGCCGCGAACATCCCCAGGTCGCTCGAGAGCTGGGAGGAGCCGTTGGGCACGTTGTCCGCCACCGGCAGGCTGTAGCCGTAGAGCATCACCGGCGTGTTGGCGGCGTGGTCGGTGTCGCGGAAGAGCGCCGTGCTGACCGGCGGCTGGCCGCCGCCCTGCTGCTCGACGATCTCGCGCGCCAGCCGGCCCCCGTAGCTGGCGGTCACCCCGGCGAGGTCGGCCTGCGCGGTGAAGGAGTTGGCGCCGGTCTTGACCGCCTCGATCACCTCGTCGGCGATGCGCAGGGTGCAGCGGTCGGGGAAGCCCTCGGTGGAGTCGACCAGGATGGTGCTGGACTCGCTGGAGAGGGCCGAGGCCAGGTGCGTCAGGCCGGGGGTGCGCACGCCGTGGGAGGCGCCGTCGACCCACAGGGAGATCTGGTCGGGGCGGTTGCCGCGCACGTCCACCGACAGGTGGCTCCAGGTGTCGGCGGCCAGCCCCGGCCCGTCGCCCGGGGCCAGGGCCATGCGCGCCTCGCCGGCCTCGGTGACCGCGGTCTGGGGGTGGTCGCCGACGGCGTCCAGGACCCGCAGGACCAGGTCCTCCCCCTCGATCTGCAGCGTCACCCGGTCGGACTCGATCGAGGACCCGCCCACGTCGAAGATCACCGAGTCGCCGACCGTGCGCGGCTTGACCCACAGCGACAGCTCGCAGGGCAGCATGAAGGGGTCCGAGCCGCCGGTGTTGAAGGCCACCATGGGGTCGTTGGCGCGGCGGACGAGGGTCTGGTCGGGCAGGTAGCGGCCCTCGAGATCGCGCGTCTCGTGGTCGAAGTGGAGCATGCGGCCCCGGCGCGGACCGCTCTCCTCGACCCGCGAGGGGAAGAGCTGCGCCCAGCCCAGGTCGGCCTCCCCCCGCTCGGCGAAGACGTGCTCGGGGGTGGGCGGCGACTCGGGGTCGTAGCCGGGGGGGGTGGTGACCCCGGGCAGGAAGGCCCGCCCCTCGTAGGTGCCCATGTGGGCCCACAGGCGGGTGGGCGGGACCTCGCCCCGGTCCCAGCGCGAGGTCGAGTGGGGCCCGGTCATCCACCAGGGGGCCTCGCGGTCGAGCCGCAGGGCCTCGTCGAAGTCCTCCTGCCGCGCCCACAGCTGGATCAGCTCCTCCTGGGGCACGAACATGGAGACCTCCTGCCGCAGGCGGGAGACCCGCAGGACGCCGCTCTCCGCGTTCACCGTGGCGCGCACCTGCATGTCGTAGGTGTCGCGCGAGGTGAAGCAGAAGGGCATGGTGGAGACCAGCAGGGTCCCGTCGTTGGCGTTGAGCGCGTTGGTGTAGAGCGCCAGCGCGTCGTGGGCGCTGTCGAGGACGCCGCCCTCCCCGGCCAGCGCCTCGGGCTGGACCGGCGCGTCCTCGGGGAGGGGCTCGAGGCCCGCCGCCGGCAGCACCACCCGGCGCAGGAAGTCCTCCAGGCCCTCGAAGGGGCGCGAGGCGATCACCAGCTCGGCCAGGGCCTCGGCCTCGGTGCCGGTGATGCGCGAGTTGACCCCGCGGAGCTGGAGGTTGGCGAAGAGCACCTCCAGCACCTCCTGGGGGGCCACGTTGACGTTGACCGGCCGCCGCGACAGCACGCGCACCTCGGCGGTGTAGGCGTCGTAGCTGTTGACCAGGGGCTGGTCGAGGTAGACGCCGCTCCGGCTCACCCGCTGGACCACGCCGATCTCGGTGCGCTGCCCGTCGGTGACCTGCACGGTCGCACCGACGTTGTAGTAGCGCGAGGGCTGGACCACGAGCCGGCAACTGACGCCCCCCTCGACGGGCAGGACCAGGCGCCCGGCGCGCTGCCAGCGCCGGCCGCCGCGCACCTCCCCGTAGACCGTCCCCAGGCGCCGCAGCGCGTCGAGCCCCTCCTCGCCGATGGAGTCGGCCAGGGCGTGCTGCCCCGCCTCGCGGAGCTGCTCGGTGGCGTCGAACCTGCGCAGGCTGCCGTCGCCGGTCATGACGCGCCACAGGACCGGCGCCAGGGCGCGCTGGTCGAGCACCGGGGTGCCGAAGTCGTGGGCCATGGGCGGCCGCGGCCCGCAGGGGACCGCCCCGCCCTCCTCGTCGTACTCGGCCCCCCAGCCGCGCCCGCAGCTCTGCAGCGCGCCCTCCTCGATGCCGTCGTAGGAGACGATCTCGCCGCGGATCACGACGTAGCCGCGGGGATCGAATCCCCGGCCTCCGGAGACGGGGATGGTGTCCGCGTCCGACTCGACGTTCTGGGTGACCCGCGCGTACATCTCCATGATGTTCGCGAACACGTAGGGCCCGGCGCTGTTCAGGTCGATGAGCCCGGCGACGTCGCTCACGTCCAGGTCCCACATGATCCCGCGGGGATCGCTGGCGTTCAGGAAGTCCTCGGGGAACTGGTTGTCGACCGTGAGCTCGTCGGCGGTGTCGAAGTAGGGCGTGTCGTCGGTGCTCGGGTGCGAGGGCGCCAGCCGGGCGCGCGCGTGGCGGACCGCCGAGTCCAGCGCCATGCGCACCTGGGAGAGGTCCGCCGTCTGGGCCGAGGCCTTGGTCGCGTTGCGCGCCGTCAAAAGGAAGGGCGCGCACAGGACCAGCAGGGCCAGGAGCACCATCAGCACCGCCAGGATGGCGAAGCCGCCCCGGCGCCGCCCGCCCACCTGCCATCGCCTTGCCGTTCGCATGCCTGCCTCCTGCGCTGCTACTCCACGGTTCCGTACAGGCCCACCCGGATCGCGTCGCTCTTGCCGTCCTCGTAATCCACGTGGAAGAGGATCGCCTGGGGATGCATCCGCCGGTCCAGGTACCCGCCGGCCAGGAAGCGGACGAAGGGCGGGGCGTCGGCCCCGAGGGTCGTCCCCTCGGGCAGCTCGAAGGCCTCGCCCGCCAGCACGGCGCTGACCGAGAGGCTGTCGATGCTGCCCGGGAAGGGTCGGCCCGGATCGGACAGCACCAGCGGGCCCTCGAGGCGCCACACCCGGGCCTCCTCCTCGATGGCGGCCTGCTCCACCCCGTCCACGGCGATCGAGAGGCGCGAGCGGTCGTAGCTCACCTGCAGCCGCGCCCAGCGGTCCACCGACAGCAGGCCGGGAGGGGACTCGAGGGCGATCCGTCCGCCCCGCGACGGCACGCCGCCGGGCCCCTCGACCTCGGGCTGCAGGGCGACCCGCACCCCGCCCGAGGAGGTGATCTCGACCCACAGGATCTCGCCCAGCTTCAGGAGCCGGCCCCCGCGCTCGGCCTCGATCCGCACCGCGCAGTCCAGCGTGAACCCGGCCGAGAGGTCGAAGGCCGGGTCGAGGTGCACCGGGAACTGGGCGTAGGAGCCGCGGCTGGCGCGGGCGAAGCCGAGGGCCTGTCCGATCCAGCCGTCGTCCACGAGCTCGCCCCCGACCGAGGTCCCGTCCAGGCCGAAGGCCCCGTCGGTGCCCCCGCCCTCGAAGTGCCAGGTTCCCACCACCACCAGCGCCTCGGCCTCGACCAGGCCCGCCGCCCGGTCGAGGCGCACCCGCGCCGGCGCCCGACGGGAGACGGACGAGTTCTGCGCCACCCGGATCAGGTTCTGCACCGCACCGGCCGCCGCCCGCCGGCCCACGTCGAGCTGGGAGAGGACGCCCACCCCGGCGCCCAGGAGCAGGCTGAGCAGGGTCAGCACCAGCAGCAGCTCCAGGAGCGTCAGCCCGACCCTCCCCCGCGGGCGGGGGTGCGCCGCGGGGCGGCCGGGTCCGGGGCTGGAACGGGCGCGGTGCACTGGGCGGTTCTCAGTCCGTCTTGAAGTTGACGATGTCGTCCTCGCCTCCGAAGCGCCCGTCGGGCCCCGCGGAGATGAGCTGGTACTTCTGGTAGTTGTAGGCTCGGCCGGTCTTCTCGCTGACCCTGGCCATCACCTTGTTGTCGGGGATCTCCTCGCCCGTCCCCGGGTCGAAGGTCAGGTAGGTGTCCTGCCGCCCGTAGTCGCGCCGGTGGAAGTAGGCGATGGGGTTGTCCCAGTGGTCGCGGAGCTCGAACAGCTCGCGCGAGGCCAGGGTGGTCAGCTTCTTTCGCACCGAGTCCGCGTCGGAGTTGGCCAGGTACTGGTCGGGGTCGATGCCCAGGCCGTCCGAGCCCTCCCTCCACAGGTTCAGGTAGAGGGCCTCGCCCCCCACGTTGGTCGAGTTGGGCGGGGCGCCCTGCTCGGGGGTGAAGGTCGAGCTGGGGTAGTCGCCCCACTCCACCTCGAACTCCGCCAGGGAGGTGTCGATCTGGGCCAGGAACATCCGGGTCTTGTTGCGGGCCACCGACTCCTCGGAGCCCACCAGCTTGGGCACCAGGTAGGCCATCAGGATGGTTAGGATGATGATCACCGCCAGGAGCTCGATCATCGTGAAGCCCGCCCGGCGGCGGCCTGCGGCTGTCTTCGGGCTGATTCGCATGTCGTGCCTCCCGGGGAGGGCGCCGCGTCACTTGCGGACGTGGACCACCTCGACCTTTTCGACCCTCACGTCCGCCTCGCGGCCGGTCTCGCCCTCGACGAAGATGCCGAAGGCCAGGCTGCTGGTGCTCGCGGCCAGGTTCTTCATGGGGAAGCCCTCCAGCACGGTGAAGCCGTCTACCACCATGCGGCCGGTGGCCGTGTTGCCCTCGCCCACGCGCTCGATGCGCACCAGCACCGACTGGGCCTTGGGCCAGGTGGGGAAGCCCTGGTCCTCGTGGGGAGCGGCCCGGTCGGCGCTCTCCATCAGGCGGGTCTGCAGCGGCCCGTCGCGGTGCCGCGAGAGCCAGGCCCCCGCCAGGGTGCGCGACATTCGCTGCCGGCCGCCGGCCTGCTCGCGCACCACGAAGATGCCGGTGCGGGCGTTGTTGGTGGGCTCGACCCGGATCTCGGCCTCGATCGAGATGAAGTCGGTGGCCGGGAGCTGGCGGAAGACGCGCAGCTCGCCCTTCTTGCTGAAGGCGCCGCGGAAGGCCAGGGTCCCGTCGAGCAGGCTGACCTCCACCTGGGTGTCCTCCCCCTCGACGTTCCAGTTGTTTCGCAGCCGGCCGCGGCGCTCGAAGAGGTCGGTCCACACCACCTTCTCGACGTGCTTCTGGATGCGCTCCATCTGCGCGGCGGCGAAGAGCCGGTAGGGGTCGTCCTCGGCGTGGGAGCGCCGCAGGTCGTCGAGGTCGGCGAGGGCCTGGATGGCGGCGCCGGCGTCCCCCTCCCGGTACAGCACCCAGGCCATGCCGGCCCGGGCCACGGGATCGGCGGGCACCAGGGACATGGCGCGCTGGAAGGCCTCCTCGGCGGCGCGCAGGTCGCCCAGCTCGAGCAGGTTCAGCCCGCGGCGGGAGTGGGTCGTCGCGCGGTCGGGCTCGATGCTCGCCGCGCGTTCGAGGTAGCGCTCGGCGTCGGCGTGCTCGCCGGCTTCGAGGGCCAGCTGGCCCAGGGCCACCAGCGCGTCGGCGAAGTCGATCTCGCGGTCGAGGGCCGCCATGAAGGAGGCCCGCGCCCCGTCCTGGTCGTCCTGCGCGGCGAGCAGGCGCGCGCGCTGGTACAGGGTCCAGGCGTCGGTGGGGTCGCTCTCGTGGGCCTGCTCGGCGAAGGCCAGGGCCTCGCCGGGGTAGCCGGTCGTCTCCGCCAGCCAGGAGAGCCCCCGCCAGGCGACGTGGGCCCGCAGGGGATCCAGCCCGGCGGCCGCCTCCAGCATGTCCTGCACCTCCGACGCCCCGGTGAGGGTCTCGGCGCCGGCGCGCAGAATCTCCAGGGACTCGGACACGAGCAGGTCGAACTCCAGCTCGCTGCGCCCCAGGTGCACGGCCGGGGCGGCCTCGGCGGCCCCCAGCAGGACCGCGCCGCGCGCGCCGGCCAGCGCCCGCTGCCCCTCGCCCTCGGGGGAGGCGCCCAGGGCCTTGTCGAACACGTTGAGGGCCTCGTCGATCCTGCCGACCGCCAGCAGGGCCGCGCCGTAGTCGTTGCGGATGCCCACGCGGGTGGTGCGCTGCTCGGGGCTGGTGGGCTCGCGGCGGTAGGCGACCTCGAGGTGCTCCAGCGCGGCGGGGTACTCGCCCCGATCGTAGAGGAAGCGCCCCAGGGGCCACTGCACCTCCCAGAGCGTTCGACCGCCCTTGCGCTCGGCCTCGGCGAAGCGCGCCCGGGCCGACTCGAACAGCCGCAGGCGCGCCTCGAGCTGAGCCAAGCTCACGTGGACCTCGGGGTGGTCGGAGAAGCCGCCGGAGAGCAGCGCCCGGTACTCGCCCCAGGCCTCCTCCAGGCGGAAGCCGGCCTCGAGGCAGCGCGTCAGCCCCAGGCGCGGTCCCACGTCCTCGGGGAAGAGGCCGGCCAGGAGCCGGAAGAGGTCCTCGGCCACGGGCAGGGCGTCGCGGGTCTCCAGGCGCTGGTCGACGCACCAGCGGGCGAAGGCCAGGACCTCGGGGAACTGCCCCGGGCTCACCTGGTCGCCGATCTCGCGCCGGCGCAGGCGGATGCGGTTCTCGATGCTGTCGGCGAAGGCGAACTCGAGGACGCGCTCCCGCGCGTAGGAGACCGCGTCCTGCTGGGGGAAGCGCTCCGCCCCGGTCTCGGGCAGGACCTCGACGAAGAGGACGGCATCCGTGACCCGCTCGGAGAGCCCGTAGCGATCGGGGTTGCGGATCTGGCCCCAGATGGTGGTGGCCTCGTTGATCTTGATCCAGTCGTAGAGCCGCTTCCAGCTCTCGATCTGCGCCGCGCGCTCGGCCGCCGCCAGCCCCATGGGATCCCCGCCGAGGTCGGCGAGCTGCTCCAGGAGGCCGCCGTCGTCCTCCTCCACCGGGACCAGGTCGAAGGCCTCCTCCTCGACCGCGAAGAGCCCCAGGATCGGGGTCGGGTCGGCGCTGGCGCGCAGGAGCCGACCGTAGAGCGCCGGCTCGGGCCCCGGCTCGGGGGGCGGGAACACGGCCTCCAGGGGCGGCAGGGGGGGCGGCTGGAGCTCCAGCGGAGGCAGGGGCCGCGTGTCGCTGGGCTGGGCGAAGAGGTCGCGACTCCAGCCCAGGGGGTCGCGCTCCTGCGCGGCGGCGAGGTCGAGGTCGGGGGCCGGGTGGTCGGCGCGCTCGAGGTCTCCCCCGCGCGATCGGCTCGGCCGCACCTTGATCTTGTGGAAGTCCCCCCAGAGCAGGAAGCCCAGGAGGAGCAGGGTGCACAGCAGGACGATCTGTTCCTTGCGCAGGCTCATGCCTCCTCCTCCTCGTCGATCCCCCACAGGTGGATCGCCAAGAGGGTCAGCTCGAGTCGAGCCTCCCCGCTCTTGCCGCGGGCGTTGCGCAGGTCGACCTCCTCGACCATCAGGGTCTGCCCGTGGGTCGGCCGCTGGATCAGGGCCAGGAGCCTCACCAGGGGGCCCGAGGGCCCGCTGAGCTTGAAGGCGATCCGGGTGTTCTCGAAGGTCTTGAGCGCCTTGCCCGAGCGCAGCGCGCTGTCCAGGGTGATCTGAATGCTGTCGACCCGCGCCACCTCGGCCTCGATGGCCATGCTCACCGTGCGCTCGACCACGTCCAGGGCCTCGAGGTAGCGCAGGATCTCCTGCTCGCGCACCACCTGGGCCGGCAGGCCCAGGTCGTCGGGAATGCGCAGGTTGGCGCGGCTGCAGCGGACCAGCAGGTCCTCGCGCACGTCGGTGACCGTGGCGAAGTAGACGTTGCTCACCGAGAGGGATCGGCCGCTGGCGTCGAACTCCTCGCGGGGGCGGAACTCGACCCTGCCGCGCAGCTCGGCCAGGGCCGCCTCCAGCTCCCGGTTCTGCGAGCTGGCCGCGGTGAGGTCGGCGTTCGAGTACATCGGCTTGCGCAGATCACCCTCGATCCGGGTGACGGCCCCCTTCTTGCTGATGGCCTCCTTGCGGAACAGCCCCTTGACCACCTGTATCCCGATGACGAACACCACCAGGCCCGCGGCGATGCTCAGGAGGAAGCGCTTGTTCTCCTGCCAGAAGTCGTTGAGATCCACGGCTCAGCCCTCCGTTCCTTCCGCGTCCTCGCCCTCGGGCTCCTCCGGTGGAGGCGCGTACAGGGTCAGGTCCAGGGTGAAGCTCTGGCCGGTGGGGTCCAGGGTGGGAGCGATCGCGGCCTCGGGCAGCTCCTCGCGCAGGCCCTCCACCAGGGCCGTGTACAGGCCGGCGGTCGCCTCGGTGCCCTCGCGGGCGAAGCCCTGCAGGTGCAGGATCGGCCGGGGCGCCTCGCGCACGACGCGCAGGTTGGGGTCTTCGCCCATGCTGCTCCCCAGCTCGTTGAGCCAGAAGGGCTGCGGCATGCGGCGCTGCAGCACGTCCAGGAGGCGCGCCAGCTGCTCGCCCGAGCCGGCGGCGTCGCGAAGCTGCAGGCTGAGGTCCTGCAGCTCGGCGTTGCGCACCAGGAGCTCCTCGGTGCGCTTGTGGGTCTTGGAGGCCTTGGCGAAGCGCGCGTTGGCGGTCACCAGCCGGGCCTTGGCCTCCGAGAGCTCCCGGGAGGCCTGCACCCCGTCGTAGACGACGTAGGCCAGGGCCAGGATCGCGGCCGCGATCATCCAGGCGGTGCCGCCCCAGAACTCGCGCTGCTTGCGCACCCGCCCCGGCAGGATCTCGATGGAGTAGGCCGCCGGGTCGGAGGCCATGGTGGCCAGACCCAGGGCCACCACCGACTCCAGGCGGTGGGCCTCGAGCAGGTCGGCCGTCTCCGGGTCCAGCCCGCCGGTCTCCACCACCCGGAAGGGATCGAAGAGCTCGACCGGCACGCCCATGGCCTGGGAGAGGTAGGCCGGCAGGCCCGCGAGCCGCGCCCCGCCGCCGCACAGGAGCACGCGGTCGACCTTGAGCGCCGAGGCCTTCACCTGGCTCTTGCAGAAGGCCACGGTGGACTGCAGGAGCGAGAGCAGCTGCCCGGCCGCGCCCAGCACCGCGCGGCTGGCCTTCTCCTGGTTGGCGTCGGCGTAGCGCGCGCCGGGCTCCAGGGTGGCCATGCGGATCTTGATCTCCTCGGCCTTCCTGGCCCCCACGCCGAAGCGGTCCGCCAGGGCGTCGTCGAAGAGCTTGGAGCCGCCCGAGAGGTTGCGGGCGAAGAGCAGGTCCGGACCGCGCACCAGGATGACATCGAGGTTTTCATGCCCGATGTTGGCGAGCAGCACCGTGTCCTCCTCGATCACCCCGTAGCGCAGCCAGGCGTTGTACAGCGCCAGCGAGTTGGGCGAGAAGGCGTCCAGCTTGCCGCCCACCGCGGCCAGGCCGTCGAGGTGCTGCTCCAGCAGACGGTCGCGCGCCATCCCGAGCAGGACGACGTCCTCGTCCTCGATCTCGGGCAGGGCCGGGAGGACGTTGAAGTCGCTGGAGACCTCGGCGCCCGATTGATCGCCGATCTCCTCGACCTCGAAGCGCATCAGCTTGCGGAGCTGCCAGTCGGGCACCCGCGGCACCCGCGTGTAGCGGATGTTGACGTCGCGGCCGGTGAGCCCGATGCGCGCCGCCGCCGGGGCGAAGCCGGGGTCGGCCGACTCCCAGCCCCGTTCGACCTCGCCCGCGCCGTGCTTCTCGAGCGCGAAGGCGCTGACGTGGAAGGTGTTGCCCCGGTAGGTCCCCCGCAGGAAGGCGTTGGTGGAGAGGCCGATGTCGATCCCGGTGGTCTGCCGCGCCATCAGTTCTGGCTCCCTTCGTGGTCCGTCTCCGCACCGGCGGGGGTCGGACCCCCGGTGTCCTCCTCGCCGTGGGTCACGTCCTGGAGGATGGGCTCCTCCTCGAGGCCCGCGCCGTAGCGCTCGCCGAGGTACTCCTCGACCCGGCGCGCCAGCTCGGGCATCTCGCTCCCCATGAGGACGGCGTGGATCCGCCTCAGGCGCCCGGCCTCGTCGCGGGAGAGGTCGCGCTCGAGCACCAAGAGCTCGTCGTCCACCCGCGCCATGACCTGCTGGCACTCCTCCTCCACCTCGCTGCCCCGGTAGCGCGCGGCCACCGCCTCGGCCCGGCCGCGGCACTGGCGGTAGAGGTCGACCAGCCGGAAGAAGCCGGCCCGCTCGATCTCGCCGCGCACGACCTGCAGCTCGCCCAGCCCCACCTGGATCAGGCGCGAGCGGGTTTCCTCGGCCTGCCGGGTCAGGGTCTCCTCGTAGGGGTACTCGTCCAGGAGCTGCCGCCACAGGGCCAGGCAGCGGCCGAGGTCGCCCTCCCGCTCGGCGTTCTGCGCGTCGTGGGCGATGTCGCCGGCGCGGGCGCGCTCGGCGTCGAAGACCAGCTGCACCAGGAAGCCGGCCTGGCCGTCGAGGGCCGCCTCGATGCGGAAGGCGTCGCCCTCGCGCCGACCGCTCACGCGGCAGGGCTCGTCGAACTTGATCCGCACCAGGTCGTGGCCGCGGCCGAAGAGGCAGCTCTGCGCCGCCCCCACCTCCATCTCGAGGGGGTGTTCGCGGTAGCCCTCGCTCGCCAGGGTGGCCACGCGGTCGGCCACCGCCGGCTCGACCACCAGCCGCAGGGCGGCGCCGGCGGGAGCCCCCTGGAGGTCGATGCGAACCCCCCCCGCGACCGGGCTGGCCACCAGCGCGGCGCGCTCGCCCAGGGGAGCGGCGCGGTCGCCGACCTCGATCGCCGACAGGAGGGCGTCCTTGATCTTGTAGAGGGAGGCGGCGCTGGCCGGCCGGCCGGCGGTCTCGAGCCGGTACTCGTTCACCGCGGTCAGGCCCTCGTCGGAGGTCGTCTCCTGGAGCAGGACGACGTCGTCGGCCTCCACCCGACCCTCGGCTCCCTCGCCCGTGGCCACCGAGCCCAGGAGCAGCACGCGGGCCCGGTCGAAGGCGCCGGGCACGGGGCTGACCAGCTCGGCGAGCTCCCCCTCCTGGTCATCGGCCACGAAGCTCCCCCAGGCGTCCAGCGGCCGGACGAGGCCCTTCGAGTCCTCGAAGCGGATCCCGAGCCGGGCGCGGGCGTCGTCGAAGGCGGACAGGTGCGCGCGGGCCGAGAGCTCGCGCCCCGGGCTCACGCGGACCGCCGGGGAGCGGTGCAGGGCCCACTCGCCGCCGATCAGGTCCGCGCCGAGGCCGCGCTCCCCGGACCAGGCCGCGGCGCCCTCGAGCAGGAGCTCCGCCGGCGCCCCGGCCTCGGCCACCCAGGTCCCCTGCTGGCCCTCGAAGGAGTACCCGTCGGCCAGCAGGTTCCCGGGCACGGGCTCCACCGGCCGGCCGGGCGGCGCTCCCTCGCCTCCCCCGGAGCCGGTGAGGATCCACGCCGCCGCCAGGGCGATCGCCAGGAGCAGCAGGAAGCCGAGGGCCACCAGGGGCCGGCCCCTCGTCCGCGCGACCTTCTCGGTGCTGATGCGATGGACCGAGGTCGAGTCGAGCTCGCTCCGGTCCGGCTCGTCCTCGGCGCCGAGCTCCGCGTCGCGGAAGCGCGCGTGGACGTTGCCGAAGACGAGCTCGTCCCCGTGGGCCAGGCGCTGCTCGGTCACCTTCTGGGGACCCACGCGGGTCCCGTTGGTGCTGCCGAGGTCCCGCACCGTGACCCCGGACGCGTCGAGGATCAGCTCGGCGTGGTGTCCGGAGACGGAGGGGTCGGACACCGGGATCGAGTTGTCCGGCTTGCGGCCCAGGGTCGTGCGGCCCTCTTGGAGAGCTACGCTCTCGCCCTGCCTTCCTCCACTCATGAAGAGCAGGGAGTACCGGTCTTGCATGGGATACGTCTGTGGGAGAGCCGGGGTGCGGTCGGCGATGCGCCGGATCCCGGCCGAGACCGCGGAGGACGGGCCCGTCGGCAGCCCTGACCCGGGAATTCCGGGGGGGCCGGTGGCGCACAGCCGGGAGGGACGTCCCGGCAGGAGGCCGGGCAATCCAGGGGAGGGGGAGTGGGACGATGGAGCCCGATGGCCGCAGTACCCGAGCCGGGAGCACGGGTTACGGGCCCGGACCCTCAGCGGGGCGATGCCCAGGGGCCCCCCGGGCCCCGCTCCGTCGGGGGATCCTAGCGGCCCCCCCGGCCCCCCGCAATTCGCAGCTCACTCCTTACCCCTTGGGCCGGCGCAAGATAGGGCATCGGCCGTCCGCGGGTCCGCGGGCTTGCCGGAGCCCGGGGACCGCCGGACAATCCCCCCATGGACCTCCCCGCAGGCCCGGTCGGCGGCCACCCCAGGCGCTTCTTCCTCTCCCGCACGCCCGAGGAGGGGGAGGCCGAGCTGTCCCCGGGGGAGGCCGGCCACGCCCTGCGGGTGCTGCGCCTGGGCCCGGGCGATGAGATCCTGGGGCTGGACGGCCGCGGCCGCGCGTGGCCCCTGCGCATCGCCTCGACGACGGGCAAGCGCCTCTCCCTCGTCCCGGCGGGTCCGGCCCTCGTCGAGCCCGCTCCGGGCGAGCCCGGCGCCCCCCTCCCGCGGATCGAGGTGGCCTGCCCCCTCCCCCGCGCGGGCCGCGCGGAGGCCATGCTCGATCGCCTGGTCCAGCTCGGCCTCGCGGTCCTGACCCCGCTCGTGAGCGAGCGCACCGCCCCCGGTGCCCGCCGGCTCGCCCCCAACCGCCTGCGGCGGCTCGAGCGGGTGATCGCCGAGGCCTGCAAGCAGTCGCGACGAGCCTGGAGGCCGGAGCTGAGCGAGCCCTCGACCCTGGCGGGCTTGCTGGAGGCCCGCCCCGGCGCCGCGGTGGGCCTGGCCGACCCGGCGGCGCCGGCGGACCTCGCCGGCTGGGTCCGTGACCTGTGGAGCGAGGGCCGGGCCAGGCCCGTCCTCCTGATCGTCGGACCGGAGGGCGGGTTCAGCCCCGATGAGCTCGGGTTCCTCGATGCGGCCGGCGCTTTCCGCTTCGGCCTCGGCCCCCACGTCCTGCGAATCGAGACGGCCGCCGAGGCCGCGCTCGGTTGCGTCGTGCAGGGCTGGTCCGCGGCGGGTCAAGTGCCCCGTGGAGGCGATCCCGGGGCGGGCTGACTCCTCGGTGTGCCGGCGCAGCGAAGCTGCGCCAGGCGGCACCTCGGCCAGGCGCCTACAGCTCGATTCCTGCCCCCACGAGCGGTCCTTGGAGCCGTCAGGGGACCGGACCGAGCAACGAAGGCACCCCACGGTTCGCCGAGGACACGCGGTGCCCGCGTGGGATGCCTCCGGCGGGAGGAAGACCCAATTAATGCCGCACGGCGTGGCTCCCGGCGCCACTCGGCGCCGGGCGCGGCCAGTGGGCCGCGCGGAGACGGGTCCCCTGTCGAGGGGCGGGGCACCGATGAGTCCGCGGCCCATTCCCTTAGAACCCGATCCGCTCCCGCAGGGACACGAACCGGCCGTCACCCACGATGAGGTGATCCACCAGCGGGACCCCCACGAGCCTCCCGACCTCGATCAGACGGCGCGTCACCTCGAGGTCCTCGCGGCTGGGCTCGGGGTCCCCGCTGGGATGGTTGTGGACCGCGATCACCGCGGCCGCCGCCTCGCGAAGGGCCGGCCGGAAGACCTCCCGGGGGTGGACCAGGGAGGTGGTCAGCGTGCCCAGGCTGACCCTCTGGCGGCGGCGAAGCCGGTGCTTGCCGTCGAGCAGGAGGACGTGGAAGGCCTCCTGCTGCAGGCCCTGGAGCTCCGGCGCCATGAGCCGGTGCACGCGCTCGGCCGAGCGCAGGGAGGCGCGCGGGGCTCCCGTGCTCCGGATCAGCCGCCGGCCGAGGGCGAAGGCGGCCGCGAGGCGCAGCGCCCCCGAGGGGCCGATCCCGGGCGAGCGGGCCAGCTCGAGGGGAGCCGCCCGGGCGAGCTCGGCGAGGTCCCGGCCCCGGGCGAGCTCGGACGCGGCTCGATGGGCGGCCGGGCTGCGGGGGCCCAGGATCAGGGCCAGGAGCTCGCTCGCATCGAGGGCATCCGGCCCCAGGCGCAGGGCCAGCTCGACCGCCCCCGGCGCCGGCCGCCCCGGCTCCGCGCCGGTCCCCCAGGACCCCGTCCGACCCCCTCGCATGCTCTCCAAGGCCCGCCTCCACAGGGAGACCGCCGAAGCCCCGATCGATTGCACATCACCCTCCTGCCTTTCCCGTTTCCGGGCCCGAGGCCGGCTTCGGGCGGGGCGTTCCGAACTCAGGGACGGGGGCGCACGAATGTTGCAGGGCTGAAAGAAAGGGATAAAGAGGTGGGCTTGGAAACCGCCAGCAGGGACGAAGATAGAGAGTAGCTGAACGGCCATCTGCCCCCGGACCTGAGAGAGAACCATTCATGTCGACGCTTATCTCGATAGGTGCCATGATCCTCCTGGGGGTATGGGTGGCGGGAGCCCTTCTGTTCCTCCTGAGCTACAGGTTGGGGGACCGCACTCTGGAATCCTGAGGCCGATCAGCTTTGAATCCCTGTCGCGATCGTGGAACCCTGGTTCCACGCGATCCTGTGCCATGAACTCCTGACATGGAACAGGACAAGCAAGCGGCCATGCCCCTGACATGGTCGCTTGCGTTCTATTTCGCGCGAAGGGGTGCCGGACCGCCCTGCCGGGCCTCTAGCGCTCGCCGGGGAGGCGAGCGCAGCGAGCATGTGGCGCAGCCGCGCGCAGGAGCGCGCGGCGCGATCACCGGCCTGCCCCGGCCCCCTGGCTCGTCCATCCCCGGGCGGAGGCGCCGCCTGCGGAGCAGGCGCGCCGACGAGGATTCTCCAGCACGCCTGGTCGCTCTGAGGCGAAGCCCCGTTAGAGGTCTTGGGCGCCCGTTGCGTGGGCCTTGCAACCGGGTTACGGCGCCCAAGGCCTCTAGCGCTCGCCGGGAGGCGAGCGCGGGCCCCGTCA
>CAZTTG010000058.1:0-39196 GCA_964615935.1 uncultured Planctomycetaceae bacterium | reverse complement strand
CGCAGCCCGCCGGACTCGCGCAGGAAGTCGGACTGGAGCCCGCCGATGAGGGAGGGCCTCCGGACCTCTTCGATCGCGGGATCGAAGAAGGCCTGCACCTCGATCTCCTGCACGGGCTGCCCATCGGGGTACACGACGACCCCCTCGATCTGTCCGGGGCCGACGAGCACGAGGTCGCCCACCTCCGCGTCCTTCCCCAGCTCGAGCTCGATGGGGCCGCTCATGGCGGTGCCGAAGCCGCACCGGGCCGCGGCGAGGTGGAAGGAGCCGGCCTCCTCGATGGGAATCGAGAAACCCCCGTCGGGGTCGGTCTTGAGCCAGTGCTCCCCGCCCTCCCACCGCCAGCCGCCCCCCGCCCGCCGCAGGTTCACGTCGGCGAGCGCGACGGGGGTCAGGTGGGGAGATACCACCCGGCCGCACACCGCGGCCTGCACCTCCAGGGCGAAGTCGATGCGGACGA
Organism: uncultured Planctomycetaceae bacterium; assembly: GCA_964615935.1. Classification (GTDB taxonomy): domain Bacteria; phylum Planctomycetota; class UBA1135; order UBA1135; genus CAZTTG01. The sequence continues at coordinate 38,736 of CAZTTG010000058.1, read as the reverse complement.
CGCCGGTCCTCTCGCCCGGGTCGGGGAGGTCGTCGGCGCTCTGGCCCGCGCGCCGGTGGCCCGCCGCGCGGACGCGGCCCAGGATGACCGCGTCGCGCCAGCCCCCCTGCGCCACGGAGGGGGGGAGATCGACGAAGACCAGCTCGGCGGAGTACCGACCTCCCTCGTCCGTGAGGAAGGGCCCGCGCGCGGCTCCCGAGGAGTACGAGCGGGAGCTGAGCTCGAGGAATACGAACGCGCCCTCGATCGGAGCGCCGTCGGGCCCCTTCACCTCGCCCTCGACTCGCCAGCCCGCGGCGGCCAGCGGCTCGGGCTCGGCCTGCGGGTCGGCGGCCGGCGGCTCGGGCTCGGCGGCCGGCGACTCGTCGGGCACGGCCCGGGCGGGCGGCTCCGGCCGCGGCTCGACCTCCGGAGCGGCGAGCTCCGCCACCTCTCCGGCTCCGGCGGCGGGCCGGGGCGGTGCGGCGTCCGGCTCGTCCACCCGGGACATGCGGCTCGCGACGACGACCAGGACGACCGCCGCGATCGCGAGGGCCCACAACAGCGTTGCCTTCATCCTTCCCTCCCTCACCGGAGGCACCTCCGGTGGGACTCGATCCTACTGCTGGGGTGCGAGGATTGGACGGATCGGCCTACTCGCTCTTCCCGCCGAGATCGAGGCCTTCCCACGCCAGGTCCTGCGGGCCCTTGACACGTCACCGGGGGCGTCCCATCTTCGAGATTGGACCCCTCGCTCGGGATCTGGAAAATGACGCATCGCCGAAACGCCGCGCGCGCCGCCCTCGGATGCGCCTGCCTCGGCCTCCTCCTGGGAGGCTGCGCCGAGCCCGGCGGAGGAGGCGGCCTCTCGGCGGTCCTGATCACCCTCGACACGACCCGCGCCGACGCCCTCTCGTGCTACGGCGAGGAGAGCGGCGCGACGCCCGCCCTGGATCAGCTCGCGGCCGAGGGGACGCTCTACGAGGCCGCCTACACGGTGGCTCCCCTCACCCTGCCGGCGCACGCCTCCATGCTCACCGGCCTGTACCCGATCCGCCACACCCTGCGCAACAACGGGCTGTGGCCCCTGCCGCCCTCGGCCCGGACCCTGGCCGAGATGGCCTCCGAGGCCGGGATCCAGACCGCTGCCTTCGTCGCCTCGGTGGTGCTCGACGACTCCTTCGGGCTGGGCCAGGGCTTCGAGGTCTACGACGAGCCGCGGCGTCCGAAGGACCAGGTCACCAGCCACTACGCGCAGCGCCCGGGGCGGGAGGTGGTCGATGGCGCGATCGAGTGGCTGCGCGGGCGGGACCGCGACCGGCGCTTCCTCCTGTGGGTGCACCTCTTCGAGCCCCACGCGCCCTACGCACCGCCGCCCGAGTTCCGGGGGGGCGCCCTGGCCGGGCGGCCCTACCAGGGCGAGGTGGCGGCCATGGACCACGAGGTGGGCCGGCTGCTGGACGCCCTGCGCGACGAGGATCTGCTGCCCTCCACCATCGTCCTGGCCGTGGGCGATCACGGGGAGGGGCTGGGCGAGCACGGCGAGCCCACCCACGGCACCTACTGCTACGAGTCGACCCTGCGCGTGCCCATGATCCTGCGCTACCCCGACGGTCACCGCTCGGGCCGGCGCAGCGAGGAGGTGGTCAGCGTGGTGGACGTCTTCCCCACCCTGGCGGTGGCCCTGGGCCTGCGCGTGTCCTCCGACCTGGACGGGGAGAGCCTCTACCGCAGCGAGGTGGCGGAGGATCGGGGGATCTACTTCGAGTCCTACGCCGGTCACCTGGACAACGGCTGGAGCCCGCTGGCCGGCTGGCTGGACGCGCGGGGCAAGTACCTGCACAGCTCCCAGCCCCAGTTCTTCGAGGTGCGCGACGATCCCGGTGAGCGCCTGGACCTCGCGGCGGAGCGCGCGGACGGGATGGCGGCCTACTTCAACGCCATCGCCGAGCTCGCGTCGCGCCCGGCCCTCGCGGGCGAGCGGGGTCCGGCTCCGGGCGAGGATCTCGCCCGGCAGATCCGCGGTCTGGGCTACGCGGGCATGGGGAGTCCGGAGGCCGAGCTGCCGCACCCCCTGGCTCCCACGATCCTGCCCAGCCCGGCCAGCATGGCGGGGAGCGCGTCCCGTTCGCTGCGGGGCCTCGATCTGCTCAACGCGAGCCGCCTGGCCGAGGCCCAGGCCGTGTTCGAGGGCATCCTGAAGGACAACCCGCGCGACTACGACGCCCTCAACCGGCTGGCCAACTGCTTCATGCGGCAGAACCAGCCGATGAAGGCCATCGCGCCGCTGCGCCGCTTCCTGCGGGATCGGCCCCTGAAGGCCGGGCCCCACTTCAACCTGGGCGTCTGCCTGAGCGTGGCCGGTCGCAACGACGAGGCCCTGGCGCACATGCGCCGCGCGATAGAGCTGGATCCCGGCGAGGCCATCTTCCGCCGGGAGCTGGCGGCCCTCCTCGACCGGCTCGGTCGCCGCGCCGAGGCGGCCGAGGTCCGGCGGGGCGGCGAGGGCCAGTAGTCCGTCAGTCGGGTGCGGCGACCACGCGCGCGTCGAGCGAGCCCGCCGCGGCGTCGCACTCCAGGACGAGCTCCCACTCGCCGGCCCTCTCGAGCTCGAGCGGCTCGCTCTCGATCTCCTTCCGAGGGGGCCACTGGACCTGGAAGCGGTAGGGTTCGGGCGGGATGCCCTCGAGCGCGAAGCGCCCGTCGGAATCGGTCTCGGCGCTCACCAGGACGCCGTGCCCCGGGGGCATCGCCTCGCCGGCACGGTATCCGCCGAGATTGGCCCTCTCAGCGCTTTCGGGAGCCGGCCCGGGTCACCGGGCTCGTGAGGTGTGCGCCCGGGGATGCTATGGTGCCCGCGCCCCCGAGGTGGCCTCCGAGCCCGGTCGGCGGGAGCGTCGAGCATGAGCCGCTGGATCGCCCTGGTCTTTGCCCTGCTACTCGCCGCGGGCGCGTGGTGGCTCGTCCGGACCGCAGGCCGCTCCGCCGGGACGGTGGGGCCGTCCTCGGGCATCGAGGGCGCGGTGGCACCCTTCGTGCCGGCGGACGAGGGCCTCCAGCCCGAGGACGGGCGGCGCGATGTCGCCCCGGAGCCGACCCAGGATCGGGTCACGACCGACGCGCAGCCATCGCCGGCTCCCGAGGGAGCGGAAATCGAGCTCCTGGTGCTCGACGAGGGGAGGCCGCTCGCGGGCGCGCGCGTCCGCACGTTCGAGGACTCCCGGCCCGGCGAGCACCTCACGGACAGGGACGGCGTGTGCCGCCTGCCCATCGCCCCCTCGGACGAGACCATGCGGCTTTCGGTGGAGGCCGAGGGCTTCTTCCACTTCAACGCCCTCCGGCGACGTCTGCCGGAGCTCACGGTCGAGCTCGCCGTGGCCGCCACCCTGACGGGGCGATTGCTGGACGCCGAGCAGGGCTTCCCTCTGCCCAACGCGTGGCTCGAGCTGCGGCACGACTCCTGCGACGGTTGTGAGCCGCAGCGGGCGGTCGCGGGAGAGGGAAACCGCTTCGCGCTCTCCCCGGTGCCCCTCGATCGCCGGATGGAGCTCCGGCTGGGCGCCGTAGGCTATCCCTCCGACGACGCCGTCCTCCGCCTGCACGGAGAACGCGCGCAGGAGCACGACTTCCGGCTCGAGCGGGGCCTGGGCGTCTCGGGGCAGGTGGTCGACCTCCTAAGCGGGAATCCGCTCGAGGGAGCGGAGATCTGGAACGTCAGGCGCGGCCTGGCGCATTGGCGAGCGGACGAGGCGGGCCGATTCAGCGCGAGGCTTCTGGAGTGCCCGCTAATGGGCTCGATCGAGCTGGAGATCGAGTCCGAGGGGTACTGCCGGTTGCGGGCATCGATCGACCCCGACGAGATTCCGGAGGGGGAGGAGCTGCGCTTCCCCCTGTTGCGGGGCGCGAGCTTCGCGGGCGTGGTCCTCGACGAGGAGGGAGAGCCCGTGGTCGGCGCTGAGGTGAGCCCATTGGGGCCGTCCGAGTGGAACCGGTCCCACGGCGCACCGGATCCCAATCCCCTCGACGAGCTGCCACCCGGATGGCACTACTGGCCCAGGTGCGATTGGGTCGAACGCGCCACCGACGCGCAGGGGTGCTTCGATTCGGGGCCGTGCCTTCCCGGGAGCGGAGCGTGGCGGCTCCGCGTGCGGCATCCGCCTCACCTGGAGCAGGAGATCGAGGTCGAGCAGCTCGGCGCACCGGGCGAAACCACCTGGCTCGAAGTACGGCTCGAGCTCGCTCCGCCCACGGGGATCGTGAGCGGCTCCCTCGTCGCCAACGGGGCGCCGCGCTCCGGCCGGATCCACTGGAGCGGTCCCACTCGAAGCGGGAGCTCCCCCGTGGGCCCGGATGGCCTCTATCGGATCGGGGACGTGGAGGCGGGGCGCGTCGAGCTGAGGGCCAGGCCCTATCCGCTGGATCCGAAGGATCCGCCGTCGCCGCGAGCGGTCGTCGCGCTGGAGCTTTCGGCGGGAGGCGAGGTCCACCACGACTTCGAGCTCGAGCTCGAGCTGACCTCGATCTCGGGCAGCGTGCGCGCCACGAGTGGAGAGCCGATGGCCGGGGTGCGCATGTCCGCTCGGCGGCGGGGCTGGTTCAACGCCTTGAACGCCGAGACCGCCGAGGATGGCGGTTATGCGATCGAGGTATCCGCGACAGGAATGCTCTACGACGTGTCGGCCTCGCTCCCCCCTCAGTGGGAGCGTAGGGACGACGTATCCGCGGGCGCCGAGAACGTCGACTTCGTGCTAGGAGGCGTCGGCCGGCTCCCCTACCGCCCGGTCGATGCCGACACGGGCGAGCTCGTCCAGCCCTGCGACCTGTACTGGCGTCCGGCGGGGGGAAGATCCTACAAGCAGCTCTTCGCGTCGGGACGGGCTCCCGACACGGAAGGGTGGAGCGAGGTCGAGGCGCCCGCGGGATCCCTGGACTTCATGGCGCGGGCCGACTGGCACGGCTATCGTCCGCTCGTGGTCCGGGGCTACACCATCCCGGCTGAGGGGAGGGCGGAGCCCCTGGTCCTCGAGTTGGAGCGCGGCCTCGAGGTCGAGCTCCAGCTCGGCGAAGGCTTCGAAGCCCCCCCCAAGGACGCGATCGCGGTCCTGGTCGAGGCGGATGCCTGGGAAGCGCTCCAGTACGAGCGAGAGGGAGGGTCGCGCGGTCTGGACGGGACCGAGCGCTATCCCGGCCTCACCGTCTGGCGCCGAAGGCTCTACTTCGACGCCTCCGGCCGGGCGAAGCTCATCGGCCTGTTCCCCGGCCCCCACCGCTTCAAGGTCTTCCCCCCGGACATCGCCATCGAGCCCGAGACCCTCGAGCTCACCGGCGAGGAGCGCAATCCCATCCTCATCCGCTGGCGCTGGATGGAGCGCTGACCATGCTTCGCTGGATCGCCCTGGCCATCGTCCTGCTGCTCTTCGCGGGCACATGGTGGATCGTCCAGACGACGGACCGCACTGCCGGGGTCGCGGGCCCGTCCTCGAGCGCCGAGGGCGCGGCGGCACCCGCGGGGCCGGAGGTCGAGCGCCCCGAGGTCGACGAGGGGGGGCGCGATGCCGCCCCGGAGCCGACTGCCGATCGGGACGCGCCCGACGCGCAGCCTTCGATCGAGCCCGAGGGAGCAGGGATCGAGCTCCTGGTGCTCGGCGAGGGGAAGCCGGTCGCGGGTGCCCGCGTCACCACATTCGAGGACTCCCGGCCCGGCGAGCACCTCACCGACGAGGACGGCGTCTGCCGCCTGCCGATCGAGCCCTCGGTCGAGCTCCTGCGGCTCCTCGTCGAGGCCGAGGGGTTCTTCCACGCCCATGTCCACTACAGCCGCGCAGAGAGGCTGAAGCTCGAGCTCGCCCCGGCCGCCGTCCTGAGCGGCAGGTTGCTGGACGCCGAGCACGGCTTCCCGCTGCCGGGCGCGTACGTCGAGCTGGTGCACGGCTACTGCAAGGGCTGCGGACCGGAGCGAGCGGTGGCCGGGGAGGACGGCCGCTTCGAGCTTCCCTGCGTGCCGCTCGACCGGGGATCGACCTTCCTGCTTCGGGCCGAGGGCTATCCGCCCGATACCGCCGCGATCCGGCTTCGAGGCGAACGCGTGCAGGAGCACGACTTCCGGCTCGAGCGGGGATTGGGCATCGAGGGGCGGGTCGTGGATCTCATGACGGGCGAGCCCATCGCCGGCGCGGAGATCCTGAACGTCGAGCGCGGCGATACCCGCTGGCGCGCGGACCGGGACGGTCGCTTCAGCGCTCGGCTGTTGAGGAGCACGCTCCGGGAGTCGATCGAGCTGGAGGTCCGCTCCGAGGGGACCTGTCGCCTGCGGGCCTCGATCGACCCCGAGGAAGCCCCGGAGGGAGCGGAGCTGAGCTTTCCCCTGGTGCAGGGCGCGCGCTTCGCGGGCGTCGTCCTCGATGAGGAGGGCGCGCCCGTCGCCGGCGCGGACCTGGGCCTGGCGGAGCCCCCCGGGCGCGATCGCCTCGAAGGCGCGCCCGATCCCAACCCCCTGGATGCGCTGCCACCCGGATGTCACTACGAGTTTCATGACCATCGGAGCTTCGACACGACCGACGGACAAGGGACCTTCGACATGGGGGCCTGCCTCCCCTGGAGCGGACCCTGGGGGCTGCGTGTCCGACATTCGCCCCACCTCGCGAAGGAGCTGGACCTCGGGCATCTCGGCGGACCCGGCGAGACCACCTGGATCGAGATCCGGCTCGAGCCCGCCCCCGCCACGGGGATCCTGAGCGGCTCCATCTCGGTGAACGGCGAGCCGCGCGCTGGGCGGATCCGCTGGAACGGCTCGACCCGGAGCGGGATGGTCCGGGTGGACGTGGACGGGCTCTTCCGGATCGAGGACGTGGAGGCCGGGCGGGTCGAGCTGGACCCACGCCCCGAGCTCCTCGACTGGGGGGGGCCGCCGGCGCCGGGCATGGCCATCGCGATCGAGCTCCCCCCCGGGGAGGAGCGGGTCCACGACTTCGACCTCGAGCTGCACATGACCTCCATCTCGGGCCGCGTGCGATCTCCCCAGGGCGAGCCGCTGGAGGGGATGCGGGTGACCGCTCGTCGCCAGGGGGGGCACCAGAACCGCAATGCGCAGACGGCCGCGGATGGCGGCTACGCCGTCGAGATTCCGGCGACCGGAGAGCTCTACGACGTGGTCGCCTCCAATCCCCCCCTCTGGGAGCGGAAGGACGGCGTGGCCGAGGGCGCCGAGCACGTGGACTTCGTCCTGAGCCGGGTCGGCCGGATCTCCTACCGCCCGGTCGACCCCGAGACGGGTGCGAACGTTCCGAGCTTCGACGTGTACTGGCGGCCGACGGGGGAGAAGCTCTACAGGTCTCTCCAGCCCCTGGATTACAGCCCCGACCCGGAGGGGTGGTTCCAGTCCGACGTGGCCGTGGGGACCGTGGACTTCATGGCGCGGGCGGACATGCTGGGCTATCGGCCCCTGCTGGTTCCGGCCCAGGCGATCCCGGTCGAAGGAAGCCCCGAGCCCCTGCTCCTCGAGCTCCAGCGCGGCCTCGAGATCGAGCTCCGGCTGGCCGAGGGCCTGGAGGCCCCGCCCGAGGGGACGCATGTGTTCCTGCTCGAGACCGCCGCCTGGGCCGGGCTCCGGTACGACAGCGAGGAGGGCTGGGAAGAGAACGAGCACTACCCCTCTCTCAGCCACACCCATCGCTCGCTCCACTTCGACGACTCCGGCCGGGCGAAGCTCATCGGCCTGTTCCCCGGCCCCCACCGCTTCAAGGTCTTCCCCCCGGACATCGCCATCGAGCCCGAGACCCTCGATCTGACCGGCGAGGAGCGGGAACCCATCCTCATCCGCTGGCGCCGGGTGGAGTAGGGCCCGCCGATCCCGTAGCCTTCCGGCGCTCGTGAGACAGGAGAAGAGGAGCAGCGCCATGACGCCCGAGAATCCGGACAAGGTGGTCCTCGCCTACAGCGGGGGCCTCGACACCTCGGTCATCCTCAAGTGGCTCGCCGAGCGCGGCCACGAGGTCATCGCCTACGTCGCCGACGTGGGCCAGGAGGAGGACTTCGAGGCGGTCCAGCAGAAGGCCTTCCAGACCGGCGCCTCCAAGGTCTTCATCGAGGACCTGAAGGAGGAACTCGTCTGCGACTTCATCTTCCCGGCCTTCAAGGCCAACGCCCTCTACGAGGGGCGCTACCTGCTGGGCACCGCCCTGGCCCGGCCCCTGATCGCGAAGCGGCAGATCGAGATCGCCGCCGCCGAGGGCGCGCCGGCCGTGGCCCACGGCGCCACCGGCAAGGGGAACGACCAGGTGCGCTTCGAGCTGGCGTACTACGCCCTGGACCCGCGCATCCGGGTGCTCTCGCCCTGGAAGGACCGCGAGTTCCTGCAGCGCTTCCAGGGGCGCCCGGACATGCTGGCCTACGCCCGCGAGCACAAGATCGAGGTCGCGGCCACCGCGGCCAAGCCCTTCAGCGAGGACGACAACCTGCTCCACATCAGCCACGAGGCGGGCATCCTGGAGGACCCCGCCCGGGCCGCCGAGGAGGATGTGTACTCGCGGACGGTCTCCCCGCAGCAGGCCCCCGACCGGCCGACCCGCATCGTCATGGACTTCAAGGACGGCGTCCCGGTGCGGGTCGAGAACCTGGACGACGGCCGGGTCGAGACCGCGCCCCTGGGGCTCTTCCAGTATCTGAACCGGCTCGGCAGCCAGAACGGCATCGGCCGCCTGGACATGGTCGAGAACCGCTTCGTGGGGGTGAAGTCGCGCGGCGTCTACGAGACGCCCGGGGGCACCATCCTGCACGTCGCCCACCGGGACGTCGAGAGCATCGCCATGGACCGCGAGGTCATGCGGCTGCGGGACATGCTCAGCGCCAAGCTCTCCGAGCTCATCTACTACGGCTTCTGGTTCAGCCCCGAGATGGACTTCCTCATGGCCGCCATCGACAAGAGCCAGGAGGTGATCGACGGGAGGGTGTGGCTCGAGCTCTACAAGGGCGGCGTCCACGCCACCGCCCGCGAGAGCTCCAGCTCGCTGTACGACCAGGAGTTCGCCAGCATGGACATCGAGGGGGGCTTCAACCAGGAGGACTCGGCCGGCTTCATCAAGGTCAACGCCATCCGGCTGATGGCCCACAACGCCATCATGCACCGCAAGGACCGGCGCTGGGGGGTGGACTGATGGCGCTCTGGGAGCGGGAGGGGAAGGTGGACGAGGCGGTCCTGGCCTTCTCGGCGGGGAACGAGCACCTCCTCGACCAGCGGCTGGTCCCCCACGACTGCCGGGCCTCGCGCGCCCACGCCCGCATGCTGGGACGGATCGGCGCGCTCACCGCCGAGGAGGTCGAGGCGCTGGTCGGCGGGCTCGAGCGCATCGAGGAGCTGCACGCCGCCGGCGAGTTCGAGATCGCCCGCGAGCAGGAGGACTGCCACACCGCCATCGAGGAGTGGCTCACCGCCGAGGTCGGCACCGCCGGCCGCAAGATCCACCTGGGCCGCTCGCGCAACGACCAGGTCCTCGCCGCCCTGCGCCTCTGGGAGAAGGACGCCCTGGCCGAGCTCGACCGGGGGCTCGCGGCCTTCATCGAGGCGATCGAGGCGCGCGTCGGCGAGGTGGGCGGCGTCGAGATGCCCGGCTACACCCACATGCGGCGCGCCATGCCGACCACCGCGGGCACCTGGCTGGGCGCCTTCGCGGCCGCGGCGCGGGACGACCGGCGGCTGCTCGCGGCGGTCCTCGAGCGGGTCGACCAGTCGCCCCTGGGCACCGGCGCCGGCTTCGGGATTCCGGTCTTCGAGCTGGACCGCGAGGGGACCGCCCGCGAGCTGGGCTTCGCGCGCGTCCAGGAGAACCCGATCTACGCCCAGATGAGCCGCGGCCGCTTCGAGGCCGACCTCCTGCACCTCGGCGCGCAGGTGGCGCACACCCTCAACCGGCTGGCCTGCGACCTGCTGCTCTTCTCCATGGCGGAGCTGGGCTTCGTGCATCTGCCCGAGGCCCTGTGCACGGGCAGCTCGATCATGCCGCAGAAGCGCAACCCCGACCTCCTCGAGCTGGTGCGGGCGCGATACTGGGTCGTCCTGGCCGCCGAGCACGAGGTGAAGGGCCTCGTCGGCAACCTCGGCTCGGGCTACCAGCGCGATCTGGGCCTGACCAAGGAGCCCCTGTTCCGCGGGCTCGACAGCGCGTTCGCCGGCCTGGAGATGATGCTGCTCATGGTGCGGGGCTTCGAGCTGGACGCCGATGCCTGCCGCAAGGCGATGGGGGACGAGCTCTACGCGACCGAAGAAGCCTACAAATTGGTCGGAAAGGGCGTTCCCTTTCGCGACGCCTACCGACAGGTGAGCCGCAAGCACGGCGGGCGCTGAGCGCGGGTGGGAATCGGGAAAGCGGATCGGCGCGAATACGCGCGCGCTTGCGTCGTCGATCCGCGGCGAGGCCGGCGAGGAGGACCATGGGGGTCGCACCGCGCCGCCCGACCGCCATGAAAACACGTGATCTCGTCGTGGGCGCGTCGCGCGCGCTCCTGCTGTCCCTCGCCGCATTCCTCCTGGCATCACAGGCTATCGCCGGGGAGGAGGCCTTCGAACGGTGGCGCGGCGAGGCCGTCGTTCAGCTGGTGGAGGAGCTCGAGGGCCTCGCCGCCTGGTGCCAGGGCGAGCGGATGTACGCCTGCCGGGACCGGACCTACGAGGCGATCCTGCGCTTCCATCCGGACAACGCCCGGGCGCGCCGCACCCTGAAGTACCGGCGCTCGCGCGATGGCTCCTGGGAGCAGAGCAGCTCGTATCGGCCCGCGCGGGATCGCGGCAAGGCCGGGGAGGGGTACGCGAGGCGCCGGGCGAGCATCGCCGCCTCCTTCGGCAAGCGCATCCTGGCCCTCGCCGATGGGGCGGACGCGGCTCGACGCGAGGAGATCATGGACGTCGTCTGGACCGATCTCCTGATCCTGGACCCGGACGACGAGCGAGCCCGGGCGGCGCGCGGCGAGGTGCGGGACGCGGCCAGCGGAGGGTGGATCCTGGCCGAGTCGGCCGTGGCGCGGGATGGCCGCGCGCGGCTGGCGGCGCGGGCCGGCGAGCTGGTGGGCGGCGCGGGCGATCCGGGGCTGGCCTTCGAGGAGGTGCGCTCCGCGGAGCGGGACCTGGAGCTCCCCTGGAGGGGCGCGGTGCGGAGCCGCAACCTGCGGGTGGCGGGCACCTGCGACGACGAGCTGCTCTACGACTGTGCGCGCCGCGCGCAGGCCGCGCTGGAGCTCTTCCTGGCGACCTGTGGGAGCTCGCCCTCGGTCCCCGACGATCTCACGCTCTACGTGCTCGCCAGCGAGGATGACGCCGACGCCTTCCTGGAGCGGCACCCGGGCTTCGACGCCGAGCACCGCCGGCTGGCGCGGGGCTTCTCGAGCTACTGGATCCCGCAGACCTGCCACCTGGCCATCTGGCCCTGCCCCGAGAAGGCCCTCCTGGACGAGGTGGTGCGGCAGACGGTCTCGCTGCTCCTGGTGCAGCAGTACGGGATCTCGACCGAGGTGGGCTGGGCCTGGGAGGGCTTCGCCGAGCACTTCGTCGCGCTCCTGGCGGTGCCCGTGACCCAGGCGAGCGACGCTCCCGGCGATTCGCGGCGAGCCCGCTACCTGCGCGAGTCCTGCGTGCGCGAGGACTGGGCCTCGCTGCTCGCCCGGCCCGCCCGGAGCCTGGGCGGGGACGGGCGGGCCTGCAGCCGCCTCCTCGCGGGATACCTGATCGAGGGCCATCCCGAGAAGGTGCGCGGAATCCTCGGCGGCCTGGGCGGGTCGAGCGCCCGCTCGGTGCGAGTCCTGGGGGGGGCTCTCGGGATGGATCCGGCCGCCCTTCAGGGCCGCGCTGGCCGGTGGCTGGGGGAGGTGAACGGGCTGGAGTGAGCGCGGGGGGCCGGGCCGCGGTAGGGTGTCGAAGCTGCGATGCGAGATCCCCGCTCTCCTCGGCGCGCGATCCTCGGGCTGCTCCTCGCCGGGGCGGTCCTGCTGGTGGCCGCCGTCCTCCTCGTCCTGCGGGGAGGCGGGGCTTCGGACGAGCTCGGGCCCGGGCCGGCCCCGCCATCGGGCGCTCATCGCGAGACCTCCGAGCGCGTCGCGTATTCCGGCCCGCGCCTGGAGCCCGACGAGCCCGGGGATTCCGAGCCGGCGGGTCCGGCCAGGAACGTCCCCGAGAACGCGCCGCCGGCCGTCGAGCCCGCCGAGGAGGAGGCCGGGGCGCCCATGGCGGAGACCGCGCCCGAGGAGGAAGCGCGGTCGGAGCCGTCCCGCTTCGTCGTGAAGATCAGCGCGCGCCAGGGGGGCTTCGAGGGCAACCTCGATCGGGGAGACCTCTTCGGTGCGGCGGTCGCCGAGCTGGACGACCTGGACGGCGACGGCGTCAGGGAGCTGGCCGTGGGAGCCCCCGGGGACGACGAGGCCGGCGAGAACGCGGGGGCCGTGTGGGTGCTCTTCCCGGATCGCTTCGGTGCGGTCAGGCTGGAGCACCGGATCTCGGCCGCGAGCCCGAACGCGCCCCTCGCCATGAGGAACGGGCCCTCGCTGGGATACGCGCTGGCCGTGGTGAAGGACCTGAACGGCGACGGCCGCCGGGAGCTCGCCGTGGTCCAGGCCCTGGAGGCCGGCAAGCTGGTGGAGCCGGTCGCAGGGGTCTGGATCCTCTGCCTCGACCGGGACGGCGGGGTGATCCGGGGCTGGTCCGTCGCCGCGGTCTCCTCCTGGGGGGACGAGCCCGAGGCATGGGTGCTCTCCCTGGCCTCGCCGGTGGGGCCCGTCTCTGCGGCCGGGCCCTGGGCCGACCTGGCGATCGGAATCCCGTGGTATCCCGTCGAGAACGGCGGCACGGGAGAGGCCTCCTTCCTGACGCTCCGCGCGGAAGGCCCCCCAGACTACGGTCATCTCGCTTCCCCCGACGACCACGACGAGGGGCGAAGGGTCCAGCAGTACGCCCGAGCGATCCTCCTGGCCGACCTCTTCGGCGAGGGACAGCTGGAACCGGCCTTCGGCTTCCAGGTCGATGGTCGCGGCGCGATCGAGCGCAACACGGACTTGCAGAGAGACCGCCTGCGCTTCCCCGTGGGCCAGGACCCGAGGGACCCCGGCTTCGGCGCCAGCATCGCCTGGCTGGACGATCGCGACGACGACGGCACGTTCGAGCTGGCCGTGGGCATGCAACAGGGGAAGATACCCGCCGATCGCGCCGAGGGTGGGATCTGGCTCCTGTCGGTCGATCGCTGCGACCTCTCGGTGAAGCGATGGTCCCTCATCGGACGGCGCGAGGGCGGATTCCCGGGCAAGCTCCGCTCCGGCGACCGCTTCGGCGCGAGCCTGGCGCACCTCGCCGACCGCAACGGCGACGGGCTCCTCGACCTGGCGGTCGGCGCGCCCGGCGACGACGACGGCGGGAAGGAGGCCGGGGCCGTCTGGCTGCTCGGCCTGGACCGCGAGGGCCTGGTGGCCGGCTGGTGAGGACGCCAGGGTGACATCCGGATGACAACTCCCGACCCGGATCTGCCAGACTGAGGCCACCCATGGAGCGCCGGGCTTCGCTCGCGGTCATGCTGCTCCTGACGCTCGGGCCATTGCCTCTCGTGGCCTGGCTCGGGGAGCAGGGGATCCGCTCTCTCGAGGAGCGGCACCGGGACCTCGGTCTGCGCCAGGCGGCCTCGGCCCTGACCGAGGAGCTGGCGAGCGACCTCGAGCGGGCGCTGAGCGATCCGGCCGGCGCTCGGGGTCCGCTGCGCAGGGCGTCGACGTCCTTTCCCCTGCGGGTGACGGCGACCGGGGACGATCCCGTGGCGATCGGCCCGGAGCCATCGGGTGAGGAGGTCGCCCACCCCGCCCTGATGCGCGCGCGCGCCCTGGCCGGCGAAGGCCGCGACGTCGAGGCGCTCGAGGCCCTCGAGGGTCCGATGCGCGCGCCCGGTCCCGAGCTGCGGGCCCTGGGGCTCTTCGAGGCGGCCGACGTGCTGGCGGATCTCGATCGCGGGGAGGACGCGGCCGAGCTCTCGCGGAGGGCCGAGGAGGCCATGAGAGGCGAGGCGCGCGGCTCGTGGAAGCGGTGGACGGAGGCGCGCGCCCTCCTGCACTCCGCGGGAGTCGAGGCCGCCCTGTCGGAGCTGGAGTCCTGGGCGACCGCCCTGGACGCACGGCACACCGACGTCGAGGAGCTGGTGCTCCTGGGACACGCCCTGCGCCCCCTCGACGCGCAGAGCCCGCGCGTCCGCCGGATCGCGGAGAGGCTCGACGAGCGCAGGAGCCGACCGAGGTGGCGCAGGCAGCTGCTCCAGCGGCTCGAGGGCGCCCTGCCGGGGCGCGGACCGATGCTGGCCGACACGCGCGAGGGCTGGTTCGTGGTGCGCCGCGAGGGCGAGTGCCCGGCGTGCCGCGTGGACGGCCTGGAGGAATGGCTCGCGATCTGGCGCGGCCCGGCGGGGGAGAGGGCCCGGCGGGGTCGGCCGTTCGAGCGCTCGGAGGAGTACCGGCCGGCCCCCCTGGACGTCGGAGATCCCGGCGGCCCAGGCCCTCCCGTGGACGCGCGCGACCTCGACCTCGAGATCGCCCTGGCCGGGACCTCCCCCTTCGGCGCCTGGAATCCGCGCCTCCTCCTGCTCGCGGGCCTGGGCGTCTACCTCCTGCTCGCCCTCCTCGCCCTGCGCGCCCTGCGCAGCCAGGAGCGGCACGCCCGCCGCCTGGCCGACGCGCGCGGCGATCTGATCGCCGAGGTCTCCCACCAGCTCCGCACGCCGCTCACGGTCCTGCGGATGTACTCCGAGTCCCTGATCGACGAGCGCGTCGCCCCCGAGGCGCGGGGCGAGTACCTGGGCGCGATCCAGAGCGAGGCCATCCGGCTCGGGGCGCTGGTGGACCAGGTGGCCGAGGCCGCGCGCGGGGAGGAGATCGCCCGGGCGCGCGCCGAGATCGCCGATCCCAATCCGGTGCTCGAGCGGGTGCGCGCCGACTTCGCGCGTCTGGTCGAGGCGGACGGCGGCTCCATCGAGATGGAGCCCTGCGCCGGCGCGGCACGAGTGCCGTGCAGCGAAGAGGAGCTGCGGCGCATGCTGGAGATCCTGGTGGACAACGCGATCCGCTACTCGCCCCCGCCCGCGCGCGTCGAGCTCGCCGGGAGGGTCGAGGGGGATCGCTGGATCGCCACCGTTCGCGACCGCGGCCCGGGGATCCCCGAGGACGAGCGCGAGCGGGTCTTCGAGCGCTGGGTGCGCGGGGAGAGCGGCCGGGCCGCGGGGAGCCGGGGCGCGGGCATGGGCCTCCACCTCGCGCGGGAGGGCGCGCGGCGGCTGGGAGGCGAGCTGAGGCTCGAGTTCCCGCCCGAGGGGGGTACGCTCGCGCGCCTCGAGCTGCCGCGAGCGGGCGAGGAGGAGGGCCAGGCGTGAGGCGGGTGTTGATCATCGAGGACGATCCCGCGGTGGGACGCGGGCTGGTCGACAACCTGGGCTTCGAGGGCTTCGTGGCGATCCTGGCGGACACGGCCGAGGAGGGCCTCGAGCGCCTGCGCGAGGGCGGGGTGGAGCTGCTGCTCCTCGACCTGATGCTGCCCGGCATGAGCGGCTTCGACCTGCTGCGCGAGCTCGACGAGCTCCCGTGTCCTCCGAGGATCATCGTGGTGAGCGCGCGCGACGCGCAGACCGACATCGTGCGCGCCCTGGACCTCGGCGCCCACGACTACGTGCGCAAGCCCTTCGGTCTGGCCGAGCTGCTCGCGCGGGTGCGCACCCAGCTCCGCGAGCTCGAAGGTGGGGAGGGAGCGGGCACGCGGCAGCCCGATGCGGTCTTCGGCGAGCTGCGCATCTCGCTCTCTCGCTTCCGGGTGTGGCGCGGCGGGTGCGAGTCCCTGCTCTCGCACACCGAGGCCGCCGTGCTGGGGCTATTCCTCTCCAACCCGGATCGGCCCCTGCGCCGCAGCGAGATCCTCGACGCCGCCTGGGACCCGCGCGCCTTCCCCAGCGAACGAACGGTGGACAACTTCGTCCTCAAGCTGCGCAAGAAGATCGAGGAGGACCCCGCCGACCCGCGCATCCTGCAGACCGTGCACGGCGTGGGCTACCGCTTCGTTCCGCCGCCCGCCGGGGGGTGAAGGCGGGGTGTCGGAGAGATGACACCGATGTGACAAGGTCGCGGGCAGGATCCGTAGCCTCGTGTCGTACTACCGGGAACACGGAGGTTCGCCATGCTCGCCACGATCATCGTCAGCTTCATCGCTTCCCTTCCCGTCCCGCTCGCGCAGGATCCGGTCGTCGAGACCCCCCGCGAGGCCTACGTCGAGGGCTGGTTCCAGGAGACCGCCGAGGCCGACCTGGAGTCGGCCCTGGCGGCCTACCGCCGCTGCCACGAGCTCTGCGGCCCGCCGGACCGCGAGCTCGCCGCCCGCGCCCTGTGGCGCATGGGCATGATCGCCCGCGCGAGGGACGAGGTCGAGGTGGCCGAGACCCTGCTGGGCCGGGTGGTCGCCGAGTACGCCGACACCCGTGCGGCGCCCCGCGCGAAGGAGGCCCTGGAGGCCCCCGCGGTGCCATCGGGCGCGGAGTCGGAGGCCGTGCAGGTGGCCCTGGCGGACCTGCGCGACGTGCTCCTGGCCACCGATCCCAACGAGGTCTCCCTCAAGCGCATCAAGGCCGTCTTCCGGACCCTGAGCGCGGAGCAGATCGCGGCCGAGTGCCGCCGGCAGGGGGAGATGCCGGTGGGCTTCCTCCATACCTACGGCACCCGGCTACGTTCCGAGCACGCCGAGAAGATGGTCGAGCTGCTCCTCCTGCTCGCGGACGACGAGCAGACCGTGCGGACGGTCATCCGCGCGCTGCCGCACTACGGTGTCGAACCGTTGCCCGAGCGGACCTACGATCTGGTCCGGACCCTGCCGCCGATTCACGACGAGCGGCTGTTCCACCTCTTTGGCAGCCTGGACGAGGAGCGGGCGATGGCAGCCCTGCAGACCATCGCCGAGCGCAGCCCCGAGATCCTCGAGTGGAGCCGGCGCGACGACTCCGCCTTCAGCGCCCTCCTGCACAACCGCCATCCCGTGGCGGGTGAGGTCTTCGGCCTCGTCATGGACACCGTCGGGCACACCCCCGAGGGGCCCGATGGCCTGGGCGACTTCCTCTCCTCGCTCGGCGACCACGCCCGCGAGGTGGGGCGGCATCCCCTTTGCTTGAGGAGCCCCGGCGCCGAGCACCTGCGACCCGTCTTCGAGCTCATCCCCCCCGGCCGCCGCTCAGCGATCGCGTGGCAGCTCGCGGACCAGGGGTGGGAGGACCCGCCGCGCGCTGTGCTGGACCTGGTGCTCGCCGATCCCGAGGCGGACGTCCGCGTGGCTGCACTCGTGCGGATGGTGCGCTCCGCGGATCCCGCCTGGGGGGAGGAGGCCCTCGAGCGCATGGTCCGGGAGGAGACGGCGACCCAGTGGAGCGTCCTGGAGAACGCGGTTCGGACCGTCGACCCCGCGTGGCCCCTCGAGCCGCTCCTGGATGCTGCCGAGGGCGTGCTGCGGGAGATCGTCTACTCGGTGGCCCTGACCCGTTGGGGTCGGGACTACGAGCGGCAGGGCCGCAACGGCCTGGGCGCCCTCCGCATCGGACTGGATCGGAAGGACCCCGAGCTCTACGCAGCCCTCTTCGCGCCGAGCGACGAGTACCTGCGGCTGACGGAGGCGCGTCCGGGCGAAGGAGTCATCGGCAACGTGAGCACGGCGCTCCAGCAGGCCTCGGGGGCCAGCGGGAAGGGCCTGGCCGCGCGCCTGATCTTCGCCGCCCAGGCCTCCCCCGACGAGCGCGTCCGGCACCGGGCCCACGAGCTGGCGTGGAAGTTCCTCGGACCCGAGGAGCGCGTCGCCTACCAGGAGAAGGCCCTGCGGGATCCCTCGCCCAGGGTCCGCCACGATGCCCTCGAGGGCGGGCTGGAGGGCGTGTCCCCCGAGACCGTGGCGGCCCTGATCGGGGATCCGGACGGCTGGGTCTTCGATCGCGCCCTCATGAATACGCCCGAGCCGGCGGCCCTGATTTTCGCGCTGGAGAGCCTCTCCGAGCACCGGCAGCACAAGGTCCTGGGGCACGCGAAGTCGCGCGACCAGGTGGAGGTCGTTCGCGCCCAGTTCGAGCACTGCTCCGCGAGGGGGTGGTGGAGCCTCGCGGAGGAGGCCTTCGACATCCTGAGGGCACGGGACCCGGACGTACTGATCTCCGGCGTGACCCATGCGAGCGGGCGGGTCCGCAGGGAGGCCCTCCAGCAGCTCGCCAGCCTGGAGCTCCCCGATGACGTGAGGGACCGGGTGATCCGGCTCTACGGGGCGGACTACGAGTCTCCCGACGAGCAGCGCGCCTTGCAGGAGCGGCTCCGGGCGATGAGCACGGAGGTCGCCCGGGCGCTCCAGGGCTGGAACGTGGAGCGGCTCGAGACGCTGTTGGCGCACCAGAGCGCGCGACACGCCCTGGCCGCCGAGCTGGCCAGCCTGGGAGAGCGGGAGAGGCTCCTCGAGTACCTCCTGCACACCGACAAGCAGCACCGCGAGGTGGGCGCGCTGGGCCTGGTCCTCCTGGAGGACCGGGAGGCCATGCGCCAGGGGCTGCGCGACTGCCTGGTTCCCTTCCACCTGCTGCCCCACGCCGTAGAGCTCGGCCTCTGGGAGGACTGCGCCGAGCTGGTGCGCGAGGGTCGGCTCAACGTCGGCGATCTGATCAGTACCCTGCACCAGGCGAACCGGCGGGAGGAGCTGGCGCGCTTCCTGCTCGGGGAGTCCTCGCCGGTGTGCGACCGGGTCAACGCCGACGTGCTCACCGCGATGGTGGGCGCGGCCGCCGACCTGCGCGACGCGGCCATGCTCTCGCGGGCCGCCGAGCGCTTCGACAGCGGGGCCGCGGTCAGCGTCCTCCTCGAGCTGGGCGAGCTGGAGCGGATCCTCGAGGACCTGCCCCGATGGGGGCACTCGGCCCGGGCCGAGGCCGTGGTCGAGCTGAACCGCCGCACCGGGGAGACCGCCCGCTGGCCGAAGTACGCCACCGAGCAGGCCGCGGTCCTCGCCCGCTGGCGCGAGAAGCTCGGCCTGCCGGAGAGGGGCTCCCGCTAGGGGCGAACCACGTTCAGCTCGCCGGCCTCGAGGCTCAGCGGAACGCGCATGACCTCGTCCTCGCCCCGCAGGAGCACCAGGGTGCTGGCGAGCTGGCTGGTCCGGAGGATCTCCGAGCGCCCGTCCGTGAGGACGCGGCGCTCGCGGGCGTCCTCGACCCAGCCGCGGCGGGCGCGCAGGGGCAGGGGCTCGCCCGAGGCGTCGAGCACCCTCAGCGCGTCGGGCCGCGGCTCGCCCGCGGTGATCACCTGGAGGCGACAGCGCAGGGCGAGGCGATACTCGAGATTATCGAGATCGGCATCCGGATCGAGATCCCCCTCGAAGGACTCGGCCAGCTCGCCGTTTCCGATCCAGATCCAGCGGGCGGCGCGGGAGAGCTCGCGCACTTCGAAGCGGCCCTCCGAGTCGGTCTTCGTGTCCCGCCCGTAGCGCCAGTCCGTCTCGGGCTCGCGACCCGCGAGGGAAGGCACGGCCGTGACCTCGACCCCGAAGCGGACGTCGGCCCCCTCCACCGGCACTCCGTGCAGGTCGAGGACCCGGCCCGCGACGCGGGCATGGACCTCGCCCTTCGGCAGGCGCAGGACCACCTCCTCGCCGGGCCGCGCGGGTGCCGACTGCGCGAAGCTCAAGCTCTGCGGATCGAAGGCGCACACGACGTAGGCGTGGTCCAGGAGGCCCGTAAGCTCGAAGCGCCCAGCGCCGTCCGCCTCGGCCCCGATGCCGAAGGTCTCGCCGCTCACCATGGATTCGACCGAGCGGTCGATGGCCCACTCGTGCGCGTCCAGATCGAGGGGAACCCGCCCGAAGGGCGTGGTGTCGGGCGTCCACACCTGTGCGCCGGGTGCGGGCTCGCCGCTCGCGCGCAGGACGCGACCGCTCAAGGTCTGGGAGCCGTCCTCGATCACGAGGACGAGCGGATCGGGGAAGGCCGCGGAGAGCTCCACGCCCGGCCGCGCGGCCAGGCTGGCGGCCCCGGACCACGGTGCGGCTGCGCGCAGGATGCGATCCCCCTCCCGCTGCACGAAGAGCTCGAAGCCCCCCGCCTCGTCCGTCGGGGCCGAGCTCCCACCCAGGGAAACCCAGGCGTCCTCGACCGCCGCACCCTCACCGTCGAGCACGCATCCGCGCAGGGCGCAGATCACCTCGTGCAGGGGCCGCAGCTCAATCCGCAGGCCGAGCTCGCTCGAGGCGGGGAGAGGGCGCCGGTCCGGCTGGTAGCCCGGGCGCTGCGTCACCAGCTGGGCGCCCTCCACCGCGGGCACTCGGGAGAGCTCGAAGAGGCCCTCCTCGTCGGTGGTCCCGAGGATCTCCCGGCTGTGCGAGCCCTCGAGGGAGAGGTCCAGGCCCGCGCGAGCGGCGTCGGGGATCCGGACCCGGATGCGCGCGCCTTCGAGC
This sequence comes from uncultured Planctomycetaceae bacterium, assembly GCA_964615935.1. Classification (GTDB taxonomy): domain Bacteria; phylum Planctomycetota; class UBA1135; order UBA1135; genus CAZTTG01. The sequence goes on along the minus strand of CAZTTG010000058.1, from coordinate 18,302 downwards.
GGGACCTCCTCCTCGCCCGACACGAGGCCCGCGAGGTGGATGGCGGGCGCCACGACCAGCACGGGCTCCCCGTGCTCGGCGGGATCGAGGATCCGCGGCTGGAACAGGGTGGTCCAGGCGTCGCCCACGGCATCGATCTGGCCCGACGGATGGGGCTCGTCGAACCGGAACCAGCCTCCGGCGTCGCTGATCTCGGGCTGGAGGCCCTCGCCGTCCTGTCCGAAGGGGACGTAGAGGACCGGCACGCCGCCCACTCCCGTGCCGTGGAGGTCGACGACCCTCCCGCGCAGGGGGGGAAGGGGGACCACCTCCTCGTCGGTGATCCACTCCTCGATCCAGAGCTCGTCCTCCTCCTCTTCCTCCTCGGGGATCTCGGCGGGGGGATCGGGCGGCAGCGCGCGCTCCTCGCCTCCCGGCGCCACGAGATCGGCCTGACCTGCGATGCTCGCCGAGGGACCCCCGTCCCCGGGCCCCGCGGGGCGGGCCGGGTCGCCCCCCCACGGGAAGACCCGAGCGAGGACCACGACCGCGGCGGCCGCCGCGAGCAGGCCGAGCATCGCCTTCCCCGGGGTGCTCATGCGGGACTCTAGTCGCGGCGGAGCCCCGGGCTACCGCCGTTCGCGCGGAGCATCGCTCGGCTGCCCGCTCAGGACCCCATGACCGACGACCAGTTCCGGCCGTCGTTCGCCGGCGCGCCGGAGCCCGCCAGGGGGGCCGCCATGTCGCCGGAGCTCTCCCGGCTCTGGGCGGCGTCGAAGGCCGGCGCGCGAATCTCGCCGTCGTAGCCGCGATCCGCGTTGGCCGTCTCCCGGAGGTCGCCCTCGTGGTTGATGAAGAACGCGCGCGTGCCGGTGGTGCCGGCGTCGATCGGCCAGGCGTAGGCGCACCAGAGGATCTCGGCGTTGTCGGGATCGGGGAGCGGCCCGCCGGCCGCGCAGCCGCCGCCGGCCGCCTCCGGCAGGCCGGGCGTTCTGCCGCCCTCGGTCGCGCCGGGGAGGTACACCCGATAGATGTACCCGCTCCGCTCCTTGCTGCCCTCCGGCGAGACGTCGCCGAAGGAGGAGGGGAGGAGCGCGGGATACGCGACGTCCGGGCCCGGTCCGTCGAGGCCGCGGAGGGGGACCGTGCCCGCGAGCTCGGCGAGGTAGGCGTACTCGCCGCCGCCGTCGCCGTCGGCGTCGATGATCGCGGATGCCTGGGCCTGTGTTTGCGCCGAGGCGATCGTGCGCAGCGTCGCGATGGCGGCGCTCTCGTTGGCGCTCTGGCGGGCGCCCTCGAGCCTCCCGGCCATCTCGCCGAGGTCCAGGGCCTGCCCGTCCCCGAGATCCAGGCTGACCTTGACCTCCCTCGGAGCCACCCGGGAGGTGACGACCACCCCGAGCCCGGCCGAGAGCAGGGCGACGGAGACGATGATGATGACGAGCTGCCTGGTGGACATGGGCGGCCTCTTGCTGGGGGCGGAGGGGGCCGGGGAACCGGACCCGGCCAGGTGCTCGGGGGTATCGACCGATCGCCGGCCGGGCTGGAACGGCCGCGTCGAGGGGCGAATCCCGGGAACCGTGCAATCCCCCGACCCCCGGCGACTAGGGTGGCGTGACCCCGGCGGACGGCCCGAGGAGCGCGCCGGCCGCCCGGGGAGCCGGAGGGAGCATGAACCACCCGTCGATCGGCAGGGCCATCGCGGCCCTCTCCGTCCTGGTGGGATGCGCTCCGGGCGCTCTCGCCCAGGCGGATCCCATCCTGGATCCCGCCACCTACTCCTGCCCCTCGGGGCGCTTCGAGCTCTGCGTGGATCCCGGCTCGCGCTGGGGCGACGGGCCGGGGCACTACCGCTTCACGCGCGACGGCGAGGTGGTGTGGACGGGCGTGCGGCCCTACACCCTGTGGGAGGCGGGGGTGACCGACGAGGGTCGGGTGGGGGGGGTACGCCTACTCCACCGGCTGCGGCGCCCGCGGCGGCCTGGGCACGTTTCGCGTGGTCATCCTCGATCCCGAGGGCAGCGTGGTCCTCGACGAGGCCACCGACCGGGTCCCCGGCCGCATGATGCACACCCATCCCCAGCCCCAAGGCCTGATGGCGTTCGTGCACGGGGGCAACGATCGCCTCTACGTCCTCCTCTGGGAACAGTACGGCCCGGACCCCTGGCGGATCTGGCGCCTCTCCACGGGGGAGGAGCTGCCCGAGGTGCTCCCCGGGGAGCTCATGCCGCAGGTCGAGAAGGTGCGCCGCTTCCTGCGCGAGGCGCGGGAGCTCCGCGGCACCGAGCTCTCGCTCCTGCACTGGTGGGTCAACGACTACCGCGACTTCTCCATGGGCTACTGCCCCCAGGGAGGGACCTTCGCGTTGGTCCGGCCCGGTGGCGCGCCCCTGTGGGTCCTCGAGTGCCCGAGGGACTACACCGTGCGCTACGACGAGCGGGCCGACGACCGGTTGGAGTGTCTGGTGAACGACCATGGCGCCATCCTGGACGTGGCCACGGAGGGGCGCTTCTCCCTCTGGTTCGTGCAGCAGGAGCAGAGGGTGGACTTCCGCGCGGTGCGCGACCCCGAAACGATCGGCGCCTGGCGCGTGGAGGAGACCGGCCGCTCGGACTTTGCCCCATCGGGGCCGCACCTCGCGCCCCCGCCGCCGGGGATCGAGCTCGAGCGCGTCGCTCGTGCTCGCCTGAACTCGAGCGAGCTGCTCGATCCCGGGCCGGCCAAGGTCGACCACCTGGGACGAGTCCTGATCCAGGACCTCGGAACCGGGACGGTGCACGTCTTCGATCGGGAGGGTCGGTGCCTGTTCTCCTGCGAGCCCGACCCGGCGGATGTCGAGCACATGACCTCGATCGGCCGGATCGCGGTCAGCCGGGAAGGCGGCGTCTTCGTGGAGATCGAGGAACGGGGATGGGGTCACATTCCACTTCGCTACCTGAGATTCTCCCCGGGGGGCTCCCGCATGGGTCCGGTGGATCTGGGGGACGGCTGGGTTGTCTTTCAGCCGGGCACCGACCAGCGCTGGATCGCCGACACCTACGGGTGGGAGATCACCCTGGTGGATGCCGAGAACCGGAACCGCGAGCGGATCCTGCGACGAGCGGATGGGCGCTGGCTGGAGAACATCTGGGATTGCGCCGCCGGGCCCGATGGGTCGCTGCTGGTCCTCGACGGGGAGGGGAAGTCGGACCTGGTGCTCTACGATCCCCAGGGGGCGGCCCTCGAGGTGATCCCCCTTCCCGATGCGATCTCCAAGTTCCGGGTCGCCCTCTCCCGCGACTGGATCTGGGTCGGCGGCAGCGGCCCCGGGGGCACGTTGCTGCGGCGCTCGGATGGATCCATGCGCGGCTTCGCCGCAGGACCCACCGAGAGGCGGATCCCGCCCTGGACCTTCGGCTTCTCGCCCGATGGCCGGGAGCTGTGGGGGATCGAGGGGAAGGCCCTGACCCTGCACCGCTTCGCCCTCCCGGACGAGTAGGAGCGAGAAAGAGGTGGCAAGCGGAAGCGCCTGGTCGTACTCCGGGCAAAGCCAACCCAGTGGAGGCAGAGCGACATGAAGCGAGCGCGAGAGTTAGCGTGGGCCCTCTTCCTGACGACCGGATTCCTCGCGGCCCAGGAGGGCGCCCCCCCCGAGGCGGCAAGGAAATCGGTGGACGCGGCGGCGGCGGGGAACCGCTTCGCCCTGGACCTCTACCGGGAGCTGGCCGGCGAGGGGGGCAACCTCGCCCTCTCGCCCATTGCGCTGCGCAGCGCCCTGGCCATGACCTGCGCCGGGGCGCGGGGCCGGACCGAGGAGCAGATGGAGCGGGTGCTGCACCTCGCCGGGGACGGCGAGGCGTCGATCCGGGCGGTGGGGGAGCTGTCGCGGGACCTGGTCGCCGGCTCGGGCGAGGACGGCTGGCGGCTCCGGATCGCGAGCGCGCTCTGGGGCCAGACGGGCATGGACGTCCGCTCGCCTTTCCAGGGCTTCCTCGAGGAGGGCTTCGGAGCGGGGCTCGAGCGGGTGGACTTCGCAGCCGACCCCGAAGCCGCGCGGCGGCTCGTCAATGCCTGGATCGAGGAGCGGACCGAGGACCGCGTCCGCGACCTGCTCCAGGCGGGAGACGTGCTGCCCGTCACGCGGCTGATCCTGGCCACCGCCATCGCCTTCGAGGGCCGCTGGCCCGTGGCCTTCAGCGCCGAGCACACCTCGAACCGGCCGTTCTTCGCGGCCGTGCACACCGAGGAGGGCGTGAGGCTCCGGCAGATCGAGGTGCCCACGATGACCCGACTGGGCACCTGGCCCATGTGGAGCGGGGACGGGCTGGACGTCCTCGAGCTGCCCTACCAGGGCGATGCGCTCTCCATGGTGATCCTCCTGCCGCGCGAGCGCGACGGGCTGGGAGCGCTGGAGGCCTCCCTCACGCCCGGCTTCCTCGAGGAACGCCTGGCGAAGCTGAGGGAGCAGGAGGTGGGCCTCTTCCTGCCGCGCCTCGACCTCTCCTGCCGGCTCCCCCTGAAGCCGACCCTGAAGGCGCTGGGCATGACCGATGCCTTCGGCGGCGAGGCCGACTTCTCGGGCATGACCGGCGCGCGCGACCTCCACGTCGACGACGTCATCCAGAAGACCGTCGTGAAGGTGGACGAGGAGGGCACCGAGGCCGCCGGCGCTGCCGCGGTCCTGATGAAGAAGCGGGGCCGGTTCCTGCGCGCGGACCACCCCTTCCTCTTCCTGATCCGCGACCGGCGCTCGGGAGCCATCCTGTTCCTGGGCCGGGTGGAGAACCCCTCCCGGCCCTGAGGGGCGCGGCGCATGGACGCCCTCCCCGACGAGGATCTGGTCCGCCGGCTCGCGCGCGGCCGCGCCGAGGCCCTCGACGAGCTCTACCGGCGCCACGCTCGCCGCCTGTGGGCCTTCTGCGCCGCCGCCGCCTCCCCCGACTGCGCCGAGGACCTGGTGCACGAGACCTTCCTGCGCGTGATCCGCTCCCCGGGCCGCTTCGCCTCCTCCCGGGCGTCCTTCCGGACCTGGCTCTTTCAGATCGCCCGCAACCTCTGCGTCGATCGGGCGCGCCGGCGGGGGCGGATCGGGCGCGAGGAGGTGCCCCTGGCGGAGGCGATCGCCGACCGGAGGGGGGACGCGGAGGAGTCGGCCGCCACCCGGGGCGTGGCCGAGACCGTGCGCACCTGCATCGGCGAGCTCGAGAGCGAGGACGAGCGGCAGGCGCTGGTGCTCTACTACCTCGGCGGCAAGGTCTACCGCGAGGTGGCGGCCATCATCGGCCGCTCCACCAGCATGGCGCAGAAGCTGGTGGGCCTCGCCCGGGAGCGGATGAAGCGCTGCCTCGCGCGCCGGGGAGTCGAGGCCTGGCCCTGATCATGGACGACGAGCGCTACGAGGAGGTCATGGACGCCTGGACGGCACGGGAATGCCGCACCGCGCCCGACCTGCGCCCCACCGAGGAGATGCGCCGGATGGTGGAGGCGCGGCGCAGGAGGGGCCGGATCCTGGGCCCGCCCGGGATTCAGCGGTGGCTGAGGCTGGGTGCGGCCGCGGCGTGCCTGATGGCGTGCGCGTGGATCCTGCGCCTCGCGATGGATGCCGGGACGGAGCCGACGGGCCTGCCGGGCGGATCCCACGTGGCCTCGCGGACCTGGCGGCCGCCGAAGGGCGGCCTGCGCGTGGAGGGGCCCGCACCCGGATCGCCGGCGGGGAGGGGACCCAAGAAGGGCGGGCTGCCCTTCACCGACCTCCTGCTCCAGGTCCACCGGGGCGGGAGCGCGATCCTCTCCGGCGTCGATCTCCGGTTCCCCTCGGACGAGGAGGTCTCGATCGAGCCCGCCGACGACTACCGGCTCTTCCTGCGGCCCTCGCGGGAGCTCCACGTTCACGTGTATCAGGTCAGCGGGGACGGAGGGCTGGCGAGGTTGTTCCCGGGGGAGCCGCCGGCGATCGATCCCAATCCCCTGCCCGCGGGCGCGCTGCGCGCCGTGCCGGCCGAGCCCGAGTGGTTCCACCTCGAGCGACGGGCGGGAGAGGAGCGCCTGGTCGTGGTCGCCTCGCCGCGCCCGCTCGGCGAGCTGGGTGCGCGGTGGGAGGAGCGTCGGCTCGCGCAGGACCCTCGGCGCCGGGAGGAGCTCGCCGGGCGGGTCCTGGAGCGCATCGAGTCCCTCCGCGAGGCGACGGACGCGGGCGCCGTCGTGGTGGAATTCGCGCTCAACCGCCGGTGATCCGCACCGTGCGGGCCCATCCCTTACGCTCGATCGGGGACGTCCGCCTTGCCAGGAGCGGTGAGCGGGGGGTAACACGGTCGCGTCCCCTCTCCTCGCGGACCTCCAGCCCACCGATCCCCATGCAGCACGAGCACACCCGCAGACAGTTCCTGGGCGCCAGCATGGCCCTCCCCCTCGCCGGCCAGCTCGCCGCCCGCGCCCCGCACTCCCCCGCGCCGGGAGCGGGCAAGACCCTGCTGGTGCTGGGCGGCACGCGCTTCCTGGGCCCGGCGATCGTCGACGCGGCGCTCGAGCGGGGCTTCGAGGTCACGCTCTTCAACCGCGGCAAGTCCAATCCGCACCTCTTTCCGGGGCTGGAGAAGCTGCGGGGCGATCGCGACACGGGGGACCTGAAGGCGCTCGAGGGGCGCCGGTGGGACCTGGTGGTGGACACCTCGAGCTACCTGCCCTCGCACGCCCGGGCCGCGGCCGAGCTCCTGGCCGACAGCGTCGAGCACTACGTCCTGATCTCCACCATCTCGGTGTACGCCGAGGGCCAGGAGCACCTGGTCGGCGAGGAGTCGCCGGTGATTCCCATCAGCGAGGAGGACGTCGCCCAGGTGGGTCGCATCGGCGACGTCATGCGCGTGGGCGGCGGGCGCTTCTACGGCCCGCTGAAGGCGCTCTGCGAGCAGGCGGTCGAGGCGGCCATGCCGGGCCGCACCACCAGCTTCCGACCGGGCGTCATCGCCGGGCGCGAGGACCCCTCCGACCGCCTGCCGTACTGGGTGGTGCGCACGGCCCAGGGGGGCGAGATCCTGGCGCCCGACGTTCCCGAGCTGGGGGTGCAGTTCACCGACGTCCGGGACCTGGGCGTCTTCAGCGTCGAGTTCGGCGCCGAGGGCAAGGCCGGGATCTTCAACTCGATCGGCTTCGCGGGCAAGGTCAGCCTGCAGGAGCTCCTGCACGGGTGCAAGATCGTGCTCGGGAGCGACTGCTCCTTCACCTGGGTCGGCGAGGACTTCCTGCTCGAGCACGGCGTGCGACCCTTCGTCGAGCTGCCCTTCTGGCTTCCCGCGCCCTACGCGCACCGCTACGACAACCGGCGGGGGATCGCCGCCGGCATGCGCTTCCGGCCCATCGCCGAGACCATCCGGGACACCGCCGACTGGCACTTCGAGAAGCGCGGCGCGGACCACCGGTGGACCGTCTACGGCATGCAGCCCGACCGCGAGCGGGACCTGCTCAGCGAGTGGCACGCGCGGGGCGAGGCCGAGCAGGAGGATCAGGAGTAGGGTCGGGCCTCGGTTCGAACCGGCTATCTCGTGGGCAGGTTCGCCCAGCGGATGGTCAGGCTGCGGTCGGGCTGGAAGTCGATCACCTGGAACTTGGCGTACTCGTCCGGGGTCTTCGATCCGCGGCGATTCGTGCGGACGAGGTAGGTGTGCCCGATCCTGGGCTCGAGGTGGTAGAGCCCCTCGGGAGGGAGGTTGTTCAGGATCCTGCCGGCCTCCTTGAGGCGGTGCGCCCTCCCACCCGGCTCGCGGTAGGAAAAATGGGCTCCGTCCAGGAAGAGGGTGTGGAACAGACTGATGGGCAGCTTGGGCGCCCAGTCCTGCGCTCTCACCAACTCGGGCACGTACACCTCGCCGAGATCCAGGACCATGGTGGGCGCGTTCCTCACGAATCCGTACGAGATCATGTTCTCCGCGAATACGTGGAAGGCGATCTGCGCGTCGTCCAGGACGATCTCATCGTTCCACAGCGTCGCCCCGTTGCCCCCCTCGGTGAAGTCGAAGGAGGACTGCAGATCGTCGTGGGCGTAGAGGGTCACGATTCGGCTCTCGTCGCCCGCCTTCATCCCGGGCGCTCGTGCGCCGCTCGGAAGCGCGAGGAACGCCCCCGCGCAGAGGGCCGCGAGCACACCGCATGTCATCATCGTCTTCTTCATGGCCTTTGAGCTCCTGGTGCCGACCGGACGCGCCAGCCGCCGGCTTCTTCCCGGCAATCGATGGCGGCCATCGTAGCGTCCTGGAGAACCAGGGGCTCGCATCGAGGATCGCTCTCCAGGGGGTAGATCCCCGCCCCCCCGCCCTTCCCGACGGCGCCCTCTACGGCCGCGGCACGAAGCGGACCTCGCCCTCCGCGCGGTCGACGCCCACCCCGTAGTTCCGAATCCTCGCGTTGTCCGAGCCCGGCTCGTCGCCCCAGCGGCTGTCGTTCTCCAGCTCGGACCAGTAGGTGTCGCGACCGCCCACGTCCAGGAAGAGCCCCAGCGAGGTCGCGTCGGCGAAGTAGTAGCTGGCGTCCGGCCGCTCGGCCGCGCCCGGGTCGAACTTGGGGTCGTAGCGCGAGAAGCCGGGCCGGTTCTCGCCCTCGCCGCGGTGGGCCGGGTCGGCCTGGTAGACGTCGTCCCCACCCACGTCGATCAGCGCCGCCACGCTGCGGTTGATGTTGTAGCCCAGGCCATGACGCTCGACCCGGTAGAGGTCGTCGCCCCCCAGGTCCACGTGCAGGGCGGCGGTGAAGTCGTGGCCGAAGCCGACGCACATGTTCGAGGTGGCCTCGCCCAGGTGCTGGTCGTTCCCGCCCTCGTCCAGGAGCACCCCGATGCAGAAGTGCGCCCCGGCGCCCTGGGTCCAGCACACGCCCCGGTACTCGTCGTCTCCGTTGCCGTCGTACAGCGCGCCCATGCCGAACCAGTAGCCGCAGCCCATGGTCCAGCTTCCCGAGAGGTAGCGGTCGTTCCCCTCCACGTCGAGCAGCGCGCCCAGCCCCCCGGCCCAGGAATGCCCGTCGGCTCCGTCGCCCCGGCGGCCCATGGCGCAGCCCTGGGCGTTGCTCACCGAGATCTTCTCCTCGGGCGAGTGGTAGGAGTGACGGCCGGTGACCTCGGAGCTGCGCTCCGCGACGTACTCGTCGTCCCCCCGCCTGTCGGCGAGAATCCCCACGCCGGATACCCCGCCGAGCCCCTGCCCGTCGGCGTAGAGGAAGTAGTCGTCGTCGCCGTCGCAGTCGAGGAGCAGCCCCACGCCGAAGTAGCCGCAACCCTGGCCGTCGAACTCCAGGTCGAAGCGGTCGTTCCCGGCGAGGTCGGCGAGCACCCCCAGCCCGAACTGGCCGACCCCCTGGGCGTAGTGCGTCGCCTGGTAGCGATCGTCGCCGGCGGCGTCGATCAGAATGCCGATCCCGCACATCCCCGCCCCCTGGGCCGGCTCGCTGGAGCGATAGCGGTCGTTGCCGGCGCAGTCGAGCAGCAGGCCGATGGGCCGGTCCGCGGTCGAGGCGGCCGCGCCCCCGGTGTAGAGGTCGTCGCCGCCCAGGTCCACCAGCAGCAGGGCGCCGGTGCCGTCCACCTCGTCGTTCCCGCCGCCGCGGATGCGAATCCAACCCCAGGGAGTGTTCCAGTCGAAGGCGAAGGCCGGAGCGGGCTCCTCGAGCGCGGCTAGGGCCACCCGCGCGTCGTCCAGCGCTTGAAGGCACTTCTCGCCCGCGTACCACAGGCTGGCCTGGTCGAGGGTCGCGGCCAGGTCGTCGAAGGCCGGGCAGTAGTCGTAGGCGTCCACCTGCTCGTGGCCGATCTCGTAGCGTCGGGCGGCGGCCATGCGGACGTCGCCGTCGACGTTGCGGAAGGCCAGCTCGGCCCAGCGGTGGGCGTCGATGATCCGCGCCACGAGCAGACCCAGGATCGGGCGGGCGGGCTCGGGTATGGCCTCGATCCGCCCGGCCAGGTCCTTCGCCAGTTCGGGGTAGGGCAGCTCCATGAAGAAGGTGAAGGGCTCGGTGGTGCGGCCGGCCGCGCGGTAGAGGTCCAGGAGGGCCTCGTCCAGCGGCGCCGGATCCTGCTCCAGGTTGGTGGCGTAGCCCCGCAGGCCGCCGAACTTGGGGTTGATCCCCAGGAGGTGCACCGCGTGGTAGAGGTTCGTGGTCCCCCGCCCGGCGTCCTCGTCCAGGACCGCGGGATCGAGGTGCGTCCGCGCCGCGTGCCCCAGGAGCCGGGTGTAGGTCACCGATTCGAGCGGCCGTTCGAACAGCCCGTCGAAGAAGCGCAGCTTGTAGGGGATCTCCGACGGGAAGCGCGGCCACCAGCCCTTGGGCCGCCAGCCGAGGTCGGCGCGCTCCAGCTCGGCCAGGGCCAGGGCCTCGTCCAGGGCGTCGGGTTCCTGCGCCTGGGCCGGCGCAGCCAGGGCCGCGAAGAGCAGCGCGACGATCGGGGTTCTCGCCTTCATGCGGGGAGGGTACCGTACCGGCCGGGGCATCGCCCCGGCTTCTCCTCCCCATGAAGCGCCACGCACTCCTGTGGGCGACCGGACTGGCGGCCCTGGGCGTCCTGCACGCCCTGCACTGGGCCTTCGTGTCCGACGACGCCTTCATCGCCCTGCGGTACGTGCAGCAGCTCCTGGCCGGCAACGGGCTGGTGTTCAACGAGGGCGAGCGGGTGGAGGGCTACAGCAGCCTCCTGTGGCTCGTCCTGGTCGCCGGTCCGGGCCTCCTCGGGGCGGACCTCCTGCTGACCGCCCGCGTCCTGGGCCTCGCGGCCGGCGTCGGCTGCGCGCTCGCGGTCACCGCCCTGGCGCGGAGGGCCCTGCCCGAGGGCTCGCGGCTGGTCTTGCTGCCGGCCGTGGTGCTGGCGGCCAGCGGGCCGACCGCCTGCTGGGCCGCGAGCGGTCTGGAGACCCCTCTCCATGCCCTGCTGATCCTCACCGCCCTGCTGCTCGCGGAGGCGGCCACGCGCCGGCCGCGGCTCGGTTGGGCCGCGGGCGCGGCCCTCGGGGCCCTGGCCGTGACCCGACCGGATGGCGCGCTGATGGGGCTGGTGCTGGTCCTCGCGCACGCCGTCGAACACCGCCGCGACCTCCGGCGGATCGGGCCGCTGTTCCTGCCCTTCCTCGCGATCGTCTTCGCGCAGCTCGCGTTCCGCCTGGGGTACTACGGCGAGCTGCTCCCCAACCCCTGGTACGCCAAGGTGGACGGCGCGCGGCCGGCGCTGTGGGCGCGCGGGCTCGGGTATCTGGACGACTTCGCGCGCGAGAGCGGTGGCCGGACGATCCTGCTCGTGCCGCTGCTGGCCCTGCTGTGGCGGCGCGACCGGGTCTTCCTGCGCGCGGCCGCGCTGCTGGTCGTCGGCGGCCTCGCCGTCGTCTGGGTGGGCGGCGACGGCCTGCCCATGCACCGCTTCGCCGTTCCGCTGATCCCCCTGTGGAGCCTGGTCGCGGCCGGCTTCCTCTCCGACGCCGGCGCCTGGCTGGCCTCGCGCTTCCCGGCCGGAGCGCGGCTCGGTGCCGCGCTGGGGGCGCTCGTCGCGCTGGTCCTGGTTGTGGTCGGCGTGCGGCCGCGCGAGGACAGCCGCGCGTTCCGGCTCTTCCGCGATCACCGCGACCACGAGGTCCCCGCCTGGACCGCGGTCGGTCGGTGGCTCGCCGCCGAGGGCCGCGAGGGCGACTCGGTGGCCTGCGTGCCGGTGGGGGCCATCTCCTACTACAGCGGCCTGCGCGTGGTCGACATGATGGGCATCACCGACGCGCACATCGCCCGGGTGGAGGCGGAGCTGGGGGGGGGCTGGGCCGGTCACGAGAAGCGCGACGGCGCGTACGTCCTCTCGCGCGAGCCGACCTTCCTGCTCCTGGGCAACGTGCGGGTGCTCGACCGCGCCCTGCCCTTCGACGATCCGACCTTCGCGCGCCCCGGCGACCCGGTCACCGAGGCTCGGGAGGGGGACCTGTGGGACGATCCCCGCATCGGGGAGTACCGCCGGGCCCACGCTGCGCTGCCGGGCGGCCTCTGCCTCCACTATCTGCGGCGGAGAGATCGCTAGGGCCGTTTTTTCGCGAAGCGCGCCACCGATCCGGATCCCGCTCCATCCTGTATCCCGAGCCATGAGCGAGACCACCCGATCGACGAGCGATCTCCTGGCCCGGCACGCGGGCTGGATGCGGGCCCTCTCGCGCGAGCTGGTCTCGGATCCGGAGATGGCCGACGACCTGGCCCAGGACGCGGCCCTCGCCGCTCTGGAGCGGCCGCCCTCGGACGCCGGCCGGATGCGCGGCTGGATCGCGCGGGTCATGCGCAACCTCTTCCGCGAGCGCCTGCGCGCCGGCGAGAGCCGCCGGGCCCGCGAGGCGGCCAGCGCCCGGTCCGAGGCCGAGCCGGCGGGCGACGAGCTGGTGGACCGGGTCCACACCCAGCAGCGCGTGGCCCGGCTGCTCCTCGAGGTGGAGGAGCCCTACCGCACGGCGCTCATGCTGCGCTTCTACGCGAACCTGCCGCCGCGCAGGATCGCCGCGCGCGAGGGAGTCCCCGTGGCCACGGTGAAGAGCCGGCTGCACCGCGGCCTGGGCCGGCTGCGCGAGCGGCTCGACCGCTCCTTCGACGGGGACCGCCGGGCCTGGCTCGCGGCGCTGGCGCCGTGGATGAGGGGCCTGGATCCGGTCGGGGCCGCGGCGGGAGTGTCCCTGACGGCGAAGGTCCTGCTGGTCGCCGGCCTGCTGGTCCTCGCGGGAGCGTGGGTCGCGCTCGACCGCCTCGTCGGCGACCCCGCGCCCCCGGAGGACGGGCGGGAGGAGGCCGCGCTGGCCCGCCCGTCGGCGGGATCGGGCGAGGCCACCGCGGAGGCCGAGCCGGCCTCCGCCGCGCGTCACGCCGTCGATGCGAGGCCGCTCGAGGCCTCGGGCGCCGGGACGTGGAGGCTCGCGATCGAGCGGGGCGCGGGCCGCGTGCGCGGTCGCGTTCTCGACTCCGACTCGGGCCGGGGCGTGCCCGACGCCGAGGTCCAGGCGCGTCCCTTCCCCGGCGCCCTGCCCGAGGGCTTCGAGCTGGCCGAGGACCGCGGGGTGGGGGAGCTCGCCACCGTCACCGACGAGGGGGGGCGCTTCCGCCTCGAGGACGTGCCCGAGGGGCCCTACGAGATCGAGGTGAGCGATCCCGGAGGCCGCCCCGCGAGGGAGCTCGCGGCCGTGTCCGCGCGGGGTACCTTCCTGCAGCTCTGGCTCGGTCGGCCGCCCCGCTCCGCGGGCGTCGAGGATCTGGCGGTCCTCGTCGTCGACGCGCGGGAAGAGCCGGTGGCCGGGGCGGAGGTCTGCCTTCGGGGCAGCGGTAGGGAGGCGGCCCTGCGGGGCGGCGATGGGTGGACCCGGACCAGCGACGCCCGCGGCTGGGCGCGCTTCGAGGGCGCGGGCCTGAGGCGCGGCGTCCTCCTGGCGCGCGGTCCCTCCGGCCGCGTGGGTCGGGTCGACCTCTTCCGCGATGACGGGATCCGGAGGAGGATGCGCGGCTTCGCCGACGGGGACGGGGGAGTCGAGCGCGGGATCGAGCTCGTGCTTCGCGAGCCCGGAGCCATCGAGGGCAGCGTTCGCGGAGGACCGGGCTCGCTCGTGCGGGCCTGGGCGAGCTCCTGGGCGACGAAGAGCTACGCCGCGACGCGCATTCCCTTCGAGGGCCGGGCCGACGAGCAGGGCCGGTTCCGGATCGACGGGCTCGCCGCCGGCACCTACGAGATGAGCCTCGCGATCGCGGACGACGGCCGCCTGCGCATGGGCTGGGAGGCCGCGGGCGCCTCGGGCCGGATCCGGGAGTACGAGCCCGTTCGGGTCGAGGTCTCGCCCGGCTCGGCGGCGCGCGTCGAGCTCGTGCGCGTCGAGGGCCCCGTCCTCGAGGGGCGCGTCGTGCGCGCGGGGAGCCTCGTGCCCGTGGCCGGGGCCCGCGTGAGCGCGGTCCTCCCCCAGGGCATGGAGAGCGACCCGGACCGCGTGCGCCGCCGGGGGGTCCACCTGTGGCGGCTGGACGGATCGAGCGCTTTCGAGGAGCGCAGCCCGCACTTCTCGGCCGAGACCAGCACGGACGAGGCCGGGCTCTACCGCCTGGTCGGCCTGCCGCCCGGACCCGACTGGCGCATCGAGGTCTTCGCCGCGGGCCTCGCCTTCGACCGTCGGCAGGACGTGGCGCTCGAGGACGGAGCCACCGCGAGCCTGGAGCACGCGCTCGAGGCCGCGGGCGGGATCCAGGGAGTCGCCCCGAGCTGGGCGGTGCTGGGCCTGCGGCGCGAGGCGGAGGAGAGCTTCCGGATCAGCTTCCAGTGCCCCCGCACTCCCCTCGCTCCCTTCGCCATCCCCGGCCTCGCCGCGGGCGCCTGGGAGATCGCCGAGCTGCACTCGGACGAGGCTCGACCGCCCGTCTCCCTCGAGACGGTGGTGGTCCGCGCCGGCGAGCTCACCTGGGTCGACCTGACCGGGGCGCGCCCCCACCGGGTCGAGGGCCGCGTCACCCTCCGCGGCCTGCCCGTGCCCGGCGCCATCCTGAGCTTCCACGGTCCCCAGGTGGTGTGCGACGAGAGCGGCCGCTTCGCCTGGCGCTACTCCTTCCCCTATCCCGGCCGGCGCGGGCTCGACCTGATCGTCCCGGACCGTCCCGACGCGGTCACCCTGCGCGTCCAGTGTCCGGGCATGTGCGACGGCCATCCCGGTCGGCTCTGGGAGATCCGCCTGCCCGAGGGGGCGCTGGCCGTCGAGGTGCTCGACGCCGCCGGCCAGCCGCTGGAGTGCACCGTCGAGCTCGAGACGCTCGAGACCGCGCAGGTGCCGAGCTCCTTCGGGCTCGCCGGCGCCGGGGGTCCCGAGACGGAGGCGGCCGGGCCCGCGCCCGCGCCCTGCACCGTCGAGCTCCTCCCGGCGTGGAGCCGATCGTCGACCGCCGTGCGTCGGACCGACGCGCGGGGTCGCGCGCGCTTCGAGCTCGTGCCCGCAGGTCGCTACCGGATTCGGGCGCAGTCGCCGGACGACATCTGGCTGCCGCCGCTGGAGCTCGCGGTGGCCGAGGGCGAGGAGACCGCTGGAGTCCTCGAGGCCATGACGGTGGGGGCGGGGGCGCGGCTCGAGCTGCGCGTGGAGGAGGCGGACGGCTCGCCGATCCGCGGACGCGAGGTGGTCCTGCGCTTCGACGGAGGCGGCGCGGACCCGCTCGAGGTCCGCCGCTGGACGGACGCAAAGGGGGAGCTCCGCGTCGAGGGCGCGCCGCCGGGGAGCGGTTCGGCTCGCCTGCTCGAGCCCTTCGGCGCCTCCCCGAGCCGGGTCGACTTCGCGCTGCGCGCGGGCGAGACCTCCAGCGTCCGTCTCCGACGCGTTGCCGGCAGGTAAGCGTTGGAGCCCCGACGGGGGCTTCGGGATGGGCCCCTGGATTCCCCCCGGCCCACCGTCCAGACTGCGAGGGCTCCCTCGCCCTTCGCGGGGGGGCGCCGCGCCTAGTCCCCTCGGAGGACGCCATGCTCCTTGCGACCCTGCTGCTGGCCCTGCCCCTCGCGAACGACGTCCACCTGGACGAGGTCCACGGCTTCCGGATCGAGGTCCCCGACGGCTGGACCCGGACCGAGAGGGAGCTGGGCGAGGAGTTCACCCTGAGCCTCCTCCCGCCCGGCTCGATCGGCGAGCTGGGCGTGTCGGTGACCGTGCTCGCGCTCGAGAAGGGGGCGACGGTGGAGGCCCTGCTCGAGCTCGCGCGCGCGAAGGTGGAGGAGGGAGGCGAGGCCTTCTCCGAGTACGAGGAGTGGGAGACCGAGATCGCCGGTCGCAGCGCGCCGGGGGTGCGCGCCCTCTTTCGCGCCCCCGCCGGCGAGTTCCGCATCGTTCAGAGCTACCTGGTCGAGGGTGGCCACGGCTGGCTCCTGCAGCGCCACGCGCCGGTCGACGACTGGGAGGAGCGCGCGCGGGAGCTCGAGGCGGTCGCCGCGACCTTCGCCTTCGCCGAGATCACCGACGAGGGCCTGGCCGAGCGGCGGATCGACCGGCTGGTCGCGCGCTGCGGCAGCGAGGTCGAGTGGGCCGACGACTGGGAGGACGCCTCCGAGCGCGCCCGCGAGGAGGGCCGGCTGGTGCTGGTGGTCGCCTCGCTGCTGTCCGGCTTCTCGATCGCCGACAACCCGCGCACCGCGCTCTTCACCGACGAGGACGTGATCGAGCTGGTGGGCGAGCGCTTCGTGCCCCTGTGGTACGAGAGGGACATGACCGGTGCCTTCGTCGACGCCTACGGTCTCAGCCCCACCGCCTTCGGCCAGGCGCTGGTGCTCGCCACCCCGGACGGAGAGGTGGTGCTCCAGACCCGGGAGGCCATGTCGGTGGAGGTGGCCTACCCCTTCCTGCGGGAGGGCCTGGCGCGCCACCCCGAGGCTCCGGGGCGGTCCGTGCCCGCCGGTCTCGCGCCCCTCGAGCGCGCCCGCCGGATGGTCGCGCGGGGCGAGCTGGAGCCCGCCCTGGAGCTGCTCGATGGGCGCGGCTCGGCCGGCGCGCACCGCCTGCGCGCGCGCATCCTGCGCCTCCTGCGCCGGGGTCCGGGAGCCCTGGAGGCCCTCGCGGCGGCCCGCGAGGCGGGCGACCCGGACGAGGCGGGGCGGCTCGTGGAGGAGGCCGACCTCCTGATCCGCGGCGGCTTCGTGGACGAGGCGGCCCGCGCGCTGGATCGGGTGCTGGCCGAGCACGCCGGCACCGAGGAGGCCGCGCGGGCGGCGTTGACCCGGGGGCTGGTCGAGTTGATCGAGGGCGATCCCGGGTCCGCCAAGCGGCGCTGGCGCGAGCTGGCCCTGGAGCGGCCCGAGAGCCGGTGGGCCTGGCAGGCGGCCGCCGCCCTGCGCAGCACGGTGCTCGACCTCGGGGTGCGCCCCGACCTCGGCTGGCCCGACGAGGCGGTGATCGCCGACCTCCTGGCCTTCCCCGATCCGGCTCCCCTCCCCCCGGAGCGGGACGCGGAGGCGGCGCGTATCGCCCTGGAGTGGCTGCTCGCGGCGCAGCGCCCGGACGGCTCGTGGCTCTGCCCCACCGAGCTCTCGACGGTCCCGGAGATGGGGCCGGATCCCTTCGTGGACGCGATCTGCGCCCTGGGCTTGCGCGCGCTCCTGCGCCACGGAGAGGAGGAGGCCGCCGGCCGCGCGCTCGAGTTCCTCCTGGCCTCGATCGCGCGGCGCGAGCAGACGCCGCCCATGGTGTTCTACATGGACTACATGACCTGGAGCGACGCGATGATGCTGGGCGCGCTGGCCGACGGGCTCGAGGCGGGGCTGGCCGACGAGGAGCGCCTGGGCCGCGCGGCCTCCGCCCTGGTCGCGGACCTGGCCGGCCGCCAGGTTCGGGACGGCGGGTGGAGCTACTACGTCACCAACGACCTCGGCGGCGCCGGCGTCCCCGCCCAGACGATCAGCTTCACCACCGCCGGCGCGATCCTGGGCCTGGTCCGGGCCCGCGAGGTCGGCTTCCCGGTCCCGGATGCGGTGCTGGACACCGCCGTCTCGGCCCTCGAGCGCATGCGCGACGAGGACGGCGTCTTCGCCTACTTCCTCTACCGGGACGCCGACGAGGTGACCCGGGTCACCGCCGCGCCCGGCGCGGTGGGTCGCGGCCCGGCCTGCGAGCTGGCCCTCCTGCGGGCCGGCCGGAGCGCGCCGGATCGCCTGCTCGGCGCGCTGGAGCTCTTCCTCGAGCACGCCCCGCTCTATTCGGCCGAGCAGGGCAAGGTCGTCATGCACGCCGGCCCCCACGGTCAGGGCTGTCACTACCTGCTGTTCGACTACGCCCACGCCGCCCTGGCCCAGTCGGCCCTGCCCGCCGACCGCCGGATCCGCGCGCGCATCCTGGAGCTGGTGCTCGACTGCCGCCAGGCGGACGGCTCCTTCCTCGACACGCCCATCCTGGGCCATCCCTACGGGACGGCCATGGCACTGATCGCCCTCGACGCGCTGGCCGAGGAGGAGGTGGAGTAGGTGGGGCCTCGCAGCGATCGGTGGGTGAGGGGACCATCGGCAGACGCGGCGGTGGCTGACTCCTCGGTGCCCCGCCACCCGACAGGGGACCCGTCTCCGCGCGGCCCACTGGCCGCGCCCGGCGCCGAGTGGCGCCGGGAGCCACGCGAGGTGCGCGCAGCGCACCTCGCATGTGGCGTTTGTCATCAGGTCCTTCCTCCTCGGGGCCGCGAAGGGGTTTACGTCGACCGCAGGTCGACGTAAACCCGTCGAGCACGCCCCGGTGGGGCGTGCGGCGCGGAGGGGGAGGCACAGCCGCGCGCAGCGCGGCGTTCATCAGGTCTTCCTCCCGCCGGAGGTATCCCACGCGGGCACCGCGTGTCCTCGGCGATCCGTGGGGTGCCCTCGTTGCTCG
>CAZTTG010000057.1:0-39425 GCA_964615935.1 uncultured Planctomycetaceae bacterium | reverse complement strand
CTTCGGCCACCACCACAAGGACGGCGGGGCCCAGGGCATCTTCTGCGTCAACGGCCAGTGCTCCCAGTGCACGGTGCTGGTCGAGGGTCGGCCGCTCAAGGCCTGCATGACCGCGGTGCGCGAGGGGCTGGAGGTCGCGAGCTGCGACGGGCGTCCGAGCCTTCCGGCGGACGACGCGGCCATGCCCATCGGCCGTCCGGGCGAGCACCGCACGCGGGTCCTGATCCTGGGCGGCGGCCCGGCGGGCCTGTGCGCGGCGGTGGAGCTGGGCAAGCTGGGCATCGAGGTCCTGGTGGTGGACGACAAGTCCGCGCTGGGTGGCAAGCTCACCCTGCAAACGCACCAGTTCTTCGGCTCGGTGGCCGAGTGCTGGGCGGGCGTGCGGGGCATCGACATCGCCCGCATCCTGGCCGAGGAGTTGGAGCAGCTCCCCTCGGTGGAGGTGTGGCTGGACAGCACCGCGGTGGGGGTGTTCGCCGACCAGAAGGTGGGCGTGGTCACCCCGAGCGGCTTCCGGCTGGTGCAGTCCGACGCCCTGCTGGTGGCGCTGGGCGCGCGCGAGAAGGGCCTCTCCTTCCCGGGCTGCGACCTGCCCGGCGTGTACGGCGCGGGTGCCTTCCAGACCCTGGTGAACCGCGACCTGGTGCGCGCCTCGAAGAAGCTCTTCGTGCTGGGCGGCGGCAACGTGGGCCTGATCGGAGCATATCACGCCCTGCAGGCGGGCATCGACGTGGTGGGGCTGGTCGAGGCCCTGCCGCAGGTCGGCGGCTACAAGGTGCACGCCGACAAGATCCTGCGCCTGGGCGTGCCCATCTGGACCTCGCACACGGTGGTGCGGGCCGAGGGCGATCCCACGGGCGAGAAGCTCCAGAGCGTGACCATCGCCGAGATCGACTCGAGCTTCCAGCCGATCGCGGGCACCGAGCGCTCCTTCGAGGTGGACACCCTGCTCATCGCGGTGGGCCTGAACCCCTGCGACGAGCTCCTGGCCAAGTCCGAGCAGCTCGGCCTGAAGGTCTACGGCGCCGGCGACACGGCCGAGATCGCCGAGGCCTCGGCCGCCATCTTCAGCGGCCGCATCGTGGGCCGTCAGATCGCCAACGACCTGGGCGTGCCGGTGACCATCCCCGAGCACTGGCCGGACGTGGCCGCGCTCCTGCGCAGCCGGCCCGGCCCGACCCAGCCTCTGGAGCTCGAGGATCGGCCCGCGCCGGTCTTCCCCGCGATCCGCTGCGTGCAGGAGATCCCCTGCGATCCCTGCCAGTCGGTCTGCCCCGACGACCTCATCTCGGTGGGGGACTCGATCATGGGCTTGCCGCGCTTCAGCGGCGCCTGCCTGGGCTGCGGGGAATGCGTGTCGGTCTGTCCCGGACTCGCCATCAACCTGGTCTACAACGACTACGACCCCGAGGGCGCCAAGGCCCTCCTGATGCTGCCCTTCGAGTTCTCCACCGAGCTGGTGCCCCTCGGGGCCGAGGTGAGCACGGTGGACATGGAGGGCAATCCGGTGGGCCAGGGCACGGTGATCGCCATCCGGCGCCGCCCCGAGCAGGACCGACGGCACCTCCTGCTGGTCGAGGTGCCCGAGGAGGAGAAGCTCGAGGTCGCGGGCTTCACCATCCGGGAGCCCTCGGTGCCGCTCGAGGAGGCGATCCTGGCCGAGGGCGGGGATCCCATCGTGTGCCGCTGCGAGCGGGTGCGCCGCAGCGAGATCCTCTCCGAGATCCGCGAGGGCGTGCGCGACGCCAACCAGCTCAAGGCCACGTCTCGCGCGAGCATGGGCGGCTGCGGCGGCAAGACCTGCACCGAGCTGGTCCGGCGCATCTACCAGCAGGAGGGGGTCGATCCCGGCGAGCTCACTCCGGGGACCAGCCGCCCGCTGGTCGCCGAGACGCCGCTGGAGGCCTTCGGCCGCGGAGAGGACGAGGATGAGTAGCTCGACCTTCGACGCCATCGTGGTCGGCGCCGGCTCGGTGGGCGTGCCCTCGGCCTACTACCTGGCGAAGCGCGGCCTGAAGGTGCTGGTCCTGGACCGGCGGGCGGCGGTCGGCCAGGGCGACAACAAGGCGGCCATCGGCGGGGTGCGCGCGACCCACTCCGACCCGGCCAAGATCCTCCTGTGCACGCGCACCCTCGACGTCGTGCGCACCTGGAAGGAGGAGCACGGCGACGAGATCGGCTGGAAGCCCGGGGGCTACTGCTTCCCGGTCTACTCCGAGGGGCTGGAGCAGACCCTACGCGGCCTCTTCCCCATCCAGCGCAAGTTCGGCCTGGAGAACCGCTGGGTGGACGCCGACGCGGTCTCCGAGCTGGTGCCGGGCATCGAGCGCAACGGCCTGCGCGGCGGCACCTACTCGCCCAACGACGGCCAGGTCTCTCCCCTGCTCCTGCCGGTGGTGCTCATGCGGCACGCCATGAGGATGGGAGCCGAGCTGCGCGTCGACGAGCGGGTCACCGGCTACCTCCTCGAGGGCGGCGCCGTCCGCGGCGTGGTGACCGACAAGGGCACCTACCACGCCCCGCGCGTCGTGCTGGCCACGGGCGCCGACGCCGGCGAGCACGGCGATCTGCTGGGCATCGAGATCCCGGTGGAGCCCGACAGCCACGAGGCGGGGATCACCGCGCCGGTGGAGCACTTCCTCGAGCCCCTGGTGGTGGACATGCGCCCCGGCCCGGAGGGCAAGACGGCCAACTTCTACTTCGGCCAGAACCACGAGGGGCAGATCATCTTCTGCTACACGCCGGCCGAGCTCTTCCCGGGCACCAACCGCGAGAGCCTCTCGGAGTTCCTGCCCATCCTGGCCGGCCGCATGATCAGCCTGGTGCCCCGCCTGCGCCACCTCCTGGTGCGCCGCGTGTGGCGCGGCTGCTACCCCATGACCCCCGACGGGGTGCCGGTGGTGAGCAACACCGAGGCGATCTCCGGCCTGACCCTGGCCGTGGGCATGTGCGGCCAGGGCTTCATGTGCGGCATCGGCGTGGGGCAGGAGGTGGCCTCGCTGGTGATCGACGGCGAGCCGCTGCTGCCGCCGGAGGCGGCCCACGGCCTGCGCTTCGACCGCGACTTCCGGGCGGCGAAGACCGAGGCGCTGAAGTAGGGCCGGGGCACCCCCGGCTCGCGCTCGCGCGTGCTGGAGCTGGCCCTTCTTCTCGTCTCCGTGTCAGTCCGCCGCCCAGACCCTCCATTCCTGCCCGTCGCCCGCGATCAGCTCGATGGGGCCCGGGAAGGGGTGGGCGGCTCTGCGCTCGCGGCCGAGGTAGTCGGTGTCGATTGCGTAGGGGGCGCCGTCGGGTCGCTCGTAGGGAAGATCGGGAATCAGGGCCTTTCCGAGCAGATCCGTCGTCACCAGCTGACGGGGCGATCCCAGGGTCCAGGACGCGTCGAGGGCGAGGTGCAGGTACAGACCATCGAGCCGTTCGATCAGTTCGAGGCCGGGATCCGCCTCCGACATCACCGGGGATGAGGACTCGTGCTTCGACGGCTGGGCCTCGCCGAGAAACACATTGCCACCCATGAACACCGGCAGCGTCGCGGGGTCGTACGAGGCCAGGCCCCCGCTGACGAAGATGTTGTTGTAGTAGCGGTCGTCGCCGCTGGGATTGGTCTGTAGGCCCACGACCTCTGTCGAGTGGGCCTCGTGGTAGGGCGTCTGCCGGCCCTCCCCGTGCATGACCCGCACGCTGCCAGCGACCAGGTTGTGCGCGTAGGCGCCGCCCTGGGAGTTCACCAGGATTCCATGCGGCGAGAGGAAGAAGTTGTTGTCCACCAGGAACGGCCCGTGGTTGACCTCCATGAACAGGTCTTCCGAGGGACTGATGTCGTGCACCAGGTTCCGGGTGACGCGGGTGCCCTGGGTCATCCAGTCCAGCCAGATCCCCCGGCAGGCGTGGTGGATGTGGTTGTGGCTGATCACCGTGTCGATCGCTCCGTGGAACTTGATCGCGGCCATCTCGGCCCCGCTGAACAACCGGCGGACGTGGATGTCGTGGATGACGTTGCCGGTGACGGCGCAGAACACCGGCCCCATGCTGCCGACGATCCCCGCCTGCTCGCAGTGCGAGATGTGGTTGTCGCGAACGACGTGGTGCCCGATGTTCTCCTTCGACCAGCCGTGTCGATGGGCGCGTTCGATCGTCTCGACGTACCCCTCGGCGGAATTCTGCGAGGTGTTGTCGAACTCGTCGCCGTGCTTGCCGAGCGTGATGCCGGTGCAGACGGAGTAGCGGACGTCGTTGTTCTCGATGATCCAGCCCTTGCTCCAGTGGGTGCCGAGCAGGCCGATCTGCTCGGCCGTGGGAGGCGCCCAGGGCGTGGCGGCGTGCATCATCGTGAAGCCGCGCACCGTGAGGTAGTCGATACCGGGTCGCTCGGGATAGAACACGGCGCGGCGCACGTTGATCTCGACCTGGGCTTCGTTGGGATCGACCTCGTCGAACTGGGCCCAGATGGTGGTATTGGTGGGATCCACCCTGGCGAACCACAGCCGCACGTCGGATGACGCCTCCGAGAGGATCGCGCGGAACACGAGGCAGATGGCCCGCACGCCCCCCGGGGGCTCGAGCGTCGCGTGCACCGACGTCCAGGCCTGCCATCCCCCGGTATGTGGAACCGCGCAGGCGCCCAGGAGGTCTCCGTCCGGAGCGTCCAGGCGAATCTCGACGAGGCCGCCGCGGGTGGCGGAGGCGACCCGAAGCTCCATCTGCCCCTCACCGCTACCGAGATCGACCCCCTCGTACCGAACCCAGTCGCCCGGCTCGATCCAGCCGATGCACTCGCCCCCCTCCGAGGAAGGTGCTGCCTGCACGCCGCGCTGCGCAGCGAAGCTCGTTGCCTGCCGTCGCCCGGTGTCCTCCGACGGCCCCGGAGGTCGCAGCCAGGCCACGTTCAGCAGATACGGGTCAGCGCCGCCGGGCGCGTAGGAGGACGCAGCCTGCCCGATCGGTTGCAGCACGTCCTCCAGCGTCGCGGCCTCGATCAACCAGTGATCACCCAGGTACACCGCCCCGGTGTGATGTGATCTGCCCCGCGGAGCGAACCAGTCGCCGTGAATCTCGTCTCCGTAGGGGTTGAAGTCTCCGAAGAGGTCGTTGGGAACGGTGACCACCCAGGTCTCGTTCTCCGCCCTCTGCCAGCCCTGGACGAGCTCGGAGCCCTTGAGGACGACCTCCTCACCTGGGGCGGCCTGGTATGTGATGCGCCTGGCGTCGGATGTGCCGCCCCGGGGGGGATCGACGCGCTCCCGATAGACTCCCTCGTGGACGGTGATCACGTCGCCTGGCGACGCCCGCCGCGCCGCCGCCGAGATGGTTCGCAGCGGGTGGGTCGCCGATCCGTCGTGTGCATCGTCGCCGTGCACGGAGACGTGGAAGTCTCGACTGGCAGGCGGCGCGTCCGTTCCCTCGGCCGGCGTGATCCTGAACACGTGCGCATAGCTGCCGGATGGCTCAGGCGGCACCTCGATCGTCAGCCCCTCGCCGTCACGCCGCCACTCGATTCTCTCGTCGCTTCCCAGCAGCTGAATCGACCCGATCTCACCCAGTTCCGGCTGCTCGTCCGAGAGCGACTTCACCGTGAAGCTCCCGCCCTCGGGCCACGCCAGCGTGATGGCATGGAGCACGTCCCCCTTGGTCGTGAATCGGATGTCCTCCGCACGCCACGGATCCAGCGGCTCGGTGTCGTAGCCGGTCTCGATCTGTGTCGGCCCTTCCCCATACTCGATCCAGGGCCTGGTCCCGTAGATGGCCTCCCCGTTCACCTCCAGCCACCGGCCGACCTTCTCAAGCTCGTCCCGGTAGACTTGCGGGATGCTCCCATCCTCCCGCTGCCCGACGTTCAGCAGCAGGTTGCCGTTCTTGCTGACGATGTCCACCAGGTTGTCGACGATCTGCCCGGCATCCATCCGCAGACCGATGCCTCCGACCTTCTTCTCCTCGCGCGACGAGATGTCCCCGTCCACCACGCCCGGCTCCTCCACATCGCCGAGGAAGAACCAGCCGGGGTTGATGGTGGTGTCCGTCTGCCACGGCTCCTCGAACAGGCGGTCGGCCTGCCCCTTCTCGATGTCGAGGGTCGCCGCGCCCGTCGGAAAGCCCCGCTTGAGGTTGAGTACGCCGTTCTCCTTCCCGTCGTGGCGCTCGAGGTTCATGTTCAGGAAGTGCGCGCCGACGCGCAGGCCGTTCTCGCCGTAGGGCAGCCCGCCGTCGAAATAGAGCAGGTCCGGCTCGTAGCCGTCGATCAACTGCAGGTGCCGCTCTAGGAAGCGGGCGCCGAACTCCGGCAGGATCTTCCGCCGGTCGGGAGTGCGCCTGTGATAGAAATCCAGGTAGCGAGGATCCTGCGTGTCATAGGGCACGCCCGCCAGTGGCCCGGTCGTGTCGGCACCGCCCTGAAAGAACACGTCCTCGTGGCCGTCGTTGAAGTGGGACGAAACGCCGAAGTAGAGCCCGTGATCTCTGCAGGCCTTCTTCCACTCGCCGACGAAATCGATGCCCGGCCCCTTGTCCACCGAGTTCCAGCGGTGATGGATCGAGTTCCAGTTGTCGAAGTTGTCGCAGTGCACCGCCACCGGCACCACGTACTTCGCGCCGATCGACTGGAAGAACCGCGCCAGCGCCGAAGCATCGAACTTCTCCGCCTTCCACATCGGCAGGAAGTCCTTGTATCCGAACTTCGTCGGGTGGCCGTACGTCTCGACGTGATGCTCGTACACCTTCGGCGAGACCTCCGTCCAGCCGGTTCCCTTCACCGGCTCCGGTCTCTCCTGCCAGTACATGTGCCGCGCGTAGTGACCGTCGAATCCTGGAACGGTGTTCAGCCCATAGTGCAGGAAGATGCCGAACTTCACGTCCCGGAACCACTCCGGGCAACGGTAGCCTCTGAGCGAGTCCCAGTTCGGCTCGAAGGCACCGGGTGCTTCTTCTGGAACCAGCAGCCCGAGTGACAGAGCGACGGCGGCAACGAGATGGCGGTGGTTCATCATCCTCCGGTGCAGCTCGGCCTCGAGAAAACGGTGAACACGGCCCCTGGAACCCGATCGAGCCGGCCCTCGACGACGATAGCGAGCCCCCGTTCGCGCGTCCAGCCCAGGGCTCGGTCCCCTCTCCCGACGCCTGAGCTCTCCGTGCTCCTCTCGGTGTTCCAGTTCGACCTGGAGGACAGTGCCCTGAGTCAACGGCTGACCGTCTGCGAGCGCGGCCTCACTGGCAGGCGGTCCTGGTGCTCCTGGCAAGGGCCGCCCCCGCGCCGCAGCTCAGCCGGACGATCGTCGTCGCAGCCAGTCGCGGCCGGCCAGCGCGGGCATCGCGCGGACCTCGACCCTCCGGAGCCCGCCCTGCGGTTCTGACGTCCCCCTGCCCTGCCGCCGATCGCGCTCCGCCTCGGCTTCACCCCTCGGACGCCACCGACCACCCCAGCCCACTTCCCAGCCCCAATCCCGCTGCGTCCAGGTGGCTCAGCTCCCGGACCGGCCCCTTGGATCGCTCGTCCTCCGAGGTGGCCCGGGTCCTGGACACCTCCCTCACCACTGTGGAGCGCGACCTGCGCATGGCCCGCTCCTGGCTGCACCGGGAACTCTCCGCGGCCGTGGAGGGCTGGGGCGCGGCGCCGCCCGGCTCAAGGAGAGGTGCTCCGGATCGCGGGGGAGGGGCCGGTGCGGGGAGGGGCAGGCTGGGCTATCGGTACACGACCTCGATCGCGTCGGACAAGTTCGAGCCGTAGTGCGAGAGCCTATCGCGTATCCACGCCTGGTAGTTGACCACGGTGCCCGGGGGCTGGTTCAGAACCGGGTCGTAGACCGAGGGATCGTTGAGGCGCAACGTCATGCTGCCCCCGCACGGTGGCGAGCCCAGGAGGAGCTGAGGCCCGGTGCGCCGGATGGGCGGGCGACAGCACAGGGTGCCGCTCGAGAAGGGGATGTCCGACCTGCCGGCCTTGCTCCCCACGAAGGTGGCCGGGCTCAAGAAATCGGCGCCGGTCACGATCAGGTCGTAGTCGTGATGGTCCTTGTGCGGGCCGTCGCACATGTTCGAGGTCGAGATCCTCGGAGTGCACCCCAGGAAGCTCGGACACTGCATCTTCCCACACCAGGTCTTCGTCGAGGGATCGGTGAACGTGCAGTACACGACGGGCGCGATCGTGGTGAGGCCGCAGGGGCCGGACGCCGTCAGCTTCAGGTGGAAGCTCGCGAACGGATTCTCCGACCAGCCGCCGAAGGAGTAGCAGCCGGTGTTCCGAGCGTTGGGGCAGCTCGCCGACGCGCTGCCGCCGTCGGTATTGACCCAGTACTGATCCTCGGTGTCCAGACCGGTGCCGCATCCCGCCGTGCACGGATCATCGAAGGTACAGGCGCCGGGATCGGCCGTGTCCGGCTCCGCGGCGATGATGGGGCCGGTCTGACCGCCGTAGGCGGAGCTGTCCATCTCGTGCTGGAAGGCCCAGTTGAACTGGTCGTGCCCGCTGTTCCAGCTGCCGTCACCGTCGGACAGCAGGCAGAAGGGGGAGTTGGAGACGTCGATGGTCACCGTCCAGCAGGCCAGGTTGCCGCCGCCCTGGCGGTCGCCGGGGAGGCCGTAGCCGGCCAGATCCGCGTAGAACGCCGCTCCGTTGTACGCTGGGGCCACGATCGGGGATTGCGGCACGCCGCCCACGCAGCCACCGCCGTTGTGGTCCCACCAGGAGATCTTGATGTCCACCTCGCCGGTGGGGTGGTAGGTGCAGTATCCGATCTCGAAGCTCTCGATCCCGTTGTCCATTTCGGCACATGGAGGAGCCATCGGATCGCTCCAGCTGGGAATCCGCCCCTCGTCGTAGAGGTCCTCGCATGGCTCCGATCCACAGCACTGGGAGCCGCCGGTCCAGGGGCAGGTGTTGTCGTAGACGACCGTGGACTGCGGTCCTTGAACCGATCTCGCCCTCCCCAGCCAGCTTCCGCTGGCCAGTTCCAGGGTGCCGGCGTCGCGGATGGGGACGGTGATCGGATGGAGCCGCGTCCTGTCGACGCTCTGGGCGCCGGCAGCGCCGGACAGGATCAGCAGGGACGAGATCGCCAGGGAGGATCGGTGCATGATGTTTCTCCATCGGTCGCCGGGCTCGCCCCCGCAGACACCGGGCGCGTGATCGCCGGGCGAGCTTCGAGTGCCGCTCGGGCCGGGCCGCCGAAAGGCTCCGACGAGGCCGGAGCCGCCATCCGGCTCCAACAGGGTCGCGCGGGGGGCGCCCGCCGGCCTTCACGGAATCCGCCTTTTTCCGGCGGCCTGCGTTCAGGGGAATCGTGGGAGCCCGAGCGGATTCCAGGGGCTCACCCCGTCGCGCGGACCACGACCCTCCGGAGCCCGCCCTGCCGCTCTGACGTCCCCCGGGCCCTGCCGCCGAGCGCGCTCCGCACTCCTCGAAAGGCCGCGCGCCGGCCGGGTCCTGCCTCCGCACGCCCTGTAGCCATCCAGACCCTTGGCGGTCACCCTCGGCTTCGCCCCTCGGACGCCACCGACCACCCCAGCCCACTTCCCAGCCCCAATCCCGCCGCGTCCAGGTGGCTCAGCTCCCGGACCGGCCCCCTGGATCGCTCATCCTCCTCGCGCGCGCGCTGGTGCTGCTGGGCTGGCTGATCCGCCCCCTGCACGCCGTCTGGCCCTGGCTGCTCCGCCGGCCCTGGCCGGTGAAGCTGGGGCTGGCGGCGGCTGCCGCGGGCCTGCTCCTGATCCTCGGCTCGCTCCTGTGGGAGCGCCCGGGCCTCGTCCGCGGAAGAGCCATCCGGGCCAAGCACCTGGGCCAGGACTTCCTCGCCGGTCTGCGCATGCTGGTGGGCGGCGAGATCCAGGAGTACACCGAGATGCTGGTGGAGGCCCGCAACGAGAGCATGCGGCGCATGGAGGCCAAGGCGCAGAAGTCGGGGGCCGACGCGGTCACTAACGTGCGCTTCGCCACCTCCCAGGTGATGGCGGGCGCGGCCGAGCTCCTGGCCTGCGGAACGGGGGTGAAGCTCGGACCGCAGGCGTAGACGCCGACCTCAGCGCCCTCTTCGATGACCACCAGGCGGTGGATGCCGGATCGGTCTACGCCTTCCTGCGGAGCGGAACGGCCTGGACACAGCAGGCCAAGCTCATCAACAGCAAGCCCCGGGTCGGTGATTGGTTCGGGTGCTCGCTCGCTCTCTCGGGCGACCGAGCTCTGATCGGGGCGCGCAAGAAGCCCTGGCTCGGTGCCTACGACGTGGGCGCGGCTTTCGTGTTCACTCGGTCGGGAGCGAGCTGGATGGAGGAGGCGTGGATCAAGCCGGGCGACGTCGTTGCTGGGGACTACTTCTCCCATAGCGTCTCCCTGGACGGAGACCTGGCCTTGGTCGGGGCGACCGGTCAGGACCAGCACAGGGGATCCGCCTACCTCTACGCCCGAAACGGAACGAGCTGGTGGTTGGTCTCCAAGTTGACGGCGAGTGACGGCGAGAGCGATGATCACTTCGGCATGGAGTTGGATCTGCACCGCGACGTCGCGCTCATCGGGGCGACCGGCGCCAACGGCGTCACCTGGGATACGGGCTGCGCCTACGCCTTCTCCAACCGACCCGTCAGCGTTCCCTTCTGCTTCGGCGACGGCAGCGGCGAGGCCTGCCCGTGTCAGAACCCTGGCGGGGCGAAGGAGGGCTGCGCCAACTCGACGGGCTCGGGGGCCGTCCTGAGCGTCGTCGGCTACCCGGTCATCGGTGCCGACACCGCCCGGCTCATCGCGGCACAATGCCCCGCGAACACCGTCGGCATGTTCTTCAGCAGCGACACGGCGATCACCGGCTTCGGCGCGGGCGACGGGCTCCGCTGCATCGGCGGCAGCATCACCCGGCTGGGCCTCGTGCAGACTGGCGCCTCGGGCGTCGCCACCAGCAAAGGCGCCCTCTCCCTGATCGAAGACCTCCAGGGCGGCGAGCTGCGCCACTATCAGTTCTGGTTCCGCGATCTGAGCGGCCCCTGCGGCGGCGGCTCCAACTTCACCAACGCGCGCAGCATCCAGTGGTAGGGGCGTCGTGGGGCGGTGAGGCTCGAGGCCCAGACGCGGGCTTCGAGCTCAGCCGCCGCCCCCGCGTGGACGACCGCCGGGCCGCGGGTCGGAGCCGGCACTGGGAGGGGTGTTGCATCCGATCAGGTGTCGTCGCGGCGCACTGGCTTGCGTCCCAGTCTACCGATCCGACCCAGGAGAGACCGACCGATCTCCCCCCTGGATTGGAGCTCCAGCCGCAGAGCCTCCCGGTCGCGCTCCAGGTTCGAGGCATGCTGGGCCAGGTGGGATCGCTCGCTCTCCAGATTGGCGATGTGGCCCTCCAACCCCTGCTTCTCTGACTCGAGCGCCGCGAGGCGATGGGCCAGCGCTTCCCGCTCGTGCGTCAGCTCCTCGGCCTCCCGGACCCAGGCGGCTCGCTCCCCCTCCAGCTCGGCGAGCCCATCGCCGGGGCTCGGGCCTCGCGGCTCCGTCCCCGCCTCCTGGTGCGCGGGCATCTCGAGCTCCCGCTCCAGCGCAGCGACGCGCTCTCGGAGGCGGCTGCGCTCTGAGTCGAGCTCCGCCGCGTGGTGGCTCAGCCCTTCCCGCTCGGCCTCCAGGTTGGCGATGTGGCCTCGAAGATGGGGGCGTTCAGCTTCCAGGGTCTCGGCGTGCTCTCTCAGGGCATTCCGCTCCTCCTCCAGGTCACGGGCGTGCTGGAGCAGGCCGGTGCGCTCGCGCATCACCTCCGCGCGGACGTCCTGCAGGCCGCGCACCTGCACCCGCAGGTGCTCCAGCTCATCGAGCCCGCCCTCGAACAGCAGGCGTTCGACCTCTTCCCGCAGCTCCGGGAGGGTCGCCACGCCCCGCTCGGCGCAGCGGATGCAGTCCTGCGGCAGGTCTCCCGTGAGGAGTCGCCTCCGCAGCTCGACGGCCTCGGGACCCTCGAGGATCGAGTCCAGCGACCGCTCCCCCAGGTTGGCCACGATGCCCGAGCGGCAGCAGAGCGCGACGTCCCCCGTCGCCATGATGAAGACGAACGCCCACGGATCCGTGCAGGACCGGGTCTCGCCGGGGCCGGGTCGACGGTTGTGACTTCGGGCCGTCATTGCTCCGCTCCTTTCAGCGCATCGGACAGGCCCGGCTCGATGGTGAGATTCAGGCCGAGATCGGCGGCGAGCTCGCGCGCTTGCGAGATGCGCGCCCGCGCCTCCTCCGGATCGGCCTCGGCGGGATGGCGGAATCGGATGGCGCCAGGGGGAACGGGGTAGCACTCCACGTTGACCAGGCCCACGGCATGCGCCCCCTGCGCGGCGGCCCAACGCACCAGGTCGGGCAGACCGGGAACGGCCACGTCGGTCAGCGTGCAGCTGATGTTCAGGTAGGGCGGATCCCGGTACCCCTCCCGGGCCGCCTCCAGGATGCGGGCCAGGTTCTCCTCCACCACCTCCAGCCTCACCCCCCTTCGGAGCTCGGCCAGGAGCCCGGCGTCGGCGGAGTCGCAACTGATCTCCAGCGAGCGGAAGCGCGTCAGGACCTCGATCTCCTCCTCCGAGAAACGCTTGGCCAGATTGGTGGTCAGGGTCACCGGGAAGCCGCGATCCAGCAGAACGCGGACCGCCCGCGTCCACTCCGGCAGGACGGTGGTCTCCCCGTTGCCGCTGAGCCGTACCTCTCCCGGATGGTATCGCTGCAGAAGGTCGGCCACGGCCTCGAAGTCGAGCTCCAGATCGCGCGCCTCGTAACCCGGCTGGCTGACCGAACAGTAGACGCACTGCGCATTGCAGCGCGACGTCAGCTCGAGATACACGGTGCGCGGTCGGGCCCTCAGGAGGGCGGGATCCGGGGCGGGAGTGGAGGCGCTGGGATGGCTCACACTTCGTCCTTTCCGATGATCCGTCGGCCGAGCGCTCCGGCCAGGCGACCGAGCCCACGGGTGGCTCGCCTTCCCAAGAGGCGGCGAGACGCTCTCACCAGTGCGTGCCACCGCCGGGCGGCCGCGGCGCACTCCACCATCGCCCTTCTCTGGAGCTCGAGGTCGTCCATGTGCGCGTCGAGGTCGCGCCGGCTCTCCTCCAGATTGCCCGCGTGCCGGATCACCGCCTCACGCTCCTGCTCCAGGTTGCCAACGTGCAGGCGTAGCTGCCGGCGCTCCTCCTCCAGCCCGCCCACGTGCCGAGTCAGCGCCTCTCGCTCGCGCTCGAGGGTGTCGATGTGGCCACGGAGATGCGGGCGCTCGGCCTCCAGGTTCTCGATGTGGCCACAGAGGTGCTTCCTCTCTTCCTCCCGCGTGGCGGCATCCTCGCGGACCTCGGCTCCCGTGCGCTCAAGCTCCCGGATGTGACCCAGCAGATGCGGCCGCTCGGCTTCCAGGGTCGCGATGTGGGCGCTGGAATGCGATCGCTCCTCCTGCAGGGTCGCGGCGTGTCGCCTGAGGTGCGCGAGCTCAGCCTCCAGATTGGCGATGTGAGCATCCAGGTGCGCTCGCTCTGCCTCCAGGTCCTCGCCGTGCTGCCGCAGGTCGACGATGCATCGGGTCAATCCCTCACTCTCCGGCCATCCGCTCGGCGCCGTCCAGTCCGCCCCTGCGCGCACTGGATCCAGGTCGCGTGCACCGTAGAACTCCGCCAGGTCCGGATGGTTGGCAAGGTCGGCGGCGTCCTCGCGGGAGGATGGCGAAGGGTGCGCCAGCGAGCAGATCCGGCAGATCGCAGGAACCTCCCCGGAGCTCAGGCCCGCCCGGAGGTTGCGGTAGAGGCGGTGATTCCACACCTCCCGGAATCGCTGCACGCTCAGATTCCCCAGCTCCATCTTCTGATGAGCGAAGGGGTGACAGCAGGGAAACACCCT
This sequence comes from uncultured Planctomycetaceae bacterium, assembly GCA_964615935.1. Classification (GTDB taxonomy): domain Bacteria; phylum Planctomycetota; class UBA1135; order UBA1135; genus CAZTTG01. The sequence goes on along the minus strand of CAZTTG010000057.1, from coordinate 25,612 downwards.
GCCATCGTAGAACACGTAGGTGGCCTGGTTGGGCTGGCAGCAGGGCACCGAGTAGCCCTGCATCGAGGAGTCCACCGACTCGGGCAGACGGACCTCGGGTGCGTACGGTGCGGCGGATGGGGCCGCCACACACGAGGGCAGCCGGTCGGCGCCCTTCCCCTCGCCGACGGGATAGGAGTCGGGAAGCTCGAGGGGCATCCCCAGCGACCGAGCGCGCTCGACGGCTTCGGCACGGAGCGCGTTGTACCGCCCGGCGTCGACCATCAGGGTTTCCTCGCGGCCCTCATCGGTGACCGGGATCACGTGCTGGGCGGACACGGCGTCGGCGCCCACCTCGCGCGCGAGCTCCACGAAGGCCGGCAGCTCCTGAACGTTGCTGCGCATCAATACGAAGCTCAGAGTGAGGTGGCAGCGGCCGCGCGGGTCGCTGGCGGCCCGATTGGAGTTCAGCACCTCGATACCGCGGCGGATCCGCTCCCATCGCGCTCCATTCCGGATGCGCTCGTAGGTGCCTGGAGTCGCGGCATCAAGGGACAGATGAACATGGGCCACGTGATCCGCGATCACCCTGGCCACATCCTCGCGCTCGAGGCGCGTCCCGTTGGTCGTCAGGTGTATCTCCTGCCCGGCGGCGGCAGACCTCCGGACGTAGTCGGAGAAGTGGTCCGAGATCGTGGACTCCCCGCCGACTCCCAGGTACAGGCGAAGAGACCAGGGCAGGATCTCCCTCTCGACGCGCGCGAATACCTCGGGGGTCAGTGAGTGCAGCCTCCGACCGCGCCGCGCATCCAGCGGGAGATTGTGCTCGGAGCACATGTAGCAGTCCAGATTGCACCCCGAGGCCACCTGGAGGTACACGTCGACCGGGCGATGGATGACGGCTCCAGCGCCTCGCCGGAGCGCCTGCCAGGCAAGGCGAGCGTTCAGCCGCTGTCGGCCGGAGGCGCGGCTCGGGATCGGGCAGAACATCCTGGATCGCTCTTCGCCCCAGTATAGGTTCGTGCGCTCGAGCCCGGTACCCCACCAGTGACCATCGAGGTCTCAGGAGCACCGCCTGCCGTGCGGGTAGCCATCCCGCGCGGCGGCGGGCGGGGGCGAGTCAGATGTAGAGAATCCCGTCCCCAGTCCAGTACGGCCCCTCTTCGGGATTGGAGCCCGCCGGCCGGCGGCGACGCAGGACCCGACAGCGGAAGGCGACGCGTTCACCCCGGAAGGCGAGGATCTCGAAGCTGCAATCCCGCTCGGGCGGGAAGGCCGCCAGCGGCAGTCGCACCGCATAGCCTCCGTCCTCCGCCATGGGGACCAGAGGAAACGCCCGGGCCAGCTCGGGCCGCTTCTCGCTCGTGGCGCACGCGCTGCATCCGTCGGCGTACTCCACCTCCACGCCGTCCGGCGCGCCGTCCCCGAGGAGCATCCACCCGCGCAGGTGCAGGCCGTCCTCCAGCTCCCGAACCTCATCCAGGAAGCCCTGGGCGCCGTGAGCCCGGGGCCCGTGGGGGAAGCCGCCGACCGTGTGCAGCTCCCGGAGCCGCCCTTCGCGGATGGCCTCCGCCGCGACCGCGAGCGCGTCCCGGAGGGCCTCGCCGGTCCGCTGGATCGCATCGTCGTCGTGGGCGTAGGAGGGCAGGAGATTCCCATTGGTGAACACTCCGCGCTTCAGGCACTCCTGCAGGAACAGATCCCGCAGGCTCTCGGCGCTCAGCCCTCCCCCCCCGGCGAACAGGAAGGACATCCGCGCGGGCGGTCCCGTCAGATCCCAGTCCACCCCGATCTGCCGGCAGTCGGCCCGAAAGGCGGTCCTCACCGCCTCTCCCACCCTGGCCAGGTGCTCGGCCACCGGCTCCCGGCGCACGACGTCCAGCACGGCACGCGCGGCCGCCAGCGACAGGGTCTCGCCCCGGAAGGTCATGCCGAATCCCACCGAGGGCAGGCGCTGCATGTACTCGCGCCGCCCCACGATCGCGGACAGGGGCATGCCGTTGGCCAGGGATTTGCCCAGGCACGCGATGTCCGGGACGACCCCCAGGGCCTCCTGGGCGCCACCGGGGCCCAGCCGGAGGGCCGTCACGACCTCGTCGAAGACCAGCAGGGCGCCGTGGCGCCGCGTGAGCTCGCGCACTCCCTCCAGGTACCCGGACTCGGGAAGCACCTCCCGGACGGGCTCCATGATCACGGCCGCCACCCGGCCGCTCCACCGTTCCAGGGCCTCCTCGAGCGCGGTGAGGTCGTTGTAGGGGAAGGAGGCGATGTGCTCGCGGAGCACGGCAGGGATGCCGCAGACCTGGGGATGCGTGCAGATGTACCAGTCGTGGAAGCCGTGCATTCCGCACTGCAGCACCATCTCCCGCCCCGTCACCGCGCGGGCGACACGCACCGCTGCCGTCAGGGCGTCCGAGCCGTTCTTCCCGAAGGCGACCATCTCGGCGCAGGGCACCATCTCCACCAGGGCCTCGGCCACCTCGACCTCGATGGGGTGCATCAGCGACAGCGTCGGACCGGCGGCCAGTTGAGCCCGGATGGCCTCCTCCACGGCGGGATGACGGTATCCCAGGATCACCGGCCCCCAGCCGTTGACCCAGTCCACGAACACCTGCCCGGTCGAGTCCACCAGCTCACAACCTCGGGCCTCGACGGCAAAGTGGGGGAAGACGCCCTGCTCGCCGTGGCGCAGGGGGCGATACACCACGCCGTCCAGGCCGCCGTAGGCCAGGATGCGCCGGGCGCGGCACATCAGCTCGCCGGTCTCCTCCACGCGGCCGGGATCGGGGGTGCTAGATATCGGCATGGCCCGCGATCTCCCCCATCTCCGCCAGCACCTCGGGGTCCAGCCGCTCCCGAACGCGCAGGGCGTCCAGGTTCTCCTGCAGCTGCTCGATCGAGGCGGCGCCGGTGATGACCGAGCTCACGTCGGCGTTCTCAAGGCACCAGGCGATCGCCAGCTGCCCGGAGGTGCACGAGAGGCGATCGGCGAGCTCGGCCAGCCTCCCGGCCACCTCGAGCCGAGCCTCGGTCCGGGCCGGCCGCAACCAGTCGACCCGATCGAGCCGGCTACCCGCGGGCATGCCGCTGGCGTACTTGCCGGTCAACAGCCCGGAGGCGAGCGGGCTGTAGGTGGTCAGGCCCATCCCGTATCTCTCGCAGAGGGGGGCGTACTCCCTCTCGACACGGCTCCTCCGGAACAGATTGTACTCGGGCTGCTCGAGGGCCGGAGGCACGCAACTCGCCCCGCGCGCGGCAGCATGAGCCGCCTCGATCTCCTCCGCGGCCCACTCGGAGGTGCCCCAGTACAGGGCGCAGCCCGAGCGCACCAGGTGATCCATGGCCTGCACCGTCTCCTCGATCGGCGTCTCGGGATCGGGCCGGTGGCACAGCAGCAGATCCACGTAGTCGAGCTGCAGCCGCTTCAAGGAGGCGTGGGTTCCCTCGACCAGGTGCTTCCAGGAGAGCCCGCGATCGTTCGGCCCGGGCCCGGCGTCGAAGATCTTCGTGCAGATGACGACCGACTCGCGGCGAAAGTCGCGGAGCGCGATGCCCATCATGCTCTCCGCCGCGCCGTAGCCGTAGGCCTCGGCGTTGTCGAAGAGGTTGACCCCTCGATCGACTGCCGCTCGCATGCAGGCTCTGGCCGATTCCGCGTCGAGTTGCTCGCCGAAGGTGAGCCACGAGCCGAACGACAGCTCGCTGACGCGGAGTCCGGATCTTCCCAGCGTTCTGTATCTCATGAGCGTCCCTTGCGCCGCGTCGTGTTTCGCGGGTCTACTCTCCCCCCATGTACCCAAGAGCGCGGAGTTGATCGGCCTGCTTCGCGTCGGGCGGCAGCACCGGATTGGGCTCCTGGGGCAGGTACCAGCCCGCCCTCTCCTGTCTCGCATCGTCCCGGACCATTCGGAGGAGGCGATCCCCCTCGGACCCCTCCGCGACGGCGATCCGCGTCGACTCCCCGGGATCCTCCCGCAGGTCGTGGATCCACAGCGCGGAGTGGCTGCCCCGTCCCATGCGGACGACCTTGTGGGGCCAGCGGATGCACACCTCTCCCCGAGGGCGTTGGGCGTAGATCAGGGAACCTCCGGGGCGCTCCCTCAGGAGCGTGTGGCCGGCCAGGGGGATGTCGACCCCGATGTCGATCCAGTCCAGAAGGGTGGGCAGGACATCCACCAGGCTGACCGCCTGCTCGACGCGCTCTCCCGCTCGCCGCTCGTCCGGGAAGCGGATCATGAGCGGAACCCTCAGCCCCTCCTCGTACATCTCCCCGTGGCCCCCGTACTTGCGGACGCGCTGTGCCAGCCCTTCGCCGTGATCGGAGGTGACGATCAGCAGGACATCGTCAAGGAGCTTCTCCTTCCTCCAATCGTCGATCCACCCGCCGACCACCTCATCGACGAAGCGTATGCCCCCGTCGTACAGGGCCACGATGGCCTCGTGCTGTTCCTCGGTCACCTCGTGCTGGGAGTCGTAGTACACATGCCGCCGAGGCAGATCCCGCACGCGCTTCTTCGCGCCCTCCAGGAACCAGGATCCGTAGGGCGCTGGAGGATTGTAGAGGGGACCCGATTCGTCGCGCCGGAGGGGAACGCAGTGGACGTCGAAGAGGTGCAGGAAGAGGAAGAACGGCCGATCCTCCGGCCGGGAGGCCATCACCTGTTTCAGGTGGGCGGTGGCTTCCCGGGCGTTGTCGTGCGGGCGATAGACGTCGAAGCCTCGGTCGAAGCCGAAGCGAGGGTCGAGCCAGCCCGGATGATAGAGACCGGCCGTGAAGTAGCCCCGAGACCCAAGCCGCTCGGCCAGGGTGGGAATGGACGAGGGCAGCGCCACGTCCTCCTCCCAAACGCGGTGCTGGGCGGGGTAGAGGCCGGTGAAGAGGCTCATGTGCGCGATGAGCGTCCATGACATCGTCGTGTAGGCGCGCTCGAAGACCAGACTCTCGGCGGCGAGACGATCGAGATTGGGGGTCGTGTCCCTCTCGTAGCCGTAGAGGCCCACGTGGTCCCTCCGCAGCGTGTCGATGGAGATCAGGATGACCGACCGGCTCTCGCCCGATGGCGACCCGCCCGGATGCCCGCGGGAGCACGAACACAGCCCCAGGCATCCGGCCAGGGCGGGGAGGACCAGGGCGGGGAAGTGAGGGAATCGCGCGCGCCTCATGAGGGGCGGAATCTACCACGATCGACGCTCACCGGGGGGGGCGGTTCCGAAGCACTTGGGCTCGAGGTCCTGATCGCCATCCACGCGGCCGGAGGACTCCGGTGGACAGGCCCGGCAGCATCCCCGGGTGAACGCACCTCGGGCCACCTCATCTCGGAGGCGGCGATACTCCTCCCGGTTCCGGAGAGTGTCGAGATCCACCTCGTCGAGGAGCACGGCATCGAGGCCGCCCCGGCCGGCCGACCTCCTGGCGGATCTTCCTGAAGGCCCAACGGGACCAGTTCGCAGGCGCGGACCTGTTCACGACCGAGATCTGGACGCCGAGGGGCTTGGTTGCCCTCTACATCTTGTTCGTGATCGATCTGTGTAGCAGGAAAGGGCACGTGGCGGGCGAGGACCGAGGCCTCGAGGTAGTGCGGTCGATCCCGGGCCGGATCATCAGCGGAAGCGGACGCACCACCGGCAGTCGCACCCGGGGTCGACGGCCAGGTCGATCGGACCGGACTGCTCTCCCACGGTGTAGCCGATCGCCTGGAGATTCCTCAGGGTCGTCTCGTCGCTGATCTCGCCGGCTCGCCAGTCGAGGCCGCCGCCGCCCTCCAGCCAGCTCAGCACCCGAGCGCGCATCGCCTTCGCGCGCTCGAGCTCCCGATCGAGGAGATCGTTCGCGCAGTCCGGATCGTCGGGGAGGTAGTAGAGCTCGACCTGGTGCTCCTGCCGCGTGACCCGTCCGTCGAGCAGCTCGTTGGGCTCCAGCCGGAGCTGCAGGTGCCAGCCGGCCTGCGTCAAGGCCACCTCGCGAGCGTGCGAGGCGAGCGTGAAGCGGGGCTCGGCGGCGGACGGCGCCCGCTGGACGACGTCGACCAGGTTGCGGCCGGGGAAGGCGACGCCCCGATTGCCGGAGAGGTCGAGCAGCGTGCGTCCGAGATCGACGTTCGAGACGGGGTGCGAGCAACGGACTCCCCGGGGCGCACCGGGCCCGGCCAGGATCAGCGGGACATGGAGCGAATCTCGATAGAGCTCCTTGTGCGCGAAGTAGATCTCGTGGTTGACGAGCGATTCTCCGTGATCCGCCGTCAACCCGATCACGGCGCCGGCGAGCTCCTTCATCTCCAGCAGGCTCCCGAGCACCCGATCCAGGCCGGTGACCTCCGCGCGGTACAGCGCGAGGGGGTAGTCCGGATCCCGGAGGTCCTTCAGACCGAGGCGGGCGAGGGCCTTGGGCGTGGCCCACTCGGGCACCGGCAGGGACTCGTCGAAGGCCGTCTCCCGGGCGGGATAGTACCGCGCGACGTCCTCCTCTTCCGGCGCGTAGGGCGTGTGGGCGTCGAACAGGTGCAGCTAGATGAAGATCGGCAGCCCCGGCGACTCGCGCACCCACCTGCGGACGAAGGAGAGGGTGCCCCGGCCCTTGCGGGAGTAGCCCTGGGTCGGACCGACGAAGCGCTCGAAGCCCTGCCCCAGACCGCTGACCGAGTCGATCAGGTGACGGGTGCTCACCGCCCCGTAGGTGACGTAGCCCGCGCTCCGGAAGGCCTCCGCCAGGGTGGGCGCATCCCCCGCGAGCCGGGTGTAGTTGGTCACGATGCCGGTGTCGCGGGGGTGGGTCCCGGTCATGATGGCGACGTGCGAGGGATTGGTGAGGTTGGACGGGCTGGAGCAGTCCTCGAACAGGATCCCGCTCTCCGCCAGGGCGTCGATCGCGGGGGTGCTCACCACGACGCCGTCCCGCGCCGCGCCGAGATGATCCCCGCGATGGGTGTCCGAGGTGATCAGCAGCACCACCTGGCCCCGCTCCCGGAGCTGGACCAGGCTGACCTCACCCACGGCGCAGACGGCGTCCTCCCCCTCCCCGGCGCCGAGCACGTCCCAGCGAACCTCGACCTCCTGCTCCCCCAGCTCGGCCAAGGGGAGGCCCGCCTGGCGCCAGCGGATCCGCTCCTCCGGGAGGGAGAGCGGGTAGGTCGCCTCGAGCATCCCCCCCTCGCGTCCCTCGAGTCGGACCCGGAGCGACACCTCGCCTCCCGGGCGGACGAGCTCGGCCGGAACGCCGTAGGAAAACCGCAGCGCGCGGCCGGGGGCGGCTCGCAGCGCGGCGGCGAGCGGGCGAGTGGTGGAGACCCCTCGTGCGCTGCGCCACTCATCGCCGATCCGGACCAGCCGCGGTCCCTGCGCCGGGTCGGGCAGCGAGACCCGGTCGGAGGAGGAGGGCGAGTCGAGACCCCGGGACCGGACCGGACCGGCGGCGCCGCCGATGGCCCTCACCTCGAGGAAGTGCACCCCCGGCGTCCCACCGCGGATCGCCTTCCCGGGAGCAACCTCGCCCCCGCAAGCGGCCAGCGACGAGACGGCCACGGGCAGGAGCCGGTGGAGCAGGCGAGCGATGCGAAGAGCCAGGGCCATGGGGGATTGGGCGCGGTGATCGGCAGCCAGCCCCGCGCGAGAGAGGCTGCCGAGGATAGCGGCTCTCTCGGGCCAGACATGCCCCCATTGCTCGAATTCGGCGATAGGATGCGACGCCATGAACGCCATCCTGAAGGAGCTGGCCGGAGGCGATCTCCGTTCCGAGGGGCGAGCCGAAGAGATCGCCGAGCGGATCATCGAGAAGCCGGCGCTGCTTCCGCAACTGGCAGAGGGTCTGTCGTCCGAGGACAAGCTGATCCGCGCGCGGACGTGCATGGCCATGGAGATCATCTCGCGCCAGCACTCTCACCTGCTGAAACCCGTCCGATCAGCACTCGTCGAGCTGGCCATGGAAGAGTCGGTTCCGCAGGCGCGCTGGCACCTGGCCGAGATCTTCGCCAGCCTCGCGATGCCGCGCGCGGAGGCCAGACGGGTCATCCCCGTGCTGCTGTCCTACCTGGAGGACAAGAGCAAGATCGTCAAGCACTGTGCCATCCTGGCGCTGGGCATCCTCGGGGCGAATGGCGACCAGAAGAAGGCGATCATCGAGCGGATCACCGCGCACGGGGATGACAGCAAGGGCGTGGCCAAGGCGGTCACCCAAGCCCTCGACCGCCTCCGCTGATCCGTACGGTGGTGGAACGGAATCCGCGGATCGGCCGTCACCTCGCGACGCCGTCCACCGCCGAGCTCCCTCCGCCCTGGTCGGCGCCCCCGAGGTCCGCTCGCGTTCCCGAAAACCCCCAGATCAGCGGGCCGAAGCGCTCCGTCGTCACGCGCAGCCCCAGCCCTTCGCGCGTGCGGCGCGCTTCGGCAAGATCCCAGTAGAACTCGTCCGCGACCGCTTTCCGGAGGTTCCAGGGATCGTGATCCTCCCATTCCCGTTGCATCGCCTCACCCGCGCGGGCACTCTCGAAAGCCAGGTCGGCGATCGCCAGCCGCCCCCCCGGCCGCAGGCGAGCCAAGGCGTGCTGCAGGAAGTCGCCCTTCTCGGCGGGCGTGAGGTGGTGGAGGGCGAAAGTGCTGACGAGCACGTCGAACTCCCCGGCCTCGTGGGCCCAGGCGAGCGCGTCCTTCCTCAGCAAGGCGGCGCGCTCCCCCAGCTTGGCGCGGGCGAGAGCGAGCATCTTCCTCGACAGGTCCACCCCCACGAGGTGGGCGCAGGGCGGAAGGGCGACCGACAGATTCCCGGTTCCGATGCCGACGTCCACCACGTGATCGGCGGGCTGAACTTCGGCCCGCCGCACGACCCACGCCAGAGCGGCCGCGTACCCCGCGCGGATCGGGTTCTCCTCGCGGCGCACCTCGTCGTCGTACCGGTCGGCCTGCTCGTCGTGGTCGAAGCGAGCGCCATGCTGACTCTTCATCGGTGATCCTGGCGGCCCTGTCGTCTCGCCCCTCCCGACGGCGAGCGGTGCAGAGTCCGGCAGGGGAACGGCCCGGCCCAGCGCCGGGGCCGATCCCCCGCTGATCCTCGACTCCATCCGCTCAGTCGTCGATCACGAACTGCACCGCATCGGTGAGGCCCGTCGTGCTCGCCGAGCTCGGGTCGCGGAACCAGTACTGGGCGAAGACCAGCGCGCCGGCGGCGAGCGCCGGGTCCCCGCCGCCCTGGATCTGCTGCTGCATGTCGTAGGAGAAGCTCCCGGAGCAGTCCGGGGGCCCGACGTTCCCGCCGGAGGTCTGCACCGCCGTCCGCCGGATCGGCGGCTGGATGCACAGGTAGCCGTCCTGGAAGGGGAGGGCGTTCTGGGCGAAGCCGTAGAAGAGCAGGCCGTTCTTCTGGTTGAGCACCTGATCGGCGGAGATGGTGAAGGGCACCGGAAGGCTCGCGCTGGGAGCCCCCGTCCAGCTCACCTCGGGCTCGCAGCCGCCGGCGTGAGCCTTGGGCACGCAGTAGACCATGACCGGCTGCAGGTTGCCGAAGCTCACCAGCCCCAGCGAGGACTCGTCCGGCTGGTGGTGGATCAGCGTCTCCACCACGGCCGGGTCCAGCGAGCCGTAGTAGTTGTTGCTGGCCTCGACGTCGTCGTCGCAGCCGAGCAGGCGGATGGCGTACTGGCTGTTGCCGGCGAACAGGTTGGTCCCCGCGGCGCCGTCGAGATCGGCGTTCAGGGCGAAGGGAACGCTGGCGGCGTCCTCGAAGAGCATCACGCCGTCCTCGACCCCGGTCAGGCTGTTGTTGTAGGCCACCGCGTTCAGGTCCGAGTTCCCGAAGACGCAGGAGGTGGTCCACCAGAAGCCCCGCGATCCGGCCGGCCCGCCGCTCCCCATGACGCGGTTGCCGTCGTAGGTGTGCAGCGCGGCGCCCAGGCCGAAGAGCGTGAAGCCCGTGTCGCAGAAGATCGCCCGGTTGCGGCGATAGAGGACATCGACGTTGTTCCCGATGCTCTGATACCCCTGCTCGCAGCCGACGGCCTCGTTGCCCTCGATGAGCATCACCGTCTGGGAGCCGTTGGACAGGTAACCCAGCGGGCCGCCCTCGACGCGGTTGCCGCGGCAGCTCCCGCTGGAGCTGTTGTGGTGCAGGAAGCCGGTGGCCAGGCCGTCGTGGGCGTGGTTGCCCTCGCCCATGGCGCCGATGTCCCCGCTGGCGTTCCACAGGAAGATGCCGCCGCCCTCCTGCAGGCTCTTGCCGAAGTCGTAGACCTCGTTCCCCAGGAAGGTGCCGTCGGTGCTGGTGACGTAGGCGATGGCCGTGGTGGCCGTGTGCACCACGCAGTCGGTCACGCACAGGCCGTCGGTCCCCGTGCCGTAGACGCCCCGTCGGGCCTTCAAGTAGACCGGCTGCTGGCCGTCCACGCGCATGTCGCGCAGGAAGACGTCCGGACCGGTGATCGTGACCACGGACAGGTCCGGGCTGATCGAGGCGCCCTGCAGGACCGTCCCCAGCGCGGGATCGGGGGAGGTCCCCGAACCCTGGATCAGGCAGCTGCGATCGACGATCACGTCCTCCTGGTACAGGCCCGGCATGACCAGGATCGTCCCGCCCGGCAGGAGGGCCTGCACGGCCGGGTTGATGGTGAGGAAGTCCGCCGTGCCGTCGTCGTCCACGGTGATCAGCAGGTTGACGGTGTTGGCGAAGTCGATCAGCCCCAGCACGGGGTCGTCCACCTGGTGCCAGAGGGTCTCCTCGATGAGGGCCGGGCTGACCGCTCCCCAGAAGTTGTGCTGCGCATCGACGTCGTCGTCGCAGTCGATGAGCTCCACGTTGAACGCCACGCTGCCGGTGAAGGTGTTGTAGTCGGTGGCGGCTCCCGAGAGGGTGCAGTCCAGCAGCGGGTGATTGCTGCCGGCGGCCTCGTGGAGCGCGACCGCCACCTCGTTGTCGCGCAGGATGTTGTTGGCGGCCAGGAATTGCAGGTCGCCGAAGCCCCAAGGGGAGACGTCGGTCGTGGCGAAGATCCCGCTGCTGCCTGGGAGCGACTGGGCGTCGAAGGTGTTGGAGACCGCCACGAAGGTGCCCGTACCCAGCCCGAAGAGGGTCAGGCCGGTCGTGCACCCGGTGGCGGTGTTGGCCGCCACGTTGACCGAGGTGTTGACCGCGATACCCTGGATCCCCTGCCCGCAGCCCTGGATCTCGTTCTGCTGGATCGTCACCGGGCTGGTGCTCCCGTTGGCCAGGACGCCCAGGTCGCAGTCGTCGATCCGGTTGTCGGCGATGATGCCGCCGCCGCCGGACTGGAAGCCGATGGCGACGGAGCAGTCCTCGACCTCGTTGTCGCGCGCCTCGCCCACGGCTCCGTAGAAGAAGATCCCCACGGAGTCGAGGTACATCTGGTTGACGTTGACCACGCGGTTGGAGGTGAACGAGTGACCCGTCCCGCCGGCCGCGGCGTACAGACCGCGGTAGGCGACGTCGCTGACCAGGCAGTTGGCCACCTCCAGCCCGTCGAAGTTGCCCACCGTGTAGTCGGTGACGATCCCCCCGCGGGCGTCGATCGCGCCCCCGATGGCGGGGTTGTCACCCTCGAAGGACATGGCCGAGAAGGAGACGTCGTCCGCCTGAACGCGGGCCAGCCAGGTCGTGGTGCCCACCTGCGATCCGTTCCCGCTGCCGGGGTTCGAGATCACCGGGCGCACGATGGTGTTCCCGACGCCCGAGCCGGCGATGGTCACCGACACCGGGACGATCAGCTCCTCCACGTAGACGCCGGGAGCCACCAGGATGACGTCGCCATCCGAGCTCGCGTCGATCGCGTCCTGGATGGTCAGGAAGTCGCCGAAGCCGCCCGGATGGACGAACCAGGTCGAGGCCCGCGCCGTGGGGGCCGCGCCGAGCGCGAAGCAGGCCGCGCCCAGGACGGCGAGGAGGCGTCGTATGCGTCTGGATTCCATGATGGCCTCCTCAACGCTCGGGCCGCGCCAGCCGCGGTCGGACCAGGGTCGTGCCGGGCTCCCGCCGTCCGGTGGGCTGCGGCAGGGCGCGCTCGATCAGCTCGGCCTCGAAGGGGCTCGCTTCACCCAGCTGCGGATTTCCGGCCCGAGGCGTCGCTTCGTTCCCGGTCGGGCGTTCGTCGCCGAGGGCCGCGAAGGCGACCAAGGGGGCGACGAGTAGTGCCAGTGCTCCCGCGGCAAGGCGTAAGCGCGATCCTCTTGCTGTCATGCTTCTCTCCTCTCCGTCTCCTCCGACGTCGTCCGCTCATCCACGCGGTCCGGCGGGATCGTGTCGAGATCACGACGCCCACCGCGGCCCACGAGCCGACGACCTTCCAGTGCGGCTCCGATTGCGTTCGGGTCTTCCCTTCGGAAGGGCCGGGCCAGGCGCGGCGCGCCCGTCGTCCTCCAAACCCGGTCGATCCGCGGGTCCCCGCCGCAGCCGACTTCACGACGGAACCACTCTACAGCAAGTCGCGCCGGCCGGGGGCCGGTCCCCGGTCCGGGACGCACCGCCGGGCACGCCCGCAACTGCTTGCCCCGCATGGACTTGCGCTGCCGGGCGTTCAGGGTTCGCCCCGCGAGGGCGAAACCGATGCGCGGGGACTGCCCCTTCGCCCCGACCCGGACAGCTCCGCCGAGACGCGAGCTCGCGGCGAGGACCGAGGCGTCGAAGGCGTCACGGTCCGCCGGCCCGGCGCAGTCGGCGGGCTAGGATCGGGGGCATGAACCTCAACTCCTTCCCGATCCTGCCGCTCCTGCTGGCGATCCTCGTGGCCCCGGACGACCGGCTGGGCGAGGTACAGGTCACCGAGCACTTCCACGTCCGCTACCGCGCGGGCTCGCGGGCCGGCGCTTCGGTCGACCGCCACGCGCACCTCCTGGAGCTCGAATACGCCGAGATCCTCTCCGAGCTGGGGATCGCCGGGCGCGTGGACGAGAGCGAGTCCTTCCGCATCTTCCTCTACGACGATCTGGCGGAGCTGAAGGAGATCACCGGGGTCTCCGGCACGGGCGGCTACTCCGCGGGGCGCGAGAGCCACATCCCCTGGGACAACGACCAGACCCGCAAGCACGAGCTGGTGCACATCGTCGTGGCGGCCATGGAGCCGACCGGCGAGGAGGCGCGCAACATGTTCTTCGCCGAGGGCATCGCCAACGCCGTGCTGGAGTTCGTGCACGGGATCCCGGTGCACTCGGTGGCGGCCTATGAGCGCCAGCGCGGCAGCCTGCCCGAGCTGCGCACCCTGGTGGAGCACCCGGACTTCTACGCCTTCCTGAGCGCGAACCCGGGCCTCAACGCCTACGACGTGGGCGGCAGCTTCTTCCTCTACCTGCTCGAGACCTACAAGCCCCGCAAGGTCATGGAGTACTACCACGGCAAGCCGATCCGCAAGGCCCTCGGGAAGTCCCTGGAGAAGGTCGAGCAGGGCTGGCACGCGCGGCTCGACGCCTTCCCCCTGCGGCCCGAGCTCGCGACCCTGCTGAGCCAGCGGCGCGGCGACGGCGGGGAGTTCACCAAGCTCAGCCCACCCGAGAAGAACCTCCCCGCCGAGCTCCTGGGCGAACCCGGCTCCTGGACCTCGGTCCTCGCCGACCTGAGCCCGCAGGACGAGATCGCCACCTGGCAGATCGGCCCCGGGTCGATCGCGGGGGAGAATCCCAGCGGCTCGGACTGGTCCCACCTCGAGCTCCCCGGGCGCCGGTTCGGCGACTGTGCGCTTCGGCTGAAGGCGCGCACCGGGGAGAGCTGCTGGGGCGTCAAGATCCGCTATGGGGGAGATTGCGAGGCCATCCTCCTGGGGCAGGGGGCCTTCATCTACACGCCCCGGGGTGGCATCGCCCACTCCCCGAGCTCCCGCCTGAAGGCCGACTCCGCGGTGGACCTGATCCTGGTCGTGCGCGAGAACCACGCCTGGGTCTACGTCGACGAGTCGCTCCTGCTCGAGGCCGACCTGCCGCTGGAGCCCGCCTTCATCGGCCTGGGCCTGGTGGGGGGGAAGGCCACCTTCGAGGAGCTCGCGGTGCGCGAGCTCTGAGGGCTCCGGGACGCGAGGCGGTCACGGGAGCACGGTGATCGCCATCGCGTCCGAAGTGTTGAAGGTCGCCCCCGAGGTGCACTGCCCCGCGCCCGCCGGATCGCGGAACCAGTACTGGAAGCCCCGCACCTGGGCGACGTGGGCCGCCAGGGAGCGCTGCGAGCTGGAGCCGTCGTAGGCGTAGGTCGCCACCCCCCCCGCCGCCCACACGACCTCTCCGCGGCGCACGCCCCCGGCCGTGCACAGGAAGCCGCATCCGAAGGGGATCTGGATCTGGTTCGAGCCGTGAAAGAAGATCCCCGGCCCGTCCGGCACCGGCCGGGCGGCGAGCCGCAGGTCCGCCGCCGACGCGCTCGCCGAGCCCGAGGCGAAGATCGAGGCGGCGACGCCGAGCGAGCTCGACGCGGCCGCGCAGTAGCGCGCGCCCACCGGCTCGCGGACGACCGCCATGAAGCCCCAGAGGTTGCTGGAGGTGAGCGGGAACTGGCCCAGCGGGGTTCCGTCCAGGTCGTAGCGCAGCACCTCGCTCGCCCCGTAGCTCGTGACCAGCAGCGTGCCGTCGATTGCCATCGCGATCCCGTGGAACTGCGGCGTGGGCAGGGGCGTCGCGAAGCTCGTGAGCACCGCGCCCGTCGAGTCCAGCCCGTACACGTCACCGTTGCGGTAGTCCGTCGCCCAGATGGACCCGTCCGTCGCCACGACCAGGTCGCCGACGCTGAAGGGCGTGGCGATGGAGCGGATCAGCGTCCCGTTCCGTCTGAAGTGCCACACCGCCCCCTCGTCCACGCCCGGGTGCCGGAGGTCACCGATCCACACGTCGTCGTTCTCGTCGACGAAGAGCGAGTAGGCGAGGAAGATCCCCGGATCCGCGAGCGTCGCGATGTGCGTCCCGTCCAGGGCGAAGAGCAGCGCGCCGGTCGACTGCTCGACGATCGCGACCGTCCCGTCGGAGAGCGCGCCGCCGTCGCCGGTGAGCTGGGTCAGGGCCGGCGTGTCGCGGCTGTCGAGCGGCAGCCCGGTCGCCGCGTCGAAGAGGTTGAAGCCGTTGGGATTGCGCCGGTTCGCCAGGAGGCGTCCGTCCGGCAGGAGCGCGGGGCCGAGGAATCGATCCCCGCTGCCGCCGACCGTCGAGAGCACGTGAGTCCCGTCGCCGCGGTAGTGCTGGATGCTCGTCGTTCCTGTCAGCCCGTACTTCGTGATGAGGACGTCACCGTGCTGCACCTGGGAGCGCGCGGCGGGCGAGGCCAGGAGGATCAGCGCGCAGAGCGAGGAGGCGTGGAGGGGACTCACTGTGGCGGCCGGGCGAGGCGTGCTCCGAGGGCCCCAGCGTACCACGGAAGGTGCATTTCGGCCGGACCCCAGGGACTCGGCGCAAGACGGTCGCGCCAGTTCCCAGTAAGCTGGCGCCTCGCCCCATGACCAGACGCGCGCGCTTCCTCTCCGTCGGTTTCATCACCCTCCTGGGCGCGGCCGTCCTCGTGGCCGCGCGGCTCGGGCGCGACGTCGAGGCCCCGGCGCTGGTGGGCGCGGGGCCGACCGATCGCAGCCTCGAGCTGGCGCGGGTGCGGCAGCTCTGCCAGACGGAGTCGCTGGACGCCTTCCTCGCCGAACAGCGCGCCCTGGTGGAGCGCGACCCCGGGGACGGCGCGGCCTGGCGCGTGCTGGCCGAGACCCACCTCGAGCGGATCTACACCCGCGACCTCGGCCGAGGGCTGGCGGTCGGCCGGCCCCTGCACGAAGAGATCGCGCCGGAGACCGCGCGCGACGTCGAGGCCGGGCTGGAGGCGATCGCCTGCGCGATCGACGCCGGCGAGGACAAGAGCGACAGCCATCGCATCCGCGCCAGCCTCCTGTGCTGCCGGATCACGGGGATGGCCAGCGCGATCGCGGTCCAGCGAAAGGCCACCGCGGCGCTCGAGCGCGCGCTCGAGCTGGATCCGGCGAATCCCTACGCCCAGGTGGTGCTGGGCAACCGCAAGCTGTTCGCGCCGCCGCTTCTCGGGCACGACGCGGAGGGGGCGCTCGTGCACCTGCGCGCGGGGGCCGCGGGGCTCCCGCACGACGAGCGGCCGCTGATCACGGCGGCGCTCGCGGCCCACGTGCTCGGCGACGCGGACGAGGCCCGGCGCCTGGTGAGGGCCGCCGTCGAGCGGACCCCGGCCAACCCCCTCGCGGCGGCGATCGCGGCGCGGCTCGAGGCCGGCGAGGAGGATCCCTTCGGGCGGGACGTCGAGTAGTCGGCGGGCGGCCCCTGGAGACCCGGCCCGAAGCGAGCCGGGGGATTCCGCCGGTTTCCTTTGATTCCCGCGCTCCCCACCCCGTCATTCTAGGGGTGGCGGGAGGAATCGATCCCCCACCCCTCGGGATCGACGATGGGAGCCCCGGACGACGCTGCGCTGGTCGAGGAGATCCTCGCGGGAGACACCGCCCGCTTCGGCGAGGTGGTGCGGCGCCACGACCGGGCCGTTCGACGGGTCGTCATGCGGCGGGTCGCCGATCCCGACGAGGTCGAGGAGGTGGTCCAGCAGACCTTCTACCTCGCGCTCCGCGGCCTCGACCGGCTGGCCGAGCCCCGGCGACTCCGGGGATGGCTGGTCACGATCGCCCGGAACTGCTGCGCCGAGCACCGGCGCCGGGCGGAGCTGAGGGGCGAGACGGTCGAGCTCAGCCGGATCGAAGCGGTCGCCCGCGATCGCTCGGCGGAGTGGATCTGGAGCGAGGTGGAGCGGCTGACGGCGATCCATCGGGACGTGCTGCAGAGGCGCTACCGTGCGGGGCTCTCCTACGAGGAGATCGCCCAGGAGCTGGACGTCCCCGTCTCGACGGTGCGGGGGCGGATCTACGAGGCGCGCAAGGAGCTACGACGGCGACTGATCGGCGAATGAGGCGGGACCCGGAACCATGAACGACAACCAGACCAGCGAGTGCCAGCGAATCCGCCCCCTGCTCTTCGAGGTGGTCGACGAGGCCGCGGGCCGCGAGGAGCGGGCCGCGGTCGCCGCGCACCTCGCCGCCTGTGAGGACTGCCGCCGCGAGCTGCGCGAGGAGCGGGCGCTCAGCGAGCTGCTCAGGCGACCGCGGGCCGAAGGCGCCCGACAGAAGCGCCAGGCTCCCCTCCGCCTCCTCGGCAAGGCGGCGGCGGTCCTCCTCTTCGCTGCGCTCGCCCTCTTCGGGCTCGACGCCCTCAGCGAGACGCCCGCCTACGGCTCGATCAGCGCCGCGACGCTGAGCCTCTCGATGACCGTCGAGAGCGCCCGGCCCGAGCCGCTCGACGCGCACAACCACTTCGCGATTCCCCTCGACTCGGTCTACACCCTGGATCTGGCGGGTGTCGCCGTGCTGCGCATCGCGGGACCGGCCGTGGTGGACCTCGATCACGGCGAGGAGGGCTGGAAGGCGACCCTCCTGCGCGGGCGGATCCGGGCCGAGGTCGCCGAGGGCGCGAGGCTGCTGGTCTCCACCCTGCTCGGCCAGCGGGAGCTCGCTGCGGGCTCGCACCTCGTAGCGCTCGACGCCGGGAGCGCCGAGGCCAGCGAGCTCCTCCACGCCGGGCTGGACCTCTTCTTCGAGCACCAGGAGATGGCCGAGGCGGAGCGGATCTTCCGCCTGGCGCTCGAGGCCCCCGACCTCGATGCCGAGCTGCGCTCGCAGGTGCTCTTCTACCTGGCGGCCGCGCTGGGCCGGCAGGATGCCCTCGAGCAGGCCATCGAGGTGCAGGACGAGTGGCTGCGCCTCGACGCCGAGCCGGACGCACGCGCGTACGTGCTGTACTTCCATGGCCTCTACCACGAGGCCCTGGGGAACCCCGACGAGGCGCGGGAGTGCTGGCGGGCGATCCGGGCCGAGGATCCCGAATCCGAGCTGCTGGAGGGGATCGAGCTCGAGGAGCGGGCGCCCGCCGCTCCTCCGCGGAGCGCCGACCGTCCCTCGGTCTCCTACGTCGTGGTCGAGATGGGGCTCGCCGGGGAGGACCCCGCGCACCGGCGCTTCGCGGAGATCGCCGGCGAGGTGGCCGCCTGGCACCGCGCCGAGCGGATCGAGGCGTCCCCCGACCGGCTGGACGCGCTCGAGGCGCGCCTGGGCGAGCTCGCCCCGGAGAACGCGCTCATCGTGCTGCCGCCCGAGCTGCTCGACGTCAACCTGCACCGCCGGATCCTGCTGCTCTCGGCGCGCCTCGACGGGGACGCCCTCCCCGACCTCTGCTTCGGCTACTTCACCAGCCGCGACGCCGAGGGGCTCAGGGCGCTGTGGGAGCGTACCAAGCGGCTCCACGAGGGCGGACTTCCGGGCAGCCGGTGGATCAACGCCTTCGTCACCAGCGGGATGCGCTCGACGATCTGGGCCAGCTACCTCGGGGACCACGAGGAGGCGGCGGGCTTCTCCGGGCCGGGGATCGGCTTCGCCTGCGTCGAGGACGACCCCGACTGCCTGGCCTGGGCGCGCGAGAAGCTGGGCATGCTCGAGGAGGCGGCGGTGATCCAGCTCACCGGCAACGGCGATCCGCAGGGGATCTGGCTCTTCGCCGGCGCGCGCAACCTCGACCACTCGAAGCACTGGGCCTACGACCCGAAGCTCGTGGGCTGCGATCCGAAGGGCGAGCTGGCGCGCATCACGGCGGCGGACATCCGCGCGCTCTCCCTCGATGGACCGATCGTCTGGAGCGGCACCTGCCACTCCGCCGCTACCCAGCGCGTCTTCGTCGAGGGGGACATCGTCTCCACCTTCGGGGTCACCGATCGCGTGACGGTCCACGAGCTGCCGCCCGAGGAGAGCCTCGGCCTGGCGATCCTCGACGCCGGGGCGACCGCCTTCCTGGCGCCGATCGCCGCGAACCACGGCTTCAGCGTCGACCTCGAGTCGGGCTTCGCGCTGCGCGAGGGGGCCTCGCTCGGCGAGGCGATCAAGTCCACCTGGGACGACGTCTTCCTGGCGGCGGGCGGCGAGCTGCACCTCGACCTTCCCCGGCCCGGCGCGCCGCACGAGTCGGCCGAGGCGGTAATGCAGGGCGGCGGCGCCAACCGGATCCTGATCGGGGACCCCTCGCTGCGGCCCTTCCGGGCGGTCGCCGATCCGCGCGAGAGCCGGGCGCTGGTCCCTCGCGAGGAGGGCGGCTTCGACGTCGTCCTCGAGTGGGACGAGGGCTTCCACGCGCGCGGGTGGGACATCTACGGCACCGACCCCGACGACTGGCGGATCGGCGAGCGGGTCGAGGTGACCGAGGTCCTTCCGGAGGGCGCGGCCATCGAGGCCTCGGTCGAGGTGACCGCCGCCGACGGCTCACCCCTGCCCTTTCGGCTCACCCGCGCCGAGCAGGAGGTCTTCCACGGCCGCCGATTCCTGCACCTGCAGGCGAACGCGAATCGAGAGGCCGGAAAGGACCGCGCCAAGACGGCGCGCTTCCGCGTCCGCGTCTCCGGCGCTAAGGAACCGCGCTGACCCGCAACCCCAGCCACCCCGAGCACCATGAAGACCGCCACGATCCTCGTCTCGAGCCTCGCCATCAGAGGCTGGATCCTCCTCGCCTCGCCGCTCCTCGCCGGCGACCGCGCCCCGGACGCCCCGCCCCCCGCCGCCCAGATCCTGTGGTGGCGCGACCTCGCCGCGCCCTCCTTCGGCTCCGCGGCGGTCGGCGACATCGACCGCGACGGGAGACCGGAGATCGTCTTCGGCACCTACTTCAACGGCGAGCGCATCCACGCGCTGAACGCGGAGGACGGCTCGACCCTGTGGTCCTTCCCCACCAGCGGCTGCAACGACGCCTCGCCGCTGATCGTCGACGTCGACGGGGATGGTGAGCTGGAGGTGGTCGTGCCCTGCTCCTCGACCTGTCGCGTCTACAGCCTCGACGGCGCGAGCGGAACGGTGGAGTGGATGAAGCCCACCGCGTCGAACCACCTCGACTCCCCGCCGAGCGCGGCGGACGTCGACGGCGACGGCCGGCTCGAGGTGATCTTCGGCGCCTTCTACGGCCACGTCTACTGCCTCAACGGCGAGGACGGCAGCACGCTCTGGCACGTCAATCTCGGCACGGGGAGCTTCATCCAGTCCGCTCCCGCCATCCTCGACGTCGACGGCGACGGCCAGCTCGACGCGGTGGTGGCGCAGTGGATGGGCGACCAGCGGATCTATGCGCTGAGGGGCAGCGACGGGGCCACGCTCTGGCACAGCGACACGCCGACCGACTGGATGTACCACGGCGCCTCCTTCGCCGACATCGACGGGGACCGCCGGCCCGAGCTGGTGATCGGCTGCTACGACAACCGGGTGTATGCCTTCAACGCCGAGGACGGCAGCGACCTGTGGAGCTACGCGGCGCCGTACTACGTCGGCTCGCCCACCTCGATCGCCGACCTGACCGGCGACGGACGGCTGGAGGTCTTCTTCGCCGCCCACACCAAGGTCGGCGTGCTGTCCCGGACGGGGAGCCCGATCTGGACCAGGAACCACGGGGGCGGGGTCTTCCGCGGGGCGGCGATCGCCGACCTCGACGATGACCTGGGGCTCGACGTCCTCTACGGCGGTAGCAACGGCGTCGTGACGGCGCGCAGCGGCGATGACGGCGACCTCCTGTGGAGCCGAGACCTGCGGGCGCACTACGGGAAGACCTTCGACATCGACCACGGGCCGGTGGTCGGGGACTTCGACGGGGACGGGTATCTGGACTGCTTCGTCGTCGGCGGCTACGCGACCTCCAGCAACCCCTCGCAGAATTACGGACGCGCCTACGCGCTGACCGCCGGCGCGGGGCGGGGAGCGGGCTGGTCGACCTTCCGCCACGACGCGCTGCGCAGCGGGCGCTTCGCCGACGACACGGATTCCGCCCCCGGGAGCGGGAATCCGGACCGGGCGCAGTGAGGCCGCGCGAGGGAGCGACCGCTGGCCGCCGGGGTGAACGGTGCTCGCTCCCTCAGCCCCCGCCGCCGCGCTCGCGCAGGGTGGAGGCCAGGGAACAAACGCGATAGCGGGTGCCGGGCGGGGCGGAGGGCTCGCTCGCCTCGGCGCGGCGCGCCCCGCGGTCGCGTCGCGACAGCGCGACCCGGGCCCGCAGACGCCGGGCCGGATCGGGATCGAAGTCGGCCGTCCATCCGAGCCGCACCCGCGCGTGCCGGACCTCAGCCGAATCCCGCGGGAGATCCGCCAGGACCTCGTCCACCGCGAGGGCCCGGTCCGCGTCGATTCCGGGAGCGGCCGCGATGCGGGCGAGTTGATCCTCCGCGCCGTGGGACCGGAGGGACCGCAGGGCGATGCGCGCGAGCTCCTCCGAGACGCGGGCGTGGAGCAGAACCCCGGCGAGCGCGGGCGCCGCCTCCTCTACCGGGGCGTGGGCGAGGGCGGCAGCGGCTCGCAGGCGGGGGCCGGCTCCGCTGGCCTCGTTCGAGAGGATCGAGACGAGAACCTCGGCCTCCCGGCCTGGCGGGGGGGACGCCTCATCCAGCAGTCGACCGAGGACCAGGACCGCCCGCTCCGCCGGGCCGGGCTCGGGTCCAGCGGCGATCCCGGCCAGCTCGTCGGTCATCTCGCTCGCTGGCCCGAACGACAGGGCCCAGACGGCCAGGTGCTGCCGGCCTCCCTCCGGATCGACGAGCTGCTCGAGCAGCAGCCGGCGGTCGGTCGGCGTGCCGAAGCGCGCCAGCGCGCGGGCCGCGGCCGATGCCAGGGCGCTCTCCGCCTCCGACGAGCGGAGGATCCCGGCCAGGAGGGAGATGGCCAGCGGTCCGGGTTCGGGCAGATCCTCGTCCGCTGCGCCGCGATGGAGCTGGAGCAGGAGGTCGCAGGCCACCACCCGCTCCTCCACCGTCGTGCTCGCGCCTTCGGCCGCGCTCGCGAGCTCGACCGCGGTGCCGGCATCCAGCTCGCGGGCCAGGGCGCGGGAGCGCAGGTCGAAGTCCTGCCGGCCGAGCGCCTCACCCCGGATGAGCTCGGCCAGCTCGCGCACCGCTCGGATGGCCGAGGTCTCGCCGGCCCGGCCGTCGGCCGGCACCCTCTCCTCGAGGGGAGCGGGCTCCTCGAGGCGCATCGCGATCCGTGCGCCGCGAGCGGGCGCCTCGATCGCCGGCGATTCCGCGCGCCCCTCGACCGGCGGGGGGAGAGCGGGCCGGGAGGTGGCGTCGGTCTGCGCCCCGGCCGTCGCCCAGATCAGGATGGCGAGCGAGCCGCAGCCCGCTGCCGCGAGCGTGAATCCTCGCGGCCTCCTCCGGGCCGACGAGCTCACTGCACGACCATGTCGACGAGCGTGACCCCGCCGATCTGGACCACGCGGGCATCCGAGCGGGCGCTCTTGGTCCCGTGCACCGCCAGGACGTCCCAGGTGCCCGCGGGGATCCCGATCGCGGCGTAGCGGCCGTCGCTCTCGGTCGCGGTGGAGGCGATGCACTCGTCCGGGTCCGACTCGCCGGGGGGCATCACGTAGATCGTCGCCTTGTCCACGGCCTGGGGACTGCCCCCGTGGGGCGTCGCGGTGATGGTCCCGCTGATCTCCCCGGACTGCGAGAGGTTGGCGGTCCGGATCACCGGCCCGAGCTTGTAGGAGCTCGCGTTCAGCGGATCGCTGGCCGGGGTGGGGCGGAAGGTCTTGGATAGGTCGAAGTCCAGGAGCAGGGTGACCAGCCCACCGGCGGGGACCTCGACCGGCGGCTCGATGAAGACCTTGAGCCCGCTGGTCGCCTGGCTGGTCAGCTTGAGCGTTCCGCTCTGCGTGGTGTACTCGTTGCCGTTCACCAGCCGCAGGTAGGCGTCGTCGAAGCGCAGCCGGACCTGTCGGTAGGTGCCTCGCGGCAGGTCAGCGCGCACCAGGGCGTAGGTGACGCCGTTGCGCAGGTGCAGCAGATCCAGGCGCCTGGGCTCGCCGGAATACAGGGTCAGGAAGCCCGAGCTGGCGCCGGCCTCCTGGTGGACGCGGACCTCGTCCACCGCCGCCCAGGCTTCCTCGACCAGCTCGTGGGTCAGGGGGGCGTAGGTGACCTCGATCGAGAGGGTGCCTTGCTCTGGGCCTCCGCCCCCGCCCGCGCCGCCGGAGCAGCCGCCAAGAAGCAGGATGGCCAGGATTCCGGAGGTTGCTCTTGCGTTCACGATCCACCTCACGCGATCGGCGGAGGCCCCCGCGGCGCACCGTGCCCCGCCGGGCGCCTCCTTGCCGGCGCTCCATTCATCGTACCACCCCCTGGCGGAGTCGGTGGGACGCGCAAGGCCCGGCACCGGCGACCGCGCTCCTTTCGGAGCCGCGAGTCCGGAATGGCCCCCGCCGGATCCGGGCCCGCCGGGAGCCACCCGGGGACGGCGCCCGGCAGGCCGCCTACTACTACCGCAAGGCCTTCGGTTTCAGCCAGATCGCCTACCGCGGGCCCGAGACCGGCTGCCTGGACCGCGCCCCCTACGCCCTGCAGCAGGGTCGCATCCGCCTGGTGATGACCACCGCCCTGCAGGCGGACCACCGTTTCAGCGAGCACCTGAGGAGGCACGGGGACGGGGTGCGCGACCTGGCCTTTCGCGTCGAGGACGTGGACGCGACCTTCGCCGAGGTCGTGGCGCGCGGGGCGTGGAGCTCCTGGACGTGCCCGACTCCTACTACGACGAGGTCTGGGATCGCGTGGGCGAGATCAAGGATGACCGCGGCGCCATCCGCGCCGGCAAGATCCTGGTGGACCGGGACGACGAGGGCTATCTGCTGCAGATCCTCACCCAGCCGGTCGAGAACCGCCCCACGCTCTTCTTCGAGGTCATCCAGCGGCGCGGCGCCCGGAGCCTCGGCAAGGGCGACTTCAAGGCCCTCTTCGAGGCCATCGAGCGCGCCCAGGCGGAGCGCGGCAACCCGTAGCGACCTCTCCGGCGCCTCCCCCTGACACCTCCGAGGCGATCCTGCCCATCTACCACCAGCTCGGCGAGGTCCCCGGGAAGCGCCACTGCGTCTTCGAGAAGCCCGGCGGGGGGCTGTACCACGAGCACCTGATGGGCAACCTGGGCTTCACCGGCTGCTCGTCGCTCTCGTACTCGATCCGCCGACCCACCCGGGTCCTGCGCACGAGCCTGCGCCGCGAGCTGGAGTGGGAGCGCGACGCGGACCCCACCCTCCGCATGCACCACTTCCGCTCCCACCGCCTCGCGCCGGCCGGCTCCCGCGCGGCGTGGTTGATCGGGGCCGCGAAGATCAGCCAGGGCTCCCTCATCCAGCCCAGGTTGGTGGGCCAGGCGACGACGTCACCGGCGCGCCAGCGCTCGCCGACCGACCAGGCGAAGAGTTCGCCGTAGCTGGAGAGGCCCCGCTCGCGCATCAGGCGCGACAGGTTTTTGGTCCGGAGCGCCTCCGGGGTGGGTTCCCACGACGGCCGCAGCGGACCCTCGGTTGCCATGGCGCAGACCGTGGGCTCCGGGCGTCCGGGTGTCCACCGGGTGCGACCGCCGTTGCAGGATTGCTACTTCTCGAACCCCGGCGGGATTCCGGAGGGCGGCACGGCGAATGCGATCTCCGGCCCGATTCCGGCCGCGAACGCGCTCGACTTCGGCGCCGGCCAGGAGGTCGCCTTCCCGGCGGCGGATCCGAGAAGCGAGGGTTGCAAGCTCCAGCAAGTGTCGACGCCTCCGCGCTCCTCCCGAGTCGATCCGGGCTCGCCTCCGCCAGCTCACTCGACCCTCGATCCGGGCGCTCCCCGGAGGCCGGGAGCCAAAACCGGACATCTGGGCCCACTATTCCACTTTCCACGCTTCCGGTATGATTCCCGCCACATAGGCAGCATTTCAGCACCTTTCGCGGGGATTCGCCGCGACCGGCCCTGCGCAGCGGCGGACACCGCCCGGAGCGCTCCGCCGAGGGTGATGGCCAACGCAAGTGAGAGCCATGAGCACGAAGATGGAGACCATCCGTTACGACGACAAGATCGCCCGCATGTTCTTCGGCGCCACCCTCTTGTGGGCGGTGGTCGGCATGCTGGTGGGCGTCCTGATCGCCGCCATGCTGTTCATGCCGAGCCTCAATCTGGGGCCCTATATCTCCTTCGGGCGTCTGCGGCCACTGCACACCAACGCGGTGATCTTCGCCTTCTGCGGCAACCTGATCTTCGCCGGCACCTACCACTCGATCCAGCGCCTCCTCAAGACCCGCCTGTTCTCCGACACCATCTCGAAGGTGCACTTCTGGGGGTGGCAGCTCCTGATCGTCCTCGCGGCCGTCTCCCTGGTGATGGGCTTCACCCAGGGGAAGGAGTACGCCGAGCTGCCCTGGCCCCTGGACATCCTGATCGCCGTCCTGTGGGTGCTGTTCGCGGTCAACGTCTTCGGCACCATCGCCATCCGGCGCGAGCGCCACATGTACGTCGCCATCTGGTTCTACATCGCCACCATCGTGGCGGTGGCGATCCTGCACATCGGCAACAGCATGGCGATGCCCTACTCGCTGACCGGCAGCTACTCCGCCTACTCGGGCGTCAAGGACGCCCTGATGCAGTGGTGGTACGGCCACAACGCGGTGGCCTTCTTCCTGACCACGCCCTTCCTGGGCCTGATGTACTACTACCTGCCCAAGGCGGCGAACCGGCCGGTCTTCAGTTACAAGCTGTCGATCATGCACTTCTGGGCCCTGGTGTTCGTCTACATCTGGGCCGGGCCCCACCACCTCCACTACAGCGTGCTGCCGGAGTGGGCCTCCACCCTCGGCATGC
>CAZTTG010000056.1:0-39760 GCA_964615935.1 uncultured Planctomycetaceae bacterium | reverse complement strand
ACGCGCGGGAGAGCTCCTCCATCCTCGCAACCATGCCGGAGGCTCGACTCGGCACCACGAGCACGGTTGCGGGCGAAGAGGACGATTCCCCGGAGAGGCCGGTCTGGGCATCGTCGGCGCCTCCTGGGGCGGCTACTTCGCCCTGCGCGCCATGCTGATCGCGCCCGAGGTCTTCCGCGTGGGCATCTCCCTGGCCCCCGGAGACCTGACCGAGGCCCCGCCGATCAACGAGCCCTACATGGGGCTGCGGCAGGACAATCCCGAGGGCTATGCGGCCGGGTCCAACCCGCCCCTGGCGGAGAAGCTGGAGGGCCACCTGCTCCTGATCCACGGCACGGCCGACGTGAACGCGCCCTTCTCGACCACCATGCGGATGGTCGAGGCCCTGGTGCGAGCGGGCAGGAGGCACGACCTGGCGGTGCTGCCGCAGGCCGACCACTACTTCCAGGGGCCCAGCCTCCCCTACGTCAACGAGCTGATGATCTCCTACTTCCGCGAGCATCTGGCCGATTGAGCCCGCCCTTGCGCGAGCCGGCTCGCCGGATAGGATCCGCCGAGCCATGGCCCGACGCCTCGTCATCGGACGCATCCCCGACCCCGCCCGGGCTCACGGCGCCTGGGTCTACCTGATCGTCTCGGTCCTGGCCGGCGCCCTGTCCTCCATCGGGGGGGGCTTCCTGCCGGCCCTCCTGGCGGGAACCGGCTTCGCCGGCCTCTTCCTCCTGGCCAGCGCGGGGGCGATCGGGATCCGTCGCGCCGGCCGGCGCCTGGCCCTGGGGATCGCCATGGCCGCCCTGCCCCCGCTGCTGGCCCTCCAGCTCGGCGCCGACCCGGCCTTCTTCCTCTACGGGATCTCCGCCATCCTGCCCGCGGGCCTGGCGGCCTGGTTCGCCGAGCGCCGCGGCTTCCAGTCGCCGCTGGCCCTGGCCTTCGGCGTGGCGGCCCTGGTGGTGGCGGCGCCGTCGGCGGCCTGCGCCGGGGGAGCCACCCTCCGGATGAGCGCCCTGCTCCTGGGGGTGCTGCTGCCCTTCTTCGCCTGGCGGACGATCCGGATCCGCAACCTCCTGGCGCGCGGGGGCGGCATGAGCCGCGCCGCGCTCAGGGCGCAGGGCCTGCGCGAGGTCGTCTACGCGGTGGCCTGGACCTTCCTGGCGGTGCTGGCGGCTCACCTCTTGGCGTGAGCCGCGAGCGGCCCGCTACCGCCCCCGGGCATCCAGGATCTCCCGCATCTGCGCGATGGTCCCGCTCATCAGGCGCGCGGCGGCCTCGATGGGCTGCGGGGTGGTGAGGTCCACCCCCGCGCCGCGCAGGAGCTCCAGGGGCGGCTGGCTGGATCCGCCGCGGAGCATGCCCAGGTAGGCCTCCCGAGCCTCGACGCCGCCCGACTGGATCCGCTCGGCCAGGGCGATCCCCGAGGCCAGGCCGGTGGCGTAGGTGAAGACGTAGTACTTGTAGTACAGGTGCGGGATGTAGGCCCACTCGATGTCGTCGTGCTCGTCGACGGTGAAGCCCGGCCCGTAGTAGGTCTGGACCAGATCGCGGTAGGTGGCCCGCAGGAACTCGGCCGTCAGCGGGGTGCCCTGCTCGGCGGCGCTGTGGGTGCGCAGCTCGAACTCGGCGAAGAGCGTCTGGCGGTAGATGGTGGTGCGGATGGTCTCGACGATCTGGTTGAGGATGGCCAGCCGGGCATCCTCGTCGGTGGCCTCGGCCAGCAGGTGGTCGAACAGGAGCTTCTCGTTGCAGGTCGAGGCGACCTCGGCGATGAAGGGCACGTAGCCGGCGGTGATGTAGGGCTGGGTGAAGCTGGACAGCGAGGTGTGCGCCGCGTGGCCGAATTCGTGCGCCAGGGTCATCAGGCCGTCGAAGTCGTCCATGTAGTTCATCTTGATGTACGGGTGCCGACCGTACACGCTGGCCGAGTAGGCGCCGCTCTCCTTGCCGCGGTGCGGATAGAGGTCGATCCAGCCGTTGCGGGTGTCCAGGCCGGCGCGCAGGATCTCCTGCACCTGCGGCCCCAGGGGCGCCAGGGCCAGCGGCAGGACGCGCGCGGCCTCCTCGAAGGGGACCTCCATCTCCACGCCGGACACCATGGGGGCGTAGAGGTCGTAGATGTGCAGGTCCTCCAGCCCCATCACCTGCTTGCGCAGCTCCACGTACTCGTGCAGCGGCTCCAGGTTGGCGTGGATGGCGCCGATCAGGTTGCGCAGGACCGCCGGGTCCAGGTTGTCCTTGTCGAGGTAGGCCCCCACGGCGGTGTCGTACCCGCGGGCGCGCGCCAGGAAGACGGTGTAGTCGATCTGCCCCGCGAAGCAGGCGGCGATGGAGCCCTGGCCCTCCACCAGGGTCCCGAACAGCCCCGCCACCGCGTCACGCCGCACCCGTCGCGAGCTCGAGCCGCGGTACCTCCCGTAGTTGGAGAGCGTCAGCTGCACCTCCTGGCCCTCCTCGTCCTCGATGGTGGGCAGGGAGAGCTCCGAGATCAGCGCGCCAAAGGCCTTCTCGTGGTGGGAGGGGATCTCGTTGAGGTCGATCTCGGCCCACAGATTGTCGCCCGCCAGGGTGAGGACCCCCTCGGCCTCCTGGCCCAGCACCCGCGAGCGCCGGCGGCGGAGCTCGTCCAGGTAGGGGCGGTAGTCCGCCAGCGCGGGCGCGCCGCGGTAGGCCGACTCCACGGCGGCGTCATCGAGCGCCAGCACCTCCTGCCGGATGAAGGCGCCCGCCGCCATGAGCCGGCGCATGGCCGCCAGCGCGCGGTCGTGCATGGACTGGATCGATCCCGAGGCCAGCTCGGTGTCGTGGCGCAGGGAGGCGTAGAGGGTCAGCTCGTTGGCCGCCAGCCGCGACTCGAAGTACAGCTCCAGGCACTGGAGGAGCCGGGCCGGATCGGAGAGGCTCCCCTCGAAGGCCTCCAGCATCCCCAGCCCCACGTCCACCGCGGCGAGCTGCTCCTCGAAGGCCGCCTCGTCCCGGCACAGCGGCGTCAGGTCCCACTTGTACTCGTCGGGAATCGCCGAACGCTCGACGTTGGCATCGGGCCCGCCGCCCGCTCCCGGTGACGCCGCCGTGCGGCCCTCTTCCCCGGTGAGGCATCCGGCCAGGACCAGCGCCAGGATCATGCCTGCGATCGTTCGAGCTCTCATTCGCGCACCCTTCTGCATGCTTCGCTCCCGATGAGATTGTGGGAGGAGGAGAATACCAAGCCCCGGGGGGGAGGGGCGACAACCCTCCGCGAAGGCATCCACGGGGGCTCCCCGGGCTCGTTCGCGGGACCTTTCCGGGCCTCGGGTCTTCGCCTGAATGGCGCCGGTGTAGGATGGTAGACGCCTCGGCCGGTGTACCCGTGAAGAAGCGCGATCCTCGAGGTCCGGAGCCCGATCTCCTTCGACGCTACCTCCTGGCGTATCCGGTGGTCGTGCTCTTGCTCGCGCTGGCGGTGTGGATGTCCCTCGCCGGGGACGAGGGCGACGCCGAGGAGGACGCCACCCCGCCGGCGGTGGAGAGCGAGCCGGCGAAGACGGCCTCCTCCCCCCCCGACGTCGACGCCGAGGCCCGGGAGACCGGCGCCCTCGAGGGGCTCCTCGATCGGGGGCGCGATGCGAGCCTGGCGACGAAGGCCGGCGTCGGGGCGATCGCGGGCCTCTTCGGCGAGCGGCTGGGTCGGGCGGTCCGCTACGTGGACGAGCACGTCGACGCCCAGGACCTCGTGGAGGGGGGGAAGAAGCTCGCCCGCTTCATCCCCTTCGTCGGCCCCTGCCTGCGGTTCGACCGGGCCCGCGAGATGTACCGCAGCGGCGACGCAGAGCGGCAGGCCCGGGCCCGGCGTCAGACCGTGATCGCGCTGGCCGAGCTGGGGCTGGACGTGGGCTCGGCCGGCCTGGGCCGGGCCGCCTCCGGCTCGGCGGGCATGCTGGAGGCGATGGAGGGAGCCGTGGACGTGGCCGACTTCTCGGACTTCCTCCTGGCGATCAACGAGGAGCTCGACGAGTCGGTCCAGCTGGGCGGCCTCTCGGTCGCCAACGCGGCCGTCGACCGCCTGGCCGGACAGGCCCTGGTGGAGGTCGAGGGGCTGGAGGACTTCGTCGAGACCCTCCTGCAGGTGGAGCCCCGGGAGATCGTCGGCGATCTGTCCTCGGAGATGGCCCGGAGGGCCGAGGCCCTCCTCGAATCGCTCTCGAGCGGGGAGCCGGGCGAGCGCTGAGAGGGGCCGCGCCCGACGGAGGGCTCAGGGCGTCAGGCCCTCGGAGGCCTCCTTGGGCAGGACGAAGCGGTTGTAGAGGATGAAGATGATCGCCGTGGCCGCCATCAGCCCCCCGTAGAACAGCCACATCAGGTCGGGCCGCTGCATGTCCAGCGCGAGGCTCTGGTACATCTCGCCCGAGAGCAGCCCGCCGAAGAGGTTCCCCAGCGCCATGGAGACGAAGTAGTAGCCCATGTAGGTGGCCACCTTGTCCCGCGGCGCGATGCGGCCGACGTACTCCTGGCTGGTGGGGCTGGCCATCATCTCACCGATGGCGAAGATGACGATGCCGGCGATGACCACCAGCAGCAGCCCACCGGTCGGACCGATCATCGTCCCCCCGGCGACGGCCGACAGGCCGATGCCCACCGCGGCGACGAACATGCCCACGATCATCGACGTGAAGCGGTGGAACTTGGCCATCAGGAAGGAGACCAGGACCTGCAGCAGGACGATGGCGCCGGCGTCGAAGTTGACGATGTGCTCCGGGTTGACCTGGCGCCCCTCGTCCATCCGCCCCCAGATGGTCGGCCGGTAGGCCAGGTCGCGCACGCCCAGGGCCATCTCCTTGGGCTCGAGCTGCTCGGTCTCGGTCGAGAGCGAGCCGCAGGCGACCACCAGGGCCGCGGCCGTGGGGAACTGGCCCTGGCCCAGCAGCCCCCGCAGGGCGGCCCCGAGGGCGTCCGAACGCCCGTCCTCGAACTGCGTCATCCCCTTGGCTCCGAGCCGGCCGTTGATCGTCTCGACGGCCTCGGCCACCTGCTCCTCGGTGATGGCCTGCGGCCCGTCGGGGACCCCGGCCAGCAGCTCGCCCAGCTCGCCGGGGGTGATGCGCACCTTGTAGCCCAGGATCGTCCGGGCGCTGTCGAGCAGGTCCACGGCGGTGATCGCCGGCGCGGCCCCCATCGCGTTCAGCCGATCGACCAGGGCCACGAGCTCCATCCGGCCCTCGGTCGTCAACCCGGGATCGGACTTCAGTCGCTCGGCGATCTGCTCGGCGGTCAGGGCCTCGGCCTCATCGCCCTCCTCGCCCTCCTCGGGCGGCACCATGGGCTCCAGCCCGCGGACCTGCCGGGCCAGGCGGTCGAACTCCTGCAGGAGCTCGGTCTCCTCGATGGCGGCCAGCTTGTCGATCCAGCCGGGCTTCCCGATCTTGTCGAATACCGTCCGGCCCAGCCCGACCATCCGGCGGGTGTCCGAGTAGTCGCGGATGTACTCCGGCATGGTCAGGAAGATCTGGTTGAAGCTGGTCCAGAAGCCCGACATGATCAGCAGGAACAGCGCGAAGCGCCAGTTGCTGCAGTGCATGCGCTTGAAGATCGGATTGCGGGCCGCGCCCCCCTCGAAGCCGGGTCGCCCGCTGCCCTTGGGCAGGGCCTGGTCCCAGAGGACGTTCAGGACCAGCCAGGAGCCGATGAAGATCCCGCACTCGAGCCAGCCGAAGGCCTCCCAGCGGAAGCCGGGGATCATCAGGGCTACCAGGACCACGAAGACGGTGATGAAGAAGCGCAGGTTGCCGAGCACCTCCACCGCGTCGTCCATGACCTTGCGGAAGGTCCGGGCCCCCGCCGAGCCGGCCTCGGTCGTGGGCTCCTTGTAGAGGAAGAGCACGATGAGCAGGTTGACCGCGGCCCAGGCGCTGCAGGCGATGAAGACGAGATTCCAGCTCGTGCCGCGGACCACTCCCGCGATGATGGGGCCCATGAAGCCCCCGATGTTCACCATCATGTAGAAGATGCCGAAGCCGGTGCTGGAGTTGCTCTTGTCCGTCACCCGGGCCACGGTCCCCACCACCACCGGCTTGAAGATCGCCGCCGCCACCGCCACCAGCATGAAGGCCGCCAGGAAGGTCGGCATGGTGGTCGCCTGCCCCAGCAGGTAGTAGGAGATGATCATCCCCACGTAGGCGATGGTGAACATCTTCTTGTAGCCGTAGCGGTCGGCCAGGGCTCCGGTGATCACCGGGAAGATGTAGAGGAAGAAGGGCACGATGGCCTGGATCTGGCCGCGCTGGACGGAGGAGAACCCCAGCCCCCCGGTCTCGACCGGTCCGGTGATGTACAGGGAGGAGACGGCGAAGAACCCGTACCAGGCCATCCGCTCGAAGATCTCCATCGTGTTGGCCACCCAGAAGGCCGCCGGGTAGCTCTTGA
Source organism: uncultured Planctomycetaceae bacterium (assembly GCA_964615935.1). Classification (GTDB taxonomy): domain Bacteria; phylum Planctomycetota; class UBA1135; order UBA1135; genus CAZTTG01. The sequence goes on along the minus strand of CAZTTG010000056.1, from coordinate 33,370 downwards.
TCTGGTCCACGAAGCCGGGCTTGGTCTCGGTCAATGTCCTTACCTCTGTGCTGGGGGGGTCCGCGGTCCTAGCCCGCGAATCCGATCCACTCCGGGAAATGAACGCTGAATACCAGGGCGGCGATGGCCACCAGGAAGAGCTTGACCAGCAGCGGGGTCACGAAGCGGACCCAGCGGCTGTAGGGGATCCGGCCCAGCGCCAGCGTGCCCATCACCAGGGCGTTGGTGGGCACCACCATGTTGGTGAAGCCGTCACCGAACTGGTAGGCCAGGACCGCGGTCTGCTGGGGCACGCCGGTGACCGAGGCCAGGGGGGACATGATCGGCATGGTCACGAAGGCCTGCCCGCTCCCCGAGGGGATGAAGAAGTTGCACACCGTCTGGACCAGCAGCATCCCCACGGCGGCGACGTCCGCGCCGGAGCCCTCCAGCAGGCCGGCGATGGCGTGCACCGCGGTGTCCTTGATCATGCCGTCGTCCATCACCACCTGGATGGTGCGCGCGAAGCCGATCAGGAGGGCCGCCGCGGTCATGCCGGCGGCGCCCTCGATGAAGGTGCGCGAGGCGCGGTTGGGCGACATGCGGGCCAGGGCCGCGGCCACCAGGCCGATGCCCAGGAAAACCCCGTTGAGCTCGCGGATGTACCAGCCGTGGGTCTTCGAGCCCCACACGAACAGCAGGATGCCGCCCAGGAAGGTCGCCAGGATGGCCAGGCGCGGCGCCGTCAGGCGCACGTCGCCGGGCAGGTCGAAGCCGCTCGAGTAGTCCACGTCGGCGACCAGACTCCGCGCGGGATCCCGCAGGACGCGCCGCGCGTAGGCGTGGACGTGGTGGAAGCCCACCGCCAGGCAGAGGATGAAGAGCACCCAGCGGAAGGCCAGGCCCGACATGGCCTCCACGCCGGCGATGTCCTGGGCGATGAGCACGCCGAAGGGGTTGGTGCCGGCGGTGGCCCAGCCGATGCCGTAGGGCACCCAGACGATCCCCATGGCCACCACCGCGTCCAGCTTCATCGCCAGGCACATGGTCACCAGGATGGGGATGAGCGGGACGTACTCCTCGCCCATGCCGATGGTGAAGGCGCCCAGGCCGAAGACGAAGAGCGTGATCGCGATCAGGATCCACGGCCGGCTCCCGGCCCGCACCACCGCCAGGTGCAGGGCCGCGTCGATGGCCCCGGTGGCGCGCAGCAGCGCGATCACCCCCCCCACCAGGAAGACCAGGAACACGATCTCCTGGGCCTCCTCCAGCCCCTTGGGAATCGCCAGCAGCGCGTACCAGGCGGGCAGATGGGAGTGCTCCTCGGCCGCCTCGCCCGCCGCGATCGCCTCGACGCGAGCCTCCTCCAGGAGCTGGAAGGAGCCCGGGACGACCATCGTCTTGTGGGGCCTGTCCGGCACCGGCTCCCGCTGGTACTCCCCCGCGGGGATGACGTAGGTCGCGAGCTGGGCGACGACGATGATCGAGAAGATCAGGACCAGCGTGTCGGGGAACCAGCGCTTCTTCTTCACGAGGCGGACCTTGGGCGGGACGGCGGGCCCCCGTTTCTAGCGGCTCCGAGCGGGCAGAAACAGCCCCCAGGCGCTCTTCCCCCCCGATGGCATGGGGGGGCCGCCCCCGGCGTCGCGGGCGCGGCCCGGCTCACTCGGTCTCCCCCGGCTCCTTGCCCAGCAGGTAGCGGTCGAACCAGGCCAGGTCCCAGCGCATCTTGGCCATGCGGTTCTCGTAGGTGGAGAGGCCGTGCCCCTCGCCGGGGTAGACGATCAGCTCCACCGGCACGTTCAGGTAGTGGCGCAGGGCGCGGTAGAGCCCGCGGCTGTGGATCGCGGGCATGCGCTCGTCCTCGCCGCCGGTGTGGATCAGGGTCGGGGTGCGCACGCGGGCGAGGTGGTAGAGGGGCGAGCCCTCGCGGTAGGCCTCGGGATCCTCCCAGGGCAGCCCCTCCATGTAGTTGATCACGTGCCCGGGGGTGTCCTCGGTGGCCCACTGCATGGCCATGTCCAGGAGTCCGGCCCCGCTGCTGGCGGCCTTGAAGAGCTCGGGCGCGGCCCCGATCACGCAGTTGGTCAGGAAGCCCCCGTTGCTCCAGCCCATCACCCCCACCTGGTCGGGGTCGGCGATGCCGCGCTCGATCAGGAGCCGGACCCCGGCCAGGATGTCGGCCACCTCGATGTCGTTCTCGCGGCCGATCAGCTTGGAGGTGAACTCGTCGCCGTAGCCGGTCGAGCCGTGGTAGTTGGGGCTGATGAGGGCGTAACCCTTGGAGGGCATCAGGGCCCGGCCGTAGATCCACAGGCGCAGGCGGTAGTAGGTCGCGCCCGTGGGGCCGCCGTGCAGCTCGACGATGAGCGGCAGGGGGCCGTCCTCCGCCCGGTAGTCCGGCGGCAGCTCCAGGATCCCCTCGACCCGATCGCCGTCGCCCCCGACCCAGTCGATGATCGAGATCTGCGGCAGCTTCCAGCGCTCCACCTGGGGATTGAGGTCGGTGATGCGCAGGTACTCTCCCCCCACGATCAGGAAGAGGTCGTTGAGCCGGGTCACGGACTCGACCGAGGCCACCAGGAACTCGCCGGAGCCGTTGAAGCCGAAGGCGCCGACGACGAGCTCACCGGGGGTCAGGACGCGCGTTGTGCCCTGCCCGCCGCGGCGCAGCCCCTCGACGGCCGCGACCCGCACGCGGGCCTTCTCCTCGGCCGCGAAGCAGAGGGTGCGGGTGCCCGGCTTCCACTTCAGCCCGCCGGCGTGGGCCGAGAGCCCGGGCCGCGCCACCTCGCGCAGGGCCGCCTCGCCGCCGGACCACTCGGCGACGTAGATCCGCCGCGCGTAGCCGTCGAAGGCGATGGAGAAGGCCAGCGCCCCGCCGTCGTCGGCCCAGCAGACCTCCTCCAGCCAGCCGTAGGGCGAGGGGTGCTCCCCGCGCCAGGCCGAGCTGGTCAGCACCTCGACCTCGCCGCCCTCGAGGTGCAGGACCTCCACCTGCGACCAGCCCTCCTTGAAGATGAGCTCGTTGTCGGCGGTCGTGACCAGGGCCACCCGCCCGCCGTCGGGGGTGAGGTCCATCTCGTGGATCACCCGGTCGGCGGCCAGGAGCTTCTCGGTCCGCCAGCTCTCGAGGTCGAGCCGCCACAGGGAGTGCTGGGTGGAGATGCCGTGGCCGTACTCCAGATCGGAGTACTCCTTGCGCAGCTCCTTCCACTCGTCCGCGTACACCTCCTCGCCCTTCGCGTAGACGAGGGTCCGGCCGTCCCGGGCGAGGTCGAATAGGGCGATTCCCTTCCCGACCCGCGTCACCGGGAAGGGGTCCCCGCCTGCGGGCCGGATCCGCCAGACCTGCTGGCTGCCGTCGTGGGGCGGCTCCTCCTCGCCCGCGCGCCGGCTGCGGCCGGCGAAGTAGATCCACTCGCCGTCCGGGCTCCACGTGGGATGGCTGGCGCCGAAGCCGTCGAAGGTCAGGCGCAGGCGCTCCTTCGTCTCCAGGCTCACCACCCACAGGTCGTTCTTGCGGCCCTCCTTGCCGCGCCCCCAACGGCTCTCCACCCAGACGGCCCGGAGCCCCTCGGGGGAGACGGCGCACTCGCGGATGGACGCGATGTCGAAGTAATCCTCGGGGACGATGTCGTGGTCGCGGGCGGGAGCCGTCTGCGCCGTTGCGATCGGGCCGATCCACGAGAAGCAGGCGAGGAGCAGGGCGATGAAGGGATGAGGGCGCCGCACGGTCAGGTCCTCCCGGGTATGCATCGAGCTGGGGAACGCGAGGCGGTCGATGGTACTTCGGGGCCTCGCCGCGCGCCCCTCCCGAGCCTCGAATCGCGGCCCGCCGGCGGCCCTCGAGGAGCCCTCGGGGGAGGCGTCGCCTTTCGAGTTGCCCGCTTCGCCGTCGGGCCTGTATCGTCCGGGTAACTCCTCGGTTCCCGAGGCCCGATGGTCCCCTTTGACCGAAGTGGGGTGAGTGCATGCTGATCCAGGAGAAGGTGCGACAGGCGGTGGAGATCCTGAAGGAGCTCCAGGTGGATTGCTGGATCACCTTCGTCCGGGAGAGCGCCATCAACGGCGATCCCACCCTGGCCTTCCTGGTCGAGGCGGACGTGACCTGGCACTCGGCCTTCATCATCACCGCCTCCGGCCGCACGCGGGCCATCGTGGGCCAGTACGACGCGAAGAGCGTGGAGGACCTCGGCGCCTGGGACCAGGTGGTGGGCCACGTGGAGGGGATCGGGGAGCCCCTCTCCGCCTGCCTGAGGGAGCTGGATCCCCCCCGGATCGCGATCAACTACTCCGAGGACAGCGAGGTCTGCGACGGCCTGACCCACGGCATGTACCTGAGCCTGCGCCGGACCCTGGCGGAGATCGGATTCGAGGACCGCATCGAGTCGGCCGAGCCGGTGATCTCGGCCCTGCGACAGCGCAAGACGGCCACCGAGCTCGGCCGGATGAAGGCGGCCATCCGCGCCACCGAGGCGATCTTCGACCAGGTCGCCGGCTTCATCCGACCCGGCATGAGCGAGAAGGAGATCGCCGCCTTCATGCAGGGCCGGGTGCGGGAGGTTGGCCTGGAGCTGGCGTGGGAGGCCGCCGTCTGCCCCGCGGTGTTCACCGGTCCCGCCCACGCCGGCGCCCACTACGCGCCGACCGACCGGAGGGTGGAGCCCGGCCACCTGCTCAACATGGACTTCGGCGTCCGCGTCGAGGGCTACTGCTCGGACCTCCAGCGCACCTTCTACGTCCTGAGGGAGGGGGAGTCGGCCGCTCCCCCGCCCGTCCGGAAGGGCTTCGACGCGATCGTGGAGGCCATCGAGCGCTCCCGGCTCGCGCTGCGGCCCGGGGTGCAGGGGCTCGAGGTCGACCGGGTGGCCCGGGACGTCGTGGAGGCGGCCGGCTTCGAGGCCTTCCCCCACGGACTGGGGCACCAGGTGGGCCGCTTCGCCCACGACGGCACGGCGCTCCTGGGGCCGGCCTGGGAGAAGTACGCCTCCAAGCCCTTCCAGCCCATCGAGCAGGGCATGGTCTTCACCCTCGAGCCGCGCCTCACGGTCCCCGACCACGGCGTGGCCACCATCGAGAACATGGTGGTCGTGACTGCGGAGGGGGCCGAGTACCTCTCGACGCCGCAGGTGGAGCTGCTCTACGTCCGCCCCTGAAGCCCCGGCCGCCCCTCAGGCCTCCATCTCCGACAGCCGCCTCCAGGCCTCCCGCTTGCCCAGGCTCCTCACCGCCGCCAGGGCATCGAGCTGCCGGGCTCTCGGTCGGGCGCCGCCCTTCTCCCACTTGTAGATGGTCTGCGCCGTGACGCCCACGAGCGCGCCGTAGTCGGCGGCCGAGAGCTCGAGCTTCTCGCGGTGGCTCGCCAGCCATCGCGGCGAGAAGCGCGGCCCCTTGGGCGCGGCCGGGCTCCGCTTGCGCGCCTTGCGGGCCTTGCGGGCCGCGATGCGCTTCCTGAGCATCTCGATCTCGGATTCCAGGTCGGCGATCAACTCCTCCGGCGTCCGGCGCCTGCGCTGCACGGGCTTCTTCCGGGGAGCCTTCCGGCTGGTGGATTTCTTGCGGCTGGCCATGGCGCTCCTTTCGGTCGGAGGGGAGACCCATCTTAGGGTCAAGCCGTCGCGCGAGGCCAGCGGCAAGGCCGGAAGTGCCCGGGGAAACGAGCCCGCGCGGGGATCGGGGATGCCCGGCGCTGGTCGGGGAGGCCTCCCGAAAACGAAATACTAGGGTCGCAAGCCCTTCAGGCCCCGCAGACGCATGACCCTCTTGGCCACCTCCTCGATCGCCATGTAGGAGGTGTCGATGCAGCGCCAGCCGTGCTCGTCCATGACGTGGTTGGCGGCCGCGACCTCTCGCGCGACGCTCCGCTTGTCGAGGTAGGAGTGGGTCTCGTCCAGGCGCAGATCGCGGGCCCGCGTCTCCCGGATGCTCATCAGGCGCTGGACGTTGACCCGCAGGCCGATGACCTTCTCCTTGGGCAGGCGCAGGAGGTGGTCGGGAGGAGCGACCTCGGGGATCAGGGGCACGTTGGCGGCGCCGACGCCCGCGTAGGCCAGGTAGAAGCAGGTGGAGCTCTTCGAGGCCCGCGATACGCCCACCAGCACGACGTCGGCCTTCTCCAGCTCGTCCGGGCGCTGCCCGTCGTCGTGCCGCAGGGTGTAGTCGATCGCCTCCATGCGCTCGCTCCGCTCCCGGATGACGGCGTACAGCAAGCCCGGCTTGGAGCCCCGATCCCGCCGCAGCACGTCGTGCAGGGCGTCGAAGGCCGGCCCCATGATGTCCACGCACTGGAGGACGTGCCGGGCGGCCGCCTCGCGCATCGCCACGCGGGTCTCCTCGGCGACCAGCGTGTAGAAGATGACCCCCTTCAACTCGGCGGCCTTCTCCACCACCCGCACGACCTCTTCGGGCGTCAGGACGTTTCGCTCGACCACCAGGCGGTACTTCGGATCGTCGAACTGCAGCGCGGCGGCGGTGACGACCTGGTGGGCGGTGTCCCCGTGGCCGTCGGACACCACGAAGACCGTCGGGAGCCTGCTATCCGTCATGGTATGGACCTCGAGGTCGATGCTACCTCCGGTCGCGAGGGTCGGACAACACCCGGCTCAGGCCTTCTCGGCCTTCTCGCGGCTCTCCACGTCCAGCCAGCGGCGCGCCAGGAAGAGGGTGATGGGCGAGAGCATGCACGAGGCTCCGACGATGATCCACATCAGCTCGGTGTTGCGCGGACCCTCCTCGGCGCAGAGGTTGGCCAGCAGGAGGCCGGTGATGGGCCCGGCCGCCACCTTGGCGAAGAACATGGGCGCCTTCGAGTAGGCCATGTAGGAGGCCTCGCGGCCGGGCGGTGCGATGTTGGCGGTGTAGTCGTAGATCCGGGGCGAGTAGATGGCCTCACCTATGGAGAGGACCACCTGGAACATGACGATGAGAGCGATGCTCTCCCCGAGCCCCATGAAGAAGACCGAGCCGGCGCTGATGAAGGCGCCCACCGTGATGACGTTGTAGGCCTTCATGCGCCCGGTGATCGCCGTCATGACCGGCACCAGGAAGATGATGATGGCGGGGTTGATGGCGTAGAGCTTGCCGGTCCAGAGCTTGAGACCGATCCGCTCCATGTAGACGGGATAGAGCGAGTGGTTGTACTGGAAGATCATCTTCACCAGCACCAGCAGGCCGATGAAGGCGATGAAGATCCAGAACCGCTTCTCGCGGGTCACCTCCCTCATGATGTCCCACGCCGAGGGCGGCGGCGAGGCGGCGCCGCCTCCGGCCGGGCCGGGGTTCTCCGCATCGGTCCTTGCCTTCTCGGAGGTGTGCTCCTCCTCCGCCTCACCGAAGGCCTCGGGGGGGATGTTCTCGCGGATGCAGAAGATCACCAGCGCCAGGGAGACCAGGGTCGCCAGGACCGCGACCAGGAAGATCATCTGCAAGGGCCGGATCGCCAGCTCCATTCCGAAGAGGTCGAATCTCAAGGCCTCCTTGAAGATCGCGCGCAACTCGTCGAGGGCCAGGCCGGCGAAGAGCGCCCCGACGTTCATGACCACGTAGTACCACGAGAAGGCGTACACCTGGGCCTTCTTGTGGGTGAAGAGCTTCACCGCGGCGGCCAGCAGCGGGATCATGTAGGCGAAGCCGACGGACAGGAAGAAGAGGCCTGGGTACACCACCCACGCACTGGTCGTGAAGGTGATGGCCAGCCTGCCCACCAGAGCGATCAACAGCCCCACCAGCAGCGCCCGCTTGATGCCCATGGAGTCGGCGATGAAGCCGACGAAGAGCATGAAGAAGGACATGGAGGCCGAGAAGACGCCGAAGATGATGCCGGCCTTAAGGTCGGAGAGACCCATGTCCTTCGTCAGGAAGAGCATGAGCACCAGGACCGACGAGAAGTAGCACAGGCTCTCCAGGACTTTTATGAGAAAGGCGACCCAGAGTTCGCGGGGACAGGTGAAGAGGCACCTGAGGCCGTACCAGTAGTCCTGCGCAATGGTCTTGAGCGTGGTGGTGGGCTCGGCGGTCTGGGCTTCGGCGCTCATGGGCTCCTCGGAAGGCGACGGGAATCCGGCCGGAACGCCGGTGCGGGAAGGGGACTCAGCCGATCAGGTTCTGCGGGTTGAGCGCCTCCAGCTCGGGCAGCACGAAGAGGCCGTCCTTGCGGATCAGCACGTCGTCGAACCACATCTCGCCGCCGCCGTACTCGGGGGTCTGGATGACCACCATGTCCCAGTGGATGGCCGAGCGGTTGGTGTTGTCGCAGTCCTCGTAGGAGTTGCCCGGGGTGAAGTGGAAGGAGCCCCGGATCTTCTCGTCGAAGAGGGTGTCCTTCATCGCGTCGGTGATGAAGGGGTTGACGCCGATGGCGAACTCGCCCACGTAGCGGGCGCCCTCGTCGGTGTCCAGGATGTCCGTCAGGCGCTCCTCGTCGCTGGCGGTGGCCTGGACCACGCGGCCCTCGCGGAAGGTCAGCTTGACGTCGGTGAAGGTGGTCCCCTGGTAGTGGCTGGGGGTGTTGTAGGCGATCACGCCCTCCACCGAGTCCCGCACCGGGGCGGTGTAGATCTCGCCGTCGGGGATGTTCATCTTGCCGTCGCACTTGATGGCGCCCAGGCCGGCGATGGAGAAGTGCAGATCGGTCTCCCCGGGCCCCTTGAGGCGCACGTGGTCGGTTCGCACCAGGAGGTCATGGAGGGGGTCCATCGCCTTCGACATGCGCCCGTAGTCCAGGCAGCAGACGTCGAAGTAGAAGTCCTCGAAGGCCTCGGTGCTCTTGCCGGCGGCCTGGGCCATGGCCGAGGTGGGCCAGCGCAGCACCACCCAGCGGGTCTTGGGAACGCGCACCTCCATGTGCACCGGAGCGAACCACAGCTTCTGGTAGAGCTTGAGCTTCTCGGGCGGCACGTCGGCCAGCTCGTCCATGTTCAGGAAGCCTCGAGCGCCGATGTAGACGTCCATCTGCTCCATGGCGTGGCGCTCGTACTCACCGATGAGCGCCATCTGCTTCTCGGTCGCCGCCCGGAAGAGCCCGCGCTGGATGCGGTTGCTGCGGTGCCAGACGACCGGCAGTCCGCCGCGCGCCGCGGTCCTCTCGACCAGGCACTCGACGAACTCCACCGGGATGTCGGTCACCTCGATGAGGACCTTCTCGCCCTCCTTCACCTCGGTGGAGTAGTCGACCAGGTTGCGGGCCAGCTGCTCGATGCGGGGGTCCTTCATGCTTCGTCCTTCCTGCGCTCGCTCGCCTCGGGAGTCGGTGCTCGGGGCCGGCAGTATAACCCCGGAGCGCGGCCGAGGGACCCGCGGAGGCCGGGACCGCTGACAGAGCCATTACCCGCGTGCGGGCCGGGCTTCGTCGGTCGGGTGGCTGCTCGGCGCCGTTCTGGCTCCACCACCCTGGACCGTCATCGCTCGGGCCGGGATAATCCCCTCCCCCCATCGGCGCCTCACCAGCGATGCGAGCTCCCCCCGGCGCCGCGACCCTTTTCCAGGACCCAGGAAGTCCGATCCGCCCATGAGCGAGTCCTCAGCTCCCACCAACATCCTGCTCAGACTCCTCAGCAAGTTCACGGTCATGCGGGGGTCGCCGCGGGAGCTGTGGATCATCTATCTGACCAAGGTCCTGGAGATCATCGCCTACGGGTTGATGTCCTCGACCCTGGTCCTGTGGCTGTCCTCGGACCTGGGCTTCTCGGATACCGCGGCCGGTGACACCATCGCCTGGTGGTCGACCATCATGACCCTGGTCACGGTCCTGGTGGGATCGCTGGTCGACTCCATCGGCCTGCGCAAGTCCTTCCTGCTGGGGTTCTGGCTGTGCCTGCTCTCCCGGGCGGTCATGACGGTCACCGCCAACCCCTGGCTGGCCATCTTCCTGGGGATGTTCCCCCTGGCCGTCGGCCTGGCGCTCATGGTCCCGGTCATGAACGCGGCCCTGAAGCGCTACGCCACCACCGCCCAGCAGACGATGGCCTTCGCGCTCTTCTACACCCTGATGAACGTGGGCTTCTTCATCGCCGGGAAGCTCTTCGACTTCGTGCGCGACAAGCTCGGGGAGTACGGCACCCAGGAGATCCTGGGAATGGAGCTCTCGACCTACCGGGTGCTGTTCTTCTGGGCGACGGTGGCCACCGTCCCGGGTCTGCTCATCACCCACTTCTTCCTGCGCCGAGGGGTCGAGGGGACCGACGACGAGGGGATCCTCGTCCACGAGGCGGAGGAGGCCAAGTACCTCGGCGAGGGAATGATCCGCGGGTCCCTCCTCAGCATGCGGGACGCCGGTCGAGACACGATGAAGAAGTTCGCCTCGGTCTGGAGAGAGCCGAACTTCTACCGCTTCCTGCTCTTCCTGAGCCTGATCGTGATGGTGCGGCTGGTCTTCTACCACATGCACTACACCTTCCCGAAGTTCGGGATCCGGGAGCTGGGGCCGGGCGCCAAGATCGGGACCCTGTGGGCGGTCCTCAACGCCGGGATGATCGTGGTCCTCACCCCGCTGGTCGCCGCCTTCAGCGGCCGGGTCTCGAGCTACCTGATGATCGCCGTGGGGAGCGCCTTCGCCGCCGCGCCGGTCTTCCTCCTGGCCATGCCGCCGGTGTGGTTCCAGGGGCTGGCCGACGGCCCCCTGGGGGCCTTCATCGGCAACTACTGGCTGGGTCTGGAGGGGGCCGTCGACCCGCTGTACATCTCCATCACGCTCTTCGTCTTCTTCTTCTCGATCGGCGAGGCGATCTGGTCACCGCGGCTCTACCAGTACACGGCGGCCATCGCGCCCAAGGGGCACGAGGGCACCTACATGGCGCTCTCGCTCCTGCCCTACTTCCTGGCCAAGCTGATCGTCGGCATGATGTCCGGCCGAATGCTCGAGCGCTGGTGCCCCTCGGACGGCGCTCTGGCCCGGAGGTACCTGGTCGAGCATCACGGCGAGGACGCGGAGCGCCTCCGGGCCATGGAACCGGAGAACGTCCTGCCGGTGCTGGCGGAGAAGCTCGATCTGGCGGTGGGTGAGGCCGGCCGGTTGAGCCAGGAGGTCCATTACAAGATCTGGGAGATCCTGCACGAGGCCTACCCGCGCGATTCCCAGACCCTCTGGCTGGTCATCGCCCTCATGGCCCTGTGCTGTCCGCTGGGCATTGTCCTTCTCCGCAAGGTCATTCGCAGCCGCGAGTACAGGGGTGGGGGCTATGCGCCGCCCACCCGCGAGTACGTGGCCGTGGCCACCGCCTTATCCCCTATGGGCGCCGGGAGCGTCCGGGCGCACACCCGCGAGAGCCGTCCCGAAGAGAACCCATCGAACCATGCGCGCCTTCAACGACCCCGCCCAGATCCTCGAGAAGACCCGGATCGTCGAGCGCCTGCTGGCTTGCGTCCGCTACGACACCCAGTCCGACGAGGACAGCGAGAGCTGTCCCAGCACGGCCAAGCAGCTCGAGCTGGGCAAGCACCTGGTGGCCGAGCTGAAGGGCCTGGGTCTGGACGGCGCGGCCATGGACGAGAACGGCTACGTCCTGGCGGAGCTCCCCGGGACCGCCGAGGGGATCGTGGGCCTGTGCGCCCACATGGACACCGCCCCGGCCTTCTCGGGGACCAACGTCCAGCCGCGGCTACACGCGGACTACGACGGCTCTCCCATCGCGCTCGAGGGGGGCGTGGTCATCGATCCCGCCGACTGCCCCGAGCTCCTGGAGTGCAAGGGAGACACCATCATCACCTCCGACGGCACCACCCTGCTGGGGGGTGACGACAAGGCCGGCATCGCCGCCATCCTGGGAGTCGTGGAGGTGCTGCAGTCCGATCCCGGGATCGTGCACCCCACCCTCCGCATCTGCTTCAATCCCGACGAGGAGATCGGGCGCGGGGCGGCGAAGTTCCCCCTGGAGAAGTTCGGCGCCCCGCTGGCCTTCACCGTGGACGGCGGCTTTCCGGGCGAGCTGAACATCGAGACCTTCTCGGCCGACAAGGCCGTGGTGAGCTTCAAGGGCGTCGCCGTGCACCCCGGCTTCGCCAAGGGCAAGATGGTCAACGCCCTCACCTATGCCGGCAAGCTGCTGGCGCGTCTGCCCATGGCCGAGACGCCGGAGTGCACCCAGGATCGCGAGGGTTTCTACCACCCCACCGACCTCTCCGGTGACGCGGCGCAGTGCAAGCTCAGCCTCATCCTCCGCGACTTCGACTCCGCGGTGCTGGCCGAGCGCGGCCAGCGCCTGCGCCGCATGGCCGAGGCGCTGGTCGCCGAGGAGCCCCGCCTGGGGATCGAGGTGGCGATCACCGAGCAGTACCGCAACATGTACGACGAGCTGTCGAAGCGCCCCGAGATCGCCAAGCAGCTGGCCCGGGCCATCGAGGCGGCGGGGCTGGCGCCGCGCACCGAGCCGATCCGGGGCGGCACGGACGGCTCTCAGCTCACCGCCAAGGGGATGCCCACCCCCAATGTCTTCGCGGGCGGGGTCAACTTCCACGGCCCCCAGGAGTGGATCTCCACCCGCTCCCTGGCCCTGTGCACCTGTACCCTCCTGAACCTGGTGCAGATCCTCGCGGCCGGCGAGTAGGGCAGAGGTCCGGGCTCCGGTCGGGAGTGGGGGCGCGCCCTCCGCGGCCGGCGCGCCTCTCCACCCCATCGAGACAGACGTAAGCTACTATTATACAGTGACTTATAGGCAGGAGCTCAATCCGCCTGTCCCATCGCCAGGGCGCTTCTGCCATCCTAATGTGCCCTCAGGGCGCCTTGTGCCCGCTCTCATCTGCCCCGATTCACCGCGCCTGCAGTCCCCCATCCCCCCGCTCGCTCCTCGAAGTGGGATGCCCCGGATCCCGGATCAGGCCTCGCGCCCTCTACACATCGCACCACCCGCCAGCCATCGAGCACCGCCCCGCATGGACCGGCATCGGCTCGGCGCCGCGGGGCGACGCACTGTCCATCCCTCTGGGGAGTCACCCAAGCCTGAGATTGAATGAAGTTCTGCGTAGCCGATCTTTCCGTTTCCGTGAAGGTGAGCTCGCATCGAACGGAGAGGTCCTGATTCATGGGTAAGCGACTCTACGTCGGTAACCTTTCGTACGACACCACCGAGGACTCCCTGCGCGCCGCCTTCTCCGAGGACGGCCGCACGGTGACCGAGGTGCACATCATGGTCGACCGCGATTCCGGCCGTCCGCGTGGCTTCGGCTTCGTGGAGATGGGCAGCGACAGCGAAGCCCAGGCCGCCGTCGAGGCCCTCGACGGCGTCAATCTCGACGGCCGCAACCTCCGGGTCAACGAGGCTCGGGAGCGTCAGAGCGGCGGCGGTGGTCGCGGCGGCGGCGGCGGCGGCGGCGGTCGCTGGTAGACCCCGGGCTCACATTCCGGGCCTGATCCCGGATGGGGCACACGCCCCTGGCGACGAGCGCGATCTCCGCGCTCCGCCGCCGGGGCGCTTGCCCGCACTCAGCCAGTTCGTCGGACCCCGGGGGGACCACCCGTCCCCGCGGGGTCCTTCTCGTTCAGCCGTCCCGGGTGGAGGCGGATCGGGGCCTGCGCATCAGCAGGAACTCGTATCCGTAGCTCGAGCCATGGCGCTCGTACAGATCGATCTCCCGCCGGGCGTCCTCGAGGACCTCGCGCAAATCGGGGTCCTCCGCGGCCCGCGGCTCGAGGGCCGACATCCGGCGGCGCATGGGTGCGTAGTACTCATCCAACCAGCAGGTGGGCGGGAGGGTGAAGTGCTCGTAGACCTCGAGTCCCTCCTCGGTGGCCGTGGCCAGCGTATCCGCAATCGAGGCGATCGCAGCGTATTCGGCCTCCCAGAACTCGCGGACCGGCAGGGGGGGATCGTCGGCGATCCAGACCGCTTCGGAGACCGCCAGCGTCCCCCCTGGTCGCAGCAGCGGTTCGAAGCGGCGCAGGCCTTCGCCGAGGCCGAGGTTGTAGATGGCTCCTTCGCACCAGACCAGGTCGTAGGATCCGGACGGATCCTCGAGGGCTCCCATGTCGGCGCATCGGACGCGGATGCGCTCCGCCAACCCCTGCTCGCGGGCGGCTCGCTCGAGGCGTTCCAGGTAGGGCGCGTGCAGATCGACGGCGACGACCTCGCCGCCCAGCTCGCGCGCCAGCACCAGGCTCTGCTTCCCCGGCCCGCAGCCCAGGTCCAGGATCCGCGGGTGTTCGGGCACCGGATCGAGCATCCGAATCGCCTCCAGGGTGGCTGCGTCGCTGCCCGGTCCGCCGCGAGGGAGGGCCCCGTACAGCTCGAAGAATGCGTCCCAGTTCATCTCGACTCCGGTTCGGTCGATTGCATGGTAGCAGGTCTCACGTGCTGGACACGCGCCCCCTTCCGGGCGAGGATCGGCGCCCTGGGGTCGAGAGCCATGAACAGTCGCGAGCGGATCAGGACCATCATAGCCGGGGGCGTCCCCGATCGCTGTGGGTTCTGGCTCGGCAATCCTCACGACGACACCTGGCCGATCTACCTGGAGGCCTTCGGTCGGCGGGACGCCGAGGGCGTTCGCCGGCTGTTGAAGGACGACCTCCGCTGGATCTGCCCGCAGTGGTCGTCGTACCGGCATCCCCGGGGCAAACCCATCTGGGATCTGCCGCAGGAGGGCCCGACCTTCGGTCGGCGGGGGGTGTTCTCCGACTGCGAGGACGCGGCCGAGGTGGAGGATTTCGAGTGGCCCGATCCCGACTACCTCGATGTGTCGTCGAGCCTCGGCGAGTTGAGCGCGGCCGGTGACGTCTACCGCGCCAGCGGCTTCTGGTGCCCCTTCTTCCACGATGTCGCCGACTTCATGGGGATGGAGAGCTACTTCATCAAGATGGTCACGCACCCCGAGGTGGTCCACGCCATCACGCGGCGCGTGGTGGACTTCTACCTGGAGGCCAACCGGCGCTTCTTCGATCGGGCCGGGGATCTGGTGGATGGCTTCTTTCTCGGGAATGACTTCGGATCCCAGCTGGATCTCCTCATCGGGCCGCGCCAGTTCGACGAGTTCGTGCTGCCGTATTTGCGGGAGCTCGTGGATCAGGGTCGCGGGGCCGGCTATCAGATCCTGCTCCATTCCTGTGGAGCGGTGAGCCGGGTGATCCCGTCGTTCCTGGAGCTGGGCGTCGACGCGTTGCATCCGCTGCAGGCGCTGGCTCGCGGTATGGATGCGGATGCGCTGGCGCGCGACTTCGGGGGTCGCCTGGCCTTCCTGGGCGGGATCGACACCCAGGATCTGCTGGTGCGCGGGACCCCCGAGGAGGTGCGGGAGGAGGTCCGTCGGGTGAAGGGGCTGCTGGGACCGCGGCTCATCGTCAGCCCCAGCCATGAGGCGCTGCTGCCGAACGTGCCGCCCGAGAATGCCAGGGCCATGGCCGAGGCGGCGATCGAGTAGCGCGCGGGGTGGTGTTGCGGTCGGGGTGAGGGTGGGGTGTCAGCTGTCCTCTGACCGGGCTTTCCGGGGCCCCGCTCGCGCGCAGGGGCCCCCGAGAAGCCCGTCAGAGGACAGACTCCCCCCCTCTCAAGGCCCAATCACAAACTCAATCGCATCCGTCAGCCCCGTCGTGCTCGGGCTGGCCGGATCCCGGTACCAGTACTGCCCGTTGACCTGCACCCCCACCGTCAGAAAGACGTCATGCCCGCCCTGCATCCAGGCGTTGAAGTCGAAGGCGAAGCTCCCCGAGCAATCATCCGGCGGCGGATTGCCCCCCGAGCTCTGCACCGGCGTGCGCCGATGGGGAGGCGCCGCGCACAGCCAGCCCCCCTGGAAGGGAACGGCATAGACCCCCGAGAGGCCGTAGAAGTAGATCCCCGCCTTGTTGTTGATGACCTCCGTCGCGCTGACCTCGAAAGACACGGGATCGGCGACGCTGGGGAAACCGCTGAAGCCGATGGCCGGGCTACAAGCCTGCGAGTTGAGCTTGGCGGTGCAGTACAGCCGGGGCTCACCCGTCCAACCCGCCAGCCGCGCCCACAACCACCAGGCCGCATACGCCTTCTGATTGGCATTCAGCGGCTCGCTGTGGGCCGAAACACAGTCGTACCAATCCACCCCCTGCACGTGCGAATCCTGCCACTCGACCGCCCAGTTTCCGAGTAGGGTGCCGCCCGCGTCCCAGTACCGGCAGTCGTCATTGGCGAACTCGAAGTAGGTGCCGTCGGGATCGTAGCTCTCGATGTGCGCGAAGTCATAAAGGATCTTGTCGTTGGCGGTGCAGTAGTCCCGGATCTGCTGGTTGCGGGCGTTGGTGTTGGCCATGGACCAGTAGTCCAGATGCCCCGTCATGTACACGAACATCACCAGGGGATAATCGAGCTCGAGCTGGGTCATGGGCGCCAGGTACTTGTCGATCATGTCCTGCTGGGTGTAGCCAGAGACCTGACCGCACCAGGACCAGATGATCACGTTGACGTCCGCATTGGCGGGATCATCCAGGTAGGCCCGCGTGTGGTTCACCCAATCGGGATAGTAGCCCACATCCCCCGGCATGGCGTTGTCGTGCAGGTCGAGAGCCCCCCCCGTGCCGCCGTTGTTCCAGGCGAACTGAGGACCTCCCACGCCCCCGGTGAAGCCCACCAGCCCCGTCATGCCGGTCGTGATCTGGCTGCCGTGGGAGGTGTGCCCGTAGGCGATGTGAAGATCGTCGCGCGCGGCGTCGATCCACTGCGAGGGGACCCGCGTGAGATCCGCGCAGGTGTGGTCGACGATGATCGGCCGGTCAGCGCCGGAGGCGGAGGCGCAGAGGAGACACAGGATCAAGGAGATGGCAGGCGGTGCAGATCGCATGGTGCGCTCCAGGGTCGCGGTTCGGGGGGGGGCGCGGTCGGAGGACCACCGCGGCTCGAACCGAGATGATAGGCCGGCGGTCTCGCCGGCAGGGCGGCGACCGCGGAAAAGGCTCGCGAGGCCGACCACCGGCCGGCAGCTAGCCGCTAGCGTCCTCGCGAGAGCACCATGGAGCGGATCCTCGGCTCCGGCCCCCAGGTGGCCAGCCCCACCCGGTGCCGGCCGGGGATCGGCCGGATGGAGACCCGATCGAAGAGCACCGCCCCGTCGATCGACGCCGAGCACCACCCGTCCCAGTAGCGCAGGGTCAGCGACCGTCCGTCCTCGACCTCGGGCAACTCGACCGGATCGCACTGGTAGACCAGCCGATCGTAGCGCTCGAGCCGCGCCTCCAAGGCGCCCCCTCCGCGCGGAACCAGGATCAGGCTCCAGCCCGAGAGCCCGTCCTCCCCACCCTCTCCCTGGAAGCCGAGCAGCAGCTTGGGAGCCTCCGCCCCGTCCAGCTCCAGCTTCAGCTCGAGGGCATCCAGATCCTCGGTGAGCGTCGGCTTGAGCCACAGCAGGTTCGAAGGCGAGTCCTTGGGGAAGCCCGGCCGCACGGTGAACAGCCGCCAGCCGACGCCGCCTCCGGTCTCCTGCCCGTGGAAGGCCTTGCGCCCGGATCGGAAGGAGCCCACGGCGACCCGGGACTTGGACTTGTACGAGCGGTAGTCCACGGTGGCGATGCGCCGCCACGACGGCTCCTCCACCGCCGGTCGCGGACCGGGCGGATCCGGCTCGCCGGTGTCGGCGGTGAAGTCCAGGCGCGAGCCGTCGGGACGCGAGAGGGCGACCACCAGCCCGGCGGTGCCGTAGCGGTTGCGGAGCTTGACCAGCACCCGGTTGCGCCCCGCCTCGAGGCGCACCGGCAGCCGCATGGCGTCCGGCGCGCGCTCGTGGGGCCCGCGCCACTGGATCCGCCAGGTGCTGCCGTTCGAGCCGCCGGACCGGTAGCTGCCGATCCGGCGATCGTTCACGAAGAGGGCGAAGTCGTCGTCGGCGCGCACGTGAGCCACCGCCTCCACCGCCTCCGGCAGGGTGATGTGCGACAGGGCGTAGATGGCCGAGTTGTCGTCGCCGTAGGGCTCGTAGTCGAAGTGCAGCCAGCCGGTGGGGAAGATCGTGACGTTTCGATGCGATCGGGCCGGGATCCAGCTCGGCGTGGGGTCCTGCCACACGCGCTGGGCGCGCGCGTCCCGGCCCGAGCGCCAGCTCCAGGGCTTCTTGGCGAACTCGATCAGGCGCTCGGGGTCGAAGACGCAGGCGCCGGGATCCGCGCGGAGGGCGAAGAAGGGCCCCACCACCTTCCAGTCGAAGACGATCCCCAGCTCCCGCCGCAGCTCTTCGGCCCCCTCCCGGTCCCCCCGCCCGGCGGCCCGGGAGAGCTGACGCTCGACGCAGTCCCGCGGCAGGGGGGAGTTGGGGTGCTCGGCGAAGCGCTCCTCGAAGGGACCCAGCCGCTCCCCGCCCTCGAAGGCCTCCAGCTCGCCCATCAGCAGCCGGCGGTCGGACTCCTCCACGGGGAAGCCGAAGGCGACCAGGTCGTCGAAGGCCGCCGGCCCGAAGGCGCGGACCAGGTAGTGCCCCAGCGCGCGGGCCACGCACGGGGCGCGGCCGTCGCGGATCGGAGCCTGGCGGTATTCCCGGAAGAAGCGCCGCAGCGGCGCCCAGTCGTGCCGCCCGCGCCCCGATCCCGAGTAGGTGTCCACGAAGTGCAGGAAGAAGCCCGCGCTGGGCCCGTAGTTCTGGATCCGCCAGTACTCCAGGTCCCGCTCCAGGTAGTACTTGCGGAAGGCCTCCAGGTTGGGCTCGAAGGCGTGCAGGGCGTCGCCCTCCTGAGCGAGCACCTCGTGGGTGAAGGCCGCGCCGAGGTTGGCCAGACCCTCGCGGAAGCCGCGGTAGATGGGGAGGGTGTCGTCCACGCAGTGGGTCAGCTCGTGATAGAGCAGCCCGGTGTCCACGCGCACCGGATTCCGCGGCTCCGGCTGGGCCCGGCCGATGTCGATGATCTTGCCCCCGCCCACGCCGCCCCCGAAGTCCCACAGCTCCTTGAAGTAGACCGTGACGCGGTCGCCCTCGGGGTTGGGCCGCCGCCCGAAGAGGTCGGTGAGGAAGACGTAGGCCAGGTCGAAGTGGAGCTTCGAGGCCTCGGGGATGCCCTCCACCAGGCGGCGCGGCCCGATGTACAGGAAGCAGTGGCTGCGGGCCAGCTCCGTGCGATCCCAGGCGGGGTGCTCCATCGCGGCGCGCACCTTCTCCGCCTCGGCCGGAGGGGTCGCGGCGAGGTGCTCCTCCCCCATCTCTTCCAGGCGGAGCTGGGCGCGGTCGTAGAGCTCGATCCCGTTCACGCGACGCAGCTTGCGGAGGAGGGCCAGGGCCAGGGGATGGCGCCCCTCCCGCGCGCGCTCCTCGGCCTCATCGAAGAGCGCCTGGCTGCGGCCGAGCCGCTCCAGGAGCTCCTCCACCTCCGCCTCGTCGTCCTCGCCGAGCCTGGTGAGCAGCGCCTCCCGGATGTCGTCGATGCGCTGCGTCACGCGATCGGCGTCGGCCAGCGCGCCGATCACCTTCTCGTCGGCCGAGGCCTCCAGCGCGCCGCCGGCCTCCTCCAGCAGCCGCAGGGCGCCGTGCAGCTCGCCGCGGTCGTACAGGCGGCCGGCCACCAGCCGGAAGTAGCGCACCTTCTCGGCGCGGACGCGCTGGGCGACGATGGCCTCCTCCACGGAGGAGGTCGGCGCGGGGTCGAAGCGGCCGATCTGGTCCAGCGCGTCGCGGAAGCGCTCCTTGGTGGAGCCGTCCTGGGCGTCGCGCAGCCCCTCCTCCAGGAGATCCCAGGCGGCCGGAGCGTCGCCCCGGGCCTTGCACGCCCGCGCCTCGGCGAAGACCGCCTCGAGGCGCTCGCGGCCGGCCACGCCGAAGAAGCGCGGCACGTCGACGGCCAGCACCTCCGCCAGGCCGTCCTCGTCGGCCAGATCGGCCAGCTCGCCGGCGGGAGGACGCGCCCGGTCGCGCCCCTGCTCGACGAAGCCGATGCGGACCGCGACGTACTCACCCGGCTCGAGGTCCGCCTCCTCCGGCAGGGCCAGGCTGAGCTGGCAGTCGATCGTCTGGCCCGCGCGCCAGCGCGTGGTGCGCGGCTCGAGCGGGTGCTCGTCGACGGCCACGTCCTCGAGGGACGTCAGCGCCACGCGCAGCGCGAAGAGCCGCGAGAGGTCCTCCAGCGGCGTGCACGCCAGCCGCAGGGTGAGCTCCCCCCCATCGCTCACGGTCGAGGCGACGGCGGCGACCTCCACCGGCAGGGGATCGGAGCCCTGACCGGGGACGGCGGTCGTCCCCAGCGGGAGCGCGGCCAGCACCAGGGCCGGCCATCGGAGCGGAGTGGGGCGGCTCATGCGACGCTGCCGGGCAGCTCCAGACTCTACCAGCCGCGGCGCTGGCGACCACCCCTCCGCCGGTGCGCGGGCCTACTCACCGATGGAGACGAGCTCCACCAGGAAGATCAGCGTGGCGTCGGGCGGGATCTTGGGGGGGGAGCCGCGCTCGCCGTAGCCCAGCTCACCCGGGATGGTGAAGCGCCACATACCCCCCTCCTTCATGAGCTGGAGCCCCTCGTTCCAGCCCGGGACCACCATCCCCAGCCGGAAGCTGCTGGTGTCGCCCCGCCCGTAGGAGCTGTCGAAGAGGGTTCCGTCATCCAGCCACCCGGCGTAGTGGACGGTCACCTCCTGGCCCAGCTTGGGGGAGGCGCCGGTCCCCTCGCGGATCACCTCGTAGCCCAGACCGCTCTCGGTGGTGACGAGCTTCTCGGGAGGGGTCGGGCTGAACTCGGGGACCTCGAGGGGCCGCATGACCTGGATCACCTCCAGCTCCCAGATCGTGGTGGCGTTGGGGGGGACCATGGGGGGAGCCCCGGCCGCACCGAAGGCCAGCTCGGGCGGAACCACGAAGCGATACCGGGCCCCCTCCTCGACCAGCAGCGTCGCCTGGTTGAAGATCCCCAGCCTCGACTGGCCGACCGGGTACTTCACCGGCGACTCCTGCTGCTCGCTGCAGTCGAGCAGCTTCCCCTCCTGGTTCCAGAAGGCGAACGCCACGTGGACCATCTCCCCCTCCTTGGGGGGGGCGCCCTCCGCCGGCCGGATCACCTCGTACACCAGGCCGGACTCGGTCGTCACCTGAGCCTCGGGATTCCCCGCGTGGAACTCGGGAAGCGCGGGCCCCTTCTCGAAGCTGAGCATCTCGATCTCGAAGGTCAGCCGGGCGTTGGGCGGAATCTGCGCGGCGGGGAAGCCCGCCTCGGCGTAGGCCAGCTCGGGGGGGATCACGAGGATGTACTTCGAACCGGGGGTCATGAGCTTGAGACCCTCGGCCCAGCCGGGAATGACCCGACCCATCATCACCGGCACGGGCACGCCGCGCTGCACCGAGGAGTCGAAGACCGTTCCGTCGTCCAGCATCCCGGTGTAGTGCACCGTGATCTTGTCGGACGGGCCGGGCCTCTCGCCCCCTTCGCCGTCGACCAGCACGACGTACTGCAGGCCGGAGTCCGTGGTGAGGATCTCCGCGCCCTCCGGGATCTCGATCGCCTTCGGGCCGGTCGGGCTCGTCTCCGGCTGCGGGAGGCCGGGGACGTCGACCGCGCCCTCGCCACCGCCTCCGGCCGGCTCGGTGGACTCCTTGCACGAGGCGAGGGCGGCTCCGGTCAGGATCGCCGCGAGGAGGAGGAGGAGGTTCGATCTCGTGGACATGGGGTCTTCCCGTGGAGGGCTCTGGAGAGGCGGTGCAGTCGGAGTCGAGGGCCGGGGAGCATACCCTGCCGGGGCGGGGAGCGCCCCCGGGAGCCGGGCATTCTCGATCCCGCCGCGCCCCGGGCGGCCCGCGCGCCCCGGTCCGGGCTAGAAGCCGATCCTCCGCATGACGAACCTCGGCAGGTGGCGGATTACCAGCATCACCAGCCGCCACATCCGCGGCACGTAGACCACCGGAGTTCCGCGATCGATGGCCTTCAGCACCAGGCGCGCCACCTCCTCCGGCGTGCCGGCGAAGGGCGGGGGCTTCAGACCCGCGGTCATGCCGGTCTTGACGAAGCCGGGCTTGACGCACACGGTCTTCAATCCGTCGGCGCGGAACTTGTGATCGAGCCCCTCCAGGTAGTGCGAGAGCCCCGCCTTGGACGAGCCGTAGAGGATCACCGGCTTGCGTCCGCGGTCGCCGGCCACGCTGCTGAACACGCACAGGATCCCGCCGCCGCGGGCCAGCATCCGCTTGCGGGCCTCCTCGCAGAAGAGGACCGTGTTGGCGTAGTTGGCCAGCAGGAGCCGCCACGTCTTCTCGGTGTCCTCCTCGAGCACCTCCTGGGTGTCGAACAGCCCCGCGGTGACGACCACCGCGTCCAGCCCCTCGAGCTGTTCCTCGGCCCTGGCCAGGGCCGGCGCGAAGGTCTCCGGCTCGAGCAGGTCGCAGTGGGCCGTATCCACCGGCTCCGGAGCCCCGTGGGCCTCCAGATCGCTGGCCGAGCGCTCCAGCTCGGCGGGGACGTGCTCCATCAGGAACATCCGGTCGCCGCGAGCGGCCATCAGCCGCGCCAGCGCGCGACCCATCCCCCGGGTGGCTCCGAGCATGGCTACCTTCATGCGCCTTCTCCGCTGGAGTGCGGTCGCACCCCGACCGCGCTCTGGTCCTCGTCGTCTCGCGCGTCCTGCCGGCCTCCCGGCGTGACGGCGTCTCCCAGCAGCCGGACCGACTGCGCGCTGCGCAGGCGACCCTGAGGGTCCCACCGGCGGCGCGCCGCGTTGAAGGCCTCCAGGCGCGGCTCCATGGCCCGGAAGTGCTCCGCCCGCGTGAAGCTGTCCTTGGTGAGATAGACCCGGCCTCCCTCGGCGATCACCAGCTCGTTGAGGCGGTCGACGAAGGGCTGGGTCCTCTCCGCGTGGATGGGGAAGTCCATGGCGATGGAGATGCCGGGGCGCGGGAAGGACAGCATCCCCTTCCCCTCCGCGCCGCAGTCCTTGATCACGCACAGGAAGGACATCCCGCCCCCCTCGACGAACGCCTCGAGGAAGCGCCGCGCCGGTCCGTTGTCCTCCGCGTGCGGCAGGACGCACTGGTACTGCGTGAAGCCGCGGCTGCCGTAGATCAGGTTCCAGTCGTCCAGCACGTCCAGCGGGTAGAAGAAGGAGCCGGGGTGCTGGATGCCCCGCCGGACGGACCGCCCGTGCTTCCAGTAGTAGAGCTGGTTGAACACCTTCATGGTCAGGCGGTTCAGGGCGAAGGCCGGGAACTGCACCGGCACCGCCAGGCTGCCCTTGAACCGGGGCGGGGCGGCGGGCGCCTCGCGGGCCTCGGCCCAGCGCCCCTTCATCAGGATGCCGCGGCCGAGCTCTGCGCCGCGGGCCAGGCAGTCGACCCAGCCCACGGTCATGGGCCACTCGTCGGCGGCCCGCTTCAGCCCCTCCACCATGGCGTCCAGGTGTGGGATGCGCTCGCTCTCGCCCCAGATCCACGGCGAGGGGAGCCGGCTCATCCGCACCTCGACCTCGAGGATGTGCCCGGTGAGCCCCATCCCCCCGATGGTGGCCCGCAGGAGCTCCGGCTCCACGTCGTCGGAGCACTCGATCTGCCGTCCGTCGGCCAGGCGCAGCTTCAGGCTCAGCACGTGCTCGCCGAAGCAGCCGTCCACGTGGTGGTTCTTGCCGTGCACGTCGGAGGCGACCATGCCCCCCAGGGTCACGTGCTGGGTGCCGGGCGTGACCGGCGTGAACCACCTCCGTGGAAGCAGCAGGCGGTTGAGCTTCCACAGGGACAGGCCGGCCTCGGCGCGCAGCACCCCGGTCTCCGCGTCGAAGGCCAGGATGCGGTCCGCCAGGGTGGTGTTGGCCACCAGGTCGCCCTCGGCCGCCGGCAGGGCGGAGTCGCCGTAGGAGCGGCCCAGGCCGCGGCACAGGGCCGCCCCGGCCGTGCTCTGCAGCAGGTCCTCCGACGTGACCTCCAGGCCCGCGCGCGCGGGCTTGCGGCCCCATCCGCTCAGGGTGGCGGGGTACGGCTCGAGGGACATGGACTGGACCTGGATCGAACGCCCTTATCGGCGCTCCGCTGCTGGCGGGTCATTAGAAAGCACGGTGAAGCCGGGGTCCACACCTCCCCGGCCCCGGTTACCCCTACGCAGGGCGGTGCGCTCCGCGAGCGCGCGGCGCCGAAAAGCCCGGCGCTCGGCGCGAACTCGCCGGAGCGGGGCTAGTATCCTAGCGCCCTCTGGACGCCGTCGATGCCCGCCCGCGAGCTCCGAGCGCGGGAGCCCACGCGAAGGAGACGAGATGATCCGACCGGCCACCGCCATCTGCGCCATCCTCGGGCTGCTCGTCCCCGGCGTCCGCGCCGAGGATCTGACCATCAACGAGACCCTCGGGGCCGTCCGCTGCGTCGTGTACGAGCTGCCCGAGGCCGAGGGTCGGGCCGAGGCGGTGCGCTTCGTGCGCTCCTTCCGCGACCACTTCTTCGGCGGGGCCGAGCTGGTCAACGCCCTGGGCATGGAGGAGGCGGAGCTGCGCGAGAAGCTCACCGGGGGCTTCGTCCTCTTCACCACCCTCCACGAGGGCTCCCGCCTGCTGCAGGCGGCCGCCGAGCCGCTAGGGGCGAGGGTCGAGGAGGGCCAGCTCCGCCTGCACGACCGGCAGTTCGCCGCCCATGACCTGCGGCTCATCTTCGTGGGCCAGAGCCCCTACTCCGACGCCAAGGTCGCGGTCTACGCCGGCAGCACGAACGAGCTGGTGGTGGACATCAACAACCGCTTCCACGGGCCCCGCTCGGCCTACGTGTTCAGGAAAGACGAGAGCCTGTGGGAGGGGAGCTACGACGAGGAGTTCCGCTTCCCCCGCACGAGCCTCTCGCTGGCCGAGGCCGTGGCGGACGCCACCCAGCTCTTCGAGGACCTGGAGCGGATCCACCCCGACCTGCTGGCCAAGACGAGCGCGCAGGATTACCTCGCGCTGCGCAGGGAGGTCGTGGACGAGCTGGGGAGCCGGCTCGACGAGGAGGGCCGGCTCTCGGTGAAGGACCTCGCCTGGGTGCTCTACCGCGCCGCGGCCTTCTTCCAGGACGGCCATACCTCGATCCACTGGAGGCAGTCCCTCGACGCGACGGTCGCCGAGGGGAGCCGCTTCCCGCCCTTCCTGGTCGAGTTCCGCGGCGGCGCCTTCTACCTCACCGCCAGCCGCCCCGAGGGCCTGGAGGGCCGCGAGGTGGTGACCATCGACGGCGTGGGCTTCGAGGAGCTCATCCGGCCCGCGCTCGAGCGCTGCTCGGGCGAGATCCTGCCCTTCAGGGCCAGCCGCTTCGTCAACCGCCAGGCCTTCTGGTGGTGGTTCACGGGGGTCTTCGACGAGGTGGACGAGTTCGTCCTGACGCGGCGCGACGAGCGCGGCCAGCTGATCCACATCGATCTGCAGCCGGTGAGCCTGGAGGAGTTCCAGGAGCTCCGACCGGTGTCGGGCGGCCGCCGCCCGTCCGGCGGCACGCGCATCGAGTACCTGGACGGCGGCCGGATCGGCCACTTCGTCTACCCCTCCTTCCTGCGCTCCTCCGAGGAGATGGAGAGGATCGACCGGCTCTTCGACGAGCTCCGGGATCGGGGCGTCGAGGAGCTGATCCTGGACATCCGGGGCAACGGCGGCGGCAGCTCCTCCATGGGCGAGCACATCTTCCAGTACCTGCACGAGGGCCCCTTTCGCTCCTTCTCCACGATCCGCGTCCGGCTGTCGCCCGACCTGCTGGAGCGGAGCGAGTACTGGCGGCAGTACGCCGACCTCGAGGGCCTGGTCGTCACCGAGGCCCTGGACGAGGTCCGACGGGAGCGTCCCGAGGCCTTCTTCGAGGGCCGCGCAACCCTCCTGGTGGACAACGGCACCTTCTCCTCGGCCGCCGATTTCGCGACCATGTTCCGCGACTACCAGGCGGGCGAGATCATCGGCTTCGAGACCGGCGGCCTGGCCACCTCCTTCGGGGACGTCTTCGAGCTGACGCTGGCGCACAGCCGGATCCCCGTCGGCGTGTCGCACAAGCAATTCTTCGGGCCCCGGCCGCGGCCCGGCGACGACCGGCACGGAATCCTCCCCGACGTCCCCGTGACCGAGGAACTCCTGCGGCCCTTCGCGCAGGAGAAGGACCCCCTGCTGGCCTTCGCGGTCGAGCGGATCCGGCGGCGAGGGGACTGAGCCCGACCCCCTACTCCAGGCGCTTCCCCCGGAAGTCGCCGGTCAGGGCCCGCAGGAAGGTCGCGACCCGCGTCACGCCCGCCTCGTCCAGCTCCTCGTCGCACTGGCACCGCGCCATGACGCGCACCGCCTCCTCGAGGTCGCTGGTCGAGCCGTCGTGGAAGTAGGGCCAGGTGACGGCGACGTTGCGCAGGGTGGGCACCTTGAACCGGTGCTTGTCGGACTCCCGCCCGGAGAAGTTGAAGAGGCCCAGGTCGGCCTCGCCCACCTCGCCCCGCTCGGCGAAGTAGTCCTGGTACAGCCCCATGTACTCGAAGGACTGCCCCCCGAGGGCCGCGCCGACGTGGCAGGTGACGCAGCCGCGGTCCTGGAAGAGCTCCCAGCCCGCGTGGGCCTCGACGCCCAGGGCGTTGGCGTCGCCCATCAGCCAGGCGTCGAAGTCGGAGCCCGGGGTGACCAGCGACTCCTCGAAGTGGGCGATGGCCTCCTGGACGTTGGCCTGGGTGATCCCGTCCTCGAAGAGCGCTCCGAAGGCCAGGACGTAGCCCGGATCCTGCTCCAGCTTGGCGATCACGTCGGGCCATTCCGCGCCCATCTCGATCGGGTTGGTGACCGGACCGCCGGCCTGCTCCACGAGGTCCGCGGCCCGGCCGTCCCAGAACTGCCGGACGGCGAAGCCGGCGTTGAAGACGGTGGGCGAGTTGATCCCCCCCACCTGTCCGCGAATCCCCTCCGAGAACTGGAGCTGGTCGGTGCCCCCCTTGTCCAGCCCGTGGCAGCTCGCGCAGGAGACCGTGTCGTCGCCCGAGAGGCGGGTGTCGTGATAGAGGCGGTCCCCCAGGGCCACCATCTCCGCGTCGAGGTTCTCGGGGGGCGTCAGGGGCTGAACCGCGCCGAGCGCGTGCTCCCCGGCGGCCGCTCCCGTGGCGTAGTGCTCCTCGCGGACCTCGTCGATCCACTGCTGGAGCACGCGAACGTCCTCGCCGCTCAGGCTGGAGTCCCAGTGCAGCGCGAGGTAGCGGCCCGGCGGCATGCTGCCCCGCCTGGCGACGTGCTCGATCTTCGCCAGGGCGACCTCGGAGACCGGGGAGCTCCCGTCCCCGAAGGCCTCCTCCAGGTTCAGGAATCGCAGGCCCCGTTCGATGTCCTCGCCCATCATCGAGCTGGCCACGGGGAGGCCAGGACGACGAGGATCAAGATGACGATGAGGACGGCCAGCTTCTTCTTCATGGGGCGCTGCTCGCGTGCCGGTTGCGATCCGGGATGTCGGTGGACGGCCGCGAGGATAGCACCTGCTCCTCCCTGGTCCAGCGCGCCGTTGACCCCGACCGCGCCCCGTGTCATGGTGGATCCCGGCGTGAGCGCACCGATCCAGAAGGCCGTCCTCACCCTGGCCGGCCCCGACCAGCGGGCCCTGCCGCTGCACTCCTTCGTCGACCGCGACGGCCAGCCCAAGAGCGCCCTGCAGATCCTCCTGGAGGAGGCGCAGAGCGCCGGCGTCGAGCGGATGGGCCTGGTGATCCACCCGGGTGACGAGGAGGCCCTGGAGCGAGCCGCGGGCGAGCTCTCCGCCCGGATTCAGCTCATCCACCAGGAGGAGCCGCGGGGCTACGCCCAGGCGCTGCTGCTCGCTCGCCGGTTCGTCGGTGACGCCCCCTTCCTGCACCTGGTGGGTGACCACCTGTACGTCAGCCGCGCCGACCGCTCCTGCGCGAGCCAGCTGGTGGAGGTCGCCCGCTCGGAGGAGTGCGCCGTCTCCGCGGTGCAGGCCACGCGCGAGGGGCGGCTGTGCAACTACGGCGCCATGGGCGGCAAGCCGGTCCCGCGGCGGGAGGATCTGTTCCAGGTCGATCAGATCCTGGAGAAGCCCACCCCCACCCTGGCCGAGCAGCACCTATCGGTCCCCGGGCTGCGGGCGGGGCACTACCTGTGCCTGTTCGGCATGCACGTGCTCACCCCGGCGGTCTTCGAGATCATCGCCGCGGGGGACTGCCCCGACCTCTCGACGGCCCTCTCCCGGCTGGCGCGGCGCGAGCGCTACCTGGCCTTCGAGCCCCGCGGCCGGCGCTACGACATCGGGCTCAAGTACGGCCTGCTCCAGGCCCAGCTGGCCCTGGCCCTGGAGGGCGCCGACCGCGAGGAGGTGCTGCGGGGGCTGGTCGAGCTCTTCGCCGACCGCGAGCAGGGGGGCTGAGAGCCCGCCATGCCCTCCCGCCTCGTCTCCACGATCACCTCCGGGGACCCGGCGACCCGCGACCGCGCGCTGGACGCGATCTGCCGCGAGCTCGACCTCGAGGGGCTGCAGGCCGAGTGCGCCGCCCTGGAGGCCTTCTGGCGCGAGTGCCCCAACCTCTACGAGCGCGTGCGGGCGCTCTTCTTCCTCTACGCCATCCACCGCTTCCACCTGCCGCTCGACCCGCGGCTGCGGGCCGCCGGCCGCATCCCCTTCGGAGGCTACCACCACCTGCTGATGCGGCGCTTCGAGGAGGCCATCGACTACTTCCTCGGGGTCCAGGCGGCCGAGGGCCCCGGCGAGGCCATCTCCAGCGCCCTGGCCGCGGCCTACCGCGCCCTGGGCTTCCAGACCCTGGCCGACCAGGTGCGGCGCAGCGTGCGCACGCTGCGCGGCAACCAGTGGATGTTCCGTACCGGGCACCCGGCCGACCAGGCGCTGCGCGTGCGCCCCGAGCTGCTGCGGCAGGCCCACGACGGTCGGCGTCCCCTCCTGCGCGAGTCGACGCCCGTGCGCATGGACCTGACCCACAGCGGCTGGAGCGACATCTTCTTCCTGGGGATGGACTATCCCGAGGGCGCGCGGGTGCTCAACGTCTCCATCGATCTGGGCGTGCGCGGGCGCGACGAGGAGCCGCTCCCCCCCATCGAGACCTGGCTGCGGGTGATCGACGAGCCGGTGCTGCGGCTGGTGAGCGTGGACCTCGGGGCCACCGCCGAGATCCGCGAGGCCTCCGAGGTCTTCGACTACGCGCGCGACTACCTGGGCCTGCTCAAGGCGGCGGTGATCGCGGCGGGGCTGGTCCCCCCCGGGCTGGAGGGCTCGGACTGCACGCTCGACGACCTGCTGGCGCGCCTGGTCGGCCCGGGCCTGGGGCTGGAGATCATCAGCCACGTGCGCGGCATCCCCAAGGGCTCGCGCCTGGCGGTCTCGACCAACCTGCTGGCCTCGCTCATCGCCCTGTGCATGCGCGCCACCAGCCAGGCCCGCTCTCTCGCGGGCCCGCTCGAGGAAGAGGAGCGCCGGGTGGTGGCCGCGCGCGCGATCCTGGGCGAGTGGCTGGCCGGCTCGGGCGGCGGCTGGCAGGACTCGGGCGGGCTGTGGCCGGGGATGAAGCGCATCGAGGGCGTGCTGGCCCGGGAGGGCGATCCCGAGCTGGGCATCAGCCGCGGCCGCCTCCTGCCGGACCATCACATCCTGGACTCCGAGGAGGCTCCGATTCACGCGCGACAGGCCCTGCAGGACAGCCTGGTGCTGGTCCACGGCGGCATGGCCCAGGACGTCGGACCCATCCTGGAGATGGTGACCGAGAAGTACCTCCTGCGCAGCGAGAGCGAGTGGGCCGCGCGCGGCCGCACCCTCTCCGTGTGGCGCGAGGTCCTCGACTCGCTGCGCGAGGGGGACGTCCGCCGGCTGGGACAGGCCACCACCGGCAACTTCACCGGCCCGCTCCAGGCCATCATCCCCTGGGCCAGCAACCTCTACACCGAGCGGCTCATCGCCTGCGCGCGCGCGGACTTCGGCGATCGCTTCTGGGGCTTCTGGATGCTCGGCGGCATGTCCGGCGGCGGCATGGGCTTCATCCTGGATCCGCGGGTGCGGGTCGAGGCCCAGGACCGCCTGGCCCAGCGCATGGCCCAGCTCAAGGGCGAGCTGGAGCACGCCATGCCCTTCGCCATGGAGCCGGTGGTCTACGACTTCTCGATCAACGAGCGGGGCAGCTTCGCCGACCTGCTCGAGGAGGAGAGCGCCCTGCCGGCCGACTACTTCGCCCTGCGCGTCCCGCCGCTGCTGCGCCTGGATCCCATGCAGCTCCCGCCCCAGACGCGGGCCGAGCTGGACCGCTTCGGGGCCGCCTGCCGCGAGCGCCCCGAGCTGCGCGGCATGGTGCAGTCGCTCTTCGACCGGCTCTTCCCCCGCCCCGCCGGGGCGAGCGGGGCCGGCGCCAGCCTGGAGGAGCTCCTCTCCGAGAACGGCTTCGACGCCGAGCAGCACCGGCAGATCCAGACCGACCTGCAGCGCGGCCGGATCGGCCTGGCGCGCAACCGGCTGCCGGCCGACACGGCCATCGAGGACGTGGAGCCGGGGGACGTGCTCGACGCCGGCGAGCTGGCCGCGGACCGCGCCGATCGCGGCCGCGAGGCGCTGGAGCGGGGCGAGGTCGCGGTGGTGACCCTGGCGGCCGGCTCGGGCAGCCGCTGGACCGCGGGCGCCGGGGTGGTCAAGGCGCTCAACCCCTTCGCGCGCCTGGCCGGCCGGCACCGAACCTTCCTGGAGGTGCATCTCGCCAAGTCGCGCCGCGCGGGCCGCCGGGCCGGAGCGCCCGTGCCCCACGTGGTCACCACCAGCTACCTGACCCACGGCCCCATCGAGACCTGGCTGGCGCGCAACGAGCGCTACGGCTACGAGGGCCCGCTGCGGCTCTCCCGCGGCCGCTCGGTGGGCCTGCGCATGGTCCCCATGGAGCGCGACCTGCGCTTCGCCTGGGAGGAGACCGCCACGCAGCTCCTGGACGAGCAGGCGCAGAAGGTGCGCGAGAGCCTGCAGGCGGCGCTGATCGGCTGGGCCCGCGCCAGCGGCGAGGGCTCGGACTACCGCGACAACCTCCCCATGCAGTGCCTGCACCCGGTGGGCCACTGGTACGAGGTGCCCAACCTGCTGCTGAACGGCACCCTGACGCGGCTCGTCGAGGAGCGGCCGGAGCTCCGCACCCTCTTGCTGCACAACGTGGACACCCTGGGCGCGGACGTGGACCCGGGCCTCCTGGGCCTGCACCTCGAGCGGGGCGGCGCCCTCTCCTTCGAGGTCGTGCCGCGGCGGGTGGAGGACCGCGGCGGCGGCCTGGCGCGGGTCAACGGCCGCGTGCGGCTGGTCGAGAGCCTGGCGCTCCCCCGCGAGGAGGACGAGTTCGACCTGGGCTACTACAACTCGATGACCACCTGGATCGACCTGGACCGCCTGCTGGAGCTCTTCGGGCTCTCGCGCCCGGACCTCGCCGACGCGGAATGGGTGGCCGGGGCGGTGCGCGCCATGGCCCGGCACATGCCCACCTACGTCACGCTCAAGGACGTGAAGAAGCGCTGGGGCCACGGCCAGGAGGACGTCTTCCCGATCGCGCAGTTCGAGAAGCTGTGGAGCGACATGACCGCCCTGTCGCGGGCCGACTGCCGTTTCCTGGCGGTGTCCCGCTTCCGCGGGCAGCAGCTAAAGGAGCCCGCCCAGCTCGACGGCTGGCTGCGCGACGGCTCGGCGGAGTACGTGGAATCGCTGTGCGAGTGGGGGCCGTGATCGCCTGAGCGGACCGGAATCCCGGCTTTCGCTGAGGTTCGGCGATGCCGCGATCCGATCCCCAGCCCGGACACGCCGCGGCGTGTCGCGGTGAGGCGCCGCGGTGGGATCACGGGGAGGCGCTGGCGTGAGCATTCTCGGGCTGGGAGGAGTGTCACTACCGAATCTGGGGACGTCCCTCTTCATCCGTCCCCGCTCGCAGGCTGCGTTCGGCACCGCGCCGATCGACAGGCGGGCGTCGATCGCAGAGGTCAACGCCACGCCGACCTCCTGCGGCCCGTTCAGCCCCACCATCAGCGGATCCTCGACCGACACGCCGATCCGGGACGGGATCTACTCGGGCGCCCAGGGCGACGACGTCCTGACGTTCAAGTTCAAGAGGAACAGGACCGTCGGCGAGGCCAATTCAACGTCGAGGTCCGGAGGAGCTCCGGCTCCAAGATCGATGAGATCTCCATCGGCGGCGGGTACGTCCCCGGCGAGCCGGTCACCCTGAGCAACGGGCTGACCCTGTCCCTCTCCGCCGGAACCGTGAGGAGAAGCGAGACCTTCCAGATCTCGGTGTGGGACACCGTCGGCAGCGCCGTGGACCCGGACAAGGCCTTCGACGGGATCGGCAACGACCGGCCCAACCTGGAGTACGGGTAGTTGGTGAGCGCCGGCTCGTTCACGTCAACGGGACTCAGATCGACGTCCTGGCCAGCGACACCATCAACACCCTGCTGAGCCACATCACCAGCTCCAACGCGGGCGTGGTGGCGGCCTTCGACCCGGAGGCCGAGACCGTCAGCCTGACCCAGATGACGTCCGGGGCCGCCGGGCAGATCGTCCTGGGAAGCGACGACACGGGCTTCTTCATTGCGGCGAAGCTGGCGGGCTCGACCGCATCAGCACCTCAGAGGCGGGCGCGACCACCACCTTCCATGAGCCCACCGGCAGGGTGATGATCCAGTCCCAGACCCCCGGGGATCCGCTGGTCCTGGCCGACGGCTCCAGCTCCCTGTTCACCGCGCTCGGCATCGAGCCGGGCGGCCAGGAGGCCGCCGCGAGCGCCGGGTCCGAGCGCCAGTCCGCCCAGGACGGCGCGCTGCGCGCGGCCCTGGGGCGCCTGGGAACGGACCTCCGGGATCTCTTCAGCACGAGCTTCGACCGGCTGACCCAGCGGACGGCGGCCGTCAGCATGCTGAAGCTGAGGGAGGCGATGGCCGGGGCCCTCGAGGACGCCGGCAGCCCCGGGGTGCTCCTCGACCTGTTCGGCTAGCCCGCGCGAGCCCGACCCGGCCGGCCCCCGGCCGCCCCGCAGCCGGTTTTCGGCGCGCCCGGGGCTTCTCTTCGGGGCGGCAGGCGCTATCCTGGTTCGCCATTTGCGCATCGAGAGGAAAACTCGCGTGGAGCGCGATGGTCAGATGATTCTCAATCCGTGAGGTGAACACATGACAGACAAGACTGCTGACTTGGCCGGCCCCGGCATCTCCACCTACCCCGAGGTGGCGAAGATTCTCCCGGACAACTACGAATCCATCCTCACGCCGATGGAGACCATGAAGGCCGTCTTCGCGGCCAAGACCTACATCGAGGAGAACCTCTGCAAGGAGCTGGGCCTGCAGATGGTCCAGGTGCCGCTCATCGTCACCCGGGAGAGCGGCTTCAACGACATGCTGGACCGCGACGGCTCGCGGACCCCGGTGGAGTTCCCGGCCGGCCTCGGCCTCGACAAGAGGCTCAACGGCCAGGTCGTCCAGGCAGCCACGAAGTGGAAACGCTGGGCGCTCAAGCAGTTCGGCTGTGACGTCGGCGAGGGCATCTGCACCGACATGAAGGCCGTGCGCAAGGACTACTTCCTCGATCACGACCACAGCTCCTACGTCGATCAGTGGGACTGGGAGCG